>JAJDWK010000037.1 GCA_022825675.1 Anaerolineae bacterium | reverse complement strand
ATGTCCGAAGCGGTCATAACGCGCCCGCTTCTCCTCATCGGAAAGCACGGCGTAGGCTTCGTTTATCTCTTTGAATTTCTCTTCGGCATTGTCTTCTTGGCTGACATCCGGGTGATATTGCCGCGCCAATCGGCGGAAGGCACTCTTGATTTCGTCAGTATCCGCGCCGCGCGCCACACCGAGCACTTCATAATAATCTCTGGGCATACATAGGTCCTGTTGTTTCTCTCGATGCTGCGCGCGGCTGATAATAGAGACGGGATATAGACAACTATACCCCGTTTCGTTGTTTACTCGCTATCAAATTCCAGAAATAGCTGTTCATTATGTTTTGGATGTGCTTTCGTAAGATGTCGTTTGAACCCCTGCCAAGTCTTTGAAATCCTCATAAGTGAGATAACTGCTGCCAGATGATTTTGAAGTGCGATGTGTCCATGATTTGGTGTCAGCAATTGATGGTGTTTGTGTTTGCGAGTTCCGTCAGGCTGCGCAGGATTTCTTGCACGAAGTTCTTTAAGTACGCCCGGCGCAAGGCGTTCATAGATTATGTCGTTTGTGTAATGCCCTACAACTGACGGTCGGGATATTGCATACTCTTTCGGCCATCTCTTTAGCCTGCAAATTTGCTCATAAAATTCAATAGGATAAGTCTTCATCCACGGTTGGATTTCTTTTGCAATGAACATTTCCAATATATGGGCTAGGGCGCGTTTAACTCGAATCTCTTCGTATCCAGTTGCTTCATCGATTAATGCATTAATTCCAACTCTAGCAAGCCCGCGCATTATCAAGTCGGCTTGCACAACTATGCTGGTTTGTTGCGATGATGCTGCTTTGCTATCTCTGGCCTGCAAAATGGCTTCGCAAAGTTCGACCAACGACTCCGCAGGGTAACCATAGGCAAGTTTCCCAAATTGTGTGGAGAACTCAATTGGTGAAGCCAGTGTTTCCTTTAGTTGAGGAGTAAGGAAGGGTTGTAACCACTTACTCCTTGCAAACCTAGGCATTTGGGCAGCATCAACGGAGGTATTCTCGCTTCCACCTCCGGTCGTCCCCATGCCCCGATAAATGCCTCGCTGGCTAATTACACGAGTTTCATCTTCAAGTACATAACATGGGATCTCAATATCCCCAATGATAAGCGGTTTGTCAGGTGCACCTGCCACAGTTTTGAGAGGCGCAGATTTTCTTTCACCATTTCGTTCTAAATTGTTAATCATATACTTATGCTCCTTGTCTTCAATTTGTTATGGCATAAGAGCGGCAGGAGTCTGCCGCTCTTTGTTCTAAATCACTTTGGAGTGCCCTAAGTCTCGGTGAACTCGGCGTCGATTACATCTTCGTCTTCGGGCGTTGCCGCGGGCGGGGCATCGCCATTCGTGTCCTGATACATCTGCGCGCCAACGGTCTGCAAAAATGCCATCAGCGCCTCGGTTGCCGCCCGGATATCGGCGACATTGTCGCCCGCCTGCGCGCTGCGCAGGGCTTCAACCTTTTCTTGTGTCTGCGCGACCGCCTCAGCCGGCAGCTTGTCTTCATTCTCGCGGATGAGCTTTTCTGCCTGGAAAATCGCGCTCTCCGCTTGATTGGACACTTCCGCCCGCTCTTTGCGCTCGGCATCCTGGCTGGCGAATTTCTCCGCCTCCGCCACCATTTGATCCACCTCGGAATCCGACAAGCCGCTGCTGGCGGTGATGGTAATCGCCTGCTCGTTGCCCGAGGCTTTGTCCTTGGCGCTGACATTGAGGATGCCATTGGCGTCAATATCGAAGGTTACTTCGATTTGCGGCATGCCCCGCGGCGCCGGCGGGATGCCATCGAGAATGAACTTGCCCAGCGATTTGTTGTCCGCCGCCATCGGCCGCTCGCCCTGCACGATATGAATCTCCACCTGTGTTTGGCCATCCGCCGCCGTCGAATAGACTTGCGCCTTTTTGCTGGGGATGGTGGTATTGCGCTCGATCATCGGCGTTGCCACCGCGCCCAAAGTCTCCACGCTCAGCGTCAGCGGCGTAACATCCAGCAGCAGCACATCTTTGACATCGCCGCCGAGCACGCCCGCTTGAATCGCCGCGCCCAGCGCCACCACCTCGTCCGGGTTCACGCCTTTGGTCGGCTCTTTGCCAAAAAAGCCCTTGACCGCTTCCTGAATGGCGGGCATGCGCGTCATGCCGCCCACCAGCAGCACCGCATCCACATCGCTGGCGGAAAGCCCGGCATCGCTGAGCGCCTGGCGGCAAGGCTCAATCGATTTGCGCACCAGCCCATCGACCAGACTCTCCAGCTTGGCGCGGGTCAAAGTTTTGGTCAGATGTTTCGGTCCGCTGGCATCAGCGGTGATGAAGGGCAGGTTAAGCTCCGCGCTCTGCGTTGTCGAGAGCTCGATCTTCGCCGTTTCCGCCGCTTCTTTCAGCCGCTGCAGCGCTTGCCGGTCTTTACGCAGGTTGATGCCGTTCTCCTGCTCAAATTGGTCGGCAATCCAGTTGATGATGCGGTCGTCGAAGTTGTCGCCGCCCAAATAGGTATCGCCATTGGTCGACTTCACTTCAAAGACGCCATCAGCCACCTCGAGGATCGAGATGTCAAAGGTGCCGCCACCCAAGTCATAGACGGCGATGATGCCTTCGTTGCGCTCGCCCAAGCCAAAAGACAGGCTGGAGGCAGTCGGCTCGTTGATGATGCGCAGCACTTCCAAACCGGCGATTTTGCCGGCGTCTTTGGTGGCGTTGCGCTGGGCATCGTTGAAATACGCTGGCACCGTGATGACCGCCTGGTCAACAGCCGTGCCCAGATAGGCTTCGGCATCGGCTTTGAGCTTCTGCAAAATCATCGCCGATATCTCGGGCGCGCTGTATTCACGATTGTTCATTTTCACGCGCACATCGCCATTGGATGCCGCCGTCACTTCGTAGGGCACGGTGCTCTTCGCCTCTTGCACCTCGCCATCTTTGAACTTGCGCCCAATAAAGCGCTTGATGGAAAAGACGGTGTTCTCCGGGTTCACCACCGCCTGGTTGCGCGCCACCCGCCCGACCAGCCGCTCGCCGGTTTTGGCGTTGATGGCGACCACCGATGGAATGAGGTTGCCGCCCTCGGACGATGGAATTACTGTGGGCTCGCCGCCTTCCATCACAGCGACTACAGAATTGGTTGTGCCCAGGTCAATGCCGATAATTTTTCCCATGGTGTTTTTCCTTTCGCAGAAGTCTTCACGCCGCGATGTAGCGAGCGGCGCGCTTAACTCGCCACTTTGACCAGCGCCAGCCGCAAGACTTTGTCGCCAGCGCAGTAGCCTTTTTGCAAGGTCTCGATAACATGCCCGCTTTCTACTTCGTCACTTTCTTCAAGCCCAATCGCCTGGTGCAGGTTCGGGTCAAAGGCTTGCCCTGTCGGGTCCATCGCCTCCACTTCGTATTGCTCCAGCAATGTCAAGAACTTGCGCTGAATCATGGAGACGCCGCCCAGCCAGGGGTCTTCCTGCAATCCCGCCGGCACACTTTCAAAAGCGCGGTCAAAATCATCAATGATGGGCAGCAGCGCCTTCAAAGTGTCCAGCGCCGCCCGCTGGAAGAGCTCGCTCCGTTCTCTCTCGGTGCGCTTTTTGTAATTGGCGAATTCGGCGCGGGCGCGCTGCCAGCCGTCTTCATTGGCTTTGGCTTGCTGCTGCGCCTCAATCAAAGCCGCCATCAAGTTAACGCCCGCCGGCGGCTCTGGTGCTGCTTCCGTTTCTTGCTGGGGCGCGCCGTCAGCCGCCGCTGGCGCGTCTTCGTCCCGCTCCAAAGCCTCGCTCGGCTCCTTGATATCGCTCATAGATGTCCCTCTGCTGGATGCCTGTCGCCGCAATCAAATCCTGACTTGAGTATGCCAAGCCTGTATAGGATAAATGTCAGAATTCACGGCATTATAGTGGGGAAAAGGGCGCTTTTCGAGGAAAATCAGCAAGTCTTACGAAGATTATATGTTGTGCCGCGGCTCGTCATGCACGTTGTCTTGATACAGCGTCGCCAGGACATTGGTCATCAAATTCGAGACATAACGCACGGTGCTGATAGCGCGCCCATAATTGATATGCGTCGGTCCCAAAACGCCGACAGCGCCGCTCATCCGCGCCGGGTCGCCATAGCGGCTCAAGACCATGCTCAAGCGGCTGAGGTCTTCATAGCGCCCATCGCCAGCGATGACCACTTGCACGCCCGCGCCCTGGCTCTGCTCGGGCAGGCGCTCAAGCAATTCCGTCAACAGGGCGTTGAGCACCGTGCGCTCCTCCAAAATGCGGATTGCCTGCTGGGCGCCGCCTTCATCGGCGAAGCTGTCCATAATCTGGCTCAAGCCATCGCGATAGATGAAGCGGGCGCGATTGTTATCCACATTTTCGATGAGCTCCGCCGTCAGCTCCGCCACCTCGCGCTCCAGCATCGGCAGGTTGATGCTGCGCAAGCGCACCTGGCGCGCGCCCAAATCCGCGCAATTGTCGTTGATGAGCTTCGCCGCTTCCGCCAGCTTCGCCTGCGCCACCGGCTCCGCCAGCGTCAACATGCGTTGATGCACGCTGCCGCTGTTCAACACCAGCACCAGCAGCGCCAAACGCCCCTGAATCGCTATCAACTCCACATGTTTGAAGGAATTGACCTGCGAAATTGGCGGCGTTACGATGGACGCGGTCTGCACCGAGCGCGCCAGCAGCGCCGCCGTCCGCCGCATCCATTGTTCCATGCCCGCCTGCAAAGTGCCAACCCGCTCGGAAATGTGGCTCTGCTCGCCGCGCGTAAGGCTGCGCGTGCGCAGCAGGCGGCGCACAAAATAGCGAAATCCCGCCGCTGTCGGCACGCGCCCGGCAGAAGTATGCGGCGCCGCGATATATCCCATCTCTTCGAGCTGCGCCATCTCGCTGCGCACCGTCGCCGAGCTGATAGTAAGCTGGTAATTCTCGACCAAAAAACGCGAACCCACCGGCTCCGGCTTTTCCGAATAGGCTTTTACGATGCAAGTCAGGATATCTTCTTGCCGGCTGGTTAAGTCTGGCAATTGCTGTTCGTCGCTCATTGCGCCTCTCGGGGTCGCGGCGGGCGGTGGCGCTCCATCAGCAGATGCTATCACGCGCGCGCCGCCGTGACAAACCTCAATGCCAGCGGACTCCGCGCAAATTACATCCGAAGCGCTTTTTTAATTCGGCGGCGGCGCTTCTATGAATCAGCCGCATTTCCTGCTACTATCTAGCCTGGATGAGAAGCCCGCGGAGTTGCGCCAGGCACATCAAACACATTTCTGATGTAAGATGCAGCCGCGGCTGTTCGTCCAAACGCCAGACTGTACACCGGTCGAGCTGGCGGGCAGCCGCCCGCGAGCCAACCCTAGAAAACTCAGGAGATACCTGCATGAGCGCGATGACAATTGAAGTAAACAAAGCGGAATTCCAGAGCGAAGTCCTCGATAGCGACACGCCAGTTCTCGTCGATTTTTGGGCGGAATGGTGCGGTCCCTGCAAGATGATCGCGCCCATCGTCGATGAAATCGCCAGCGAATACCAAGGCAAGCTGCGCGTCGCCAAAGTTGACGCGGACGCCAATCAGGAAGTGCTGATGCACTACGGCATCATGAGCATCCCGACATTAATCCTCTTCAAAGGCGGCGAAGCGGTCGAGCGCATCACCGGCTTCAAACCCAAGGGCAAAATCGTCAGCCGACTCACTGCCCACATCTAAACTTCGGCGTCAAGCGCAGGACCGCGCCTGCCGCTGGCACGAGCAGCGCCCGCTCACGGCGGCTGCTTGTGCCAGGGCTTTAGCACTATCAGTACCGCGTAGCTTGCTGGTATCATCAGCGCGCTGTCATCGGCAAAAGCTGCTGATGCCGCGCTTTCTCGCCCGTTGCAGAGTGCTTTGGGGGTGCCCGTGAAGCAGATGCGAATGACCAACTTGGTGAAAGTGCCCGGCGCGAAGTTCCATCCCGACGAGCCCGACCAAGAGCTGCTCCTGGGCGATGACGAAGAGCAGGAACATTCCTCGACCATGCGCTTCGGCTCGATGAAAGTCTTCTGCGGCAGCGCCTCCCGCGAATTGGGCGAAGAAATCGTCGAGTACATCTGCGGCTATTCCGAATACAGCATCACCCCCGGCGCGTATACCCGCGCTGTCTTCTCCAACGAGAATATCTTCATCAAGCTGGGCGAAAGCGTGCGTGGCAAAGATGTCTACCTGGTGCAGGCGATGGCGCCGCCCGTGCACGACAACTTCATGGAAATGCTGATCATGATTGACGCGCTCAAGCGGGATTCCGCCTGGCGCATCAACCTGGTGATGCCCTATATGAGCTACACCCGCTCCGACAAAAAGGACCAGCCGCGGGTGCCGATATCCGCCCGGCTCATCGCCAACATCATCGAAGTTGCCGGCGTCGACCGCTACATGACCGTCGATTTGCATTCGGGACAAATCCAGGGTTTCTTTAATATCCCCGGCGATGCGCTCACCGCTTTCCATCTTTTGTGCGATTACATCATCAGCAAGCTCAACAGCGGCGAGCTGGATGAGCTGGTCGTGGTGACAACCGACCTCGGCTTTGCCAAGCAGGGGCGCAACTGGGCGGAGGCGCTGGGCGTGCCGCTGGCATTTGTCGAGAAGCGCCGCGTGGATAATGTCGAGAATCCGCGCGCCCTCTCCCTCATCGGCAATGTGACGGGAAAAAATGTGCTGCTCGTCGATGACGAAGTGAACACCGCCGGCACCATCGTCAGCGCCGTCAAAGTTGTGCGTGAGGCTGGCGCCCGCGATGTGCTTTGCGCCTTCACGCATCCCTTCTTTTCTCAGCAAGCGTATGAGCGCTTCGCCATGCTTGATCTGCGGGAAATCATATTCACCAATACATTGCCGATTCCAAGTGAACAGAAGCTGCCGAATATGACTGCGCTGTCGATCGCGCCTTTGCTGGGCGAGGTCATCCTGCGCGCGCATGAGGGCAGGAGTGTGGGCGCGCTGTTTAATGAGTGAAGAAAAACGCCCCCTCTATCGCCGTCCCGACGAACCCACGGGCGACCTGTCAAATTCCCTGCTCTTCCTCTACGGCAGCGTTTTCCTCGCTGTCCTGACGCTGCTCTATTGGCTCAGCCAAGCGATACATGTGGCGGAGCTGCAGCTCATCGTTGCTGGCGCGGGTTTGTGGGGACCGATGCTCTATGTCGGCTTAAAAGCGCTGACTTTCACCTTCGCGCCGCTTTCCGCCGGTCCCATTCAATTTGCCTCTGGCATCCTCTTCGGCGTCATCCCCGGCACCTTCTACTCGGTCCTGGGCGAGGTCATCGGCGGCTGCATCAGCGTGATTATCGCGCGTCTCTTTGGACGGCGCTTGGTGAAAAAATTTGTTGGCGAAGCCGCTTTGGAACGGATAGACACCTTCTATGCGCGCCACACCGATGATTGGCAATCGCTTTTAGCGGCGCGCCTGCTTTTATTCTCCGTCTACGATTTCATCAGCTACGCCGTCGGCTTGGGCAATATCCGCTTTTCCACCTATATCTTTGTCTCATTTTTCGGCGGGCTCTTGCCGACGTACTTCATTGTGCTGATTGGCAGCGAAGCCTCACAAAACGAAGACTTCTTGCTGCTGGTCTATCTGGCGACAGCCGCGCTTTTTGTCTTGTACATGCTTTTCCGCCGTCACCTCTCCCGGCTGTTCAATTGGCTGGGGAGCAAATTCTAATCCGCCAGCGCCAGCCCGCTCATGCTTATGGTATAATCGGCGCTAGCCAAACAATCCAGCAATCAGGTAGCGAGCAAGAGGCAACATGTTCCGCAATCTCGTAAAGAAAGTTTTCGGCGACCCGATGCAGAGGGCAATCGCCGCCTATAACAGCACCGTCGAAGAAATCAACGCGCTTGAGCCGGCGATGCGGCGGTTGACTGACGAGCAAATGCGCGCCAAAACCGCCGAATTCAAAACGCAGCTCGCCGCCGGGAAAGCTTTCGACGATATTCTGGCGCCGGCATTTGCCTTGGTGCGGGAAGCTTCGGTGCGCACAATCGGCTTGCGCCCCTACGATGTGCAGCTTATCGGCGGCATCGTGCTGCACGAAGGGCGCATCGCCGAAATGAAAACCGGCGAAGGCAAGACCCTGGTCGCAACTTTGCCGCTTTACTTAAATGCCTTGGCGGGCAAAGGCGTACATCTCGTTACCCCCAACGATTATTTGAGCAAACATGGCTTGCAGACGATGGGTCCCATCTATCACCTGCTGGGCGTGACGGCGGCGGTGATTCAAAATACGGGCGGGCAGCCGGATAGCGGCTCTTTTCTTTACGATCCCGACTTCATCTCGGATGACGCCCGATATCAAAACCTCCGCCCCTGCAGCCGCGGCGACGCCTACAAGGCGGAAATCCTGTATGGCACCAACAACGAATTCGGCTTTGATTACCTGCGTGACAATCTGGCAGTGTCAAAAGAGCAATTGTCGCAAGGCGACTTGCGCTATGCCATCGTGGATGAAGTCGACAATATCCTGATAGACGAATCGCGCACGCCGCTGATAATCTCCGGACCTTCCGATGAACCGTCAGATTTCTATCGGCGTTTTGCCGGTATTGTCAAGCGCCTGCGCATAAGCTCCGAAGACAGCGTTGAGGCGGAAGAGCCGGATGGCGATTATGTGGTGGATATCGGCGACCGCATCGTCTACTTGACAGAGCAGGGCGTCGACAAGGTTGAGGGCGCGCTCGGCCTCTCGCAGTTGTATCACCCCGAAAATGCCGAGATGCTGCCCTACCTCGACAATTGCTTGCGCGCCCAGACCCTCTTCGACAAAAACAAAGAATATATCGTGCAAAATGGTGAAATTGTTATCGTCGATGACTTCACCGGGCGGCTGATGCACGGCCGCCGCTTCTCCGAGGGCTTGCACCAAGCCATTGAAGCCAAAGAAGGCGTCGAAATCCGCCGTGAAAATATCACCATGGCGTCGATCACTTTCCAGAATTTCTTCCGCATGTACGACAAGCTGGCGGGCATGACGGGCACGGCGCTGACCGAAGCCGAAGAATTTGAGAAAACCTACGAGCTGGATGTGGTGCCAATTCCAACGCACCGCCCCGTCATCCGCGAAGATGAAGACGACCTCATTTATGTCAACGAAGCCGCCAAATGGCGGGCGATAGTCGCCACGATCAAAGAGCGCAACGCTGAGCAACAGCCCATTCTCGTGGGCACAGTCGCTGTCGAAACTTCGGAGCGGCTCAGCAGTTTTCTCAACAAAGCTGGCATCAAGCACGAGGTGCTCAACGCCAAGCAGCACGAAAGAGAAGCCGAAATCATCACCCAGGCGGGGCGTCCGGGCGCTGTCACCATCGCCACCAACATGGCGGGGCGCGGCGTGGATATCCTGCTCGGCGGCAACCCGGAAGGCTTGGCGCGCGCCAATCTGCGCCGCAAAGGCATCGACCTCACCTCCGCCAGCGCCGCCCAATGGAAGAAAGCGCTCGCTGATGCCGAAAGCGCTGTCGCGCAGGACCGCGAGATTGTGCTGGAAGCGGGCGGGCTGTTTGTGCTGGGCACCGAGCGCCACGACGCGCGCCGCATTGACAATCAGCTGCGCGGGCGCTCGGGGCGCCAGGGCGACCCCGGGCTGTCGCGCTTTTACCTCAGCCTGGAAGACGATTTGATGCGCCGTTTCGCCAACGAAAATGTCAAGCGCTTGATGCAAACTGCCGGCTTCCCCGAAGATGAAGCCATCCAGCACAGCATGATAAGCAAGTCGATCGCGCAGGCGCAGGTCCGCGTCGAAGGGCACAATTTTGACATCCGCAAGCGCGTTGTAGAATATGATGATGTCGTCAACAAACAGCGCGAAATCATCTATGCGCAGCGGCGCGACTGGCTGCTGAAAGATGCCGCGGGGCTGCACAGCGACTACCAGGCGATGATCGCAGAGCAGATTGCGCAGGCGGTCGATGAGGCTTTTGCCGCGGATAGCGAGGGGGACTATCAGGACGCCGCCGCCATGTATCAGCAGTTGGCGGCGACAGGCTTGCCGCTGCCGCCAGAAGCGGACGCCGATGCCATCGCCGAGAGTGAAGCGGAAGAACTGAAAACGCTTATCAGCGAGCATGCCAGCGCCTTGCTGGAAGAGAAGAAAGCGCAGCTGGAAGCGGCGCGCGAGGGCTTGATGGAATTCGCGGAACGGCACACGGTCATCCGCGCCCTCGACCATTATTGGCAACGGCATTTGACCGACCTCGACATCCTGCGCGAAGGCATCGGCTTGCAAGCGATGGCGCAGAAGGACCCGCTGGTGGAATATCAGCGGCAGGCTTTCCAAATGTTCCGCGTTGTCGAAGGCACCTATCAGCAAATCGCGGCGCGTACCATCTACTTGACGCAGCCCGCAATGGCGCAGGTGCCGCAGCGCCGCCAGCACCTGCGCGAATCCCGCCCGAATTTCAGCGCGGGCGGCAGCGACCGCCCGCTGCAGCAAACGGTGCGCAAAAGCGCTCAGCGCCCGGGGCGCAACCAGCCCTGCCATTGCGGCAGCGGCAAAAAGTACAAGCGCTGCTGCATGCGCCAGGACCAGCTCTCGGGCAAGTTCCAACAGGCTGGCTGAGGCGCGCGGCGATGATTCGCATCGGCGATATCGAAGTCTATCTCTTTAATGACGCCACCACCTGGGTTGACCCTGGCGGCATGTTCGGCTTGGTGCCGCGCCTGCTTTGGTCGCGCTATTACCGCGTGGACGAACGGCAGTTGCTGAAGACGGCGAACCACACTCTGCTTGTGCGCGCTGGCGGCAAGACCATGCTCGTTGACACCGGCTTCGGCAACTGCCTCAGCGCATCCCAGCGGCGGCGGCGCGCTGTCAGTCACTTTGATGGCAGCCAGGCGGGTTTGGCAGCGTTGGGCATCGCCGCGGCGGATATCGACATCGTCATCAACACCCATTTGCATGATGACCACTGCACCGGCAACTTCCGCCTGGACGCTGATGGACAGCGCCAGCCCGCCTTCCCGAATGCGATACATTTGGTGCAGCGCCGCGAATATGCCGATGCCGGCGCGCCCAACGAACGGACCCGCGCCACCTATCTGCCGCAGAATTACCAGCCGCTGTATGCTGAAGGCAGATTGCAGCTACTCGACGGTGATTATGAGCTTGCGCCGGGGATCGACTTGCTGCTGACGCCGGGGCATACCCCCGCCCACATGAGCCTGCGCCTCAGCAGCCGCGGCGAAACCGCCGCCTTCCTCTGTGATATGGCGTCGCTGGCAGTGCATTTCGAGCGCCTTGCCTGGATGAGTGCTTACGATGTCGAGCCGCTGATAACGCTGGAAACCAAGCGCGCCTGGCAGCGCTGGGCGCTGGAGACGGGCGCGCTCTGCATATTTTGCCATGACGCGCATGTGCCCGCCGCCCGCCTCCAACTGGACGAGCGCGGACGCCCCAAAATCCAGCCAGTGGCAATCGCATACGATAACCCGCTCGACGGCTAATCCGCCGCCTGCGCTGGCTGGCACTGCGGGCAGAAATGCGTGCCGCGCTGGGCGAGCCGTATCTTGTTGATGGCGCTGCCACAATGGCGGCAGGGCAGCCCCTCCCGCCCGTAGACATAGAAGTAATTCTGCGAATTGCCCCGCTTGCCGTCCGGCTTGCGATACCAGCCGATGCTCGCGCCTTCGTGGGCGATGCCCGCCCGCAGCGCGTCCTGTATTGCCCGGTGCAGCAAGGCGCAATCTTCCTCGCTCAAGCCGTTGGCGCGGGCGGCGGGATTTATGCCCGCGCGGAAGAGCGCCTCATCGGCGTAGATATTGCCGATGCCCGCCACAAATTCCTGCTGCAGCAGCAGCGATTTAATTGCCCGGCTGCGCCCGCGCATACCAGATTGGAAGCGCGCCAGCGTGAAGTCTGCGCTCAATGGCTCTGGTCCCAAATGCGCCAGCAGCGCAGCGACATCATTGCTGAGGTAGACGCGGCCGAACTTCCGCAAATCAGAAAAGCGCAGTTGCTCGCCGCTATCGAGGTCGAAGCGCACATGCACCCAGCGGTCGGCTTCATGCTCTTCAGCCGCCGGCGCAACATATAGCCTGCCCGACATTTTGAGGTGTATCAGCAAAGTATCGCCAGCGTCCAGCGCGATTAGAATGTATTTTCCCCGCCGGTTGACAGCGCGAATCTTCTGCCCGCTGATGCGCGCGGCAAACTCCGCCGCGCCCGGCGAATGCAGCGCCCGCTCCCAGTCATGCCACATCGCTTTGATGCGCTTGCCAACTAAAGGCGCGCGCAAGCCGCGCGCAACAGTCTCAACTTCTGGAAGTTCTGGCACCGCTTGCTCCATCTTTTTTGGGGCGATTTGCCGTCAAAATCGCGCTCACACTCCGCGATTTGCCGCTGCAAGTGCTATACTACAGCCGCTGCCCATCAATTGTACCCCAATGTACTTCAAAGCCGCCCGCGCGGAATCGAGACTATGACCAGCGAATTTGTTCATCTTCATGTACATAGCGAGTTCTCTCTGCTTGATGGCCAAAGCCGCATCAAGCAGCTTGTCGCCCGCGCCCAGGAGCTGGAGATGCCGGCGCTGGGCATCAGCGACCACGGTGTGATGTTCGGCGTGCTGGACTTTTACCGCGCCTGCGTTGATGCCGGCGTCAAACCTGTCATCGGCATGGAAAGCTATCTCGCCACCCGCGGCATGACCGACCGCGACCCGCGGCTGGACCGCAGCCCCTACCACCTGCTGCTCTTGGCGAAGAACCAGGTCGGCTATCAGAATCTGCTGAAGATCGCCTCCGCATCCCAGTTGGAGGGCTTCTATTATCGCCCGCGCATCGACAAAGCATTCCTGGCTGCGCATGCTGAGGGGCTAATCGCCACCAGCGGCTGCCTGGCGGCGGAGATTCCGCGCCTGGTCACGGCGGGCGATGACAAAGGCGCGCGCGAGCGCATCGGCTGGTATCAAGATGTTTTTGGCGCCGAGAACTTTTTCCTTGAGCTGCAAGCGCATGATATTCCAGAATTGCGCCACCTCAACCGCTGGCTCTGCGACTACCGCGAGAGCGGGCACAGCCCCGTGCAGCTGCTCGCCACCAACGATGTGCATTATGTGAATCGCGACGATGCCGAGGCGCATGACACCCTGCTCTGCATCCAAACCAGCTCGCTGAAAACTGACGACAACCGCATGCGCATGGAGCCTTTCAGCAGCTACTATCTCAAATCGGCGGCGGAAATGCGCGCTGCTTTTGGCGATGCGCCCCCCGGCATGATTGACGAAGCCTTCGCCAATTCCCTCAAAATCGCGGATAGGTCCGCCCTCGACCTGAGCCCCAAAGGCTATCACCTGCCGGCATTTCCCGTGCCCGCGGGCGCTGATGAACAAAGCTACCTGCGGCACTTGGTGGAGATTGGCATGGCATGGCGCTATGACGAGAACTGGCGCAGCGACCCTGTATTCAGCGAACGCATCGAACGCGAGCTGGGCATCATCCACAGCATGGGCTTTGACACCTACTTTCTGATTGTCTGGGACCTCTGCGAATATGCGCGCTTCGCCGATATTTGGTGGAATGTGCGCGGCTCGGGCGCGGCGAGCCTGGTCGCTTACAGCCTGGGCATCACCAATATCGACCCGATTCAAAATGGCTTGCTTTTCGAGCGCTTCCTCAATCCCGGGCGCGTGAGCATGCCCGATATCGATCTCGATTATCCTGACGACCGCCGCGGCGAGATGATTGCCTATACCGCCCGCAAATATGGCGAAGACAAGGTCGCCGCTATCATCACTTTTGGTACCATGGGCGCCAAAGCGGCGGTGCGCGATGTTGGCCGGGCGCTTGATGTCGACCTCGGACTTATCAACCGCGCCGCCGCCCTCATCCCGCAGGAAGTGCGCCAGAAAAGCATCAGCGACTATGTCGACGGCACTCCCGAGCTGCTCGCGCTCTATCAAGCCGACCCCGCGCTGCGGCGTGTGGTGGATACCGCCAGCGAGCTGCAAGGCATGACCCGCCACGCCTCCACCCACGCCGCCGGCGTCATCATCGCTGACCGCCCGCTGGTGGAGCTGGTGCCGCTGCATCGCATCACCGGTAAAGACCCCTCCGGCGGCGCGCTGAAAGCGGTTACGCAATTCCCAATGGAAACGGCGGAATCCATCGGCTTGCTAAAAGTGGATTACCTGGGGCTTTCGACATTGACGATAATGCGCAAAGCCTGTGAGCTGATTGCGCGCCACCGCGGCATCAACTACAGCATCGATACCATCCCCTACCGCCACGAATCCGCCAAATCTGACGAGGAGCGGGAGCGGCTCGACCAGGCATTCGCCATGATTGGGCGTGGCGATACCAGCGGCGTCTTCCAGGTGGAATCGGGCGGCATGCAGCAGATGCTGCGCCAGATGCGCCCGCGCATATTCGAAAATATCGTCGCCGGGCTGTCCTTGTATCGCCCCGGCCCCATGGAATTCATCCCGCAATACTGCCGCCGCATGCACGGCGAAGAAGACATCACCCTGCTGCACCCCAAGCTGGAACCCATCCTGCGCGAAACCCATGGCATCATCGTCTATCAAGAGCAGATTATGGAAATCGCTGGCAGGCTTTTTGGCTATGAACTGGGCGAAGCCGACCTGATGCGCCGCGCCGTCTCCAAGAAAAAGCCGGAAGAACTGCAGAAACACAAAGCCATTTTCATCGAGCGTGGACCGCAAAATGGCATCGATGCGGAAACCGCCGCCGAAATCTTTGAGCTGATTGAATACTTCGCGGACTACGGCTTTAACAAATCACACTCAGCGGATTATGCCGTTATCACTGTGCAGACCGCCTATCTAAAATGCCATTATCCCCAGGAATATATGACAGCCCTGCTGAGCGTGCAGCGCGATGATTTGGGCAAAGTCTCCGCCTATCTTGAAGAATGTCGGCGGCTGCTTATCACCATCCTGCCGCCTGATGTCAACTACAGCCAGCTTGATTTTGATATCGAAACCCAAGCCGATGGCGCGCGCGCCATTCGCTTTGGCTTGGCGGCGGTAAAAAATGCTGGCGCTTTGGCATTAAGCAAAATCGTCAAGCAGCGCGGCGATGCGCCTTTTGGCAATCTGACGGATTTCTGCCAGCGCGTCGACTTGCGCAAACTGGGCAAACGCACGCTGGAAAGCTTGGTCAAGGTCGGCGCATTGGAGCGCTTTGGCAGCCGCGCCACCCTGCTCGCCGCCTTGGAAGGCATCATCAGCTTCAGCGGCAATTACCATCGCGATCTTGAAATCGGGCAAAAGCTGATGTTTGGCGAAGCCGCCGCCAGCGACCAAAGCCTGCTGCAAAACTTGAAGCAGCTTCCCGAATTTCAAATGCGCGAGCTTCTGCGCTGGGAAAAAGAACTGGTCGGCGTTTATATCAGCGGCAGACCGGTCGACCGCCATCGGGATAAACTTGCCAAGCTGAACTTGCAGAAAATCGCCGACTTAAAAAGCCCATCGCTGGACAAGCCGCAAGCGGCGCGCATCGCCGGCGAAATTACCGAGCTGCGCAAACTCACCACCCGCAATGGTGACGCGATGGCGGTGCTCAGTCTGGAAGATTGGCACGAGAGCGCCGGGATGCTCGAAGTGGTTTTATTCCCGCGGCTCTACGAAAAAATCCTGGCTGATATCGACAAAGCCAACGCGCGCCGCCCGGAAGGCGAATCCAATATCGCGCTGCAAGCAGGCGAAATTGTTTTGGTCAGCGGCCGCCTGGACAAGAGCCGGGGCGATGCGCAAATCGTCGCCGAGAGCCTGAGCTTCGATTTCACGCTGGTGGAGGCTGCCGAAGCCCCGCCCATGCCGCCCTTGGATCAAGAAGAGCCCGGCTGGGCACCGCCAGAAGAAGAAGCGCCGCCTCCTGAAATCCCGCCTCCGGCAGAATCGGAAGCTGCCGAGCCGCCCATGCCAGCGGCCGCGAAAGAACCCGCCGCTGATGAGCCGCAGCCGGAGTGGACTAAAGGTGAGGGCAAGCCCTTGACGCTGCCGGGCGAAGCGGTGGCGGATGACTCGAGCCTGCACATCCTTTCGATACTCCTGGCAGCCAGCGACGACACCGACCGCGACCGCCGCAAGCTGCGGCGCATTCACAACGAATGCGTCAAATACCCGGGCAAAGACCGCTTCCGCATCATAATCCGCCGCGGCGGCACTTCCACGCCCATCAGCTTCCCCAAGCACAGCACAAAAGTTTGTGACGAATTGTACGCGGAGCTGATTGCCATTGTCGGCAGCGAAGAATACATCACAATTGAAGAACTTCCCGACCCGGGCAACCCCGATGCCAGCAGCCCGAGCTAAGGAATTCCGGCATTTTCGCTTGATTTCTTAGTGCGCAGCAGCGGTGATGCGGAATGTTCACAAAGCCTTAAAGCTGAGTGATTTGAAAGCCATGCCATAACGATTTAGAATACGCGAGTATATGCGCCCATTGGGCGATTGCTGGCAGGCTGTTGGAGGCTACTTTGATAAAACGGATCGCCGTCATGACAAGCGGTGGCGACGCGCCCGGTATGAACGCGGCGGTGCGGGCGGTTGTGCGCGCAGGCTTGGACCACGATGTCGAAGTTTTTGGCATCCGCCAAGCCTATCAAGGCTTGCTCGCCGGCGATATGGCGCTGTTGACCAGCCGCGAAGTCAGCGGCATTTTGCAGCGCGGCGGCACCATCCTGCAGACTGCCCGCAACGATGAATTCAAGACAGCGCCGGGTCAGCGCAAAGGCAAGCGCCGCCTCAACGAACATGGCATCGAAGGCGTCATCGTCATTGGCGGCGATGGCAGCCTGCGCGGCGCGCTCGCCTTGCATCGCATGCAAGTGCCTGTCATCGGCATCCCCGCCAGCATCGACAATGACATTTGGGGCACCGATACCAGCATCGGCGTTGATACCGCGCTCAACACGATACTTGATGCCGTCGACCGCCTGCGCGATACCGCCACTTCGCATAACCGCGCCTTTGTGGTCGAGGTGATGGGGCGAGATTGCGGCTACCTGGCGGTGATGGCGGGCATCCTCGGCGGCGCGGAAATCGTAGTAACGCCCGAGAATGGCGTAACGATGGAGAAAATCGCCATCGCGCTGGAAGACGCTTATGTGCGCGGCAAATCTCATGCCATCGCCATCCTGGCGGAAGGCGCGCCCTATCAAGGTCCCGAATTAGCGCAATTCCTGGAGCAGAAGCATATCGGCTTCGAAATTCGCTTGACGATACTCGGGCATACGCAGCGCGGCGGCAGCCCCACAGCATTCGACCGCCTGCTCGCCACACGCATGGGCGTCTACGCCGTTGACTTGCTGCTGGCTGGCGAGAGCGGGGTGATGGTTTCGCGGCTCGGGCGCGAGCAGAAGCCTGTGCCTCTGGCGGAAAGCACGGCGCGTACGCGGCAAATCACGCCGGAATATTTTGATTTGGCGCGCGTGCTCTCGCGTTAGCTGTCGGCAGCCTCTTCCGCGATATCAAGCAATGTTGCATTCAGCAGCCGCAGCAGCCCCTCGCGCTCGACATGCAGCTGCAGCCCGCGCTGCCCGGCGCTGATGATAAGCCGCGCCTGCGTCTGCGCCCGCCTATCAACATAGACTCGCCACTGCTTGTGCATTAGCGCCAATGGGCTGATGCCGCCGACCTGCAAGCCCGTCAGCTTCTCGGCAGCGGCATGCGCCGCCAGCGACACTTTCTTCTCGCCAATAGCCGCCGCCAGCTTTTTCAGGTTTAATGTCGTATTGGCGGGCAGCAGCGCCAGGCAGGGCTTGCCGCCGCCAGCCGCCAGCACAACCAGGGTTTTGAAGAGCGCCTCGGCGGGCGCGCCCAGCGCCGCGGCAACTTTCTTTGCATCGCGGATGTTTTTGTCATAGCGGCTCACTTGGTAGTCCAGCGCATTTGCGTCCAGCAGCCGCATCGAGTTGAGTTTTTTCTGTTTTGGCATTGCTGCCCCGCTTTCGCGCCCGCTGCGCCATTACTCTGGATTACCGCCACCGCGCGGCTCATATTGCCGTTTTGCCAGCCGCGCCATCAGCCCGGGGGCGAGTACCCCGCCCGCCAGCGCCGCGCGGTCGAAGGCGCTCACCAGTACATGGCGCTGTTTCTTCGCAACCGCTTGCAGCAGCGCGTCCGCCACCGCTTCCGCTGATGCGCTTGGCAAGCCGCCGCTGATTTCATGCGCTTCGCCCAACCGATTCTGGTTGAATTCGGTGGCGGTCCGCCCGATGAGGGCATCGGTCACGCCGATATTCTGCCCTTCCAGCTCCAGCCGCAGCGAGCCCGCCAGGCTGGAGGCGAAGGCTTTGCTGGCGGCGTAGGTCGCCGTGTAGGGCGTGTGAATGCCCGAAACGATTGACGAGACGATGATAATATGTCCGCCGCCATTCGCCCGCAGCGCGGGAACGCAAGCGCGAACGCTGTGCAGCAGCCCGTCGATATTCGTGCGCAGCACCGCCTGCACATCCGCCCAGTCAGCGGCAGCCAGCGCCCCATGCTGCCCGATGCCAGCATTCGCCAGCAAAACATCCAGCCGCCCGAACTGCGCCTGCGCCCGCGCCACCGCTGTCTCAAGCTCGGCGGCGGCGCGCACATCACCGGGCAATGCCAGGAAGCGCCCAGGCGCGCCGGGCAGGGCGGCGATTTCGGCTTGCAGGCTTGCCAGGCGCTCTGCCCGCCGCGCCAAGCCGCAGACAGCATAGCCATCCCGCGCGAAGGCTATGGCGGCGGCGCGCCCAATCCCGCTTGAAGCGCCGGTGACGAACAGGACCGGTTTGCTCACAATTGACTTCTCCCGTCCGCTCATGTGCGGATGTCGTGCACGCCCGGCAGCTGATAGAAATGTCCCGCCGACTTCCCATCAATCGTCAGCGGCAGGTAAGCGCCAGCGCCGGGGTCATAGATGCCGACCTGGAAGACATAAGCATAACCTTTGTCGTAATCAATTTGCCCATCCACATGTAGCACTTGCAGGTCATAGACATATTCCCCGGGTTCCCAGTGCCTTGCCGCATAATTGCCATATTGATGGGGTATCGGCTGCAGCCGCCAGCTCTGCTCCAGTACGCCGGTATCATCGTTAAGCAGCCGCAGCTCGATCTCATAATCGCGCTCCAATGGCTGCAGCACCCGCCAGGTCGGCGCGAATGTGAGTGGCGTCGCCGCAAACACCCGCGGCGGATGCACCACCGGCGTCCAAAGTTGAATGCGTTCGCCGAAGACGGCGTCAGGCTGCTCCGCCAAATCTTCATGCAGGTGCGGCGGCAGCGCAAAGCGGCTGGAAAGCGCCAGCACTTCGTAGAGCGTGTAGCTGATGGTGGCGTCATAATGCGCTTTCTTCGGCTGGAAGAGGTCGCTGCGCCCCAACGCCGCCACCAGTTGCGTCGTCTGCGGATTCATGCCCGCGTGCTGATAGGCTTCCTGCGCCTTCGCGCCATAGATGACATGGCTCGCGCCCAGCGCCTCAAGCTGATGTAAGGTCGTCAACGGCGCGGCTTCCATCTCCAGCCGCGGGAAGAAGAAGGGCAGGCGCTCTTCGCCAGGCGCCGCCACTACGGGCGCCTGCCCGGTCCTTCGCTGATACTCTTGCAGCCCAAAAACCATTTCCATCAGCGAGGGGTTAAACACTTGGTATTTCTTAATGTCATTATCCAGCGTCGGATAAATGCGCTCTACTGGCTTTCCAGCCACATGCGTCGCTGTTGCCGTGATGCCGGCAGCGGCGCTCAAAACTATCGCGGCATAATAGAGCCATCTCAAGCCCGCCGGCCAGCGGGATACCCTTGTCGGCTGGAAGATGTATGCCAAAGCAATCGCGCTCGGCAGGCAAAGCAGCGACTGAATCGCGAAACCCAGCCGATAGTGATAACTGTAGGAATAAAAGAAGGTTACATAATAGGGCAGCGCCAAGAGCAGCGCCCACAGCCCCGCGCGCAGCCGCCGCCGCAAGCTGGCATCGGCGGCGCGCAGCGGTGCCAGCAGGCAGCTCCCCAGCAGCGCCAAGCCCAGCAGGATGGCGGCTGCCTCTGCCGGCTGGATGTAACTGGCGGGCGGATCCACCCGCGCGGGGAACAAGCGCGCATTTGAGACCAGCGCCCCCGCCATCAGCAAAATCAGCCCCAGGGCGCAAATGCTCAGCCGCCGATGAGACAACGGGCGCGCCAAAGCAACTGCGATTACAGTCAGGAAAACCGCCAGCAGCATCGGCGCGAGAATGTCGCCGCTGCGCAGCGCCCGCGTCAGCCACACCTCTTTGGGAAAGTTCACCACCTCATGCCCCAGCAGCAGGTTGCGCAAATACCAGACCCCGCCCAGCGGCAGGCATGCCAATCCCAGCCAGCCTGCCAGCTCCAAGCGCGGACGCCAGCGGGGCAGGCTCATGCGCTTAAGCGCCAGCTCCAGCGTCAAGAGCAGCAGTATACCCAAAATGAAAGCGCCGGCGGTGGGTTTGGTGAACAAGGCAATGCCCAGCAGCAAGCCCGCCAAACGGGCATCATGGCGGCGGGCGGCACTATCTTCATCAGCCAGCCAGGCGCGTAAGAAAAATGCCGCCGCCAACGTGAAACTGAAATTGAGCGTAATCTCCAAATCGCCAATGCTTGCCCACTGCCCGACATGATGATGCAGGCTCCATAATGCCGCCGTGTAAAGCCCGGCGCGCCGTCCCGCCAGCCATTTGCCCAGCAGATACGCGGCGAGCACCCCGCCGATGTGCAGCAGCGGCAGCACCATGCGCGCCGCCTGATCGTTGATTTCGCCTAGCACAATCTGCACATAAGCGAATTGCAGCGATAAAAAGGGCGGGTAATAATCCAGTGTCGCCGGGATGTTGCCTTCCAGGAAAAAAAGCCGCCCCTGATAGCCAAAGACCCACAGCGCGTCATACGCGGTGAAGGGCCAAAATGCCGTATTAAGCCAGCGCGTGGCGATGGCGATGGCGATAAGCGCAAGTATCAGCTTCTCATCGCCGCGGAGGGGACGCTGCTCAAGTCTATGCGCGGGAACGCGCTTTCGCTTGCGCCAGGCGAATGCCGCGCCCGCCAGCGCGATGATGCCGCTGCCCAGCAAAATCCACTCCCGCGTCAACAGCGCCTGCCCCAGCTCGGCGCCGGCGATGCCCAAAACGAGCATCCAGGCAGTCACCCAGGCGGGTCCCAGCGCCAGCGCCATTGCGCTGACCAGCGCCCGCGCCCGCCATTGACGCGGCGGCAGCGCCGCCAATGCCCAGGGCAAACCGACGCCGAAACTCATCCAGAGCGCCGGCAAGAGTCCTGCCAGCGCCGCCTCAAGCCAATATAAAGGAGCCATCACAAGAGGGGTTTTGCCGACGCCATACCTGCTGCGCGAGCGTCACCAGCGCATAGGCAATCAGCAGAATCTGGGCGGGCACAAGCGGCAGATAATAACGCGCCCATGGCAGCGGCGTCAGCCACAAGGTACTCAGCGCCGTGCCGACGCTCCACAGCAGCAGCAGCCAGCGCGCATCGGGCGCGATGCGGCGGTCCCGCGCCAGCATCAACGCGCCAAGCGCCGCCAGCAGCAGATTCAGCAGGCTCAGCCGCGCCGAGCGCCCGATGAAGAGCAATCCCGCCCGTCCCGGCTGCTCGTAAGCGTCAATCTGCGCCGAGATTTCTTCATAGCCCGCCCAATCCGCCACCTCAAAGTATTGGCTTTCGCTTTTGAAAACGAAGCGGAAAAAGCCGCTGAGCTGCTCGGAAAAACTGGTATAGCCGCCGTAGATATTCACCTGGTTCATCAGCATATTCTGGCGCTGCGCCAGCGTCACCGGCGCGGCTTGCAGCGGCTGCCGCCACCAGATTGGGTTCAGCAGCAAGAAGACCGCCAGGGCGAGCGCCCCCGCCAGCGCCATGCCTGCCAAATCCCGCGCCGCCCGCTGCCCGCCGCCTCTCGGCAGTCGATAGAGCGGACCAGCGGCGCAAGCCGACAATACAAGCGCGCATGCGATGAGATTGGGATGTTTGGCGGCAACGGCGATACCGGCGGCGATGCCCAGCAGGCAATACCGCCACCAGCGGCGTCGCTTCAAAAGCCAGACTGCCGCCATCAGCAGCAGCATCAAGCCGAGAATATGGCTGCCTTCCATCATCGCCCGCCGCCCATTTATCAGCATATTCGGGTGCAAGGCAAACAGAGCGCTCGCCAGGCAGGCGGTCGGGCGGTTGATGCTGATTTTGCATATTTGGAAGAACAGCGCTGCCGCCAGCGCCAGCTGTGTGGCGGAAGCCAGGCGCGCTTGATGCAGCAGTCCCGCGTCCGGCAGCGCGCCCCGCGCCACATTCTGCTCGTAGCCCCGCCCCCATTGCCAATCCTGATGGAAATCGCCCGGCACCATCCCGTTCAGCCAGCCCAGCCAGCCATAGACCAGCTTGGATACCGTGCCATTAAGCAAGCGCAAGAGCTGCTCGTTGGGGCGGGAGCGCCAACTGCTGTCATAATACAGGCGCTCGATATCCCCTTCTACAAAGATGTAATGAAAGTCGCGCCCCATCAGCAGCAGCGTTGATTCATCGCCGTGAAAGGGCACACTCGCCGCGCCCCACAGGATGTAAAAAGCCAAACCGCCCAGCCAAATCACTTCCAGCAGACGCCGCGGCAAAGTCCCTGTCATCGGCATTCATCTAGTTGCTGTCAGATTCCGGCAGAATCTGCAGTGACAGCAAGAACTCGACCACCGCCCGTTGCTCGGCAAAGGGCAGCTCGGTGAAAGAATCACGGCTGGCGCGAGCCTCGCCGCCGTGCAGCAAGATTGCTTCTGATACTGTCGTCAGGTCGCCGCGGTGTCCATAAGGCGCGGAGCTGCCAACATCCCACAGCTTGCGGGTGATGAAGAACTCTGCCCCGGGCTTGCCGCCCACATCGGGGCGGCTGTCCGTCAGCGCTTCGTTGCAGAAGAAGCGAATGGCATCGGGCATATCTGGCGGGTCGCAGAGGTTGTGCCGCTTCAAGTCGGTGAAGGCGCGCACGACAGCGCCCTCGCCTCTGCGTTCCAGGCGCGGCGGCTGCCCCGCGCTCGTCATATCAAAGCGCACCGCCTGCGACATATCGGTCATCGTGTTGGCGGGGTTGAAGGGGTTCGGGTCCGAAAAGAAGCGGGATTGCAAATGCAATTCCGGTATATGGCAGCTTGTACAGCCGATTTCCGCGAAAATTTCCTCGCCGCGGATGGCGTCCTCGCGGCGCTTCTCATCCGCCGGCAGCACACGCCCGGGCGTAGCCAATGCCGCCTGGAAGAGCGTCACCGCGGTAATATCGCCGATGGTCAGCTCGCGCTCGACACCATCTTCGTCAAAATCAGGGTCCATAATCTCGGGGTTGAGGTCAAACCGTTCTTCCGCCTGCATGCCATGGTGCTGGTTCATGGCATTTGCGGAGAATTGCCGCAGCGAAATCTTCGTGCCCGCTTGATGGAATGGCTTCACAATCAGATCATGGTCGACGCCTTCGATGCCGCTGGTATCCACTTCGCCGTCCGCCGCGACTGTCAATGTGCCGAAATGCACACCCTTCGTGATTAAGTCAACGGCAACGGACTTTGCCTCCGCCTGCGCTTTCGCCAGCGTTGCCGCTCGCAAGCCATGCAGCTCAGCGCTCATCTCCCGCGCCAGCATCTCGATTGGTCCCGCGCCAAACATGCCCAGCGGATTGCGGTGGTTGCTCATCATCATCGAGGTCGATTCCAAAATTGGATCGGCATGCTGCGCCAGCAGAAAGACATTGCCGACGAACTCCGCGCCGCCACCGACGCGTGGCTGATTGTGGCAGCTGAAGCAGGAGTTGGAATCCGGCGCGGAAACACGGCTGAAAGCCATCTCATCCGCCTCGCGTTTGACCGTGCCGCCAGTCGTCGCGGGCCGTCCTTGCCCATCACAAACATTAAACAGCACCGTGAAGAGCTCTTCGCCGTGGTCAAGCACTTCATCAAAGCTCAACCTGCCGCTCAGGATATCCGCCTGTTCGATGTGCCGCGAGAGCGCCGGGCGCTCTGGCAATCCCGCCGGGCAGAGCCCGTCTTGCGCCTGCGCCGCTGCCAGCGCCAAAATCAAAATAAATACTGCCGCAGCCACTACATTTCTAGCCATTTTCTCACCATTAATATCTAAGTCTCGCGCAAAATAGTCCCTATTGGTCTTCTTCTGCCGGCGCGCTAATCTCTATCAGAAGGGCATTTTTTTCCACCGCTTGCCCCGCCGCCACCGGCACCGAAGCCACCACGCCATCAACTGGCGATTTTAGTTCGTTTTGCATCTTCATCGATTCGAGGATGACCAGGGTATCCCCTTGCGTAACCGCCTGCCCCGGCAACGCCTTGACCTCAACAATCAAGCCTGGCATCGGCGCGTGGATATCGCCGGAGCCGCTGGGCAGGCTGCCGCGGCGCTGCGCCAGCAGCATCGCCCGCGCATCAAGCACCTGCGTTTCGTACAGGCGCCCACCCATCATCACATCAATGCGATTGTCCTCATCGTCAATGACGGCTTCGAAAGATTTGTTTTCGGTAATCAGCGAAAAGAGCGAACCGCCCAGATTGAGGAAGTCTACATCCCGCGCCTCGCCATTAACCCAGACCTCGCCATCGTGGTCAATTTCAATCTCGAAGCGCTCATTATTGATGATTGCGGTGTATTTCATCGGTGCATCCTCTCGAAGCGCCCCATCCACTTCCAATTGCTGGCATCCCGCTTCGCCGGCGCCACCACCTGGGAGGCCAAGCGCCGCTTGTGATGCGCATACATGGTCGCCGCAATCGCCACGGTCTCCAGCTCGTCTGATGTTGGCGCTTGCTCGTAGGTGTGCATATTGAAGCGCTGCTCGACGAAACTGGTGTCAAATTGCCCGGCGATGAAGCTGATGCTGTTAAGCAAGTTGATGTGAAAGGGGATATTGTGCTTCAAGCCCATTATGCGATATTCAGAAAGCGCCCGCCGCATGCGCAGCATCGCCTCGGAACGGGTCTCCCCCCAGGTGATGAGCTTGGCGATTAGGCTGTCATAATAGGGCGTGATTTCCGAGCCCGAAAATACGCCGCTGTCCACGCGCACGCCGGGACCATTCGGCAAAATCATCGTGCTAATCTGCCCGGTGGAGGGCATGAAGTTGGCATACGGGTCTTCGGCGTTGATGCGGCATTCTATCGCCCAGCCTTTCGGCTCCAGCAGGTTCTCCTGCGGTCCCATGCGCCGCCCGCGCGCGATGCGGATTTGCTCTTTCGCCAGGTCGACGCCCGTCACCAATTCTGTCACCGGATGCTCGACTTGCAGGCGCGTATTCATCTCCAAAAAATAGAAATTCTTGTCGCGGTCGACCATACATTCAATCGTGCCCGCGTTGACATAGCCCACCGATTCCGCCGCGGCAATCGCCATCGCGCCCATCTTCTCTCGCAAGTCGGCATCAACAAAGACGCTGGGCGCCTCTTCCACCAGCTTTTGATGCCGCCGCTGTATCGAGCACTCGCGCTCGCCGAGATGAATTGTATTGCCGTGCGCGTCCGCCAAAATCTGGAATTCGATGTGGCGCGCGCCTTCCAGCAATTTCTCGACATAAACATCGCCGTTGCCAAAAGCGCTTTCCGCCTCGCGCCGCGCGGTGGCTAGCGCTTCGGCAAAATCTTCTTCGCGCCGCACCGGGCGCATGCCTTTGCCGCCGCCGCCAGCGACCGCCTTAATCAATACCGGGAAGCCGATGCGCCGCGCCGCCTGCAGCAGGTCTTCATCGGGCATGCCCGCTTCTGTGCCCGGTATCAGCGGCACATTATGCCGCCGCACCGCCGTGCGCGCCGCCTGCTTGTCGCCCATAGTCGCGATCGCGCTGGGCGAAGGTCCAATCCAGACCAAACCCGCCGCCATCACTTCCCCGGCGAATTCGGCATTTTCCGCCAAGAAACCATAACCGGGATGGATCGCGTCCGCGCCAGTGCGCCGCGCTACATCTATCAATTTGTGCATGCGCAGGTAACTCTCGGCGGGGCGCGGTCCGCCGATATGCACTGCTTCATCAGCATAGCGGACATGCAGCGCCATGCGGTCGACATCAGAATAGACCGCCACCGTCGGGATGCCGAGGTCGCGCGCCGCGCGGATGATGCGCACGGCAATTTCGCCACGGTTGGCGACTAAAATCTTGTTGAAAGGTCCTGTCTGCAAGGGGATAGTCCTTTGTGGCGAGCGCGCTCAGCCCTATCAGAGCGGGATATTGCCGTGTTTCTTGGGCGGATTCTCATCACGCTTGTTCTGGAAAACTTGCAGCGCGTTGATGAGCCGCGCCCGGGTATCACGCGGCTCGATGACATCGTCGATGTAGCCGCGGCTGGCGGCTATGTAAGGGTTGGCGAAGGTCTCGCGGTATTCCGCCGCCAGTTCCCGCTTGCGCCCCTCAGGGTCTTCCGCCGTTTCCAATTCGCGCCGATAGATAATCTCAACCGCGCCTTCGGGTCCCATCACCGCGATTTCGGCGGTGGGCCAAGCGATGTTGAGGTCGGCGCGGATATGTTTGCTGTTCATCACGCAATAGGCGCCGCCATAGGACTTGCGTGTGGTCACCGTAAGCTTGGGCACGGTCGCCTCGCAATAGGCAAAAAGCAGCTTCGCCCCGCTCATGATAATGCCATTATGCTCCTGGTCGGTGCCCGGCAAATAGCCCGGCACATCAACAAAGGTAATCAGCGGCACATTAAAAGCGTCGCAGGCGCGCACGAAACGCGCCGCTTTTTCGCTGGCTTTAATATCCAGCACACCCGCCAGCACCATCGGCTGATTGGCGACAATGCCAACAGCGTTGCCGCCCAGCCGCGCATAGCCAACGACGATATTGGCGGCAAAATCTTCGTGCACCTCAAAGAAATGCCCTTCGTCCACTATCAGCTCGATGACGCGCTTGATGTCATAAGGCTGGTTGGGGTTCTCGGGCACGATGCTGTCGAGCGCTGGCTCCGAGCGCAGCGGGTCGTCCGTGGTGGGATGCGGCGGCGGGTCTTCCATGTTGTTCTGCGGCAGGTAACTCAGCAATTCTCGCGCCAGGGTCAGCGCCTGCGTTTCGTCATCGGCGACAAAATGGCAAACGCCGCTCTGGCTGCTATGCACCGATGCGCCGCCCAAGTCCTCAAAGCTGACATCTTCGTTCAGCACCTGCTTGACGACTTCGGGACCGGTGATGAACATATAGCTGCTCTGCTTCACCATGATGATGAAATCTGTCAGCGCCGGGCTATAGACAGCGCCGCCGGCGCAGGGTCCCATAATCACGCTAATCTGCGGGATAACGCCGCTTGCCAGGGTATTCTGCAAAAAAATATCGGCATAACCGCCCAGGCTCTCGACGCCTTCTTGGATGCGCGCGCCGCCGCTGTCGTTCAAGCCGATGACGGGCGCGCCCACCTTCATCGCCATGTGCATAATTTTGATGATTTTCGCGGCATGCGCCTCGCTCAAGCTGCCGCCCATCACGGTGAAATCCTGGGAATAGACATAGACCAGCCGCCCATCAATCGTGCCCCAGCCAGTGACCACGCTGTCGCTAAGCGGCTTGTTTTCGGCGAGCCCGAATTTGTTGTTGTGATGATGCACAAAGGCGTCCACTTCGCGGAAGGTGCCGGGGTCAAGCAGAATATCCAGGCGTTCGCGGGCGGTTTTTTTGCCTTTGTCATGCTGGCGCTGGATGCGCGCTTCGCCGCCGCCAAGCTGGCTTTGGGCACGTTTCGCGCGCAACTGCTCGATTTTTGAGCTGGTGGTCATCTGCCATCTCCTAATGCGGTGATGTGGTCGTCGTGTTTGCTGCCTTCATTGTAACACTGTCCTGAAACGACATAACAGCGCCCCAGTGTAGGTTGGATGTTGTGGGAAATGTAGGGGAGATTGAACATTGGCGCGATAGCATCTGGGTTTCACCGGAGCATCCCTACCGCTTTCTTTTCCCAGGAAATCTCTGTGCCTCTGCGTCTCAGTAAATGCAAGTAAGTCATGCGAAAACAAAATGACCTTTGTCCCAGTATCTCATACCCACACAACATCCCAAGCCGTAGGGGCGAGCCTTGGCTCGCCCTCTCCACATTAGCAGTATGCCTTATGTCTGGAGTTTAGTGCGGGCGG
>JAJDWK010000087.1 GCA_022825675.1 Anaerolineae bacterium | reverse complement strand
ATTCGACAAGGATTTTTACCACCGAGTACACCGAGATACACAGAGAAAAGCACGAGAAAATCTCTTAAAATCTTTACTCGGTGTCCTCAATTTCCCTCTGTGTTCTCGGTGGTAAGGGCTGTGTACAGACTGCTCAGTAAGGACTAGATTGTCGCATTACTTACTTGCACTTACTGAGGTCACAGAGATTTTAGGTTTGCTGGGCGCAGGCATAAAGTCCACACAAACCGCCCTGCCCCAGCAGAACAGCGCTTTGCCGTGAGCTGCAGTCCGCTCTATACTTGAGTATTCCTGTAATGAGTATTCGGGCGAGAGATTGCTGGACTGGCGATGACAAGAGTCACAGTTCTTCTTCTACTGGCGCTGGCGCTTGGCACCTTGGGCAGGGTGGCAGCGCAAGAGCAGCCGCGCCCGCTGGCGGAACGGCAAAGTTGGGATGTCTACTTGCGGCGCGACCCCGCGGACGAAGCTGCGATTAGCCTGATTTTCCTCAACTTGCTGACGGGCGAAACGCAAGAACTCGTGACCCGCGGCGAAGACTTCAGCATTGTTGATAATGGCGTCCTCTATTTTGAGCGCGCCGAGGAGCAGGTCAAGCTGGCGCAGCCCGGGCGGGAGCCGCGCGACCACCCTTTTATCAGCCTGGGTGCCGGCGCGGACAGCATCGACTGGGCGGTTTCCGCCGATGGCAGCCAGATTGCTTGGGCTATCAGCAGCAAAGCGGCGGACGGCAGGCTGACGACAGCGGTCAACCTGGCTGATGCCAGCGGCGAGCCGCGCGAGCTTTTGCGTTATGGTCCGCGCGAGAACCTGCGCCTGCTGCCGGTCGCCTTCAGCGATGATGGCGGGACGCTCTATCTGGATGTGCACCCGGTAGACACGGGCGGCCTCAAGCCCTACCCTTGGCACAGTGGCATATTCTCCCTGGATTTGGCAAATGGCGCGATTCAAACTTTGCCCGGGGAATCTAGCTGTCTCTGCGCGGTTGGCTTTGGCAGCGGCCTGATGCTGCGCCTCGCGCCAAACCCTGCCAGCGGCGGCATTGATGTTGAGCTGCACCGGCTGGATGGGCAGCCGCCGCAAATCATCCCCTCGCTACCGCGGGAGGGTTATCTGGAAGCGGGCGCGCCGCTGCTCAACTCCGCTGGCAGCAAAGCGGTGTATGCGCTGTCGCGGGTCAGCGCTTTCCGCAGCCCGCAGCAAGACATCCGCACCGTTTTTATTCTGGTGGACTTGGAGAACGGGCGGCAGGTGGCGCTCAACAGCCCGCTGAGCGCCTTGGCGCGCCCGGTCACTTGGACTGAAGACGACAGCGCCATCCTCTTCATCACGGACACGCTGGACAGCAGTTGGAAAATCAGCCTGGTGGATGGGAGCGTCGCGCAGGTGGCGGCGGCGAGTTATCTGGGCAGCGTAAGCAACTTGGAAAGTGGCTAAGTTGAAGCCTGCGGTCGTGATATTTTCGGTTTCCGCGCCCAATCCCACACGGCGTCAGCGATTTCCCAGACGGCATTGGGTTTGGCGATGCGGCGGGCATTGGCGGCGCGCCGCTCCAAAGCCGCCGGTCCTTCGCTTAGCCAAGCGGCTATCCGCTGGGCAGCTTGCTCCGGCTTGGGCAGATAGACGCCCGCCTGGTTTTCCGTCACCAACTGCACATTGCCCTCTTCCTGCCCGGGGATGCAGTCGCTGATAATCATCGGCAAGCCGACAATGGCGGCTTCGCTGATGGTGGAAGGACCCGCTTTGGTGACGATGATATCGGCGGCAGCCATGATGCGGGGCATTTCCCGATGGTTGGACACATAGCCGAAGAGGTGATGGCGGTTGTTCCAGTCGCGGCGCGCCAGGCGCTGCTTCAACGCTTGATTGCGCCCGCAGACGACCACCAGCTGCGCGCCCAGCGCCCGCGCATCCAGCGCCCGCACCATTTTGGGGATGCTGCTCATGCCTTCGATGCCCGCTACGATGAGCACTGTTGGCAGCCCGGGGTCAAAGCCAAATTCGGCGCGGGCTTCTTCTTTGCTGATGATGGCGTTGATGAAATGCGGATTGACTGGCAAGCCCGTGATTTGCATCTTCTGCGGCGGCATGCCCAGGCGCAAGCCGCGGCGATAGGCGCTTTCGGTCGGCACAAAGCAATGGTCGACGCGCGGATCATACCAAATGGACGGCGTCGTTACCAGGTCTGTAACCACTGTCAGGAATGGCGGGCGCCGCGCCAAGGTCAAAAAGGCGCGGAAGGCGGGATTAGCGACAACAGCATGGGTGCAGACGACAACATCAGCCGGGTGCTCGGTGACGATGCGCCGCAGCGCCCGCCGATTGTTGCGATAAATCAAACTGCGCGCCCAATGCGCGCGCCGCGGTCCGTCAAAGCTGTGATACATCAGCGCCCAGAGCGTCTTGGAGGTGTTGACGACGCGGGGATAAAGCTCCGGCTGTTTGTTGAGGGGCCAGTGCAGCTCGCGCAAGACATCAACGGCATCAAAGGCGACAGCATCGCCATAGCGGATTTCCATGGCATCTTGAATCGCGCGGAAGGCGGAACGGTGTCCGCCGCCGGTATCAGAAAAGAGAAACAGCACCCGTTTGCTCACGCTGGCAAGGTCCTCGCCGCGAAGGGCATAACTCTGACGGTACTTCACAAGCACCGCCACGACCACAGCCCTACTGTAACATCATTTGCCCTGTTGTGTAGAATTGTCCGCCAGGCGGCGCAATCATCCCAACGGTAGGGGCGGCAGAGCCACAGAGATTTTCTCATATTTTTCTCGGTGTACTCGGTGGTAAAAATCCTTGTCGAATCTTCGTCCGTTAGGGAGGTCTCAGCGAAACGCCCGCGTATTCATGACGCATGGCAGGGCGTTTCAGCGAAACGCCCCTACATTATCTCCTTTTTCCGCAAATTTGCAGAAAAGTCTCTGTGCTCTCTGTGTCTCTGTGGTGAATACTATTTTGATGCAATTGCCCTGCAGGTGCTGCAGTTGACCGCGGCACCCTCACTTCAATTGAAGAAATCGGGTATAGTTATTTGAGGCGCATTTGGACAAGCAGGCTGGAACGATGTTACTCAATTTGCATCCGCTAACGATACTCATCAACCTCGCGGTGCTGGGCATTGCGATGACAGCGCATGAGTTCGCGCACAATTATGTGGCGTGGAAAATGGGCGACCAAGTGCCCAAACTGCAAGGGAAGCTCACCCTGAACCCGCTGGCGCATATCAACTGGGTCGGCTGGCTGATGTTCGCCATCCTCGGCTTTGGCATTTTGGGCAGCGCGCCGATTTCCCCCCAGCGCATGCGTGACCCGCGCCGCGGCTATCTGGCGGCGGTGGCGGCGGGACCTTTTTCCAATCTAGCGCTGGCGCTGACATTCGCCCTGCTCTTGCGCCTCATCGGCATGAGCATCGAAGGCTACCTGGCCTATAGCCAGCCGGAATATCTAAGCGACCCGCTGATGCTATTGGCGGCGCTGCTGTATGCCGGCGTATTTTGGAATGTGCTGCTCTTTGTCTTCAACTTGCTGCCGCTCTTCCCGATTGACGGCTGGCATATCGTTTTGGCGCTGCTGCCTGGTGCCTGGCTGACGCGCATGCAGGTGCCTGTCGTCATCCAGCAGAATGTCAAGCCGCTTTCCGACTTTTTGATGCGCCCCGCCTTCAAATGGCGGGATTGGCAGACCGCCAGCTATTATGTCTTCATCGGGCTGCTGATATTTTCTTTCTTGCCGCTGGATGGCGTAAGCCCCTTCAGCCTCTTCATCGGGCAACCGACCACTGCTTTGCTCCGCCTGCTGCTGTTTTGATAGGATGAGCGGGCGCTGGCATCGGCTGGGGCAAGGCCTGCATGCGCTGTTGGCATTCGCGCAAAAGCCCGACCTCGCACTGGCGCGGGCGCAGCTTTCTGCCTGCGAATATCGCGCTTTCATCGCGCTGTCCCGCGCCGACCAACTGCACAGCCTGCGCGTGCTGCACGCTGTCCTGAACGCGGATAGCGGCGCGCCGCCCGCTTTGAGAGCGGCAGCGTTGCTGCACGATATTGGCAAAGCGCGCCATCCCCTGTCCGTATGGCAGAAGACATTGGCGGTCGTGACGCAGAATATCGCGCCCAGGCTAAGCCGCCGCTTAAGCCGCGGACGGCGGCTGAGCTGGTGGCGCGCGCCCTTCATAGCGCAGGCGCGACATGCCGCCTGGGGTGGCGCGATTCTGCGCGAATGCGGCACCCAAGAGCAGGTCATTTGGCTGGTGGAGCAGCATCAGACAGAAGCCAGCGCCCATGCCGGGCACCCCTGGCAGGGGCTGCTGCGGCGCTTGCAGGCGGCTGATAGGGTCTAAGCGCTGCCGCGATGCGCTATAGTATAGGCGCGGGCAAAAAAGGAGAGGATTATGGCGGAACTATCGATCGCGCTCTTGGGTTTGGATCGGCTCAGCCTGTCGGTGGCGCTGCGGCTGCGCGCGTACATGGGCAAAGGCGGCAAGCATCAGTTCACGCTGTTGGGCTATGACAGCCGCAACGATTATGAAAAGGCGGCGCGCAAGCTGAAAGCGCTCGACAAAGTGGAGCGCAAAGCCTATAGCGCCGCCGAGAAAGCTGACCTGGTGCTGATGAACCTGCCCTACGAAGATTTGCGCGCGGGTTATGAGATGCTGGCGCCTTCGTTACAAGCGGGCGCCGTTCTGCTTGATGCCGCCGTCATCAAAGCGCCATCGCTGGGCTGGGCGCAGCAGTATTTGAGCGAAGATCAACATTGGATTGGCTTCACGCCGGTCATCAGCGCTGAATACCTCTTCGACCATCAGCTGGGACCGGAGTATGCCAGCGACGATTATTTTGCCGATAGTACGATAGTGCTGACGCCGGCGCTTTCCAGCATGCGCGAGGCGATTGATCTGGCGGTCAACTTCTCGGTGATTTTGGGCGGCAAGCCACACTTCCTCGACCCTGCCGAGCACGACAGCTTGATTACGCTCACGGAAGAGATTCCGCAGCTGCTGAGCATCGCCGCCTATACGGTTGCCATGCGCCACAATGCCTGGGGGGACGCGCAGCGGCTGACCAACCCGCCGTTTTCGGTGTTGACGCGCTACCTCTTCACGCATCATCCGGATGCTTTGCGCGATGAATGGCTGGCAAATCGCGAGTCGATAACGCGGGCAATTGATGCGCTGCTGCTGCTCTTAAGCGACCTGCGCGGGAGCATCGCCGCGGGTGACGAAAGCGCCATCGAAGCCTTCCTCATCGCCGCCTCGGACGACTATCAAGACTGGATTAACAAGCGGCACAAAGGCGATTGGGGAGATCAGCCGGGCAGCCGCGCCGAGTATGACAATTCCATCGCTGGCAGCCTGCTCGGCGGCGCTTTGAGCAAGCGGCTCTTTGGCAGCCGCGATAGCGACAAGTGAGCGCTTATGCCGCCGCCAGCTGCCAGATAGACGAAACTTCCGGCACTTCTATCACACTTCTATCAATAGTTTGACGGCGGCGCGCAAATCGGCTACAGTATGCAAAAGCGCTTGGAACTGCGTTCAAGCGCTATGATGTGAATTTGCCTAAAGAATGGGAGAACTGGACTATGAATTGCCTGCCAAGCAAGTTGATCCGACTGCTGGTTGTATTTGCGCTGCTGATGACCGCGGCGGTCGGCTTCGCCCAAGACGAAGCGCAAGCCGAAGAGACCGCCATCCCCTTCATGGGCATCCGTTATTGGAGCGCTGACGAAGGCTTGCTGGTGACGGGCGTCATCGGCAATACTCCAGCCGAGGCGGCGAATCTCGCCATTGGCGACATTGTCACGGCGGTTGAAGGCGAAGCCATCCAGGTCGAAACCGTGCGGGAAGTCGTCTGGAAGCACGCTATCGGCACAACTGTAACCGTGAGCCTGCTGCGTGATGGCGCTGCCCTCGAGCGAGACCTGACCTTGATGGAACGCCCCGCGGATCTCTTCAGCAACCCCGCGTACAGCATGCCGCTTGATGTTGCCGCTGTCGGCTTGTTCCTGGGCGAATGCAACGGCAAGCTCTATGTGCTCGGCGTTTTGGCGGGCAGCGAAGTCGCGAATGCCGGCTTCCATGCCTATGATGAAATCCTGCAAATTGACGGCGACGCGGTCAGCAGCTTGGGCGAGGCGGATATCGCGGTAGCGGATTTGAGCGAAGGCGACGCATTGAGCTTTGTCGTCGCCCGTGGCGACCGTGAACTGACGATAAAGGTCATCACCGAAGATCGCCGCCGGCGGCGTCAGCCGCCGCGCCACCGCCCGCGTCCGCGCCCCCGCGTTGAAAGCGCCTATGCAAGCGAGGCGATTGGCTTGGGCTATGGCGATGGCTTTATCGAAGTGCAGGCAGTCAGCCCCGAGCACGAGCTCTACGCGGCCGGCTTGCGGCGTTATGACATCATCACAAAAGTGAATGGCGCGCCGATAGCCGCCGCTGATGCGCTGTTTGCTGGCGCCACGATTGAAGTTACTGTTGAGCGCCCCGGCGGCACGCTGCGCTTTGATGTGCCCGCATCCAGCGCCGCGCTGCTGCTCTTCGGGCAAGCGGAGCCAGCCGAGCAAGAGCGCTCACAGTGGCTGGGCTTACACGAAAAACAAGTCAGCCTGGGCTTGCGCTATTGGCAGTTGGAGCCGACCAGCCCCTATTTTGAAGGCACCGACCTGAGCCAGGGCGCGCTGGTGGCGGAAGTCATCGCGGGGCTGCCGGCGGAAGCGGCGGGCATACAAGCAGGCGACATCATCGTGGCTGTGGCTGGCGAAGAAGTCACGCAGGAGTTGGACTTGCGCAACCGCATCTATTTCCACAAGCCGGGCGATACCGTGCGGCTTGATGTCCTGCGGGATGGCGAGATGATCGCGGTGGATGTGGTGCTGCGCGTGGCGCGCTAGCCGTTGGCGGATTTTCAGAATCGGGAAAGCGAAAGCCCCCGCCAGCTGGCGGGGGCTTTTTGATTTACGGCAGAGCATTTTTGTTCTCTGATTTTTCTTACATTATTCGCAAGCTAAGGGAGACAAGCTATGCGCGAGGTGATGTTGACAGCGCAATTCAAATCAGACTTGGATTCGCTGGATAATTCTATTAGGAAGCAGATACTCGAAAGCCTGTCGTTGATTCAAGAAAATCCCTATTATGCGGGATTAGGGACAAGCCGTCAAAAAGGAGTGCCGAATCGCAAAATCATGCGCTCGCGCGTGAATCGCAACTTCCGCATTTTGTGGGAGCAGGCGGCTGGGGGACGCATTCTGCTTTGGCGGGTTGGCTCTCACAAGATGGTAGACGCCATTACTTCTATTCGCGTGTCGCCGCGAGAAGAGTCCCCATTGTTCACACGCAATGACGCCGACCAAAGCGCCGTAGAGCTGTCAAACCTGGCAGGGGACGCCGCGCAGCCGCAGCCATTCGCGCATGTGCCGGAGAATATCCTGCGGCTGTTAGGCGTGCCCGATGAACAGCTAAAAGCGGTAAAATCGCTGACTGACGATGACGACATCTTTGAGTTGCCCCTCCCGGACAATGTGCAAGCGACGCTGATGGACATATTGACGAATCCTAATTGGGCGCTTGATGATTTGCTCGATACCAAGAAGCTGCTCTATCGAATAACCGTCGACCAGCTTGAAGGCTACTGCAAAGGGCAGATAAAACAGCTTCTGCTCAACCTGAACGAAGAACAAGAGAGCTATGTGCATATCCGTACAAATGGGCCGTTGCTTATTAAAGGCGTCGCCGGTTCCGGCAAGACAACCATTGGGCTATATCGCGCCCATCAATTGGCAAAAAGATTGGACGAGCGGGGCCGGATGTTTGGCGAAGGCTCCAGCATTCTGCTTCTGACATATTCGAAGACTTTGCGAAAAGCCTTGGCACAACTCTATTTGGAATTGTACGGGGAAGACCTGCCCTACGCGCTGGCGGTCGAGGGTTACAAAGAATGGATGCTGCAACTCTTGCACACGCGGGGCTTGCAGCTTAATGCAGCAGACCGAGGGACGCGGCGGCAATTGGTCGACAGCGCCAAACGCGAAGTGGCGCAGTGTTTCCCTGAAGATCGGGTTGTAACACGCAAGTTCTCGCAGTTTTTGCTTGACGAATTTGACACGGTAATCCGCGCACGGCGGCTCGCCAATCTCTCGGAGTACAAGGCAATCGAACGGGTCGGGCGCGGCAGCCCCTTAGACCGCGAGCGACACCGGCCCATTGTCTGGGCGATTTATGAGCGCTATCAAGCCAAGCTGGACAAGCGCAATCTCTTCGACTGGGCAGACTTGGCGCGCCTGGTACAGCTTCATTGCCGCCCCTTACCCCAATTTGATGTTGTCATCGTGGATGAAGCGCAGGATTTGCCGCCAAGTGACCTGCATTTAGCGACAAGGCTGCTGCCGGATTACCGTGGCCACCGCAGCTTGACTTTGCTCGCTGACCCGGCACAGAGCATCTATTACCGTGGCATACCTTGGAAAGAAGCGGGCATCAATATCCAGGGGCGGACGCGTATTCTTTCCAAGAACTATCGCAATACAAGGCAAATCTTGGCTGCTGCCCGCCTCATAGTCGACCGCTGCGACGACCTCAAGCAGGCGGAAGAATATGTGCCGCCATCCAGCAGCAATCGTGATGGACCGCGGCCGGTTCTTGTCGGCTACAAAAGCAGAGAGCGCGCCTATGAAGCCCTAAGCAGAAAAGTCGTCGAGCTCTGCCAAGCTGGGAAGTATCGACCAGGCGACATCGCGATTTTGGCGAAAACAACTAACCGGCTCAAGGAACTGCAAAAGCATCTGCACGCCCATTATATCCAGTGCGCTATGTTCCGCGCGGATGAATTCGACATTCTCGAGAACGATGTCAAGCTCATCTCAATGCACTCGGCTAAGGGCCTGGAGTTCCCGGTTGTCTTCTTGGCGGGGCTGCGCGAGGGCGATATCCCCTTCATCAACAAATACTCGGAAACTCCGCTTGAAGACGAACTGCAAGAGCGCAAGCTATTCTATGTCAGCATGACGCGAGCGGCGGAGCGACTGTATTTACTACATCCTCAACGCGACCGCTGCCGCTTTTTGTACGACCTAGAAGACACTGAAGCGATCCGCTCTGTGACCTTGAAATAGCGCATCGCGCCACGGCTCACTTCGCGTATTCCACCCGCCGCGTCTCGCGGATGACATGCACCTTAATCTGCCCCGGATATTGCATGTCATTTTCGATTTCTTTGGCGATATCGCGCGCCAGCTGAATCGACGCATAGTCATCAACAACTTCCGGGCGCACGATGATGCGCACTTCTCGCCCCGCTTGCAGCGCATAGCTCTGCTCCACGCCGTCAAAGCCGCTGGCAATCTCTTCCAACTGCTTGACGCGGCGGATGTAGGAATCCAGGCTCTCCCGCCGCGCGCCGGGGCGGGCGCCAGAAATCGCGTCAGCCGCTTCCACGATGAAGGCTTCGACGCATTCTTTTTCAACTTCGTGATGATGCGCCGCGATGCAATTGACAACCGCCGCATTGCCGCCATACCGCTTGACAAACTCCGCGCCGATTTGCGCATGCGTACCTTCGACATTGTGGTCGATGGCTTTGCCCAGGTCGTGCAGCAAGCCGCCCGCCTTGGCGATATCGACATTCGCGCCCAACTCCATCGCAATCATGCCGGCGATATGCGCGGTTTCTATCGCGTGCGCATGTTGATTCTGCCCATAGCTGGTGCGGAATTTGAGCGTGCCCAAGAGCTTGAGGATTTCGGTGTGCAAGCCGTGAATGCCAGTTTCATACGCGGCGCGCTCGCCTTCTTCGCTAACAATTTGCTCAACCTCGGCGCGCGTGTCTTCCACCAACTGCTCGATGCGCGCGGGGTGGATGCGCCCATCTTGCACCAGCTTCGCCATCGTGCGTTTTGCCACTTCGCGCCGGACAGGGTCAAAACTGCTGATGGTTACGGACTCGGGCGAATCGTCGACGACAACATCGACGCCAGTGGCGAGCTCAAAGGAGCGGATGTTGCGTCCATTGCGCCCGATTATCCGTCCCTTCATATCATCGCTGGGCAGGTGCACAACGCTGACCGAAATCTCATTGACATGCTCAGATGCCAGGCGCTGTATTGCCATGGCGATTAAGCTGCGCGCCCGCTGGTCAGCGGTTTCCCGCGCTTCCGCCTCCACCTGGCGGATGATGCGCGCCATGTCGTTGCGGGCATCCAGCTCAATGGAATCCAGCAGCTGCTGCCGTGCCTCATCCACCGTCATCTGCGCGATGTGCTGCAATTTGTCCAGCAAAGTCTGCTCAGACTTTTTCAGCTCATTGTCTTTGCGGTCAAGGCGGCTTTGGCGTTTATTGAGCTGTTGATCGCGCTGCTCCAGCCGTTCCATGCGCCGGTCAAGGTCGCCGCGCCGCCGCATCAGCCTGGCGTCTTCGTCATCGAGATCCCGCCGCCGCCGCAAGATTTTGGCATCGGCATCGTCAAAATGTTTCTTCGCTTCCCGTTCGGCATCGGCGATGATTTTTGTTTTTTCGGCTTTTGCTTTTTCCAGCAGCAGCCCCGCTTCTTGCGATGCTTTGGCAAGCGCGCTGCTGCCTTCTTCTTTCTGTTGGCTTAACAGCGCGGATACGCCACGGCGCTTCCCGATTTGATAAGCCAATCCGCCGCTGATTAGCGCTAATACAGCCGCCAGTGCAATGCTGATGATTGGGTCCATAATTGTTTGACGGTATCCACTGGATACATTCGTCTCTGCTCCTTTCCATTAGCTTGTCAATTAGCAGCCACCGCAGTCCCCCGCTTGCTCGCGGAAGTAGCCGCTGTCCGCCTCCTGCAATTCCTGCTGCAAGCGCCACACGACATCGGCGACCGTATCGCCGTTGAAGCCACGCCGGCGCAGGAAAGCGCTCAGCTGCTGCTGGAATGCGCGCAAGCTGCCGCCACGATAGCGATGAAGCCGCTTGCTGGCAGCGCGATAGGCTGAGGCGCTGGCGTCAAGTTCCGTCAGCTGCGCCTCGATGATGTCATCGGCGACGCCCTTCTGGCGCAATTCATAACGCAGCGCTCGCGGCGCCAAGGGCTTAAAGCGCTCGCGATCCGCCAGCCAGAAGGCGACAAATGCAGCATCGTCGAGATAACCCTGCTGCCGCAAACGCGCCAAAACTGTGGCTTGCGCGGCCGCTGGCACATCTTTCTTGGCGAGGTGACGGCGGACTTCTTCGGCGCTGCGAGGACGGTACGAAAGATAACGAACCGCCTGGTCATAGGCGCGTTGGTCCGCTTCCGCGTCTGCCAGCGCTTGAACTTCCGCTTCTGTCAGGCACTGCCCGCGGCGCAGCTTCGCCGCCTGCAGCAGCGGCACATCCAGGGCGTATTCATCGTCAAGATAGAGCTTGACGCGCTCTGCATTAAGCCGATGGGCTTCCAAAGCTGTGATGACTGGCATCGCTACCATCCAAAACAAAGCACAAGAAACGCAGGCTATCGTCACTGCGCTCCAACGCAATTTTCAGCAAAACTGCCAAATTTGGCTAATGGCGAGCCAGCCAGACTAGAGGATCAGCGTATCTGGGAGTAAGGTCCCCACTTGGCAACTGGGATATAGCAGCCTAATTCCATTTGTGATGAACTTTCACCGCGAAAGTTCATAGCATTTTGATCCAGTCCAGTGCCGCGCATTCAACTTCGCTAATAGATTGCGCCGGTTCACCGCAACCGCCAGCTGGCAATTCTTCAAGCGCATCCGCCAAAGAGCCAGCCGGCGCTCCTTCCGCCACCGTCACACGCCGCATCCATGCCAGAATTGGCAAAGCGCCGGCATTCGGTGGGCTTGCATGCTGCACATTCATAAAGAAATGACGCCAAGGCATCCTATCTCCATATCGTCTATTATACTTGATATGGGCAATGCGCAAGCCTTTAGCATCGCGATCGTGATGTGGCGGCTGCCGGCCGCGCCTGGCGCTAGCAATTTTGATTTTCCCGCGGAGTTGAGGCAGCGCGCCCGCTAGCAAGTTAGCGGGGGCAGAAGCGGCTGAGAAATTTTGCCTTCGCCCCCAAAATGGCGGCGCGGTAAAGGCGGCAGCGCGGCAATTTATTGTATAGAGTGCACAACAATGGCACCGGTCTCGCGGGGCATTCTGGTAACTGGCGGCGGCAGCTTCCTGGGCGACAATATCGCCTCGGCGTTGTTGGCGGCGGGGGCAAGCGTGAGCTTGCTGGCGCACCCGGCGGCGGAAGACAAGCTGGGACCTCTGGCGCAGACGACGCGCTGGTCGCTGGCGGATGTCTGGCAGCCCGCCAGCCTGCGCGGCAAGGCGCGTTTCCACTCGGTTGTGATTCACACAGTTGGCAGCCTGCGCGCCGACCCCAGCCGCGGGCTGACGCATGAGTGGCTCAACGCGGTATCCGCCCGCAATGTCGCCGACATGTGCGTGCGTGATGGCGTCGAGCGCATAATCCTGCTCAGCAGCGCGAGCGCGCCCTGGGTCAGCCGCAGCTACATCCGCTCAAAGCGCCAGGCGGAAGCCTATTTAAAGCGGCTCGGGCTAAGCAGCGCCATCATCCGGGCGCCGCTGCTTTATGCGCCGGGCAGCGCCCGCCCGCTCTTCTATCGGCTGCTATCGCTGCTGGGGGCGGTGCCGCTGCTTTCCTGGCGATTTTTGGGGCGCGCCGCGCCCATGCCCATCGATGTCTTTGCGCGCGGTGTTGCCATGGTCGCGCTCGCCGAAGAAGCGCTGCCGCCAGTACTCTATGCCAGCGACCTGCGGCGGCGCGCCAAAATCGCGGCGACTCCCGGCATCAGCCGCAGCCTGGACGACTTCTTGCCAGCCAGCAACGAAGACGCCAGCCCCTTCGACAGCCTGGAAGAGAACCTGCCCTTCGCCTGGTCGCCAGACGACGAAACGGGCTAAATCATGCTTGAATTGCCGTCCGTTAAGAGTATAATGCAAGTCGGATTTGGCGACGTAGCCAAGTGGTAAGGCAGAGGTTTGCAAAACCTTTATTCGTGGGTTCGAATCCCACCGTCGCCTCTACTGTATGCTGTCTGAGTATTCAGCCAGAAATTTTCCAAAATCGTTCCCGGTAATGGCTGCCCGCGCTATCGCTGAAAGCGCGGCGCACATCAGCCGCCATCGCTTCTTCACTATGCCAAAATGTGCTTATCTGGGAAGCATAACAAGCGATTGCGCGGATTTTGGCGCGCATATCCGCTTCCGACAGCCGGCAATCGGCGGGTTGCAAGCGCCAATCCATAGCCGCCAGCGCCATTTCGGTGGAGCGGTCTTCTTTGGAATAGGGGAATTCGACATAAAAACGCAGCGCCGACATATCCGGCATATCAAGCGCCTGGCGCATGCCCCAGTCGCGCACGATTTGATGATCGACATGATGCCCCACGCCCAGGGGCAGGTAGACAGCCGCCGCGGTTTCCAAGCCGGGAATTTGGATGCCATTGAGCAAGCGCGGCGCGTAATCCGCCGGATGCACCGCGCCAAAGAGCGATTCCTCCGAGGGATAGAGCGCCAAGCCGTCTACAACGCGATAGACGCAATCTGGCAGCGGCACATGCATATAATCGACGCTGAGCGCCGTTGCCGCCTGTTCGTCTTCCAGCTGGCGGGCGCGCAGGGGGTCTGCCCCCGCTTCCCAGCGCTGATGCAAATCCGCCAGTATCGGACTGTCTGGCAGCTCGCCGCGGTACAAGCCGCCCATCATCGTCATGATGATGACATCGGCGCCGCGCGCCCGCAGTTGATGCGCCAGCCCGCCACAGCTGAAGACGCCATCGTCAAAATGCGGGGAGATGATGACATGCAATTCGCGCTGCGTTTCTTGGGTCAAGGGAACCTCGCTGCCGCTGACGCGCTTCAGTCCGGGCGGGACATCAGGCGATATTCGTCGCAATAAGCGCTGATGGCGCAGCGCCCGCAAGCGGGATTACGCGCATGGCAGGTCTCGCGCCCATGCTGGATCAACTGGATGTGAAACGCATAATAATCTGCCGGCGGGGCGATGGCTTCCATCACCGGGTGGGCGTCATTGGCGGACAGCTTTTGAGGGATAAAGCCGATGCGCTTGCTGACGCGGTAGACATGGGTATCGACAGGGAATGCCGGCAGATTATAGGCGAAGCACAATACAATCGCCGCCGTCTTGGGTCCAATTCCCTTGAGCGATACCAGCCAGGCTTTCGCTTCTTCAAGCGGCATCTCGGCGAGGAAGTCGATGTTATAGTCGCCGCTGCGCTTATGGATAACCGCCAGCGCTTCTTGTATGCGCGGCGCTTTTTGATTGGCTAAGCCGGCGGGGCGTATCGCCTCTTTGAGCGCATCAAGCTCGGCAAAGCGCACCGCATTCCAATCCGGGAAAGCTGCTTTCAGGCGGGCGAAGGCGCGGTCACGATTGCTGTCGGTGGTGCTCTGGCTGAGGATGCAGCTGACGAGCTCATCCATGCCATCTTGATTACGCGACCAATCGAGCGCGCCATAGACCTCTGCCAGCGCCGCGGCGACCGGCGCGTATTTGGCTTTGCGCGCGGGCAAATTATCAACTTTGGAGAGCGGGTCGCGTTTGCGTGACATGGCATGATTGTACAAGGCAGGGCGCAGACTGCAAACATTCAATGCGCCTTATGCCGCGGGAAGCTGGCGCTTTTTTGTATGGCTCGGCAGCAGGATGGAAGCCGCCAGGGCAATCAAAACAAATACCACCGCCGCCGCGATGAAGACGCCGCGCATGCCCAGCCACAGGGCAACGCTGGCGCCGACCAGGGGTGCCAATGCGCGCGAGCCGCTGATGACAGAATTGTCGATGCCGAAGACAGCGCCAGCGGATTCCGCATCGGTATAGTGCGAGAGCAGGGCGCTGGGCGCCGCCATAATGCCGCCAGCGGCGAAGCCCGCCAAGCCTTGCAGCAGCATCAGCTGCCAGACATCAACCACAAGCGCTTGCGGCAGATAAAGCAAGGCAGCGGCGGCAGCGCAGAAATACAGCACTTTCCGATGGCTGATGCGGTCGCCCAGGTTGCCCAGGTAAATTGCGCCGACAGTGGAGGTCAGTGATGAGACCGCCAGCACCATGCCGGCGTAGGTGTTGCTGGGGGCAGCGCCTTGGGCGATGAGGGACACAACAAAGAGAGGCGCGATGGGCGTGATGATGGTGCGCGCCAAACCCGCGAGGAAGCGAATGCCCAGCACCAGGCTGACGCCCGATGTCGCCAGGATGTCCCGCCAGCCGCGCAGCATGGCAGTGGCGTGAAGGCTCTTCTGATGCTTGGGCGCGCTGAACTCTTCCTCGACGCCCAGCCAGATAATCAAGCCGCCGCCGCAGAGCAGAACCGCCGTTATCAAAAAGGGAATGCTATAGCCAAAGAGATCCGCCAAGACGCCGCCGATGAGGGGACCAACAGCGACGCCCGCCCATAGCCCCACCTGCAAAGCGCCCATGGCAAAGCCAACACGATGCCGCGGCGTCGCCGCCGCTACCAACGCGTTATTCGCCGAAACTGTGCCCGTGACCAAGCCTTGCAGCGCCCGAATCAGAATCAACTGTTCCGCGCTTTGGGCGAATGCCATCAGCGCCAGAGTGATGCCGCCGCCAAACATTGCGCGGATTATCATCTTTTTGCGGCCGAAGCGATCGGCTAGCGCGCCCCAAAATGGCGCCGTTATCATCATCGTCAAGCCCTGCACCGATATGACCAAGCCCGCAAGCACCTCGGTGCTGAAGCCGCCGACGCTGCCAAGCTCTTCGATATAAAGCGGCAGGAAGGGGAATATCATCGAAAAGCCGATGGCGGACAGCACCTGGGTAATGCAGACGACGCCCAGGGTGAAGCGCCAACTATGCGGCAAGGCAAATGTGCGGGAAAGCGATTGAACATTGCTGGCTAAAGCGCGCGCCATAAAACTTGGCTCTCCTTAACTTAAACAGATTGGCAAAAAATAAGCCCCACGGGGCGTTGGCTCTCGGAACTTCCTTGACAGTATTGCAGCTTCACAACATCATTCTGCCTATACGCTCAGTCAGCCGCCGCCTGCCATGCCGCCGGCAAGCCGCAACGCTTTGCGCTTGGGCTTGGGCAGGAAGTTCGCGCCGATGAAGAGCAGCGCCAGGTAATACAGAGCAACAACAGCGAATACCGCGCGCAGCCCAAAGACCGACGCGAGTATCGAGGCGGTTAACGGTGCCATGCCATTGGCGAAGGAAGAGACCGAAGCGTCCAAGCCATACACAGAGCCTTCGTCACCGAGCTTGGTGAAGTTCGCCAGCATGGCGGCTGGCGCTGACAGCGCCCCGCCCGCCGCAAAGCCCGCCAATGCTTGCAGCAGCAGCAGTTGTGAGATGTCGCTGACAAATGCCTGCGGGATATAACAAAGCGCCGCCATCAGCGCCGCGAAGAGCAGAATCTTCCGATAGCCCCAACTGTCGCTGAGCCAGCCGAGGATGAGGGAGCCGGCGGTGGTGGTGACGGCGGAGACAGTCAAGACCAGGCCGGCATAGCCGCTGGCGCCGTCCGCCATCGCCGCGGGCAGCAGCGCCAAGACAAACAAAGGCGCGATTGGCATCAGCGAGCGCTGGGCGAAGCCGTTGAGAAAGCGCAGCGCATAGACCGTTTTGACGCCGCGCTTTTGCAGGATTGCCGCCCAGCTGCGCGCCAATGCGCGCGGGTTGAGTTCATCAAAGCGCGCCTGCGCCGGCGGCACATAACGCTCGCGCACGCCAACTGCCACCAGCAATCCCGCCAGCGCCAACAGCGCCGAGGTGGCGAGGAAGGGCAGCTGAAAGCCAAAATGCTGCGCCAGCAATCCGCCCAGCATAGGACCAATCGCGACGCCGCCAAACAAGCCCACTTGCAGCGAGCCAAGGGCGAAGCCCATGCGCTCGCGCGGGCATTCGCCGGCGACCAGCGCCATATTGGCGGCGATGATGCCGCTGGTGAAGCCTTGCAGGGCGCGCAAGGCGATGAGAGCCAGGGCAGTTTGCGCGAATGCCATCAGCGCCAGGATTATCGAAGCGCCGAAGAGCGCGCGCAGGACCATCTTCTTGCGCCCGTATTGATCGGCGAGCCGCCCCCAAAATGGAGTCGCCAAAGCGCCTACCAGCGGCGGCGCGGCGATAACCAAGCCAGCCAGCAATTCCGGGCTGAGGAAATGCGCGTCTCTTAAGGTTTGGATGTAGAGCGGGAGAAAGGGATACACCAAGGCGATGCCGCCAGTGCCCAGCGCCTGCGCCAGCGCCACTATCAGCAGCGTGACGACCCAGCGATTGGGAGGCTCGGAATCCTCAGCGTCTTTTATGCTCAAGTTTGCCCCGGCGCTTGTTTGCAACCGCTATAGGCTATACCTGTTTAAGGAATAATCAAGCGCGAATCTCCCGGGAAATCGCATCAAACAATAAGCCACTACCGAGACACAGAATCGCTTACCACGAAATAATGAGCAACTGTATGGGCGGAGATTCAACAGGGATTTCTACCACCGAGTACACCGAGATCCACCGAGAAAATCATGAGAAAACCCATTGAAGCCTCATACTTTGTGCCCTTTGTGTCTTTGTGGTGAAGAATACTATGATGCGATTGCCCGGAGCCCCAAGCTGATGCCTCTTGTATTTTCGGCGGAAGCTGTACTACTATGGATAACAGGCAAGGCGGGGCAGCAAGTTTGGAGCGGGCACCATCCCGCTCTGTTTTATGCCGCGCGGGCTGGCAGGAGGATGTCACAAGCATGTGGCAAGCGAATAAATTGGAGCTTGAACGCCTGGAAAAGGCGGAACGGCTGGAAGCCGCTGGCGTGCCGCTGTATCCCGCCAGCGGCGAGCGCAGCCATCGCGTCGCCGAAGCGGTACAGGCTTTCGAAGCATGGGAAGCGCAAGACCAGCCAGATGCCGAGCCGCTTGTGCTTACGCTGACGGGGCGCATCCGCCGCATGAGTGTCAAGGGCAAAGTATCCTTCGCCCATATCGAAGATGAAAGCGGGCGGGTGCAACTCTTCTTGCGCGTGAATACATTGGGCGAAGAGCGCTATGCGCTGGTCCGCCGCAAGCTGATTGATGTCGATGATTTTGTGCAAGTCAGCGGCGCGATGATGCGTACGCGCGCCGGCGAAATCAGCATTGAGGCGCAGGCGCTGCGGCTGATTAGCAAATCGCTAAGCCCCTTGCCGGTCGTAAAATCCCAGCGGCTCGCTGACGGCAGCGCGCGCGAATATGGCGAATTCAGCGATACCGAGGCGCGCTATCGGCAGCGCTATGCCGATCTCGCGGTGAACAGCGCGGTGCGCGCTGTCTTTGTCAAGCGGGCGCGGACGCTGCAAGCCATGCGCGCCTTCCTGGATAACGAAGGCATGCTGGAGGTGGAGACGCCGATACTGCAGCCGGTCTATGGCGGCGCCGCTGCCCGCCCCTTCAGCACCCATCACAACCAATTGCACCAGGACCTCTACCTGCGCATCAGCTTTGAGCTGTATTTGAAGCGGCTGCTTGTCGGCGGTTTTGACGCCGTCTACGAGATCGGGCGTGACTTCCGCAACGAAGGCGTCAGCACCAAGCATAACGCCGAATTTACGATGCTGGAATTTTATAAAGCCTATATTGATTACGAAGATGTGATGGACATTGTCGAGCGCATGTACAGCTATATCGCGCGGCGGGTCACCGGCGCGGCGCGGATACAGTATCAAGACGCGGCGATAGACCTGAAGCCGCCCTGGAAGCGGCTGAGCATCCGCGAGGCGGTGCAAGCGCAGCTCGGTTTTGATTATATGGACTATCCCACGCGAGCGGCGCTCTACAGCCAGTTGCAGGCGCGCGGGCTGGCGGCGGGTTTGGGCGCGGCGGAAAGCTGGGGGCGGATGATTGTCGAGCATCTGCTGGGCAAACACATCGAGCCGCAGCTGACGCAGCCGACATTCATCAAAGATTATCCGCGCGATATGTCCCCCTTCGCCAAGCAGATTCGCGGGAATGCCTCAGCCGTTGACGAGAAAGAGCGCCGCTACCGGGAAAGCCATACCGAGCGCTTTGAGCTATTCATCGCTGGCATGGAGATGGGCAACGCCTTCACCGAGCTTAATGACCCGCGCGACCAGCAAGAGCGCTTTGTCGAGATGAAGCGGCTGTATGCTGACGAATCTGAAGAGACGACGCCGCTGGATGAAGATTATTTGCGCGCCATGCGCTATGGCATGCCGCCAAATGGCGGCTACGGCGGCGGCATCGACCGCCTGGTCATGCTGTTGACCGACCAAAATAGCATCCGCGATGTCCTGCTTTATCCGCATCTGCGTTCGCCGCAGCTGACAGAAGCCGATTTGCGCGGGCAGTTCATGCTGGAGGCGGCGGTGCGGCAGCTTGAATACCGCCTGGACTTCCCGCTGGCGGGCAAAAAGCGGAAACTGGCGCTGTATCTGCCCGCCTACGAGATTGGCTTGGACTTTCGGCTGGCGAATGCGCTGGAGGGCGCGCTGCCGCAGCTGCGTAACCTGGCAAAAGCCTGCCCCGGCGCGCTCTATGTGATGACGGAAACGAGCCTCTTCCGCTTTGAGAACGAGGGCTTACATGAGCTGGGCTGGGCGGACTTCTGGGCAGCCTTGGGCTAACGCTGATGATAGACTGGCTGACGCCGCAAGTGTTTGATTTTCTCGTGCTTGCCAACATCGCCTTGGGCTTGGCGCTGGCATGGCGGCGCTTCCGCCGGGATTTGCGCCTGCCGCCGCCCGCTGACGCGCCCGCCTGGACGCGCGAGCAGCATGAAGCCGCCGCCGATTCCCCCGCTTCTTCGTCTTAGCGCCATGCGCCGTCGCGAGCGGGCAGGGGCGACCTTGCCTACGGCGCATGGCAGCGACACAATAGCATCACATTCCTGACGAAGAGACACTCACGGAGAGAGACCATGCTTGATATCGCATTGATCCGGGCGCAGCCGGATTGGGTCAAAGAACAGATGAGCAAGCTCAACGATGCTGAGGCGCGCGGGCGCATTGACCGCATTTTGGAACTGGATGCCCAGCGGCGCGCGGCGCGGACAGAAACGGAAACGGCGCAGGCGGCGCGCAATCGGCTCAACCGGGCGATGGGCAAATTGCGCGGCAGCAAAGCCCTGAGCGACGCCGAAAAAGCGGCGCGCGCGCAGGCGGCTGCCGCCGCCATCAGCGAAAAGGAGTATGAACGCGCCTGCGCCCAATTAGATGGCAGCAGCCCCCTGCCGGGCGCGGATGCGGCGCCTGCCCAAGAAGCATTCGCGGCGCTCATCAACGAGCTGCGCGCTTTGGGAGATGGCATCGGCGCGGGCTTTGACAGAATCGCCGCCATTGAAGCGGAATTGAGCGAGAATATGCTGTGGCTGCCCAACCTGCCGCATGCCTCGGTGCCCGTCTTTGAAAGCGAAGACCAGAACATCGCGGGCGAAATGCGCGGCGCATTACGCGAATTCGACTTTGAGCCAAAGCCACATTGGGAGCTGGGACCAGCGCTGGGCATCATCGACTTTGAGCGCGGCGTCAAGCTGTCCGGCAGCCGCTATTATGTGCTTAAAAATTGGGGGGCGCGCTTGCAGCGGGCGCTCATCAGCTTCTTCCTGGATGCGGCGCGAGGCGACGGCTATAGCGAGCTCTACCTGCCCTACATTGTTTATGGCGAGATGCTCTACGGCTCGGCGCAGTTCCCCAAATTTCAAGACACGGTCTATGGCTTGGCGGGGGAAGACAAGTTCCTGCTGCCTACGGCGGAAGTCGCCATCGCCAATATGCACCGCGGCGAAATCCTGGAAGAAGCGGCGCTGCCGCTGAAATATGTGGCGCATACGCCTTGTTTCCGCAGCGAAAAAGCCAGCGCCGGGCGCGATGTCCGCGGCATCAAGCGGGTGCATCAATTTGAGAAGGTGGAAATGTTCGCCTTTGCCCAGCCCGAAAACAGCTATGACATCTTGGAGGCGATGACGCGGCAAGCGGAAGCGCTTTGCGCGCAGCTCGAAATCCCCTACCGCCGCCTGGAAATTGTTACTGGCGATTTGGGCTTCAGCGCCAGCAAGAAATACGATGTCGAGATGTGGTCGCCGGGCTGCGGCGAATGGCTGGAAGTCAGCTCCTGCAGCAATACGGAAGCCTTCCAGGCGCGGCGGGCTATGCTGCGCTATTACCCGCAGGGCAGCCGCAAATCGCGCTTCCTGCATACTTTGAATGGCAGCGGGCTGGCGACCCCCCGCGTCATTATTGCGCTGCTCGAGAATTATCAGCGGGCTGATGGCAGCGTTACCATTCCGCAGGCGCTGCGCGGCTATTTAGGCGGTGCCGAAGTCATCCCCGCGCCGTGACGCATACCCCAATAATTGGGGCTAAGTGGCGCGCTGGCGAACGAGCATTTCGTTGACAGGCATAACGGGTGCGGACTATAATCAAGTTTAGGATTGCGGCGGGAAACTGCGCCGCAGCCCAGCGAAACCAGGTAGCGAGGAGTGTTTAATGGTCCCGAATGCCATCATTGAAACGCGGGGGCTATCGAAAATTTATGGCAGCGGGGCGCAGAGCACCACGGCGCTCGATTCCCTGAACTTGCAGGTGAATCAAGGCGAGATTTTTGGCTATCTCGGTCCTAATGGCGCGGGCAAGACGACAACCATCCGCCTGCTGCTGGATTTAATCCGCCCCAGCGCGGGCGCGGCGACAATCTTCGGCGACGATATCCGCGCCAAGAGCGTGGACATTCACCGGCGCATCGGCTTCCTGCCGGGCGAGCTCAGCCTGTGGGAAGGGCGCAGCGGCAAACAAATCATCAATTTTGTCGCCAATGTGCGCGGCGATGCTGATGGCATCCTCAAACAGGCGGAGAAGATCGCCGAGCGGCTGGAGCTGGATACGACAAAACGGGTGCGCGATCTCTCGTCCGGCAACAAACGCAAGCTGGGTTTGGTCCTGGCGCTGATGCACGACCCGGAGCTGCTGATTCTCGATGAGCCGACAAACGGGCTGGACCCGCTGGTGCAGCAGACTTTCCACGAGATGATGAACGAATATCGCCAACGCGGGAAAACGGTGTTCTTATCCTCCCATGTGTTGAGCGAGGTGCAAGCCATCTGCGACCGCGTCGGCATCTTGCGCGATGGCGACTTAAAGGCGGTCGAGAGCGTCGAAGGCTTGACGCAGGTGGAGTTCCATCACATTGAAGTGAGCTACCGCGAGGCAGTGCCGCCGGAACTGCGCGAGCGTTTGGCGGGCATGCCGCAGGTCAGCGATGTGGCCGTGCATGGCAGACGGCTGGACTTGCGCCTGGTCGGGGATTTTGACCCGCTCTTGCGTGAGCTCGGCGCGGGATATGTGGAGCTGCTGCGCATTGAAGAGCCGACGCTGGAGGACATCTTCCTCGCCTTCTATAGCGATAAGGAGAAGGTCTAATGGCAGGCATCGTACTCGGCAATACCTTGCGCAGCGCTTGGAAACAGATCCTCTATTGGGGATTTGGCATGGGGCTGCTGGGCGTTTATATCGTTTTCATCGGCTCGGACGCTGATATTGTGCAGGGCTATGCGAGCCTGTTTGAGTCGATGCCGCCGGCGATGCTGCAGGCGTTTGGTGCCAGCTCGCTGGAATTGTTCTCGTCGACCGAGGGCTGGTTCGTCTCGATATTCGTTTCCGAAGTCATCATCTTTTTGTCGATTTTCGCGGTGATGGCGGGCTTGAACATCACCGCCAACGACGAGAATTCCGGCAACCTGGATGTGCTGCTGTCCCTGCCGATTTCGCGCGCCACTTTCCTGATGGAGCGCTGGATCGCCTATGCCCTTTTGGGGCTGGGCATCCTGCTGTTCACGGCGGCGTTGACGCTGGGCGCGATGGCGCTCTTCAGCCCGGCGGCGGACACCGGCGTCGTGCTGCTCAGCATGCTCAATTTGTATCCGGGCACCCTGCTGGTGATGACGGTAACCTGCTTGTTGGCGGCAGTTCTGCGGCGGCGCGCCGTGGCAATCGCCTTAGCCGCCGCCTTTGTGGTCGCCAGCTTCCTCTTCAATCTCATCGGCGCGGCTGCCAGCGGCGCCATCGCCGATCTCATGCAGCAACTGTCTTACTTCAGCCACGCGGGGGGGGAAGACATCGTGCTCGGCACTCATGACCCTGCCGGCGCCGGTGCCCTGCTCATCATTGTCGCTATAGGCTTCCTGGTGTCCGTCAAAATGTTTGATAGCCGTGATATCGGCTTGTAGGAGCGCGTGATGATTGGTTCAGTTTTCCTGGAAACTTACCGACAGACCTGGAAGCAAATGGTCTATTGGGGCATCGGCTTGGCGGCATTGGGCTTGCTGGTCGTGATAATGGTGCCGCTTTTTGATATGCAGCAAATGCGCGAATTGCTGGAGAGCTTCCCGCCCTTCATCCTGGCGCTGGTGGGCGTCGGCGAGGAGTTGGAAATCTTCGCCACCAACGAAGGCTTCGTCGCCATCGGCTTCTTTGGCAAGTCGGCGCTGATTTTCGCCGTCTACCCCGTGGTGATGGGCATGCGCATCACCGCCAACGATGAAGATTCGGGCGTGATGGACGCTGTGCTCAGCCTGCCGCTGGAGCGCGGGCGCGTGATAATTGAGAAATTCCTCGCTTATGGCGTCAGCATCATTGGCGTTGTCCTGCTGATATATCTGGGTTTGCACCTCGGCGCGGTGCTGGGCGGCGTGGAGCTTGATGTGGCGCGGCTGGCGGAGGTTACTTTCTATCTCATCCCGCTGATGATTTTTGTCATGGCGGCGACCCTGTTCATCGGCGTGCTTGCGCGCCGGCGGCAAGTGGCGCTGGGGCTGATAACCGCTTTTGTCATCGTCAGTTATATGCTGCAAACTATCGGCACCGCCGCCGAAGGTACCGTTGCGGAGACCATCGGCATCGTCTCCTTCTTGACCTATTACAACACCGGCGACCTCTTGAACCAGGGCTTCAACTGGACGCATATCGCCGGCTTTACGCTGCTGTCAGCCGTCCTGCTCTTGGCTTCAATGTACCGCTATCAACAGCGGGATATCGGCATCTAAGTGGCGCTTGCAGTGCACACTCACGGCGGCTAAACCTTAGCCGCCATGTTTGTTTTGCGCCGATATTTCGGCGGCATTTTGCATTTTCCCCTGCCGCTAACTATACTCCAGCTGTGAGCGAAGTTTCGTAAAGTCCAGATTAGGAGCGAGGCAATGAATATACGCGCAGTAGCAGTTCTGTTTGCATTGATGGCGCTATTGCTGCTTGGGGCGGCGCAGGCGCAAGACGACATCGTCATCGATTTCTATTTCCCCTCCGCCACCGCCAACGATGCCGAGGGCATTTTCCAGCGCTATGCCGATATGTTTGAAGAGCAAAACGCCGGCATCAGCGTCAACCCCGTTTTCACCGGCAGCTATACCGATACGCGCAACACCATCCTGACGGAGCTGCAAGGCGGTGGCGCGGGACCCGATGTGGCGGTGATGCTGTCGATTGACCTGTACAGCTTCGCCGAAGAGGGCTATATCGTCCCGGCGCAGCAATTCATTGACGCTATGGACATGGGCGACGCTTACATCAACGATTTCTTCCCCGCCTTGCTGGCAAATGGCGCGGACGAAGCGGGCAATGTCTGGTCGATTCCCTTCCAGCGCAGCACGCCGATATTGTATTACAATGCCGATTTGCTGGCGGAAGCCGGTTTTGACGCGCCGCCCAGCAACAATGCCGAGCTGGTCGAAATCGCGCAGGCTCTCACGACTGAAGACCGCGACGGGCTGCTGGTGCCGGTTGCGGGCGGCTTCCCGATTTGGATGTATCAAAGTTTTGCCATCGCTTATGGGCAGAATATTGTGGGCGATGACCCGACCGAAGTCTATTTCAACAGCCCCGAAGCGGTCGCCGCTGTCGAATTTCTGCGCTCGCTGGGCACAGACCTGGGCGTGGGACCAGCCGGCGGCGCCGCCTGGGGCGATACGCCGACCGCTTTCCTCGCGGGGCAAGCGGCGATGATTTATCACACCACCGGCAATCTGACCCGCATCCTCAGTGGCGCGGATTTTGAAGTGGGCGTCTGGTACTTGCCCAGCGGTCCCGCGGGCGAAGATGGCACCGGCTACGGCTCGCCCACCGGCGGCGGCAACTTGTACATCTTCGATGACGGCAGCAAATCTCAAGCGGAATTGGAAGCGATTTGGAGCTGGGTGCAGTTCCTGTCCTCGCCAGAGATTCAAGCCGATTGGGGCGCGACCACTGGCTATATCGCCGCCAATGCGACCGCCTGGGAGACGGAGCCGCTGGCATCGCTGGCGATGCAATACCCGCAGTATGGCGTCGCGCGGGATCAGCTGCAGTTTGCGGCGAAGGAATTCTCCAGCTACGCTACTATCACGATTCAAGGCATCATCAACGGCACTTTGGAGAGCATTTTGACCGGCGAAGCGGAAGACGCACAAGCGGCGATGGACGCGGCGCAAGCGCAGATTGACAGTATCCTCGCCGAATATCAATAATGTCCAGGGGGCGCGCGGCAGCGCGCGCCCTCATGCTTGCCCTCCCCAGAAGCTGGCTGCAGCAAAGCGCATGCGCATCTCCCCGCCGCGGAAACCGTTACTTCTCAGCTTGCAGCCTTACCTGCTCATCGCGCCCACGCTGCTGCTCGTCTTGATGTTTAATGTCCTGCCCGCCATCCGCACGGTCAACGACAGCTTGTACAAGCCCGCCCGCGGGCTTAACGCCGCGGGCAAACCGCCCGAATTTGTGGGCTTTGATAATTTCCGCGATATTTTTGACCCGGCGCATTACATGGGGGCGCGCTTCACGCGCAGCTTTCGCAATACGATAGTTTTTGCGCTGGCGACTGTCGGCATTGGCGTGCCGCTGGGCCTCATGCTGGCGCTGATGCTGCAGCACCCGCAGCCGCTGCTGGGGCTTTGGCGCTTCGCTGTATTTTATCCCGCGCTCTTGCCGCTGATTGGGGCGGCGAGCATCTGGTCCTTCATCTATTCTGACAGCATCGGCTTGGCAAACGCCGTACTGAAAAGCTTCGGGCACCCGGGAGTGAACTGGCTGGGCGACCGCAACCTGGTTTTGATGTCGGTCATCATCATCAACATTTGGAAGCAAGCCGGCTATTTCATGATATTTTTCCTGGCGGGTTTGCAGAATATCCCCCGCGACATCTATGAGGCGGCGGCGCTGGATGGTGCCGGCGCGCGCCAGCAGTTGACATTGCTCACGCTGCCGCTGCTGCGCCGCACCCTGCTTTTTGTCATCGTGGTCGCCTTCACTTTCGCTTTCCAGACTGTCGAACAATTGCAGGCGCTGGGCGAGGGCGGTCCCGCCGACAGCGCCAACCTGCTGCTCTATCTGATATTCGAAAATATCTCGGAACGGCGCAACTGGGGCTATGTCAACGCGATGACGCTTGTGCTTATCGGCGTCGTCTTGACCTTCACCTTGAGCAATTTTCTGCTCTTTGAGCGCGAAGAGAGCGACCGATGAACCCGGAGAATCGCCGCATCAACGCGCTTGTCAACAGCGTGAAGATAGCGATAGCGGTGGCATTTCTCATCCCGCTGGTTTTCACCCTGCTGGTCAGCCTGCGCCCCGAGGTTGAGCCCGTCACCAAAGGCAATATATTCTTCGGCAGCGAGATTACGCTCGACAATTTCGAGCGCGCTATCGCCATCGCGCCCTGGGGGCTGCATTACCTCAACAGCATTGCCTTCGTCGGCGGGACATTGGCGGTGCAGCTCATCACCGTCACTGGCGCCGCCTATGCTTTTGCGCGCATGCGCTTTGCCGGGCGCAGCCTGCTATTGCTGATACTCATGCTCCAGCTGATGATTCCTTCTGGCGTTTTGCTGGTGCCAAACTTCCGCATGATTCACACTCTCGGGCTGTTTGATACCCGCGTCGCCTTGATGATGCCCTATTGGGGCTCGGCATTTGGCGTGCTGCTGCTGCGGGCGACCTTCCGCGAAGTGCCTATCGAGCTGGAAGAAGCGGCGCGCATTGACGGTGCCAACCTGTTTCAAGTGCTGCGAAATGTCTATGTGCCCAACGCGATTCCCGCCTATCTCGCCTTTTCTCTGGTTTCCGTCAGCGCGCATTGGAACGAGTTCCTCTGGCCCTTCATCATCACCCGCTCTGAAGAGATCCGCCCGCTGACAGTTGGGCTGAACAAGCTCATCAAAACTACCGATCAAGGCGCATTCTATGGGCAGTTGATGGCGGGCACTTTGATTGTCATCAGTCCTTTGGTGCTGCTCTTTTTGCTCTTTCAGCGGCAATTTGTCGAGAGCTTCGCGCGCAGCGGCATACGCTGACTGGCGCTTGAAGAGGGGCGTCAGCGCGCACTATAATGGCGCTGCCATCACAGAGCGCAGCCGAGGCGCATGAACTACAAAGAGAGCCTGCATCAAAAGCTCATCGAGCGCAGAGCCGTGGTCGGCATCGTTGGCTTGGGGTATGTCGGCTTGCCGCTGGCGGTGGAATTCGCGGAAGCGGGCTTCCGAGTACTGGGTGTCGATGTCGACAGCAGCAAGGTCGAGCGCATCATGCGCGGCGAGAGTTATATCGCGGATGTGACGGCGGCGCGCATTCAAACTTTGGTCGCTGCTGGCAGGCTGTGTGCCTCCACTTTCTACGCGGATTTGTCCGCCGCCGATGCGATTAGCGTGTGCGTGCCCACGCCGCTGCGCAAAACGCGGGACCCGGACATGTCTTATATCGTGCAGGCGACGCAGTCCATCGCCGAAATTTGCCGGCGCGGCATGTTGATAACGCTTGAGAGCACCACCTACCCCGGCACAACGCAGGAAATCCTGCTGCCAGCCATCACGCAGGGGGACTTCACCATCGGCGAGGATGTGTTTCTCGCCTTTTCGCCAGAGCGCATCGACCCCGGCAACAAGCAATATACCGTGCGCAACACACCCAAAGTGGTGGGCGGCATCACGGAAAATTGCGGCGAAGTCGCGGTGGCGCTGTACGAAGCGGCGGTGGATACGGTCATCGCCGTGTCATCGCCGACAGCGGCGGAAATGGTCAAATTGCTGGAGAATACCTTCCGCGCCGTCAACATCGCGATGGTGAACGAGATGGCGCTGATGTGCGACAAGCTGGGCATTGATGTCTGGGAAGTTATCGCCGCCGCCGCCACCAAGCCCTTCGGCTATATGCCCTTTTATCCAGGACCGGGGCTGGGCGGGCATTGCATCCCGGTCGACCCCCATTATTTGAGCTGGAAGCTGAAGACTTTGAACTATCGCGCCCGCTTCATCGAGTTGGCGAGCGAGATAAATACCGCCATGCCCTATTATGTGGTGGAAAAAATTACGGCGGCGCTCAACAATCAGGGGCGGGCGGTGCGCGGCGCGCGCATAATAATCCTGGGCGTTGCTTACAAGCGCGATGTCGACGATGTGCGCGAGAGCCCCGCGCTTGATATCATCAGCCTGCTGCAGCAGCGCGGCGGCGATGTCGCTTTTCACGACCCGCATGTGCCCAACATCCGCTTGGAAAACGCGGCAGAGCTGCGAGGCAGCGCCTATAGCGCCGATTTGCTGCGCGCCGCCGACTGCACCGTCATCGTTACCGACCACAGCGCCTATGATTGGGACGAGATTAAGCGCTGCAGCCGCGCCATTGTGGATACCCGTCATGTATACAAAGGCGGGGACGCTGACAATATCATCAGCCTGTGATGCCCGCCGCGGGCGCCGCCCGTTCGCCTATCTGCCGGAGCGATAGCGCCGATGCCGCTGCGAATCGCCATAGACGCCAGCCGCGCCACCGCGCCTCAGCCGACCGGCACCGAAGGCTATTCCCAGCATTTGATTCGCGCCCTCATCACGGCTAACGCGCAGCAGCCCCACCCTTTCCACTTCCAGCTCTATTTTCGGGAAGCGCCGCCGGCGGGGCTGTTCCCCAAGACGCCGCTGGTAGAAGAAATTGTCATCCGCCTGCCGCGGTTATGGACGCATCTGCGCTTTGCCGCTGCCCTCTGGCGCGCCCAGCCCGCTATCAGTTTTGTACCCGCCCACAGCTTGCCCCTGTTTTTCCCGGGGGCGGCAATCGTAACCGTGCATGACCTGGGCTTTCGGCATTTCCCCGCCGCGCACCCGCCGCGGCAGCGCGCCTACCTCGATGTGACAACTCGTTACAGCCAGTCCCGCGCCGCCATTGTGCTTGCCGACAGCCATGCGACCGCCGCGGATTTGCGCCGCTTCTACAAAACGCCGGCGGAGAAAATCCGCGTGGTTTACCCGGGAATCAATCGAGAGAGCTTGACGCCATCACCGGCGGCAATCGCGCGCGCCCGCAAAAAATATCAGCTGCCGCGGCGGTATTTCCTCTTCCTCGGCACCTTACAGCCCCGCAAAAATATCGCGCGCCTAGTCGAGGCTTTTGCCCGCTGGCAGCGGGACACCCAAGACGAAGACACGGCGCTGGTTTTGGCGGGCGCTAAAGGCTGGCTCTTTGACGAACGCTGGCTGCAGGCGGCGGACAGAATCCGCGTGACCGGTTACATCGACGCCGCCGACAAAGCGGGCTTGTACGCCGGGGCGCTCGCCCTGGTGTTCCCCAGCTTAAACGAAGGCTTCGGCTTCCCCGCGCTGGAAGCGATGCAATGCGGCGCGGCTGTCATCGCCAGCGACACTTCGAGCTTGCCCGAGCTGGTGGGCGATTGCGGCTTGCTGGTGAACCCGCTGGATACTGCCGAGATTGCCGCCGCCATGCGCCGCTGCAGCGATGACAAGAGCCTGCGGCGGGTTTTGGGCGCGCGCGGCAGGCAACGGGCGCGGCACTTCAGCTGGGAGGCGGCGGCAGCGCAGGCGCTGGCGGCTTTCGCCGAGTTGGGCGGCGCGCGCTGAGTTGCTGGCAGCGCCATCTGTTACACTATCTTTGCTTACTGTGGCAGGCGAATTATGGCGAGCGAGCGCATTCTTTTGGTGCAATTGGCGGATATTGGCGACCTCGTGCTGTCGACGCCCGCGATTGCCGCCCTGCGCGAGGCAAAGCCAAACGCGCATATCGAGCTGCTGGCAACGGCGCAAGCGCTGCCGCTGCTGCCTGAAGGCTTGCTTGATGATGCCCTGCCCTTCGCGCGCCAGGGCGAGAGCGCCAGCCGCGCCTTTTTCCGCGCCGCCAACCTGCGCCTGCTCGCCAAAATCTGGCGCCGCCACTACGATGCCCTGGTGTTCTTTCACCACTTTACCCTGCGGGCGGGCAGAGTAAAATTTTGGCTGATAGCGCGGGCTAGCGGCGCGCGCCGCATACTCGGCTTGCAGCATGGCGGCGTCGATTTCCTTACTGATGGCATCGCGGATGAAGGCTTTGGCGCGAAGCATCAAGCGCAGTATTGGCTGGAGCTGGTTGCCTTGCTGGGCGCGGATGCAAGAGCGCGGCGCGCCCAGGTCAAGCGCGAAGCCTGCCTTGACCCTGACTTTGCCGCGGCGAGCGCATCGGGCAAGCCGCTGGTCGTCATGCACGGCGGCAGCGGCGGCTACAGCCGGGCGCGGCGCTGGCATCCCGCGCGCTTTGCGGCAGTGGCGCGGGCGCTGCGCTCCCGGCAGGGGGCGGAAATCATCCTGGTGGGCGACCGTCAAGACCGCCGAGAATTCGCCGAGGCTTGGCGTGGTATCGACGCGTTGAATTTGCTGGGGAAAACGACTTTGCCGCAGCTGGCAGCGGTACTCAGGCGGGCGGATCTATTCATCGGCGCTGACAGCGGCGTGATGCACATCGCGGCGGCGGTGGGCACACCCATCATCGGCATTTTTGGACCGAGCAATGCCGCTGCCTGGCAGCCCTGGACGCCTGGCGGGCGGTCAATTGTGCTGCGCAGTGGCGTCGCTTGCAGCCCTTGCAGCTATGTCGGGCATGGCATTGGCGCGCGTGGCGGCTGCGCGGCGCGCACCTGCATGAAGCTGATTAGCGCCGAGAAGGTCTTGGCGGCGGCGGATTCTCTGCTGGACGGAGGCGCAGCGTCAAGCGCGCATGACCTAATGCCGCCCGTTGTCGCGGCTGCCGAAACGGCGACTGAGCGCATCGATATTCTCGGCTTGGCAGTCGCCGCCATCACCTATGAGGGCTGGCTGGCGCGCATCGAAAGCTGGATAGCGCAGAAGGCGCGCGCCCAACAAGTCTGCACGATCAACCCGGAATTCATAATGATTGCGCGGCGCGACCCGATTTTCTGGCATATTTTGCGGCGCGCGGCGCTCTGTGTGCCCGATGGCGTTGGCTTGCTCTGGGCGAGCCGTCAGCTTGGCGCGCCTTTGCCACAGCGCGTGACCGGCTCGGACGGCGTGCCGATTATCGCCGAGCGCGCGGCGCAGCGCGGCTGGCGCATTTTCTTCCTCGGCGCGGCGGAAGGCATCGCCCAGCGCGCCGCCGATACGCTCCAGCGGCGGTATCCCGCGCTGCTGGTGGCGGGCGTTTATGCCGGCAGCCCCGCCGAAGCGGAAGAAGACGCGATTGTCGCCATGGTCAACGCCAGCGGTGCGGATATACTCTTCGTCGCGTATGGTGCGCCGCGACAGGACAAATGGATCGCGCGTAATTTGCCGCGGCTGCAGGTGCGCATGGCGATGGGCGTGGGCGGCTCGCTCGATTTTATTGCCGGTGCCGTGCCGCGGGCGCCCCGTTGGATGCAAGCGCGCGGGTTGGAGTGGCTCTTCCGCTTGCTGCGGCAGCCATGGCGCGCCCGGCGCATGCTGCGGCTGCCGCGTTTTGTGGCGGCGGTGCTGTGGCAGCGGGCGGCAGCCCCAAAATCCGCCACCCGAATGCAAGGCAGGCAGGAGCTAAATTGAAGGCAGCCATGAACCTCGGCGAGAAGCGCAGGGACAAGCAGGCTCAAGCCGCCCGGTTGCAGGCATTGCTGCCGGCATTGGCGGGCAAGACGATCCTCGTCATCGGCGATGTCATCCTGGATGAATACATCACCGGCATCCCGACGCGGATGAGCCGTGAGGCGCCGGTGCCTGTGCTCGAGCTGGAATCGAAGCGCTATTTCGCCGGCGGCTCCGCCAACCCCGCCGCCAACATCGTCTCGTTGGGCAGCCGCGCCCGGCAAATCGGCGTCATCGGCGAGGATGCGCCCGGCACCCAGCTACTTCGCATACTCCAAGAGCATGGCATAGACGCCAGCGGCATCATCCGCTGCGGGGATCGCCCGACTACGGTCAAAACCCGGATATTGGCGCAGATGGGTTTGCGTTTCCCGCAGCAAGTTACGCGCATCGACACCTTGACGCGGCGCGCCATTGACAGGGAAACCGAAGGGCGCATCCTGGCGGGCGTCAAAGCGGCGATTGCGGATGCGCATGCGGTGCTGCTATCGCAATACAACGGCGGCTTGCTGACGCGCTCGCTGGTCGCTGGCGTACAGCGCATTTGCGCTCGTCATCAAGTTTTGCTGACGGCGGATGTGCAAGGCAGTTTCGACAGCTTTCGCGCGCTTGATGTCATCAAATGCAATGCCGATGACGCGCGGCGAAGCCTCAACCGGGCGCTGAACAGCGACGCCGATTTCAGCCGCGCCGCCCAAGAGCTGCACAAAAGCTATGCCGTGCGGCGGGCGACCATTATCACCCGCGGCAGCCAGGGCGCGACCCTGGCGCTGGCTGACGGGGCGCTGCATTGCCCAGCGCCCAAGGTGAGCGATGTCTTTGATACAGTCGGCGCTGGCGATACTTCAATTGCGGCGCTGACGCTGGCGCTGGCGGCTGGCGGCGCGCCGCAGGACGCCCTCCTGCTCGCGAATTATGCCAGCGGCATCGTGGTGCGCCATCTGGGCAATTATGCGCCCAGCCGCGCGGAACTCTCCCGCAGTATGCATGACGCGCTGGCGCTGTAGAAGCCGCCGGGAGAGCGCCAGGAAAGATGTTTGTCCCGCCGCAGCCAGAGTATTTCTTCAGCACCGTTTGGCGCATCGTCGAGCAGATTCCACTCGGCAAAGTGAGCAGCTATGGGCAAATCGCCTCGATGATACCGCCCTATGCCGACATTGACCCGGCGCGCATGAAGCGCCTGGGTCCGCGCTGGGTGGGTACGGCGCTGCGCCGCACCCCGCACGGGGAAGCCATCCCCTGGCAGCGCGTCATCAACAGCCAGGGCGGGATAAGCTTCCCCGCTGGCAGCGCGCAAGCCACGAAACAGCGTCAATTGCTGGAGCAGGAAGGCATAAGTTTTGACCGGCGCGGGCGGGTGGACTTCAACAAAGTGGGCTGGCTGGGACCAGACGCCGCTTTCCTGCGCCGATATGCGCTGCTGCCGCCGCGGCGCTTAAGCCGGCGCTAAAATTGCACATAACTGTTCTCCGCCAAGACAAAGCGATGGGCATCGGGCATGTGCGTTGCCGCGGAGACGCGGGCGTTATCCGCCAGCAGGCTGCGGTCAATCCGCCCCATGATGTTGCGGATTTCGCAATTTTTCATGACGATGCTGGATTCAATTTCGCTGCCTTCAACAACCACATTATCGCCCAGTGAAGTATAAGGTCCCACATAGCTGTTGCGGATGATGACATTGCGCCCGATGATGACGGGACCGCGGACAACGCTGTCGATGATGCGGCTGTCGCTGCCGATGAGCACTCGATGGCTGACCTCGCTATTGCCTTCGATGTGTCCGCTGTTTTCTGGCGCAGGCGTATACGGCAGCTCTTCCAGCACCAGTTGGTTTGCCATGATTATGGCGTCCGGCTTGCCGGCATCAATCCACCAGCCGTCCAATTCGTAGGCGGCGACTGGATAGCCATCGTCAATCAGCACTTGGATGGCATCGGTAATTTCAAGCTCGTTGCGCCCCGAGGGTTTGATGCGGCGGATGGCATCAAAGACCGAGCTGCGGAAAAGATACACGCCGGCAATCGCCAGGTTTGATGGCGGGTTCTGCGGCTTCTCCACCACGCGGGCGATAGTGCCATTGTTGATTTCCGCGATGCCAAAGCGCGTGGGGTCAGGCACTTTGCCCAGCACCACCGCCGCTTCGTTCTTTGAGGCGGCGAAGGAGGTCAAGAGGCTCGTCATTTTATCCTGGAAGATGTTATCGCCCAGGAAGACGGTGAAAGGCTCATCGCCGACAAAATCGCTGCACAGCCCGATTGCATGCGCGAGGCCCCGCTGCTCATCTTGCACTATGTACTGGATATTCACGCCCAAGCGGGCACCATCACCCAAATTTGCGACAATGGGGGAATCCAGGCTGTTGACGACAATGCCGATGTCGGTCAAGGCGGCTTTCTTCAATGCGTCAAGCGCGTATTTTATCAGCCAGCGATTTGCCACTGGCACCAGGGATTTGGGCATCGTCAAGGTAACTGGGCGCAGCCTCGTGCCTTTGCCGGCAGCGAGTATGAGAGCTTTCATGCCAACTCCTCGTGAGTATGCGGTCGTGGCTGTCTGTTAGATATACTAGCAGAGCTTGACTTTTCCTGACAGCGAAGCGCCCGCCGATTGCGCTAATGCTCGCGCACTCGCCGCTGCCGCAGCACTTCAAAGGCGGCGATGGACGCGGCGCCAACTGTGCCCAAGGCAGCGGAAAATGCGCGCCCGTAGGGGATGCGCAGGCGGATATCGGCGCTATCGAGAAATGAACGAGTGATGCCGCGGCGTTCGCCGCCAATCAGCAAAAAGAGCGGCAGCGTGAGGTCGGCGCTGAAGATATCTTTTGCGCCCCGGCCCTGGGCAGCTGCGGCGATGCGCAGCCCGCGCTCGCGGAAGAAATCGGCGGCATCGTGGGCGCTGGGGACGATGGCGATGGGCATGCGTTCGCTGGCACCAGCGCTAGCCCGGCTGACGAGCGCGGCGGCGGAAGTCCAATTGCGCGGTCGCAGCACCACACCATCAGCGCCAGCCGCGTAGAGCACCCGTATCGCCCCGGCAAAGTTGTAAGGGTCTTCAATGCCATCCAGCATCACCACGAAGGGCGCGCGGTCATTGGGCAGCAGCGCTGGCAAGGCGCAGTATTGGCGTTCGCCCGCCCGCGCCAAGACGCCGCCATGGCTTGCGCCCGCCGCCAACTGGCTGAGCTGGGCGCGCGTCTTCCGCGAGATGGCGATTCCAGCAGCCTCAGCCAAGCCAAGCAGCGGGCGCAGGCGGCGGTCATTCCCTTTGTCCTGGGCGATTAGCAGCTCGAAGATGGGGCGGCTGCCCGCTTCCAGCGCCGCCTGCACCGAAAGCGCGCCTTCCAAAATAACTTCGGCGGCAGGCATCACATCCCGAGCGCTTTGGCTTCTTGCCACCAGGCTTCCAGCGCTTCGAGCGGGAATTCTGTCAGCGCTTTGCCCTGCGCTGCCGCCCGCGCCTCAACATGGCAGAAGCGGCGGTAAAACTTGGCGTTGACCGCCCGCATGTGGCTTTCCGGGTCGTCGATGCCCAGCCAGCGCAGCCAGTTCACCAGCACAAAGATCATGTCGCCGATTTCTTTGGCGCGGGCTTCGGCGCTTTCCGCCGCCAGTACCTCCGCCAGTTCTTCGCGGAATTTCGCTTCTACGCCGGTGACATCACCCCAATCGAAGCCGACTTTGGCGGCGCGCGCGGAATAGCTATGGGCGACAAACAGCGCCGGCGCGCCCTTGGGTACGCCCGCCAGCAGCGAGTCGCGCTGGGTTCCCTCCGCCGCTTTCTCCGCCGCTTTGGCCGACTGCCAAATGCGTGACAGCTCCTCGGGGCTGCCGCTGGTTTTTAAGCCGGCGAAGACATGCGGGTGGCGGCGGATGAGCTTTTGGTTGAGGCGGCGCAGCAGGTCCGGCATCATGAATTCGCCGTCATCTATCGCGATTTGTGTATGCAGCAGGATTTGCAGCAGCAGGTCGCCCAATTCTTCGGCAAGCGCCGCGGGCGCGCCGTCATCAAGCGCTTCCAATGTTTCTTGCGCTTCTTCTATCAGGAAGGGGCGCAGCGATTTATGGCTCTGCTCGCGGTCCCAGGGGCAGCCTTCTGGCGAGCGCAGATGGGCGATGAGATTCTGCAGCGCCTCGAAGCTGGTTAATTCGCCGAGCGGCGGCAGGTACAAGCTGGTCATCACGCCGATGTGAGGGCTGCGATCAATTTCATAGAGCTTGAGCGCTTCGCTGTTGGCGGCGGTCGCGCCCGCCATGTGCAGTAAGCTAACCGGGAAATCGTCCGGATACTGGTTCATCAGCGTCAATTTCAGCTGTGAGGCGACATCGCGGCTGTAGACTTGGGCGAGCAACGCCGGCAGCGCCGGGTTTAGGGGCGGGTGATACTGCTCGGCAACGGCGAGAGCGTCCAGGATTTGCATGCCATCGAGAGCATCCCGCCCGAGCTGCGCCAGGCAAGGCTCGATAAAGCTGATGCCATGTATAGTCTCGACCGCTATGCCCGCTTCCCGCGCTGCCTGCTGTATCTTGCTGACAGTCGCTTCGCCCACCGTGGGGTCGCCCGGTACCGCATACAGGACAGCGCCATCGCGGACGGCGCTGTCCATTATGCGCCGGCTGATTTCGGCATAGACATCTTCAAATTGCTCGCGAGTTTGATAGATGCTGTCGAAGCTGCGCAAGTCAAGCTGTTTGGGCAAATCGGCGACGCAGGGGTGCTGCAAAGTGCGCAGATAGACCGTATCCGCGGCTTGCAGCGCCTGCCATGCCCGCCGCGTCAGCAAGTCGCCGCTTCCAGGACCCAAGCCGAGTATGGTTATCATGCGTGGCGGCAGCCCTCAGGCTGTGCCTTTAGATGCGCTAGCGCTTGGTGTAGGTGGGCGCCTTGCGCGCGCGCTTTAGCCCTGGCTTCTTCCGTTCTTTGACGCGGGCATCACGCGAGAGGAAGCCTTCGCCTTTTAAGGTAGAGCGCAGGTCGGGATCAATTTTTTCCAGCGCGCGGGCAACGCCAAGCACGATGGCGTCCCGCTGCCCGGTGATGCCGCCGCCTTTGACATGCACCGAAACATCATAGCTGCGTTCCTGCCCGATGTGCGTCAAGGGTGCCAGGCAATGCTGCATATCCCCGAGCCGCGGCAGATAGTCCTGCCCGTCTTTGCCGTTGATGATGAAGCGCCCGGTGCCGCCGGGGAAGAGCCTCACGCGGGCGGATGCCGATTTGCGGCGGCCGATTCCCTCATAATATTGTGCTGACATTCAGTTTCTCCTCAGTGCGGGCTCGCAGCGGCACGAGCGCGCTATTCATAAAAAGTCGGTTGGTTACAGCATCACTTGCGGCTGCTGCGCCTGATGCGGGTGTTCCGCGCCTTTATAGAGCCGCAATTTTCTCATCATTTGCCGCCCCAGCGGACCTTTGGGCAGCATGCCTTTGATGGCGAGCTTCAAGGCGCGGGTTGGATGACGGTCCATCATTTCGCGCAAGGTCATACTCTTGAGCCCGCCAGGATAGCCGCTGTGACGGTAATACAGTTTCTGGTCCAGCCGCTTGCCGGTGACGCGGATTTTGTCGGCGTTGACAATAATCACATGGTCGCCGGTATCAAGGTGCGGTGTGAAATAGGGTTTGTGCGTGCCGCGTAATATCGGCGCGACTTTGGAAGCCAGCCGCCCCAAAGTCATGCCATGCGCATCCACAACCCACCAGCGCCGTTCGATAGCGGCCGGCGTGGTGGCGTATGTCTTTTGAATAGAGTGTTTCATCGGGTTCCCTCCAGCGATGCCATGGCGACTGTCGCCGTTTTTCTAGTTGATGCCGTTTGCGCGCGCTGGCGGGTAGCCTACCGCTTCCAATACCAGCCCAATGGGCGGTGCCAGCGCTTTCGCTTGCTTGATATCACGGCTGTGTACAATCTGCTCAAAGTCCTCGCGGCTCATTGCGCCCCGTCCCACTTCCACCATTGCGCCCACCAGCCGCCGCACCATGTGATACAAAAAAGCGGTGCCGCGGATGCGATAGCTGACTATGGGACCGAACCTTCCTTCTTCCCGCTGCCAGCGCGATACAAATACTGTGCGCCGCGTGTTGCTGCTTTCTGGATGCGGCGGGCTGCCAAAAGCGGCAAAATCCTGCTCTCCCAGGCATAGCGCCGCGACCGCCTTCATGCCTTGCATGTCCAACTTGGCACCCGGCAGCTGCCAGATTTGCCGCCCCAGCATTGGGTTGCGCTGGGCTGGCAGCGCGATGCGATAGACATATTGCCGCCAAAGCGCATCATACCGGGGATGGAACCCCGCCCGTTCGCACAAACTTTGCAGCGCGATATCGGCTGGCAAATTGGCATTCAGCGCCCGTAACAAATCCGCTTCCTTATGCCGCCAGTTCAAGTCAAAAGCGATGACTTGGCCCGCAGCGTGCACTCCGGCGTCCGTTCTCCCGGCAGCGACGATGGTCGCCGCTTCCCCACTGACACGGGCGATTGCCCGTTCCACCGCCGCCTGGATTGTAGGCGTCGGCGGCTTTTGCCGCTGGAAGCCGCGATAGGCGCTTCCATCATAAGCCAGGACGGCGGCAAAGCGAGCCATCAGCCGCTGATGCCTCAGTCCGCTGGCGCAAAATCGACCAATTCAATCAGCGCCATTTCGGCATTGTCGCCCTTGCGCGGTCCCAGCTTGAGAATGCGGGTATAGCCGCCGGGGCGGTCTTTATAGCGGGGCGCAAGCTCGTCAAAGACCTTGCCGACAAGTACGCGGTCATTGTTCAAGCGGCGGGCGACTTGACGGCGGGCATGCACCGCGATTAAGTTGTCGCCTTTGCTTTCCGCTTTTGCCAGCCCGCGCTTGGCAAGGGTAATCATGCGCTCGGCATGGCTCTGCACAAATTTTGCCTTGTGAAATGTCGTGCGGATACGCCCGCGGCGCAGCAATTCTGTCGCAAGGTTCATGCGCAGCGCTTTGCGGTGGCTGCTGCTCCGGTTAAGTTTTTTGCCATGCTTCCGATGTCGCATGTGTTTGCGCCTCGCTAGTCTTCCTTATCGGCTATCGCGCTTTCGATAAAGCGCCAGTAGTCCTTTTCCTTGAGCTTTTCTTCAAGCTCATCAAGCGATTTTTCGCCGAAGTTGCGGATATTCAGCATTGTGTCGCGACCGCGTATCCACGCATCCACGATGTCGCCGACCGAGGTCATGCCAGTGCGCTTGAGAGAGTTGAAAACGCGCACAGTCAAATCCAGCTCTTCAATCGGTTTATCATGGAAGAGCGCGCGGGTATTCGAGTCTTCTGGCTCTTGCGGCAGCGGCACGATGTTATCCACATACTCTTCATCAACATCGGCGAAGACCATAGCTTGATGTATCACGATTTTGCCAGCTTGCGCCAGCGCCACCTGCGGGCGGATTGTGCCGTCAGTCCAGATTTCCAATATCAGCCGGTCATAATTTGTCCGTTGCCCCACCCGCGCCGGCTCGACATTGAAGTCGACCCGCTTTATCGGGCTGAAGATGGCGTCAACGGGCAATTCAAAAGCGGTAAGGGAACTCCGCTCTTCCGCCGGGCTGTAGCCTTTGCCCGCTTCCACAGTGAAAGTCATCTCGATATTGGCGTCTTCGTCATCCACAGTGAATAGATAGAGGTCCAGGTTCTCGATCTCGACTTCCGCATCCGGGACGATATCCGCCGCGGTTACCTGACCAACCACGCCATTGAGCTTCATCTTGGCGCTGTTGACGCCGTGAAGCACCAAACGCAATTCTTTGATTTGCAATATCAGCTGCGTGATATCTTCGCGCACATGCGGGATTTCAGAGAATTCGTGATCCACGCCGTCAATACGCACGCTGGTAACCGCCGCGCCGGGCAGGGACGACAGCAACACGCGGCGCAAGGTGTTGCCCCATGTCAAGCCATAGCCGCTTTCTAGCGGGCTGACTGCAAAACGCCCGTAATTCCGCGTGACATTCAAAGGCTCGATGCGCCCGGGCAGGCTCAAATTCTCTGTGAACAGGTCAACAGAGGCGCTGCTGTTACTAGCTGGGGCAATTGTGGGTGGCATTACCATGGGCTTGGGACTTCCTTTCGACTAAACGCGCCGGCGCTTGGGCGGGCGCACACCGTTATGCGGCACCGGCGTTACATCGGCTATCGAGCGTACTTTTAAGCCACTCTGCTGTATCGAGCGGATTGCCGCTTCCCGCCCGGGACCAGGACCTTTGACGAAGATGTCAACTTCTTTCATGCCATGCTGCTGGGCATTGGTGGCGGCGGTCTCAGCCGCCATGCGCGCCGCATACGGCGTGTTCTTGCGGCTGCCGGTAAAGCCCGAGGTGCCGGCGCTAGCCCAGGTGATGACATTGCCCGACTGGTCTGTCATCGAGATGATAGTATTGTTGAAGGTGGCGTAAATATGCGCCTGACCATAGGGTATATTCTTGAATACTCGCCTGGCAGTCCCACGACCGCTGCGTCTCGCTCTCGCCATTAAGCTGCTCCGTTTACACTATTTTGTTCCGGAAAATCAGGCGCTTGCCATTAGATGGGTGGCTGCGCCGCTGGCTCCCGCCGGGAGCGGGCGCTTATTTCTTGGTAGCGCCGCGCCGGCGCCCGCGCCCGGCGACAGTCTGTTTTTTGCCGCGCCGCGTCCGCCCGTTGGTGCGCGTACGCTGCCCGCGCACGGGCAAACGCCGCCGATGGCGCAAGCCGCGATAGGAGTTAATCTCCATCAGCCGTTTGATGTTCAGCTGGGTCTCGCGCCGCAGGTCGCCCTCGGTCGTCAAGCCGCCGATCAATTCGCGCAGGCGCTGCACTTCGCTTTCGCTGAGGTCGCGAATGCGGGTGCTGTACTCAATTCCCGCGGAATCCAGCAGTTTTTGGCTGGTGGAACGGCCGATACCATAGATGTAGGTAAGCCCAATAACAACCCGCTTGTCACGCGGCAGGTCCACGCCTTCTATACGCGCCATAGCATTGCTCCTCGGCTAGTCATGGCGGGCTTTAGCCCTGCCTCTGTTTGTGTTTTGGGTTTTCGCAAATAATCATCACGCGCCCGTTCCGCTTGATGACGCGGCACTTGGGGCAACGGCGGCGGACGCTGGCTGATACTTTCATCGTACAATCCTCGGCTGCTTTTCAACACTGCTAAAGGCGATACCTGCCAGCAGAACAAACGCTCCGCAGCAGCGTCTCGTCAAATGCTCGATACTTGTCATCCTTGCGCCGATTCACCTTGGCACCGGCAGCAACAAGACCGCATTCTATCATAGGAATCTGGCTTGTAAAGGGACTTATTTTCCCGATACCGCGAACAATTATTTTTCGGGGGAGCGGTGCCACAGTAGCTTCTGATAGTGCGCATAGCGGCAGCGGAAATTATGCGGGGATATGGAAATCAGGCGGAGCCTGTTCTTGTAAGCAGGCGAGCGGTGGCGCTTGTCGCGGCGCGCTGAGGAAGGCGCGGGCGATGCGCTCGGCACAAGCGCCCGCGAATAGCGAGCCGTGCCCCGTATGCGGGAAGACCACATGCCAGGCATTATCCAGCCAGCGCTGCGCCTCCGCCGCCCAGGCGGACGGCGCCAGCGCATCATAGCTTCCCGACAGCAAAAGCGCGGGCACATCGCTGCGCACTGGCTGATTTTCAAACTCCGGCGCGCGCGGGACTTCCCAGGCGCGGCACTCGGCAAAAGGCCTCAGCGCCAGCTTGCTCAGCGCTGCCTGCACTGGCGGCGGGATGGCGGCAGCGTCTTGATGCGCCCGCCGCTCACTGTTAAAGGGCAGCTCTTCGGCGCAAAGCACGCTGAAATACAAGCCCTCGCTATGGCTGTCGCGCCGATCCAACCGATTTGCCGCAGCAAGCATGTCGGAGTAATCGCCCTTGGCGGCATTGGCGATTTGCGCCGGGATGAAGGGCAGCCGCTGATAATCCAGCAGGCTGGCATGCAAGGCATAGACGAAGCTGTCGCCGGTGATTTCGACCACACTGCCGCCATCGTCGAGTGCAACGCGGGCGGGCGCAGCATTAAGCCGCTTGACCGTCTCGTAAAAATCAGCGCGCAAAGTATTAAAAGCGCGCTGACATGCCGGCGCGCCCGCGCACTCGTGGAAAAGCTGCTCCAGCGCCGCAAAAGCAGCCCCGGCGCGCCCCTCCATGATATTGACATGGGGCGGCACCGTGGCATCCAAGATCAGTGAGCGCACGCTGCCGGGATATTCGCGCAGGAAAGTCAGCGCCAAGCGCGAGCCATAGGAGAAGCCGTAGACATCAACTTCGGGTATCGCCAGGGCGCGGAGCAAATCCTGAATATCAGCGGCGCTGCTGGCGCTGGTATAAGCATGCAGCGCTATGCCTGCGCCCGACAATCGATGGAAACAGGCGCGAACCCAGCGCAGAGTATCAGCGCTGCGCCGCTGGTCGCGCTCGTGGCAGTTGAGCGCCGGGCGCGACAGCCCGCTGCCGCGCTGGTCCATGATGATGATGTCAAGCTCCTGATGCAAAAACGATCCCAGCAATTCCCCGATACGGTCAGAGGCGGCATCGCCCGGACCGCCTTCAAGGAATAGCAGCGGCGCGGAGTGCCTTCGGCTTCCCGCGGCGATGCGCGCGACAAAAAGCTGAATATGGCGGCTGTTGCGCGCATCTGCGCGCTCTTCCGCGACCAGCAGGTAGCCGCAAGTTATGGCAGCGTCATTTTCAGCCGCCAGCCGCTGAATAAACTCGGGGCATTCATCAGCGGCGAAGCGCGGAATCTCGCCCTGCGCGGAGGCGGAAACCGCGAGCAGCCAGGCAGCCAGGCTGAGCATTTGCAGGATGCGCCGCATAGCGCGCTACAGCAGCGTCAAAATTAGCGGACCGTCTTCGGTGATGGCGACGGTGTGTTCAAAATGCGCCGTCAGCGAGCCATCTTTTGTGACGACCGTCCAGCCGTCATCCAGCTCCACCAGGTCGCTGCGCCCGGCAATCAGCATCGGCTCTATGGCGTAGGTCATGCCCACTTGCAGGTCGTAATCTTGCCATTTGAAGCGGCTGTTTCGGCTGTGCCACCAGTTGGGCACCTGCGGCTCTTCGTGCATAGCAGCGCCAACGCCATGCCCAGTGTATTCACGGGCGACGCTATAGCCCAGGCGTCCAGCGGTCTTGGCGGTGGCTTTTGCCACATCGCTGATGCGCTTGCCGAGCACCGATTGAGCAATCGCCGCGTCCAGCGCCGTTTTCGTCGCCGACAGCAGCCGCTGCGCCGAGCGCGAAATCTCGCCTACAGGGTGGGTAAAAGCGGCATCGCCAACATAACCCTGATAGAAGCAAGCAACATCAATGCCGATGATGTCGCCTTCTCGCAAGCGGCGCGCCGGCGATGGGATGCCATGCACCAATTCCTGATTGATGGACGCGGTGATGGTGGCGGGGAATGGCGGATGTTCGCCCGGCGCATAACCGAGGAAGCAGGGCTCCGCGCCATGATCACGCAGGACGGTACTCGCGATGGTATCGAGCTGCTTGGTGCTGACGCCTGGCTCGATTGCCTGCCGCATCGCTTCGTGCGCGCGCGCGACAATGCGCCCGGCTTCGCGCATGCTATTGATTTCCTCTGGTGTTTTGAGCACGGGCGCCATCAAATGAGTGCCCCGGTTTTATTCAGCCGGCAGCGCCGCCAGGATAGCGCTGATTTCGGCGGCAACAGCGTCTATGCTTTGGTCGGCATTAACCCGGCGCAGCACGCCTTTCGCCGCGAAGAACTCTATCAAAGGCTGTGTCGTTTCCACAAAAGTATCAATGCGCTTGATGATGGCATCGGCGCTGGCATCGTCCGGGCGGCGCTTGAGCGCGGCGCCGCTTTGCAGCCGCGCTTCCAGCCGTGGCGGATAGCGTGATTCCGCCGCTTGCACCCAGCTGAAATCCACGCCCTCGGCGTTAAAATAATAGTTGTAGCTGCTGCCATCCGCGCCGGTAACGCGGCCAAAGGCGCGTTTGAAAGCGGTGAAAAGATCAAGCTGGAGCAGCAGCACGGCGTTGACGCGGGTGCCTTTTCCCGCCAAATGCGCTTCGAGGAAAGCCGCCTGCGCCTGGTTGCGCGGGTAGCCATCAAGGATCACGCCGCCCTGGGCATCGGGCTGCGCCAGCCTGTCGGCGACAATTGCATTGGTGGTATCATCGTCTATCAATATCCCCGCTGCCATCAGCGCCTGGACTTTGCCCGCCAGCGCATCGCTGCGCGATTGCATCGCCCGGAACAGGTCGCCAGTAGACACCTGGGGGATGCCAAATTCCTGCTCAATCAGCTTGGCTTGCAAGCCCTTGCCCGCGCCCTGGACGCCCATCAAAATTACATACAGACCCATCAGCAACGCTCCCAAAATGCCCGGTATCACGGAAAACGGCGGGGCAGCTTCTTCCCATCAACAGAACAAAGCCGAGCGCAAGCGGCGCCCGGCTCTTGATGCTCGGCGCGAGGCGGAGCCATGTTTAGCGCATAAAGCCTTCATAGTTGCGCATGACAAGCTGGGCTTCCAACTGTCGCATAGTGTCGATGACGACGCCGACAACGATGATGAGACCGGAACCAGAGATGACCAAACCCGCGTTCATCACTGCGCCGGAAGTGGATGCTTCCAGCGGGAAGATGATACGATTCACCAGATCGACCATACCGGGGATGATTGCAATCACGCCCAGGAAGAATGCGCCCACAAAAGTGATGCGCCGCGTCGTGGATTTGATGTAGTCTTCGGTGCGTTTGCCGGGTCTGATGCCGGGGATGAAGCCGCCGTTGCGCTGCAAAGTCTCCGCCAGGTTTTGGTTGCCCACCATAACTTCGGCATAAAAGAAGGTGAAACCGACCGTCATCAGGAAGAAGGTGCCCCAATAGAGCAAGCCCTGCTGGTTGCCGAAGGTGGTTTGAATGGTGTTGCCGACAGCGCCCGGCGGGAAAAGGCTGGCGATAATCGCCGGGAAGGTGATGATGGATTGGGCGAAAATCAGCGGGATCATGCCCACGGGGTTCACGCGCAGGGGGATGAAGCTGTCTTGCTGCGAGAATTGCCGATTGCCGCGCACGCGCCGCCCATATTGCACGGGCACGCGCCGCACACCCTCTTGAATTATGACCACCGCCAGCACGCTCAGCACTGTGATGACGATGAAAAGCGCCAAGTTGTAGACGCTGCGGTCTGGCTGCTGCGTCAAAAGGCGGATTAAGTTTTGTGGCGCCTGGGCGACGATGCCAGCGAAGATGATGATGGAGATGCCATTGCCGATGCCCTGCTCGGTGATGAGCTCGCCCAGCCAAATGGCGAACATCGTGCCGGCTGTCATCGTGGTCAAGACCGATACCGTCAAGAGCAGGTTGTTGCCCAAGCCAAAACCGAAGCCGGGGATAATCTCGGCACCAGTGCCAGTCGCCAGGTTGAAGATGCTGATTTGTCCCAGCGCCTGCAATACCGCCATCGGGATGGCGACATAATAGGTATAGCGCTGGATTTTCTCTTGTCCGCCCGGCTCGCGCTGGATGCGCTCAAGCGCGGGCACAATCGGCACCAGCAATTGGAAGATAATCGAAGCGGTGATATAGGGGTAGACGCCGTTTGCAATCACGCTGAAATTGGCGACAGCGCCGCCCGAGAGCAGATTCATCACCTGTATGAGATTGCCGGCGCTGCTGCCGCTTTCAAATACCTGCCTTAATACAGTGCGATCGACGCCAACCACCGGCACATGCGCGGCGAATTGGTAGACAATCAAAATGAATAGCGTAAAAAGCAGCTTGTTCCGCACATCAGGCAAGCGCCAAGCGTTGCGCAAAGCTTGTATCATTTGCTGTTTTCCCCTTGCATCATGCTAGGCATCGTTTGCTTGTCGCCGGCGGCAGCCGTCACAATTCTCTACGCAAGCGGCACCGCTATGGTTCCGCCCGCGTTGAGATTATTCAGCCGCCGCAGCCAGGGCTTTCAATTCCGCTTTGCGCAGTTTCTTAACAGTGGCGCGCGCGCCGGTAACCGCTAGCGCATGGCGGTTGACACTGCCGCCAGCCTCTTCGATTTTGGCAGCCGCGCTCTTGGTGAATTTGTTGGCATGCACCTCGAGCTTTTTGTCGAGCTCGCCCCTGCCGAGAATTTTGATTGGGGCATCGGCTTTACGCACCAAGCCAACTGCCAAGAGCGATTCGCCATTCACAACAGCGCCGTCTTCAAAGCGCTCGTTCAGCGCATCAACATTCACTTCTTGATAGCTGATGGCGAAGATATTGGTAAAGCCGCGTTTGAAAGGCAGGCGGCGCACCAGTGGCAATTGCCCGCCCTCAAAATAGGGTCCCTTGCCGGAGCCGCCGCTGCGCGCGCCTTGCCCCTTGTGGCCGCGCCCGGCAGTTTTGCCGCCGCCCGCCGCGATGCCACGCCCTACCCGCTTGCGTTTCCGCCTGGAGCCGGCGTCCGGTTTCAAGTCGTGAAGCTTCATCCCTCGTCCACCTCTTCAACCGCCACAAGATGACTGACTTTTGCGATCATGCCGCGCACTTGCGGGGCATCGCCGATGAGCACCGACTGCCGCAGGCGGCGCAAACCCAGCGATTGTACTGTCGCCTTCTGTTTGCGGTTATAGCCAATCGGGCTTTTGCAAAGCGTAACCTTTAAGAGCTTGCCCTTTGCCTCAGGCATGTTCGCCTCCCTGCTCGCGGCGTCGCTCCCAAAACGGCGCGACTTCCGCCACTTTTTTGCCACGGATTTGCGCCAGATGCTGGGAGCTGCGCAACTGCCGCAGCCCATCCAAAGTCGCCATTGTTACATTCAGCAGGTTGGCGCTGCCTTGGCTTTTCGTCAAGATATTACGCACGCCAACAACCTCCAACACCGCGCGCACGCCGCCGCCAGCGATGACGCCGGTGCCCGGCGCCGCTGGTTTGAGCAGCACGCGAGCGCCACCATGACGCCCGGTTACGGTGTAAGGTATCGTCGCGCCCGAAAGCGCCACCGGCTCGATATTGCGCCGCGCGCGCTCAGCCGCTTTGCGGATGCTGTCGGGCACAGCGCGCGCCTTGCCGATGCCGATGCCGACATTGCCTTTGGAATCGCCGACCACAACCACTGTGCGGAAAGCGAAGCGACGCCCGCCTTTAATCACCTTTGCCACGCGGCGGATATCTACCACGCGCTCGTCGAATTCATCTTTTTCCTCTTGATTGCGCCGCGAATCTCGCCTACGTTCAGCCATTCTCCAACTCCAGACTCAGCCTGCGGGCGGCAGCGGGAAGAGCCGCCGCGCCAGTGTCCTCTATTTGATGCATTCCATTCTTATGCAAACGCGGGCGCAGCGTCACAGCTGCAAGCCGGCATCCCGCGCGCCTTGCGCCACCGCGGCGACGCGCCCGGTATATTTGAAGCCGCCACGGTCAAAGACGACGCGGCTGATGCCCGCCTCTTTCGCCCGTTCGGCGACTGTCTTGCCCACAACTTTCGCCGCCGCGACCTTGTTCAAATCCGCCAACTGCGGTGCCAAGCCCTTGTCGATAGTCGAGCAGGATACCAGCGTCCTGCCAGCGACATCATCAATAACTTGCACGAAGATATTGCGATTGCTGCGGAAGATATTCATCCGCGGGCGGCTGGCAGTGCCGGCGACATGCCGGCGTACGCGCCGGTGCCGCCGCTTGCGCGCCGCGTATTTCCTTCGACCAACGATATCAGCCATGTTTCAGACCTCTCGCACCTGTACTCTCTCGCTTGGACACGGGCTTTCTGTGCCGGTACTGCCCAATTGCAATTCAAATCTAGCGCTTGCCGGCTTTGCCAGCCTTGCGCCGCACATATTCGCCAAGGTAGCGTACGCCCTTGCCTTTATAGGGCTCGGGCGGCCGCCAGCCGCGGATATCAGCCGCGACCTGCCCCACAACTTGCTTGTCGATGCCATCGACATGGATGATTGTGCCGCGCGAATCCTTCGGCACATCAAAGCTCACATTTTCCGGCGGCTCGACCAGCACTTCATGCGAGTGCCCCAGGCGCAGCTGCAAATTCTTGCCCTGCAGCACCGCCTGATAGCCGACGCCTTGAATCTGCAAGGTTTTGCGGAAGCCCTCGGTGACGCCCAGTACCATATTGGAAAGCAAGGCGCGCGTCAAGCCATGCAAGGCTCGGTGATGGCGCAAGTCGGTCGGGCGCTCGACAAGCAGCGAGCCATTTTCCTGGCGGATGGTCAAATCCGGATTGAAATTTTGGGTCAACTCGCCTTTAGGTCCCGACACTGTTACCGAGCTGCGGTCAATGGCGACGGAGACAGAATCCGGCAATGTCACCGGCTGTTTGCCCACGCGAGACATGTGCTACTTCCCTTCTCTACCAAACATAACACAAGACTTCGCCGCCAACGCCATCGCGGCGCGCTTGCTGCGCGGTCATCACGCCTTTGGGCGTGGTGACGATGGCGATGCCAGTGCCGCTGAGCACAATCGGCAGTTCTTTGCGCTTGCGATAGACACGGCGGCCAGGCTTGCTGATGCGCTGCAACTTTGTGATTACGGGGCGGCGATCGCGCCGCGTGCCGAAGTACTTCAAGCGCACATTGATAAGCGGCACCGGGCTTTCGTCGCCGATGCTGAAATCATCAATATAGCCTTCTTCCTTGAGAATGCGGGCAATCTCGATTTTGATGTTGGATTTCGGCACGATTACTTCCGGCTTGCCGCGGGTCAGCGCGTTGCGAATGCGCGTTAACATATCAGCAATGGGATCGTTTGTCACATTAGACACCGTAATCGCCTCCTACCAGCTCGCCTTCACAACGCCAGGAATCTCGCCCTCAAGCGCCATTTCGCGGAAACAAATCCGGCACAGCCCAAAGCGGCGGATATAGCCGCGCGGACGGCCGCATAATTTGCAACGATTGCGCACGCGCACCGGGTATTTGCGGCGCTCTTCACGATATTGCATACATTTTTTCGCCATGTAGCGTCCCCTCTAGTTCCCCTGGAAAGGCATGCCGAGCAGCGTCAGCAGACGGCGACCTTCTTCATCATTTTTGGCGGTGGTGACGATGGTGATTTCCATGCCGCGCACTTTATCAATCTTGTCGAAATCAATCTCCGGGAAGACCAATTGCTCGCGCAAGCCAATAGTTATATTGCCGCGCCCGTCCAGCTTGGAGGGCACGCCGCGGAAATCGCGAATGCGCGGCAGCGCGATATTCACCAGCCGGTCATACAGCGCCCACATCCGCTCCTTGCGCAAAGTTACTTTGGTGCCGATGGCGCGCCCCTCGCGCAGTTTGTAGGTGGCGATGCTTTTCTTGGCGCGGGTTACAACTGGCTGCTGCCCGGTGATTATCTTCAAGTCTTCGACAGCGCCATCCAGCGAGCGCGGCTCGTCAATGGCTTCGCCTACGCCGATGTTCAAGGTGATTTTGCTGATCGTTGGCACTTCCATCCGGTTCCTGTAGCCGAATTCCTGCGTCAAAGTAGGCACGACTTCTTCCAGATAGCGAGTGTACATGCGGTTTTCCATCTGTTCACCTCGCTCCGCTACTCGATTATGCTGCCGCTTTTTTTGCTGTAGCGCACTTTGCGCCCGCTTTCGGTGAAGCGGAAGCCGACCCGCGTCCGTTCGTCAGTATCAGGGCAGACCAGCATAACATTGGACAGGTGCAGCGGCGCTTCAAATTCGATGATTTGCGCCGGAATCTGCTGCCCGCCGGGCGCGGGACGGGCTTTGCGGTGCCGCTTCATGATATTCACGCCATTGACGATAACGCGATTTTCTTTGACGAGAACGCGCACAACTTCACCGCGCAAGCCCTTGTCTTTGCCGGCGATCACTTCGACCATGTCGCCTTGTTGCACTCTTTGCATCTTGCCTTCCTCGCTTATAAGGTCTCAGGTGCCAGCGAGACAATTTTCATAAAGCCTTTATCGCGCAGCTCTCGGGCGACGGGACCGAAGACGCGGGTGCCCTCAGGGTTCTCCAGGTCTTCCGCCAATACCACGGCGGCGTTGTCATCAAAGCGGATGGTAGAGCCATCCTCGCGGCGATATTCCTTGTGCGTACGCACGATGACCGCCCGCACCAGCTCACCCTTTTTGACGCCGCCCCTGGTCGATGCCGCCTTGACAGTGCCGACAATAATATCGCCGACATAGCCATATTTCACGCGCGACCCGCCAAGCACACGGATAACCAGGATTTCCTGCGCACCGCTGTTATCCGCTACTTTTAAACGCGATTCTGTTTGAATCATCGCTTTTACACTCCGTTCAAAACACGCTGCCGCCCGCTAATTGGCTGGCTCTTCCAGTACGGTTTCCACCACCCAGCGTTTGCGTTTGCTCATGGGGCGGCTTTGAACGATGCGCACAAGCGCGCCAATGCCGGCACCAGTTTCGTCATGCGCCATCACCTTTTTTGTGGATTTCACCACTTTGTGATAGACCGGGTGCAGCTTGCGATTTTCGATGGCGACAACTACTGTTTTTTCCATCTTGTCGCTGACGACTGTGCCGACCATTCGCTTACGATTATTCGGCATCTTATTCCCTTTCCGTCACCAGTTCCGCCGCCAGCTCGCGCTCGCGCAGCGCTGTTTTCAGCCGCGCGATATCACGCCGAGCCTTGCGGAACAAGGTTGTATCTTTTAGCTCGCCCGATTCTCTTTGGATGCGGTAGGTATACATTTCGACCTTGAGGTCCTCGAGTTTGTCCAGAATCGCATCATTGGAAAGCGCGCGGATTTCTTCCATGTACATCAGCTGACCTCCCGCCCGGAAATCGGATCAAAGCGCTTGACAAACTTGGTCTTGATGGGCAGCTTGTGGGAGGCGAGGCGAAGCGCTTCACGCGCGTCCGCTTCGGGCACGCCGCTCATCTCAAACAAAATGCGCCCCGGCTTGACAACGCAGACCCATTTTTCGACCGAGCCTTTGCCTTTGCCCATGCGCGTTTCCGCCGCCTTTTGCGTGACGGGTTTATCGGGGAAAATGCGGATCCACACCTTGCCGCGGCGGCGGATATAACGCACCATCGCCCGGCGGCAGGCTTCGATCTGGCGGCTTGTCACCCAGCTGGGTTCCAGCGCCTGCAAGCCGTAATCGCCGAATTGCACGACAGCGCCGCGCCGCGCCACTCCGCGCATCCGCCCGCGCATCTGCTTGTTATATTTCCTGCGTTTTGGCATTAACATTTGCGATTTCTCCTGCAGCCGCGCGCCTAATTCCGGCGGCCGCGGCGGTTGCCGTCTTGGCTGGTCGCGCGCTGGGCGGCTATGCTGAACGGGTCTTCGCCCGGCAAAATATCGCCCTTGTAAATCCACACTTTGACGCCAATCTGGCCGAAGGTGGTCAAGGCTTCGGCGAAGCCATAATCGATATCGGCGCGCAAGGTATTACGCGGCACGCGCCCATCAAAGAGCCACTCGCGCCGAGCCATGTCCGAGCCGCCAAGCCGTCCGCTAACTTCAATGCGGATGCCACCGGCACCCTGGCGCATCGCCTGCATAATCGCCCGTTTCATCGCCCGGTTGTGCCCGATGCGCCGCACCAGCTGGGAAGCGACATTCTCCGCCACCAGGGTCGCGTCCAAATCCGGCTTTTCGATTTCGAGCACCTCGACCTTGACCGTCTTGCCCGTCATTTCTTGCAGATTTTGCCGCAACTCTTTGACGGACTCGCCCTTGCGCCCGATGATTAAGCCGGGGCGCACGGTGTTGATATTGATGATGACCTGGTTGGGGTGCCGCTCAATCTCTATGCGCGAGACGCCAGCGCGGGTTGTCCGCGCCTTGATGAACTTCCTGATTTTGCGATCTTCCATCAACAGGTTGACATAGCGCTCGCCTTCGGCGTACCAGCGCGCGTCCCACTCGCGAATCACTTTTAGACGAAAGCCCTTTGGATGAACTTTACGACCCATTGTCTTCTTCCTCTCGCTCTGCCAGGTACACCCACAGGTGCGATGACCGTTTCAAACGCGGTTTATAGCGCCCGCGGGCACCCGCCTTAAAGCGCTTCAAGGTGGGACCATCGCCAGCGTAAATCTGCGAGACATAAAGCTCGTCCGCATTCAAATCAAAGTTGTTCACCGCGTTCGCCATGGCGGAAGACAAAGTCTTGCTGACGAAATCCGCGCCTTTTTGCGGCATAAATTCCAGGACAATCAGCGCCTCTTGGGCATCCAAGCCCCGCACCTTGTCACAGACCAGCCGCAGCTTTTGCGGCGAGATTGGCAGGTATTTGGTAATCGCGCGAACTTCCATTTCAGCCATCCCTATCGCCTGCTGTCGATGATGTGCCCGCGGAATGTGCGCGTCGGCGCGAACTCGCCCAGCTTGTGCCCCACCATATTTTCGGTGATATAAATCGGCACATGCCGCCGCCCGTCGTGCACCGCAATCGTATGCCCCACCATCTGCGGGAAGATTGTGCTCGCCCGGCTCCAGGTGCGGATGACCGCTTTTTTATTCTGCTGGTTAAGCCGCTCGACTTTTTGCAGCAGCTTCGGGCTGATGTAATAGCCCTTTTTTAAAGATCGTGACATTAGAAAACTCCCTGCGCTTAACGGCGTTTGCCACGGCGGCGAACGATAAATCTGCTGGTGCGTTTGTTGCGCCGCGTACGCACGCCCAGCGCTTTTTTGCCCCAGGGCGTCTTGGGCGCCGCCATGCCGATGCCGGTTTTGCCCTCGCCGCCGCCATGCGGATGGCTGGCGGGGTCCATCGCCGACCCGCGCACAGTCGGACGCCAGCCGAGCCAGCGCCGCCGCCCCGCTTTGCCCAATTTGACATTGCCATGCTCGGCATTGCCGACCTGCCCGATAGTCGCCCGGCAGGTCGCAAGTATCATGCGCATCTCGCCGCTGGGCAGGCGCAATGTGATGTATTTGCCTTCGGAAGCCAGGATTTGCGCGGATGTGCCCGCCGAGCGGGCGATTTGCCCGCCTTTGCCCGGGCGCATCTCGATATTATGCACCACCGTGCCCAAGGGCATATCTTTGAGCGCGCGGCAATTGCCCGGTCGCAAGGCGCTCATCGCGCCATTGCCGATAGTATCGCCCACTTGTACGCCCATCGGCGCGATGATGTAGCTCTTCTCGCCATCTTCGTATCGCAGCAAGGCGATGCGCGCCGAGCGATTCGGGTCGTATTCAATGGCGATAACTTCGGCGCGGCAATCTTCTTTAGTGCGTTTGAAGTCAATCAGCCGATAGCGCCGCTTATGCCCGCCGCCGCGATGCCGCACCGTGATGCGACCGGTGTTGTTGCGGCCGCCCCGTTTGCGCATGGCGCGGGTGAGCGAGCGCTCAGGCTTCTTTTTGGTGATTTCTTCAAATGTATAGCCGGTCATATCACGGCGACCGGGCGATGTCGGCTTGTATACCTTTATCGGCATCGGACTAGCTCCCTAGATGTTAAAAAGCTCAATCGACACGCCTTCTTCCAGCGTGACGACTGCTTTCTTCCATTGGCGCGAGCGGATATACCAGTGACGCCCGCGGCGCCCGCGCTTGGCTGGCATGACCATGGTGTTCACCTTGACCACCTTACCCTCCAGCTCAAAGATTTCTTCCACCGCTTCCTTGACCTGGATTTTGTTCGCCTGCCGCGCCACCTCAAAGACATATTTGTTTTGCAGTTCCACCATTTCGGTCGATTTCTCGGTGATGACCGGGCGGCGAATCACATCGTACAAATGCAGCGCTGGCATATCAGCCTCCCTTGCCCCAAATGCTGGTTACCACATCTAACGCCGCCAAGGGCAAGATAACCTTGTCATAGTTCAAAAGGTCGCGCACATTAAGATTGTTGACCAGCAGCGTGTGCGCGTTGCTGAGGTTGTTGACGCTTTTCCGCAGCGCCTGCTGCTCCGCCGTAACCACAATAAGCGCCGACTGCTCGCCGACCAGCGCTTCAATCAAAGCGCGGGCGGCTTTGGTTTTGGGCTGGGCAGCGTCGATTTTGTCGACAAGCACCAACTGATCATCCCGCACCAGCGCGCTTAAAGCGGAGCGGATGGCACCCTTGCGCATTTTCTTTGGCATCTTCTTGCTGAAATCACGCGGCTTGGGACCAAAAGCCAGCCCGCCGCCCACAAATATCGGGGCGCTGGCAGCGCCGTGACGCGCTCGTCCGGTGCCTTTTTGGCGGTAAATCTTCGCCCCGCTCGCGCGGACTTCGCCCCGAGACAGGGTGTTGCGCGTGCCTTGGCGGGCATTGGCGCGCTGGCGGACGAACGCCTGGTGCATCAAACCCACATTGATTTTCGCCTGAAAAACATCCGCCGGCAGCTCGACCTGGGACACTTCTTGCCCGGCGCTGTTCATCACTGGAAACTGCATGGCGAAACCCTCCTCCTAATCGCGATGGCTCAAGCGCGCTTGACCGCGGGCTTGATGATAACAATGCTGCCTCTGGCGCCAGGCACAGAGCCCTTCACCGCCAGCAAGTTCTTCTCGGCATCAACGACAACCAGCGACAGATTCTGTACAGTAACGCGGTCGTTGCCCATGCGCCCCGACATCTTTTTGCCCTTGAGCGTTCTGCCGGGCGTGGCGCACATGCCGATGGACCCTGGCGAGCGCATGCGGTCGGATTGCCCATGCGTTTTGGGACCGCGCGCGAAGCCATGCCGCTTGATGGTGCCGGCGAAACCGCGCCCCTTGCTGGTGCCAGTAACATCGACCAGCTCACCGCGCTCGAACACATCTACTGTAATCTCTTGCCCCTCTTCGACTGATATATCAGCCGCGGCGGGCAGGCGGAACTCACGCAGATGCCGCAAGGCGGGCAGGTCCAACTTCTGCAAATGCCCCAGCTGTCCCTTGGTCAAGTTCTTGGGTTTGGTCTCGCCGAAACCCAATTGAACCGAGACATAGCCGTCCCGCCCCTGATTGCGAATTTGGGTGACATAGCAGGGACCAGCCTCGATGACAGTGACCGGTACGACCGTACCGTTTTCTTCAAAGTACTGGGTCATACCCACTTTTTTGCCAATCATGCCCTTCATTGCTAGCCTCCACTGGGGCTTTTGGGCGATTGCCGCCGCGCGCTAGCGCTCAGCCGCCGCCTTTGACCACCGCGTGATGCGCGCGTGCGCGCCTTTAAATCTTAATTTCGATATCGACGCCAGCCGGCAAATTGAGCCGCATCAATGTATCAATCGTCTTGCTGTCCGGCTCCATAACATCAATCAAGCGCTTGTGTGTGCGCACTTCAAAATGCTCTTGCGAATCTTTATCGATGAAGGGGGAGCGGCGCACGGTGAAGCGCTCAATGCGCGTGGGCAAGGGCACGGGACCAACCACGCGCGAGCCCGTGCGCTCCGCCGTATCGACGATGCGCTGCGCCGATTGATCCAGCACACGATGATCATAAGCCTTGAGTCGGATACGAATCTTGTTCTTTGCCATGCAGGTTCCTTTATCCGCCTAAGCGGCGCAGCGGCTGGGTTAAGAAGAGCCGGGCATTTGACCCGGCTCTGGCTCTGCGCCCCTGTGGGAGCTACTCAAGAATCTCGGTGATGCGGCCCGCGCCAACGGTCAAGCCGCCTTCGCGAATCGCAAAGGACGAACCGCGTTCCAGGGCGACTGGCGTAATCAACTCGACATTGAGGTTGACATTATCGCCAGGCATGACCATCTCCACGCCCTCAGGCAAGTTGACGGTGCCAGTAACATCCATCGTGCGGATGTAGAATTGCGGGCGGTAGCCGGTGAAGAAGGCTTTATGCCGTCCGCCTTCGTCGCGCCGCAGGACATAGACCTCGCACATGAATTTCTTGTGCGGGGTGATTGAACCGACAGCGGCGATAACCATGCCGCGCTGGACTTCATCGCGCCCCACGCCACGCAGCAGGATGCCGGCGTTGTCGCCAGCCTGCGCCTGGTCCAGTTCCTTGTTGAACATTTCAATGCCGGTGACGACCGTCTTCTCGATTTCATCGCGCAAGCCAACGATATCAACCTCGCTGCCTTTGAGCAATGTGCCGCGGGCGACGCTGCCGGTTACCACTGTGCCGCGCCCCTTGATAGAGAAGACATCTTCAATCGCCATCATGAACGGTTTGTCGACATCGCGCATCGGGGTGGGGATCCACTCGTCAACGGCGTCCATCAATTCGATGATTGAGGCGTACTCCGGCGCGCCGGGGTCGCTGCTTTCGCTCTCCTGCGCCGCCAGCGCCGAGCCTTTGATGATCGGCGTATCGGGGTCGAATTCGTAGCCCTCCAGCAATTCGGCGAGCTCCATCTCAACCAGTTCAATCAACTCTTCATCGTCCATCTGGTCGGTCTTGTTGAGGTAGACGACCATCGCCGGCACCTCGACCTGCTTCGCAAGCAAGACATGCTCGCGCGTTTGCGGCATAGGTCCGTCGGGCGCGCTGACGACCAGAATCGCGCCGTCCATCTGCGCCGCGCCGGTAATCATGTTTTTGATATAGTCGCGGTGGCCCGGGCAATCGACATGGGCGTAGTGGCGGTTGTCGGTTTCATATTCGACATGCCTGATGTTGATGGTGATGCCGCGCGCGCGCTCTTCCGGCGCGTTATCGATATCGCCATATTCTTGCTCTTGCGCCTGCCCCCGCAGCGCCAGCACTTTTGTGATGGCGGCGGTTAAGGTTGTCTTGCCGTGGTCGACATGACCAATCGTTCCGATATTGACATGCGGTTTGCTGCGTTCGAATTTGCCTTTTGACATCTGCCAGTCCCTCTTGTGCACTCCTGAATACAGAAATTGAACTTGCCAACCAAACTCACGGGCCGGAGGTCCCAGCCCTCTTCCATTACGCGATTAACGCGAGCCGGCTATCACCTCTTCGGCGATGGATTGCGGCGCGATTGTATAGGTATCAAACTCCATGCTGAAGCTGCCCCTGCCCTGCGTGCGGTTGCGCAGGTCGTTGGCATAACCAAACATCTCGCCCAGCGGCACCGAAGCGTTAATTGACGAGACGGCTTCGCTGTGCGGTCCCATATCGCGGATAGTGCCGCGGCGGGCGGAAATATCGCCAGTGACCGCGCCGGTGTAGGCATCGGGCGTTACCACTTCCACCTTCATCGACGGCTCCAGGATGACAGCGCCGCCTTTGCGCACACCCTCTTTGAAACAGAGCGAGCCCGCCGTGGTAAAGGCGATTTCGCTGGAATCCACCTCATGAAACGCGCCATCAATCAAACTGGCTTTGATGCCAACCACGGGGTAGCCCGCGATGACGCCGCCTTGCATCGCCTGGGTAACGCCTTTCCTGATAGCGGGCACATATTCCTTGGGAACCGCGCCGCCGCGGATGGCGTCAACAAAGAGCAGCTCGCCCTCGGCTTCTGCCCGCTCTTCCGCCGTCATCGGCTCAAAGCGGATCTTGCAGCGGGCATATTGCCCCGCGCCACCGGTCTGGCGCTTGAAGGTAGTATCGATTTCCACCATGCGGGTGATGGTCTCGCGGTAGGCGACGCGGGGGCGCCCCACACGCGCTTCCACACCATATTCCCGCATCAGGCGGTCGACAAGCACTTCCAAGTGCAGCTCGCCCATGCCTTTGATTTTGGTTTGCCCCAACTGGTCATCGACCTCTATCGCGAAGGTCGGGTCTTCTTCCGCCAGGCGGCGCAGCCCAAAACCCATCCGGTCTTGATCAGCTTTGGTATTGGGTTCAATGGCGACTTGCACCACTGGCGCCGGGAAGCTGATATTTTCCAGCAAAATCTGGCTGTTGGGCGCGCTCAAAGTATCGCCGGTGGAAGTCTCTTTCATGCCGATAACGGCGGCGATATCGCCAGCGCGCACTTCCTTTATATCCTCGCGCCTGTCAGCAAACATGCGCACAATCCGCCCGATGCGCTCGCGTTTGCCGCTGGCGGTATTGATAACGGTTGTGCCCGCCTGCAGCACACCTGAATAGACCCGCGTGAAAGCCAGCCGCCCGTATTGGTCGGAGACAATTTTAAAGACAAGCGCCGCCAGCGGTTCTTCATCTTTCGGGCTGCGCAGGAGTTCCGCGCCATCTTTTGGCCGCAAGCCCTTAACTGGCGGGATATCCAGCGGCGACGGCAACAGCGCCACCACCATATTCAGCAGCGCCTGCACGCCTTTGTTCTTCAAGGCGGCACCACACATCACCGGGTGCAATTTGCCTTCAATCGTGCCGATGCGCAGCGCGGCAATAAGCTCCTCATCGCTTATCGGCTCTTCTTCAAGGAATTTCACCGTGAGATATTCGTCTTGCTCGACAATCTTCTCGATCATCTCTTCGCGGCGGGTCTCCGCCATTTCCAGGTGGCTGACCGGGATGTCGTGATAGTTGATGTCCGTGCCTTCGTCGTTGCCGTAGGTAATCAGCTCCATTTTGAGCAGGTCGATGATGCCTTCAAAGCTTTCGCCGCTGCCATACGGCACCTGGATTATCACGGGATTGGCATGCAGGCGGTCTTCTATCATGTCGACGCAGCGGTCAAAATCCGCGCCGGTACGGTCCATCTTGTTGATGAAACACAGGCGGGGCACATTGTAGTCGGACGCCTGCCGCCAGACTGTTTCCGACTGCGGCTCGACCCCGGCGACGCTGTCAAAGACCGTGATGCCGCCATCCAGTACGCGCAGGCTGCGCTGCACCTCGGCAGTAAAATCGACATGGCCTGGCGTATCAATGATGTTAATCTGGTGCTCGTCCCAGCTGGCGGTGACGGCGGCGGAAGTGATGGTGATGCCGCGCTCCCGCTCCTGCTCCATATAATCGGTGGTGGCGGAGCCTTCGTGCGTCTCGCCGATTTTGTGCACCATGCCGGTGTAATAAAGCACGCGCTCGGTGACGGTGGTCTTGCCGGCGTCTATATGCGCGATGATGCCGATGTTGCGCACTTTATCGAGTTTGAAGCCAATATCCTGTAGCATTGTCCAGCCTGTTCCCGAGCGCGGGATTCCCTAATTAAGTCCTAGCGAAAATGCGAGAAGGCGCGGTTCGCCTCTGCCATGCGGTGGGTTTCGTCTTTGCGGCGGATGGCGCTGCCTTGGCTGTTATAGGCGTCCAGCAGCTCGTTGGTCAATTTCTCCGCCATGCTGCGGCCGCTGCGCGCGCGCGCGAATTGTATCAGCCAGCGCATCGCCAAAGTAATGCCGCGCTCGTGGCTGACATCAATCGGCACCTGATAAGTCGAGCCGCCGACGCGCTTGGGCTTGACCTCCACCGATGGCGTAACATTGCGGATGGCGATTTCAAAGACCTCGATCGGGTCTTTTTTGGCGCGCTCGCCCATAGAATCCAAAGCCTTATACATGATGCGGGTCGCGGTGCTTTTCTTGCCGCCGCGCATCATGCGGTTGATGAACATCGACACATGCAGATTGCCATATTTGACATCGGGCAGCGGGATGCGCTTGGGCGGACGGTTTCTTCTTGGCATGGTCTATCCTCCCTCGCTTATTTGGGACGTTTCGTCCCGTATTTGCTGCGCCCCTGCATGCGGCCCTCAACGCCATTGGTATCAAGCGTGCCGCGCACAACATGATAGCGAACGCCCGGCAGATCTTTCACACGCCCGCCGCGCACCATCACCACGCTGTGCTCCTGCAAATTGTGTCCCTCGCCGCCGATGTAGGCGGTAACTTCGATGCCATTGGTCAAGCGGACGCGCGCCACCTTGCGCAGCGCCGAATTTGGTTTCTTCGGCGTCATCGTTTTGACCTGCGTACAGACGCCGCGTTTCTGCGGCGCGCCCTTAAGCTGGCGGGAACGGCGATTTTTCAAAGCGTTAAAGGTATATTGCAGCGCCGGCGCTTTATTTTTCTTGCTTTTGCTTTTGCGCCCTTTGCGCACCAACTGGTTAATCGTTGGCATTGTAAACTCCGTTTTTCTATTCGGGCATGCCCCATTTTGACATGCAAACAGGCGCAAACATACGCCCATTTTCCTTGCTTGATGGCGAGCCGCCTCAACTCGGTGACGCGCTTTCGCCATATCGTCTCAATTCAGCCAGCAGCGCCTCTTGAAGAGGTTACTCGCTGTTCTGAGTGCGCTCCTGTCAGCGCGATGGCGAATGCTAGCAGGGGCGGATAGGCTTGTCAAGGCGCTTTTTTGAGTTGCGGGCAAATCCAGTATTTGCCGCTCTTGCGCTGCCCTCAGCGGCTTTGGAACAACTCGCGCACGATGATATTGCGCTGGATCTCGCTGGTGCCTTCATAAATCTGGAAGATTTTGACATCGCGCAGCAATTTTTCCACCGGGTACTCTTTCATAAAACCGTAGCCGCCGAAGACTTGCACCGCGTCAACCGCCGTCTTGGTCGCCATATCAGCGGCGAAGGCTTTGGCGTAGGCGGGCGTACGCGGGTTGAAGATGCCGGCATCCACTTGCCAAGCCGCTTGCCAGGTCAGCAAGCGGGAGGCTTCGTAGTGAATCGCCATTTCGGCGATTTTGTGCCCGACCGCCTGGTGCTGGTAGATGGCTTTGCCGAAGGCTTCGCGCTCGGCGGCGTATTGTACGCATTCGTCGAGAGCGCGGCGCTGCAAGCCGCAAGCGGCGGCGGCAACGCCCGGACGGCTGTGGTCGAAGACTTGCATCGCGATATAAAATCCCTGCCCCGGCTTGCCGACGACATTTTCGGCCGGCACTTCTACATTTTCAAAGACGATTTCGGCAGTGTCCGAGGCGCGCTGCCCCAGCTTGTCAAATTTTTTGCCCACGCTCAAGCCGGGGGAGTCACGGTCGACGATGAAGCAGGTCATGCCGCGGTGCCCGGCGCCAGGGTCGGTCTTGGCGAAGATGGTATAGAAATGGGCGTGGCTGGCGTTGGTGATGAAAGTTTTGCTGCCATTGAGCGTATAAGCGGCGCCATTTTTGTCCGCCCGCGTCTCAATGCCAGCGACATTGGAGCCGGCGTTGGCTTCGGTAACGCCATAGGCGCAGATGTTGCCCATATCGCCCACGCGCTCGCCCAGCCAATAGGCTTTTTGCGCCTCGCTGCCGGCGAGCAAGATGGGCAGCGCCGCCAGCGAATTCACGCCCAGGCTGGTGCTGATGCCGGTGCAGCCATATCCCAGCTCTTCCGATACCAGCGCCTCTTCAAAACAACTGGCGCCGACCCCGCCATATTCCTCTGGGATGAGCATGTTGACGATGCCAAGCTGGCGCGCTTGTTCAAAGATGTCGCCGGGGAATTTCGACTGTTCGTCGTATTCGGCGGCGACGGGGATGATTTTATCCGCCGCGAAATCACGCGCCATGCGCACCAGCATCGCTTGTTCTTCGGACAGTTGAAATTGTGGACCTGTCATCGCCATTGCCCCCGGAAATCTAAGGGCTTCAAAATAACAGGGAATCGCCTTACTGTCCAGCGCCGCCTATCAGCCCAGGGCAATCGCATCAAATATTTTTTCACCACAAAGACACAAAGGGCACAAAGTTTTTTCTTGAAATGGCTCTATGCTACTTCATTTATCGAGGTAGTTTGTACACAGCCCATACCACCGAGAACACAGAGAAAAAATGAGAACACCGAGAAAAGCATTAAAGAGGCTTCTCATGCTTTTCTCGGTGTATCTCGGTGTCCTCGGTGGTTAACTTTTCGTTGGATTCCGCTTGTTGTGGCGAATGTCTTTTTTAATGCAGTTGCCCTACCTATCAGCCTGCCAGCGCTTTTGCCATGGTTTCGCCCGCGGCAAGCCCCGAAAGGAACGCGCCTTCCACGCGCCCGCGCCCGCCAAAAGCATCGCCAGCAAAAATCAGCGGCGGCAGAGCTTGCGCCTGCATGCAGGCTTGCGGGTGCGTGGTCAAAGGTACGGAATAACGCCATTTTTTGAGCAGCGTCTGGGTGATGCGCGCGCCTTCCCGCAAGTAGGGGCGCACTGCCGATTCCAAAGCGGCGATGATATCGGCTTCGGAAGCGTCCCAATTCTGGCGGCTAAATTTGGCATTGGCGTGGCTGGTAAGGATAGTGGACTGCGAGATGCCTTTGGCTTGATTGTCGCCCACCCAATAGATATTGCTGAGGAAATTTTGCAGCGCGCCGGGTTCTGGCAGGTCAACGGCGCCATCAATGCTGTGGATGCCGCAGAGGCAAGGTCCAAAGCGGATGCGGCGCAAACTGGCGAAATCCTGCTCCTGCAGCTGCACGGCGCTGGCAGTCAAAAGTTTGAGCGACTCCGGCACGGGCGGCGTCAGAATCAGCCCGCGGCAGGCGAAAGCCTCGCCTTCGCTGGCATGCAAGCGCCAGCCGCTCCCGCCGGGCTGCAGCGAAGTCGCCCGCCGGTCGAGGCGGATAGGTAAGCCAGAGGCGAGCCGCTGCGCCAGCGCTTGCATGCCGCCGCGCGCGGCATAACGCGGATAGCCGTCGCGCGGGCTGCGTTTGGTGCTGCCATCCGACCAGCCCCGCCCCCAGATATAGACCAAGCCATCCTCCAGCCAGCGATTGACATAGTCATGGAAGGCGGCGCTGCGCACTGTGAAGAATTGCGCGCCCAAATCCGCCAAGCCCCGCTCGCCAACGCGCCGCGTCGACAGCCGCCCGCCGACTGCCCGCCCGCTATCGACCAGCAGAACCGAATATCCGCGCTCGCTTAGCGTCCGCCCCGCCATGAGGCCTGACAAGCCGGCACCGACAATCACCACATCCGCAGCCACCGCGCCTTCCTTCCTTAATACTGGCATGATGCCGCAATGATACAATATCTGTGGCGGAATGTCAGGCGGGCTCTTGAACGGGGAGTGTCTAAATGCGTGGATACACCAGCGTTTTCCCCCACCCTAAATCCATGCGCCATCTCTATGGCGCATTTTCCCATAAAGAGGGAGGGACTTCAAAACAAAGTAAATCTCCCCTTCCCTCATTTTGGGGGAAGGGGCCGGGGGATGGGGGCTGGCGCGAATATCCACAACATTAGACACTCCCAAAATTTGATTTAATTGCGCTGTAGAACGAGAAGTTGGCGCTTCACATCAGGACGCGGCTGTGATATAGTTATGGTAAGCGAGAAAGCTTTTGCCGTATTGGGTCGGCGGGAGCTTTCAGCCGTCATGGGAGCGAACCAGATTCGACGTTGGTGGCTGAAGCCGCACTGCAAGCCGTGGTGCCACAACACGCAAAACTGGCAAGCACATAGGTGCAAGACCCAATTTCCAATCCCTTCCGCTGGTTGCTTAGACAACCTGAGGAACGGGTGTAGAGGCAAATAGCCCTCTACCGTCCCTGCAGCAGCGCCTCCCTGCGCGAACTGCATCGGGCGTCATATAAAGCCAGGGTGCTCGCCGCCCCACGCCGATACGGCGGCGTCAAGATCCATCGGCTAGCCGAGCGCGTACCGCGCCTGCCAGGGCTGCGCTGGGCGAAACTTAAGAGCGGGCTAAGCTTGTAGAGGTGCGAGATTTCGAAACCAGCGGACCCGGGGGGCAGGTCCCCGGCGCTTCCACTTTTGATGTCCCGCCCCAGCGTTTGGGGCGGTTTTTTGTTTCTGCGCTATACTTCTGCCGATGTTAAACGCGCTCCTATTACGCATTTTGCGCCGGCGCGGCCTGTTATTGGGCTTGGCAGCCACTGCGCTGATGTTGGCTGCCTGCCGCTCGACAGAGCCGCAGCAAACGGCGACAGCGGTCTATGCGCAGGCAGCCGCCGAGATTGAAGCGCTGCGCGCCAGCGCCACCGTTGTGCGCGCCCGCATGCAAACGACGCTGGAATACGCGGCGACCCGCGTCTCTTTAGTCGAAGAAGCTGGCGGCTTCCTGCGCTTCAGCCTTAACAACATGGGCACCGACAGCGCTTTCATCGAGCAGGAAATCAGCCAGCTTGCTATTGTTGATACGCCAAGCCCGGCGGCAACGGCAGCGCCCGCGCACGCTGGCACAGCGGTCCCAACCGCGATTGACCCGCCGACAGCGCTGCCTGTCGCCGCGAGCAGTACCCAGGCGCCGCCCGCGCCAAGCCAGCTCCCGCGGCTGGAAGCGCTGGCGCTGGCATCAGCGGTGGGCGCTGACGATTGCGCGATTGATATCAACCCGGCTTTCACGCCCGCTTCCAGCGAGATTTATGTGGTGGCGCAGGCTTACAATGTGGCGGCGGGCGTTACAATCAGCTCGGTATGGAAGCGGCAAGGCGCGGAAGTCGCCCGCTTCAGTTTCCAGCCGGAGAATGCTATCCATGGCGCTTGCATCTGGTTCTACATTGATCAGAGCGACGCCGCCTTCCTTGTTGGCGCCTGGAGCGTGGAGATTTTCGTCGATGGCTTCTCGCCGGCGAGCCCGCTGGCATTTCAGATTGTACATGGCTGAGCGCGCCAGCATTGCCTTCTTTGATGGAGAGATTCGGCGCTGGCAAGCGCTGCAACTCTTGGCATAATAGCGCGTATCATTTATGTACTCAGCATAAACAGGAATGGCGAGATGGCGATCGTCACGCGGTGGGACAACAAAAAGAAGACCGTTATCCTGCTCGAATTTGAGAGCGAATGGACTTGGGAGGAGCTGGAAGCGGCGGTGCGGAAAGCCGACCAGCTCATCGGCGGCGTCGAACATTATGTGGATCTCATCATCGATATCGAAGGCGCTTCGATACCGGGCGATATCTTCACCGCCGCCAAGACCCTGCTCGCCTCGGGGGAAGCCCGCCCCAACGAAGGCGCTCGTGTGGTTGTGGGCGCGAATGGCGCGATGCGCACGATTTATCAGACGCTACATAAGACCTTCACCAAGTCGGTAGAAGGGCGCGAGATCCTCTTCGCGGAGCGCATGGCGGATGCCCGCGCCATCATCCGCGGCTTGGCGCTAGACCGCTAGCGCCGCTGCGCATTGCCTCTCATCCTAGCCAAAAGCGCAGGTGCGTACTCTGCGCCGTTTCCGCTATGCTAAGGAAAACTTGGGAGTTTAGGTCATGGGCATGCGTGGCGGCGGCTGGTTCCGCTATATGCGCGGGCGGGATATGTCGGCGAAGCCGAATGTCAGCCGGCGCTTGCTGCGGCGCGTATTTGGCTATGCCAAGCCCTACCGGCGGCCGATTGCCGCGCTTCTCGGCACGATTGTGCTCACGACCGGCTTGGGATTGCTCAACCCGCTCATCTTCCGCGAAATCATCGACAGCGCGCTGCCGCAAAAGGATGTCGCCAGGCTGAGCGCGCTGGCATTTGCCTTGGTGCTGATACCTATCGCCAGCGGCATCATCCGCGTCGCCCAGCGCAAGCTCAACGGCACTATCGGCGAGGGTGTGATATTTGATTTGCGGGTCGCGCTCTATCGGCATTTGCAGCAGATGTCGCTGCGCTTCTTCACGAATACCAAAACGGGCGAGCTGATGAGCCGGCTCAACAACGATGTTGTCGGCGCGCAGAACGCAATCAGCAATACGATAGTTTCGATTATCACCAATGTTATCACGGTGGTCGCCACATTGGCGGTCATGCTCTCGCTGGAATGGCGTTTGACGGCGCTGGGCGTATTGGTGCTGCCGCTTTTCATCGTGGTCGCCCGCCGCTTGGGGGAGCGCCTGCAGAAGATCGCGCGCGATCAGATGGGCTATAACGCGCAGATGAACGCCATGATGAACGAGACGCTCAACATCAGTGGCGCGCTGTTGGTCAAGCTCTTCGGGCGCATTGACGCCGAAGTGGAACATTTCGAGCAGCGCGCCGCTGATGTGCGCGATACTGGCATCCGCCGCGCCGTTGTCGGCAGCCAATTCTTCGTGCTCATTGGGCTCGTCAGCGTGACGGGCACGGCGCTGGCATATTGGGTGGGCGGCTTGCTGGTCATCCAGGGCAGCTTCAGCATCGGCGATATTGTGGCATTTGTCGCCTATTTGACGCAGCTCTACACCACCTTGCAGGCGCTGACAAACGCCCCGGTTGATTTCGCGCAGTCCATTGTCAGCTTCGAGCGCGTCTTTGAAATCATTGATTTGCCGCTGGAAATCGCCGAAAAGCCCCAGGCGCGGCACTTACAAGCGGTCGCGGGGGCGCTGGATTTTGACAATGTCAGCTTCCGCTATTCCATTGACGAATCGCAGCTGCTGAGCGCTGTGGAGCGCATCGGGCGCATGGACAATGTCGCGGCTACGCGCAGCGGCGGCACCCGCGCCGATAATGGCGCTGCCCGCCCGTCCCCGGGGCACCAGGCGCGGGAGCTGGCGCTTTCGCATGTTTCTTTCCACATCGCGCCCGGGCAATTGGTGGCGCTGGTTGGTCCCAGCGGCGCCGGCAAAACCACTTTGACTTACCTCATCCCGCGGCTCTATGACCCGACTAGCGGGACAATCCGCCTGGACGGGCATGACCTGCGGGCGCTGACGCTGCGTACAATGGCGGAAAATATCGGCATGGTGACGCAGGAGACCTACCTGTTTCACGACAGCATCCGCACCAATTTGCTCTATGCCAAGCCAGGGGCGAGCCAGGCGGAGATTGAAGAAGCCGCCAAAGCCGCCCATATTCACGACTTCATCTGCGGACTCACTCAGGGTTATGACGCCATCGTTGGCGAGCGCGGCTATCGCCTCAGCGGCGGCGAGAAGCAGCGCATCGCCATCGCCCGCGTAATTTTGAAGGACCCGCGCATTCTGGTGCTTGATGAGGCGACCAGCCACCTCGACAGCCAGTCCGAAGCCTTGATACAAGATGCCTTGAGCCAGATAATGCGCGGGCGCACCAGCATCGTCATCGCCCACCGGCTGAGCACAATCCTGGCGGCTGACCAGATTCTGGTGCTGGACCGCGGCACAATCGTGGAGCGCGGCAGTCATAGCGAGCTGCTGGCGGCTGGCGGCGTCTACGCTGACCTCTACCATACACAATACAGCCGCCAAACCGACTTGGCATAAGACTGGAAGCCCCGATGAAAGTAACCGTCTGCGAAATCAATGCCCGCCAACTGGACGCCGAGTGGCAGCGGCTGCGGGCGCATATCGCCGCGGCTGCCCCCGATCTGCTGCTGCTGCCGGAAATGTGCTTCGCGCCCTGGTTTTGCGCCGCGCCAACGCGGGACGAGGCGCTGTGGGCGGCGGCGGCGCGCGCGCATGAGCGCTGGCTGGCGCGGCTGCCCGAGCTGGGCGTCGAGTTCATCGTGGGCACAGCGCCGCGCGCCGTGGCGGGCAAGCGCCTCAACTGCGCGTATCTTTGGAATCAGGGGAAGCAGGGCGAGGCGCTGCGCTGGATTCACGACAAGACTTATCTGCCTAATGACGAGGGCTATTGGGAAGCGAATTGGTATGAGCGCGCGCCGGTCGCTTTCCAGCCCGCGCAAGCGGGAGCGCTGCGCCTGGGCGTTATGATATGCACCGAACTCTGGTTCATGCAGCACGCGCGCGCTTATGGCAAAGCGGGCATCCACCTGCTGCTGAACCCGCGCAGTACGCCGCGGGGCACCAATGCCAAGTGGCTGGCGGGCGGGCGCTGCGCCGCCGTGATTGCTGGCGCCTATTGCCTGTCTTCCAATCACGCCGGGGCGGAAGGCGCGTTGGAATTGGGCGGCTGCGGCTGGGTCTGCGAGCCGGATGGCGCTGTCCTCGCCACCACCAGAGCCGAGCAGCCCTTCATCACAGTAGAAATCGAGCCGGCAAAAGCCGAGCGCGCCAAGCGCAGCTATCCCCGTTATGTGGATGACAGCCCGCTGTAATATCGGGGCAATCGTATCGACACCATTAGAAAATATCGCCGCGTGAATCGGTGTACTCGGTGGTTAAACATATCTGCTACCATAGGCGCGGCGATGGGCGGTTTTTTTGGTGATGACTGAGAAATATCTGATCGTGGGATTGGGCAATCCCGGCGCGAAATATCAGCAGACGCGGCACAATGCCGGCTATTGGACTATAGACGAGCTGGTCGCGCGTTTGAGCTTGGGCAGGGGGCGCGGCGAGCAGCGCGCGCAGACCTGGCAGGGCATGGCGCGGGGCAAGCGCTTGATATTGGCGAAGCCGCAAACTTTCATGAACCGCAGCGGCGAATCGCTGCGGGCGCTGCTGGCATATCATGACATCCCGCCCGAGAAACTGCTTGTCATCTATGACGATTTGGATACGCCTTTCGGAGCTCTGCGGCTGCGGCAAGGCGGCGGGCATGGCGGGCACAATGGCATGCGCAGCGTCCTGCAGCATTTGGGCAGCCGGGAGTTCGCGCGCCTGCGCTTTGGCATCGGGCGGCCGCCAGGGAAAATGAACCCGGTGGACTATGTCCTGCGCCCTTGGAAGGGCGATGACGCGATTCGCGCGCGGGAGCTGGCGGGGCGGGCGGCGGATGCCGCTCTTGTCTGGCTGGCAGCGGGCATCGAAAGCGCGATGACGCAGTTCAATGGCGGCGCGGCGCGCCCGGCGGCGACAGCAGTTGACTTGAAGGCGCAGTTGGCGCTGGCGCAGCGGGCGCATGAACTGGCGCCAGCCGAGCCCAAGCCCTTGGCAAAGCTCATCGCGCTGCTGAAAAAACAGGGCAACATGCGGGAGGCGGCTGACAAGCATTTGGCATTGGCGCATATTTATGCCGAGCGCGGGCAGCCGCGGCTGGCGCTCACCGAGCGCGTCAAAGCCGTTAGCATCCGCCCGAGCCTGGTCGAAATTCAGCAGGAAATCGCCGACGCCTATTTGGCTGCTGGCAACAAGAAAAAGGCGGTGGCGCGCCGGCTCATCCTCAGCGACTATTATGCGGCGCAGGGGCAGCGGGCGCATGCCTTGGAAACGGTGGAAGCGGCGCTGACGATAAACCCGCAGCACCCAAAGGCGCTGTTAATGCGTCAAGCGCTTTTGCGGGAATCGACAGAGTGACGCGGCAATCGCTTGCCGTGATAGGATAGCGTAATAGATGGAGGAGCAGCAAATGCAAGTCATAGCGCCGGAAACCATGGGCATGTCCGCCGAGAGGCTGAAGAATATCAACAGCAGGCTCTCAGAATTTGTTGAGCGGGAGCAAGTTGCCGGCTTCGTCACCCTGGTCGCGCGGGATTCAGAAGTGCTGCATTTTGAAAGCTGCGGCTACCGCGATGCCGAGGCGCGTTTGCCGATGCAAACCGACACCATCTTCCGCATCTACAGCATGACCAAGCCGATTACCTCCATCGCGCTGATGATGCTCTATGAAGAAGGCAAATTCCAGCTCAGCCAGCCTGTCAGCCATTTCATCTCGGAATTCGGGCGCACCAAAGTCTATCAAGGCGCTGGCTATATCGGTCCGCAGCTGGCGCCGCAAAATCCGCCGATGACCGTGCATCATCTCTTGACGCATACCGCCGGCTTGAGTTACGGCTTCTTCCAGGATACGCCGATTGACGAGATGTACCGCAATTCGATATTCCAAAGCGAAAGCGCGACTTTGGAAGAAAAGATTAGAGGCATGGCGGCGCTGCCGCTTTGCTTCCAGCCGGGCAGCGCCTGGAATTACAGCATCGCGACCGATGTCTGCGGCTTTTTGGTGCAGCTGCTGGCGGATATGCCTTTTGAAGACTTCTTGCAAGAGCGCATCTTCGCCCCTTTGGGCATGGTGGATACCGCCTTCCATGTAAAGCCCGACAAGCTGGACCGCTTCGCCAAGCTCTATCAGCACTTGCCGCAGCATGGCGGCTTCCGCGAATATAAGGGCGAGCCGGATATTCCATTTCACGACTATACACAGCCGGCGAATGCGCCATCGGGCGGCGGCGGCTTGGTCTCGACCGCCAGCGATTATTGGCAATTCGCCAAGATGCTGCTCAACGATGGCGAGCTGGATGGCGCGCGCATCATCGGGCGCAAGACCCTGGAATTTATGACCTTGAATCATATCAAGCCAGAGCTGCTGCCGCTGGCGATTGGTCCCATCCCGCTGCCGGGCAAAGGCTTTGGGCTGGGCTTTGATGTGGTGATGGACGCGGCGCAAACGGGTGTGCTCAATTCTTATGGCAATTTCGGCTGGAGCGGCGCGGCGGCTACCAACTTCTGGGTTGACCGCCAGGAGCAGTTGGTCGGCATCATCATGACGCAGCTGATGGGCAATTTGTTGACCTTCCAGCAGGATTTCCGCGCGCTGACCTATCAGGCGCTGGTGGATTAGCCGCCGGTTACTGCTGGAATCAGGCTGTTCCACAGGAAGTCATAGCTCTCGGCTTCTTCGGCGAAGTCCCGCCGATTGCCGCGGAAGCTGTGCGTCGTCACCATGACAATGTGCAACTGCGGCAGCACATGCAGGATTTGCCCGCCCGCCCCGAGCGCGGAAAACATATCGTAGCCGGCGATGGTATTCAGCCACCAGTAATAGCCATAGCCGGCATAATTATCGCCGATTTCAATGCGCGGCGAGGTCGAGGCGGCGACCCACCAGCCGGGCACAATCTGCCGCCCTTGCCAATTGCCTTCGTTGAGAAAGAGCGTGCCAAAACGGGCAAGCTCGCGCGCGGTCATGCTGACGCTGTGCCCGCCGGCGAAAGTGCCAGCGGGGTCGACACCCCAGAATTCCGCATCGATGCCGATAGGCGCGAACAGATAGCGATGGGCGAAGTCGCACAGGCTCATGCCAGAGGCTTCTGTCAACAGCGCGGCAATCAGCTGGGAAGCGCCGGTACTGTAAAGAAATGCGCTGCCGGGCGGGCTGCTTAGCGGCAGCTGCAGGATATCCGCCGTCCAATCGCGGCTGCGGTTCAAAAGCCTGCCCGCTTCGTCTTCGTCCCATTGCATGCCATGCGCCATCGTCAGCATATCGCGGATGGTCCAGCCCAGCTTTTGCGGGTCGCGCATTTCCGTGAAATACTGCGGCAGATATTCGGCGATGCGGTCCTCCGCCGTGCGGATAAAGCCCTGCTGCATGGCGATGCCGACAAGGGCGGAGAGCATGCTCTTGGAGACGCTGGCGATAGGGTTGCTGTCGGCGCGGCGGCTGCCGTTGAAATAGCGCTCGTAGACGATGCGCCCATTACGCATAAGAATGAGCGCTTGCCGCGTCGGCGATGCTTCCAAGCGCGTCAAGCCCGGCCGCAGCCGCGCTTCGTCCATGCCTTGCTGGGCAAATGTGGCGACCTGCCAGTGCTCATCTTCGCTGGCATCCGCGGCGGGGGCGGCGCGCTGGAAAAAGCGCCATTGACGCGGGCGGCTTTCAAGATCACAGGCGGCGGGCGCGGGCGGCTGCGCCATCAGCCAGCCGCCATGCACAAGGCAGAGCAGCAGCGCGCAGATGACAAGGATGCCGAGCTTTGGAATGGCTGCCCCCTATGGCTTATTCTACAAAAGCAGTATATCTACGAAACCGCCAGTCCCCAATATTTTGCAATTCCTTAGAATTAAAAGCAGCGAGTATACTAAGGACTGCTCGACAGATACGCGAGGCGCTATGAGCCGAATCCCGACGCCTTTGGCGCAGGTGCGACAGTTGGAAAAAGCCGCCGAGAAGCGCATCCCGCCGGGCTATCTGGACGAGAACCAGCATGTTAATGTGCAGTATTATATGCGCCTCTTCGAGCGCGGCTTGATGGCATTCTTTGACGGCGTCGGCTTGGGCGCTGTCTACACTGCCGCCGATGTGTATGGCAACTTCGCGCTGGAGCAGCACATCCGCTATTTTGACGAAATCCTGGTGGATGAGACGGTCGGCATCTACATCCGCCTGGTCGCGCTGGGCGTAAAGCGCGCCTATATTATGGGATTCCTCGTCAACGAATCGCGCGAAGAGCTGGCGGCGATCGTCGAAATCGTCATGATGAATGTCGATATGGCAGCGCGGCGGGGCGCGCCCTTCCCGCCGGATGCGAAGCGGCGGCTGGACGCGCTGCTGGCGCGGCAGCAAGCGCTGCCTTGGGCTGCGCCCGTCTGCGGCGTGATGCGCGTCTGAGCGCCCGGCGCTATAGCTCGCGCGGGAAAGAAGTCAGCGATTGTGCGCCATCAGCGCGGATGACGACATTATCTTCAATGCGCACGCCGCCCACCCCGGGCAGATAGACGCCGGGCTCAATCGTGAAGACCATGCCTTCTTCCAAAATCTGGCTGCTGCCGGCGACGATATTGGGCAGTTCATGCACGCTTAAGCCCAAGCCGTGCCCGGTGCGATGTATGAAATAGTCGCCGAAGCCGGCGGCTGCAATCACATCACGGGCGGCGCGGTCAAGCGCTTCGCAGGTCATGCCGGGGCGCGCCTGTTCACGCGCGGCGGCATTGGCGGCATATACAGCGTCATAGAGCGCGCGCATCTGCGCGGTGGGCGCGCCATAGCAGAAGGTGCGTGTGATATCGGCGGGATAGCCATTATAAAGCGCGCCGAAATCGATGAGCAGGAATTCGTCTTCGCCCCAAACGCGGTCGCCAGTATTGCCATGGGGCAGCGCCGATTTCTCCCCGCTGAGCACCAGCAAGAAGGCGATGCCCTGCGCGCCGCGCGCCAGCATCTCCGCCGAGAGTTTATCGGCGATTTCGCGCTCGCTCATGCCGGGGCGCGCCCAGTCCATGGTGGCGCGCAGCGCCGCTTCGCTGATGTCGACAGCGCGCTGCATGTTGGCGATTTCTGATGCTTGCTTGCGCGCCCGTATAGCGAGGAAAAGCTCGCCAATATCGCGCAGGCGCGCCCGCGGCAAGCCCGCGCTTTCCAGCGCCAGCCACTCAAACAGGCGCAGCGTGGCGCCGTCCAGCGCCCAGGTTTCGCCCTGCGCCGCCAGCGCCTTGACCGCTTGGCGGAATGCGCCGTGATAGCCGTCTTCGTCCGTCCAGACGAAGCGCCGCGCATCCAGCTCGGGCGCGGCGTCCAGCTTGCTCGCCTCCAACTCCGGGATGATGAAAGCCAGCCCCTCGCGCGAATACAGCGCCAGTATCGGGCGCTCGGACAGGTGAAAATGCAAGCCCGTGAAATAGACCATGTTCTCGCCCGGCACAAAGGCGACCAGCTCCGCCCCGCTCTGCTCCAACAAGGCATCCAGGCGCGCCAGATAGTGCATTGTCACTGCAGCCTCCATCTATATCTTTTTCGCTCCCTGGCAAGTGTAAACCATCGGCGGGCAAAGCGCACGAAATCGCGCGGCGCTGGTACAATAGTTTTGGGCTATTGTACGGTGCGGCGCCATGCAAAAGCGATTGATTGAGCAGTTTTCGCCTGACCAGGTCTTCCACGGTTTGCTCGCCGGGGAGGGCTTTAGCAGCCGCGTCGGCGCTGCCTGCATCTATCATTGCCCGCGCTGCCGCCACCGCATCCGCTTTCGCTGGCAGAGCTTTTACCAGTGGGACGGCGCTTCCTGTTTTACGCGGGCGCGGCGGCGGCGCTTTGATGATATGACGCCGGCGCTGGCGGCGGAAGAACAAGGCGCGTTTGATTTTTTCTGCCCGACTTGCGGCGCGCCGACGCGCATCATCTTCAGCGCCAACAGACAGGGCATTGCCGCCTATCAATTTGACCTCTACGCCGCGCTGGTGGGCGCAGGAGCGCTGACATGAAAAATCTGCTGGCGACCTTAAACGATTATGACCCGGGCATGCTGCCGGCGCTGGCGCAGGTCTGGGCGGTGGATAGCAAGGGCTTAACGACAGACGAGCTGCTGCGCGCCCTGCAAAACGCGATGCTGGAGCCGGCGCGGGCAGAAGCCGCCTGGGACAAACTCGATGATTCGGCGCGGGCGGCGCTGCAGCTTTTGGCGAGCAGCGCCCTGGGGCGCATGAAAAGCGGGCAGTTTGAGCGCGTCTATGGCAGCATCCGCAAGCTGGGGCAGGCGCAGATACAGCGCCACGCGCCCCACCAGCGCGGGGAGAGCATCGCCGAGACTTTGTATTATCGCGGCTTCATCGGCGAAGGCTTTGACAAGGTTGATGGCAGGCTTATCGCCTTTGTCTATTTGCCCAGCGATCTCAGCGGCATTTTGCCCTGGCGCAAAACCAGCTACGACGCGCTGGACGCGGGGGAAAGCGCAGCGGCAGCGCCCGCGACCCTGGATGTGATTGAAGAAGTCGACGATATCAGCCGGGCGGACACCGCCATCGTCGATGATATGACAAGCCTGCTGGCTCGGCTGCAAGCCAGCCCGGCGGCATTGGAAGGCAGCCAATTTGCCGCGGCGGCGCAGTCAGCCATAGCGCCGCTGCTGCTGCGCCCGCAGGCGGAGCGCCTCGCCTTCCTGCTTGGGCTGGGGCAGAGCGCGGCGCTCATCGCCCTGCGTGACGGGCGGGCAGAGCCCAACCGCGAGGCGGCGCGCGCCTGGCTGGGGCAGACGCGCCTGGAGCAGGTGCGCGCCTTGGCCGCCGCCTGGCGCGGCAGCCAAACCTGGCGCGATATGTGGCATGTGCCGGGCTTGTATCCAGAAGATTCTGGCTGGTCCTACGATGCGGCGGCGGCGCGGGAAACGGTGCTGGGGCTATTGGGCGATTTGCTGCCAGCCGCTGGCTGGATCTCGCTGACGGAGCTCATCGGCACCATCAAAGAATTTGAGCCGGATTTCCAGCGGCTTGATGGCGATTTTGACAGTTGGTACATCCGCAATGACAGCGGCGAATATCTGACCGGCTTCGACAGTTGGGACGCGGTGGAAGGCGCGTTGATCGAATACTATCTCTTGGGTCCGATGCACTGGCTGGGCTTGGCGGATACTGGCGAAGATGTGCTGCGCCTCACGGCATTTGGGCGCGCCTTCCTCGGCATCAGCGACTGGCCCCAGGTTGCCGAGCCCGCGGCGGCTATCAGCGTCGCTGACGATGGCAGCCTGCTGGCATCCCGCCGCGTCAGCCGCTTTGAGCGCTTTCAGCTTGCCCGTTTCGCCCGCTGCGCCGAAGCTGGCGACCCCTATGTGTATGTGATTGACGGCGATGCCATCGGGCGCGCCGCCGCCCAGGGCATCAGCCCGCGACAGATTCAGGCCTTCCTCGCGCGGCATACGGGCGGGGCGCAGCTGCCATTGGGGCTGACGCAGCTGCTGCGCAACTGGCGCGCCGGCGTCAAGGCGGCGGTCAGCCTCGAATCCTTGATGGTGCTGCGCGCGACTGACGACGCGGCAATGGACAAAATTTTCGCCGAACCGGCGCTTCGCCGTTACCTCGGCGCGCGGCTGGGACCGCTGGCATGTATTGTTCAGCCCGAGCATTGGCAAGCTTTGCGGGCGCGGCTAAGCGCTGAGGCTATCGAAGTCGATATCTCGCGGCTGCGTGAATAGTCGGGGCTCAGCCGCCGGCAATCCCAAGTTGATAGACGGCTTTTTTCTTCCAGCCGGCTGATTTTGCGATTGCGCGCGCCGCCTGTGACAGCGGCTCGCCCGCGTCCAGCCGCGCGTCTAATGCCGCGCGCACTTGCTCTTCAGTCCATTGCGATTCTTGCGTGGGCGCGCCCGCTATGACCAGCGTAATCTCGCCGCGGGGATTTTCAGCGGCGAATACATCACAGAGTTCGGCCGCGCTGCCGCGGGCGAATTGCTCAAACTTTTTGCTGATTTCACGGGCGACGCAGAGCTGGCGCTCCGCCCCCAGGGTTTCCGCAAGCGCCGTCAGAGTATCGCGCAGGCGGTAGGGGCTTTCATAAGCGATGATGGTCTCGCTGCGCGCTGCCAGTCCGCTTAATGCCGCGCGCAAAGCGCTGGGCTTGCGCGGCAGGAAACCGACAAAGAGGAAGCGATCGGTCGCCATGCCCGAGGCGACCAGCGCGCTGGGTATCGCGCAGGCGCCAGGCAGCGGCGTCACTTTGTGCCCGCGCGCTATCGCCTCGCGGATGAATTCGTAGCCGGGGTCGCTGATGCCGGGCGTGCCGGCGTCTGATATCAGCGCGATATCGCCAGCGTCCAGGGCGGCGAAAAGGGCAGCCAGCTTTTTCCGCTTGTTGTGCTCGTGATAGCTGGTCAGCGGCGTTTCAATTTCGTAATGGCGCGTCAGCACGCGGGATGCGCGCGTATCTTCAGCGGCGATGAGCGAAACCGCGCGCAGTATGCGCAGGGCGCGCAGGGTGATATCTTCCAAATTGCCGATTGGCGTCGGCACAATGTACAAAGTTCCCATAGCAGTCCTCGGGCGCGTCCCTCAGCCACGCGGCGGGAAGACATGCGCCAGCGCCTCGGGCAGGATGCTTTTGAAACCCGCCAGGCTGTGCCCGCTGGCAATCTCGACAAAACGATACTGCAAGGCGGGGTCGCGCTCCATGCGCCGCTCCAGGATGCCGCGCAGCGCCAGCGCCGGCTGATAGAAGCGCAAATCCTGCTCATAGCGCCCGACCGATTGGAAGATGAACGCCGGCAGCAGCGGCGCGTCACGCAGGCGCTGGGCATAGTCTTTGAGCAGCTGCAGGGCTGGCTCCCGCCCCAGCGGCGGCGAGAGTAGCATGAGGTGGCTGACAATCGCGGGATTTTTCAGCGCCGCGTGCAGCGCCGCCACCGCGCCTTCGCCCACGCCGCCAAATCCCAAATCCAGCGGCTCTATGCGATGTTCGGCTTGCAAAAATGGCAGCAATTCCGCGGCTATCATCGCGTAATTTTTGTCATTGCCCAAGTATTCGCGCAGGCGCTCCGACTGGCTGCCGCCAGCGATCATGGCGATGATGACGGGCTCCATGCGCCCGTGTTTGATGAGGGCGTCAGCGATATAAGGCACTTCCAGCGCTTCCAGCGCCCATTGCCCGTCCATCAGCACCAGCAGCCGATAGTCACGCCCGTCATGCGCGTCATAGCCCGGCGGCGTATAGACCCACAGGCTGCGATTGCGGAAACCGAGCTGCCTGGAGCTGAAACGGTGGCGATAGACCTTGCCCCGCGGCACCGCCGTCATCGCGCTCCACATTGGGAAGGGGCGGGCGCGCGGCATCTGCAAAACCGAGGTTTCGATTTGATTGCTGCTGACACTGAAAGCGTTCAGTTGGTCTGGCCGCCAATAAGCGCTGACGCGGTCCATCAAATTGACCTCTTGCGCCAGCGGCGTGCCCGGGTCGTTGACGGCAAACATATAATCGACCAGGGCATCACGCTCGAACAGGCGCTGGAAATACCAAAGCGAGGTATCTTCGAGGCGGACCATAGTCTCGAAGGGCGGGTCGCGGTTGATGATGTCCAGGTTGAGGGCGACATTCTGCGCCGTCCAGGAATCGTAGACAAAGGTGGCGCGGTCGCGCTCTACCCAGGGCCAGGTTTCGCGGCTGCCCAGCAATTCATCTACCAGCCCCTGCCACTCAGTCCGCGGCGTCTGATAGATTTCGCACAAAAACTGGATGAAAGAATCCCACCGGGAAGATGGCAAGCTCACGCTCCCGCAAGATCATTTGCCCGCATCCATTGTAGCATTAGCGCGCATGATGCGATAATGCGCCAGAGTGAGCGCATCACATCATCATTCGCCGCAGAGACACAGAAGTAAGTGCGGAGATTCGACAAGGATTTTCACCACCGAAGACACCGAGATACACCGAGAAAATCTCGGTGTCTCTGAGCCTTTGTGGCAGTTTTTCGATTTTCGCATGACTAACCCGCATTTACTGCTGTTGGAATTACAGGGGCAAATTACAAATCAAAAGGAGCGCGGCGCGCGCCCTTTGCTGTAAGATAAAAGCTGACGCTGCCCTGGAGAGCCAGCTTGGGCAAGGTTTGGCAAGGATTGCATAGAAAGGAAGGACGATGCCAACGCGCTACATCTATTCTTTCAGCGAGCCGATTAACCCCGAAGAGCTGCACGAGCTGCTGCAAGAGACGAGCTGGGCGGGCGGGCGCGGTCCGCTGGACTTGCAGCAGATGTTGGACCACAGCCAAATCACGCTTGGCGTCTGGCACGAAGAGCGGCTCATCGCCTTCGCCCGCGTCATCACCGATGACCGCTACCGCGCGCTGATTGACGATATAGTCGTTGCCAGCGCCTACCGCGGGCAGGGCATCGCCAGCCACATGCTGGAGAAGATGCTCAAACGGATCGAACATGTAGAACAGATTATGCTCGATTGTGACGCCGAGCTGACGGACTTTTACCGCCGCTTCGGTTTTGATGAAAAAGGCGGCGCCTCCATGATAAAATCAGGCGCGCGCCGCCAATAGCTGCCATTACTGGATGGGACGCTGGCATGAGCGAACTGCCCCTCAACCCGAATATTCAGCCCTTCACGCGGGATGATGATGCCGCCGCCGCCGATGCGCCGCCAGCGCCGCGTTATGAGCTGGCGAATAACGAAAATCCGCTGGGACCATCGCCGCGCGTCATTGAAGCTATCGCCGCCGCGCCAGACTTGGGAACTTACCCGGAGTATTCTGATATCGCGCTGCGGCGCGCCATCGTTGAGGCGCTGGGGCGGGGGCTGAGCCCGGCGCATATCGCCACTGGCTGCAGCGGCTTCGAAACTTTGGAGCTTATCGCGCGCGCTTTCCTGCGTCCCGGCGATGAGATGATCCTGTCTTCGCCCACTTTCAGCGGCGCGTACAAAAAAGTGGCGCTGCCGCTGGGCGCGCGCGTACGCGATGTGCCGCTGGAAGCGGGCAGCTTCCGCTATCGCGCCGATGCCGTGCTGGCAGCCATCAGCGAGCGCACAAAGCTCATCATGCTCTGCAACCCCAACAACCCGACAGGCACCGTCATCAGCGCGGAGTCGATGCGCCAGCTGCTGGCGGGCTTGCCCGAGCATGCGCTGGTGGTCGCGGACGAGGTCTATCATCATTTTGTTGACGATGCGCGCTATCCCGATTCCCTCGCCTATGTGCTGGAAGGGCGTAACATCGTCATCGTGCACAGCTTCTCCAAAGCCTATGGATTGGCGGGCTTGCGGCTGGGCTATTGCATCGCCAAACCCGCCATCGCCAATTATATCGCCGGCTTGCAGCGCGGCTTTCATCAGAACAAGCTGGCGCTGGCAGCTGGCATCGCCGCCTGCCGCGACCAGGCGCATGTACGGCGCTCGGTGCAATTCCTGCGGGGGGAGGCGCGCTGGGTCTGTCAGCAATTTGACCGGCTGGACATCCGCTATTGGAAGCCCGCCGCCAATTTTATCCTCTTTGAGACGCGGCTGCTGGCGGACGAGCTGCAACGGGAGCTGGCGCAACGCGGCTTCCACCTACGGGCGCAGACGCGCAACAAGCTGCCCTTCTGTATGCGCCTGAGCCTGGGGACGCGGGATGCCAACCAGGCATTTGTCGCCGCGCTGGAAGCGATTTTGCGCGGCGCTGGCTAACGCGGAAAGAATGCTCGGCTGCCCCTGTCAAACGCGGCAAACCGCATATTGTCCCGCTGCGGCGCCTGTGCTAGCATAGTCGGCGGCAGCGCGCTGGCGCTGCCAAAATCCCACACATCGGGACTCTGGTGGGTGTTGTCCGCCTGTGGCGGATTGTCACCGGAGGCTGAACGATGTGCGAGCCCAAAACACCAAAAGCCAAGGAGTTTTCTTATGCCCTCAGCAGTACGAATGCGGACATTGCTCGAAACTGGCGTGCATTTCGGGCACCGCACCAACAAGTGGAACCCGAAGATGGCACCGTTCATCTTCACCCAGCGCAACGGGATTCACATCATTGATTTGCAGATTACGCTCAAGAATCTCAACCGCTTCCACGATCAAATTGCCGAGATGGTCGCGGATGGCGGCTCGGTATTGTTTGTTGGCACCAAGCGGCAAGCGCAGGAAATCATCCAGCGGGAGGCGGGGCGCTGTGGCATGCCCTATGTCAACTATCGCTGGCTGGGCGGCACGCTGACCAATTGGAAGACCATCCGCAGCCGCATCGACACCCTCAAGCAGTTGGAGCAGCGGCGGGACGCTGGCGAATTCGACCGCCTGACCAAAAAAGAAGGCTTGGTATTGCAGCGCAAAATCGAAAAACTGCAATTGAGGCTGGGCGGCATCCGCGAGATGAAGCGCGTGCCAGAAATGCTCGTCGTGGTCGATGCCGAGCGCGAATACACCGCCGTCAAAGAAGCCAACATTCTCAAGATACCGGTGCTGGCGCTGGTGGATACCAACGCCAACCCGGATACAGTTGACCACATCCTGCCCGCCAATGATGACGCCATGCGCTCGATACGCACTTTGATCAGCGCGTTAGCGGACGCCGTGATGGAAGGGCACAACCTGCGCCAATCCGCCGGCGTCGAAGAAGAGGAAGAGACATTCTTCGCCGATACCTACGAAGAAGAGCTGGCGGACGAAGACTTGCTGGGCGAATCGACCTTGGCGAAGCTGCGCGATGCCAAGCTTTTTGACGCCGAAGACACCGCCACCGAGGCGCAAACACCGCCAGAAGGCGCGAGCAGCGAAGCCGAAGATAACCGCTAGAATGGAGACTAAGAGGCAGATGGCAGTTAGCGCAAAACAGGTAAAAGCACTACGCGATCGCACTGGTGCCGGTCCTTTGGATTGCAAGAAGGCGCTGGAAAAGCACAATGGCGATATTGACGCCGCCGCCGACTTCTTGCGGGAAAAGGCGCTCAAAGATGGCATCAAGCTGCAGGGCAAAGGCAGAGCCGCCAACGAAGGCGTCATCGGCAGCTATGTGCATTTCGACAATCGCCTGGCGGTGATTGTGGAGGTGAATTGCGAGACGGATTTTGTCGCCGCTACCGAGCAATTCAAAGCCTTCGCCAAAGATATCGCCATGCACATCGCCAATATGAACCCGCAGGTGGTCGCGCGCGGGGATGTCCCGGCGGCGCAAGTGGCGGCGGAAGAGAAACTGCAGCTGGAGCGCGCCCTGGACGAAGGCAAGCCGGAACATATCGCCGAGCGCATCGTAAAAGGGCGCATGAACAAATGGTACGAAGAAATCGTGCTGCTGGAGCAGGCTTTCATCAAGGACGATGACAAGACAATCGAGCAATTTGTGCAGGAGACAGTCGCCGAAGTGGGCGAGACCATCAACATCGGCCGCTTTCAGCGCCTGGCGATTGGCGACAGCGGCTGAAGCCAGCCGGGGATGCCGCTCCCGCGCTCATGAGCGAAGACGCGGCGCCAACCATGCAACAAGGGATTAGTCACAAGCTAATCCCTTGTCATTAGGGAATGTGTATGCTGCGGACGAGCATTCCCTTAGACCTACGGAAAAACTCTGCGCCCTGTGTATCTCTGTGGTGAATTGCGCTGCGCCAAGCCCGGCAACCCAATGAGGAGCGTCCATGACGGCAAAGCAGGAGCTGCCTTACCAGCGCGTATTGCTGAAACTGAGCGGGGAAGCGCTGGGCGGCGCGGATGGCGCTGGCATTGACCCGCGGCAAGCCGCCTACATCGCCCAGCGCGTGCGCGAAGTCTATGACTTGGGCATGCAAATCGCCATCGTCATCGGCGGCGGCAACTTGTGGCGGGGCGAAGCCGCCACCCAGAAATCGGGCATGGACCGCAGCACCGCCGACCACATGGGCATGATTGCCACCGTGATGAATGGCTTGCTGTTGCAAGATGCGATTGAGCGCCTTGGCATCGTCACCCGCGTGCAGACCGCCGTGCAGATGAACTCCATCGCCGAGCCTTACATTCGGCTGCGCGCCATCCGCCATCTGGAAAAAGGGCGCGTGCTCATCCTCACCGGCGGCATCGGCAGCCCCTATTTCACCACGGATTCGGCGGCAGCTCTGCGCGCCAGCGAGATTCACGCTGATGTCATCGTCAAAGCCACCAAAGTCGACGGCGTCTATTCTGACGACCCGATGACAAACCCGAGCGCGCGGCGCTACCGCCGCCTGAACTATCAGCAAGTGCTCGACCAGCAGCTGCGGGTGATGGACACCACTGCCTTCACCCTCTGCCAAGAGAATGCCATGCCCATCGTAGTGGTGAACTTTTGGAATCCCAAAGATTTGCTGCAGGCGCTGCATGGCGACAGCGCTGTCGGCACTTTGATATGCGACTGAGCGCCAGCCCATCGCGGCGGGCGCTTTGCCCAGGCCTTAGCGGCTGTTACACTCACGGGCAAGCCCCTCGCTAGCGTCGAGAAGCCAAGCCCATGAGCGCCGGCAAAAGAATCGCCGTCTTTTCCCTAAATCCGCTCTTCCCCGATTTCTCCCCTGGCGGCAACCAAGCCCAGCTGAAGAAAATCGCCCTGCATCTGGGCGAGCAGGGGCACCGCCTCAGCATCCTGACGACCCGGCGCGAAGGCGCGCAGGCTGCTTTCAACTGGGCGGACAATGTCGAGATTTTGCCGCTGCTGCGCTTCAAGCAGCCATTCCCCGAGCCCTATTTCACGCCGCTGTATAACATCGCCAACGCCATGCGCGCTGTCGGCGAGGCGCTATCCCGCGCTGATGTGCATTACAGCCATGATGGCGGCTTGATATTCCCTTATGTCTATCAGTCCATCCCCACTGTGATATCGCTGCGCAGCATCATCTACCCGGAGACGCTGCAATCGGCATTTCTCTTTCAAGGCGATGCCTGGATACTGCCTTCCGAGCATTGCCGCGCCTCTTACGAAGCGGCGGTGGCGCAATTCGCGCCCGCGGTGGGCGCGCGCATGCGCACGGTGCATAACGGCTTTGACTGGGATGTCCTGCGCTATACCCCGCCGGACAGCATCTTCCGCTTGATTCCGCCCGAAGTTGCCGCGCGCCCGCTGCTGCTATTCCCCCACCGTCCCGAGCCGCACAAGGGCATCGGCGAAGTGCTGCAAGTGGCGCGCGCCCTGGTGCGGCAGCGCGGCTGGCGTGATTTGCGGGTCTTGGTCCCGCTGTGGATGGACGCGGAAAGCGAGCCCGCCAACCGCGCCTATTATGCCAGTTTGCGGCGGCAAATCCGCGAAGCGGATTTGCAGGAAGTTTTTGTTTTTCACGACTGGATACCGGAAGCGCTGCTGGCGGAGTATTACAGCCTGGGGGATGTGACGCTGTGCATCGGCAGCTGCGTTGAGACCTTCGGCAATACCCCCTTCGAGTCGCTGGGCTGCGGCACGCCCGCGATAGTCTCGCGGGTGGCGGCATATCGCGACTTGCTGCCGGACGAGCACATCGAGCGCGTCGATTATGGCGATATCGAGGCGGCGGTGCATATCGCCGACGCCATTTTACGCGAGCGCCGCCGCACTCCCGCCGCGACGCTCGCCTATCTCAAAGCCAATTTCTCGCTGGAAGCGATGGTGCAGCGTTATGCTGATATCATCGTGAATGCCCAAAAGAAGCCGCCGCTGCGCTATCGCGTGCCGCTGCTGGATAACAAGACTCGCTATCACCTGGCGCCGTGGTGCGCCATGTCCAGCAGCCGCGGCATCTATCACGACTTTCGCGCCGAGTACCGCGCCGATGCCGCGCTGATGCGGCTGGCGCGGGCGCATCCCGGCGGCTTCCCCGCGGCTGATGCCGAGGCGGGGCAGCTGCGCGCCTGGCTGGATGAGGGCTTTGTCGTGCCGCTTGTCCCGCCGGGGAAGGCGTAACTTACGGGCGGCACCGCGGGTCGCCCCTGCCGGTGTCCAGGCTTCCCGCGCAAAAGTTGCGCTTTAAGCGTGAAAGCGCGAAACTATACGCTGAACTTATCACAATGCTTGAGGTGGCTATGTACACCATTGGCTTAGATTTTGGCACTTTATCCGGGCGCGCGGTATTGGTAGACGCGCGGGACGGCGCGGAAATCGCCGAAGCGGTCTTTGAGTATCCGCACGGCGTTATGGACCGCCAGCTGCCCTCGGGGCGGCGGCTGCCGCCTGATTGGGCGCTGCAGCATCCGCAAGATTACATCGATACCTTCGCCCATACGGTGCCCGCCGTCTTGCGGCAGAGCGGCGTGGACGCTGACGCCGTGCGCGGCATCGGCATCGACTTCACCGCCAGCTCGCCCATGCCCACCACTGCCGATGGCATCCCCCTGTGTTTTTTGGAGGACTTCAAAGACGAGCCGCATGCCTACATCAAGCTGTGGAAGCATCACGCGGCGCAGCGGCAAGCCGACCAAATAAACGCGACTGCCCGCGCCCGCGGCGAGAGCTGGCTGCCGCGTTATGGCGGCAAAATATCTTCGGAATGGTTCTTCAGCAAATTGCTGCAAATTTTGCAGGAGCGCCCCGATATCTATGCAAAAATCGACCGCTTTATCGAGGCGGCGGACTGGGTCATCTGGCAGCTGACGGGGGTGGAAACGCGCAACACCTGCACCGCCGGCTACAAGGCGATGGTGCAAGACGGCGTCTTCCCCAGCCGTGACTACTTCCACGCGCTTGACCCCGCCTTTGAAAATGTGGTCGACGAGAAGATGAGCCGCCAATTCGCCGAGCTGGGCGATAAAGCGGGCGAGCTGAGCCCAGCGATGGCGGCGCTGATGGGTCTGCCGCCCGGCATCGCCGTTGCCGTCGCCAATGTGGACGCCCATGTAACCGCGCCGGCGGTCAAAGCGACTGAAAGCGGCATCATGGTCATGGTTATGGGCACCTCCTGCTGCCACATCCTCTCTGGCGATACGCTGAAAGAGGTGGATGGCATGTGCGGCGTCGTCAAAGGCGGCGTCATCCCCGGCTTGTACGGCTATGAAGCCGGGCAAAGCGCAGTCGGCGATATCTTCGCCTGGTTCGTCGACAATGCCGTGCCGCCGGCATATCACCAGGCGGCGCGGGCGGCTGGCATGGGATTGCATGGCTATTTGGAGCGGGAAGCCGCCAAGCAGCAGGTGGGCGCGCATGGTTTACTCGCGCTGGATTGGTGGAATGGCAACCGCAGCACCCTGGTCGATGTTGATTTGACGGGCATGATGCTGGGCATGACGCTCGCCACCCGCGCACCCGATATCTACCGCGCGCTCATCGAGGCGACCGCCTATGGCACGCGCGAAATCATCGAGGCATTTGAGGCGCAAGGCATCGAAGTGCGGGAGCTGGTGGCGGCTGGCGGCTTGCCCGAGAAAAATGCCCTGCTCCGCCAGATTTTCGCCGATGTCACCGGGCGCTCGCTTACGCTGTCCGGCTCGGCGCAGGCGCCAGCTCTCGGCGCTGCCATGCACGCGGCGGTGGCGGGCGCGCTCTATCCCGATATTCATGCCGCCGCCGAGAAGATGGGCAAGCTCAAAGCGGGCGTCGTCCAGCCCAACGCGCTTAATCAAAAACTATACGATCGCCTCTTCGCCGAATATCAGACGCTCTATGATACTTTCGGGCGCGGCGCTAACGATGTGATGAAGCGACTCAAAGCGCTGAAACACGAAGCCCTCGCTTAGTTTGCTTGCTTTGTACAGAATTCATAGCGCAGCCGCCTGGAACATGCTATTTACTGTGGGCATTACGCACAATTCACAAGGCGCTACTGTTGAGTATGTCTGACATCCAAGCGACTTTGGTACATATAACCAAATAGATTGCGCGCAATTGGGATACTATTGCGCTGATTTTCTTGGCTTTCGGCTTTGTATACTGTGCCTGTCAAAGAAACATGGCGTCAGTTAGCTGTTGCGGAGGTTACCGATGGGCAAGCCCAAACCAGAAATTGGCAAGAAGCGCAAGTTGCTGTATCGACTGCTTTCGATATTTTTAGGCTTGGTCATCCTATACAGCTTCGGCTTCAGCTCCAATGCGCAGGACGCGCCGGCAGCTGATGATGCCGCGGCAGAAACGGCGATGGTGGAAGCGATGATCAGCGCCGCAGAGGTGCAGAACAACCTCGACCATGTTTGGATATTGCTGGCGGGCTTCCTGGTCTTTTTCATGCAGGCTGGTTTCGCCATGCTGGAAGGCGGCATGATCCGTGAAACGGGGGTGGTCAACTCGCTCGCCGAGAACTTCATGGATGCCTGCGTCACTGGCATTGTCTTCTTTGTTGTCGGCTTTGGCATCGCCTTTGGCAGCGCGGAGAGCAGCGGCTTCTTCCCGCAAATCGAGCTGTTTTTGGGCGGAGCGACTGGCGCGGGTGACGGCGATGGCGCGCTATTTGTCAACTTCTTCTTCCAATTCGCTTTCGCGGGCGCTGCCGCCACCATCGCCACCGGCGCGATGGCGGAGCGCACCAATTTTGTTGGCAAGCTGCTGTACAGCGCCTTGTTGGGCGCAATCATTTACCCGGTAGTTGTCTTTTGGACTTGGGGCGGCGGCTGGCTCACGCAGCAGGGGTTTCTGGACTTCGCTGGTTCCACGATTGTGCACATGACGGGCGGCGTCGTCGCTTTGATGGGCGCATACATGCTGGGTCCGCGCGCTGGGCGCGTTTTCGGCCGCCCGCCAGAAGCCTCCAACCTGGCGATTGCCTCGCTGGGCACATTCATATTGTGGTTTGGCTGGTATGGCTTTAATGTCGGCTCGACATTAGGCGCGGGCGATCTTAATCAGCTGGGGCTGGTGGCGGTGAACACGACGCTTGCAGCCACTGCCGGCGCCCTGGGCGCGATGTTCCACACCTATTTTCTCACCAAGAATTGGAATGTCAGTTTCATCCTCAACGGCTCTTTAGCGGGGCTGGTCGCCATCACCGCGGGCTGCGCCTTCGTCACGCCGATTAACGCGGTTATCATCGGCGCTTTGGCGGGGGTGGTTTTGGTGGTTTCGATGGGTGTTGTGGAGTCGATGAAAATCGACGATGCGGTTGGCGCATTTTCGGTGCATGGCGCTTGCGGCGCTTTCGGCACTTTGATGATTGGCATCGTCGGCTCCCAGGCATTGCTGGAAGGCGCTGACGCCACCTACACCACCAGCTTGCTTGATGGCGGCGGGCTTGACCTCTTGGGCGCGCAAGTTGTTGGCGTGGTCGGCGTCGCCATCTGGGTCGCTGTCAGCAGTTTCATTATGTTCTATGTGCTCAACCGGGTGGATGTTTTGCATGTTGCTCCCGAAGCGGACCGCATCGGCATTGACGCTTATGAGCACCACGCTTCGGTTTGGCCCAATGTGCTGCCATTGCGGGAGAGCGATGACGAATAGCGCGCATTGACGCAGTTTCAACAGCCACAAGGCGGCTCGATGGAGCCGCCTTTTTCTTGCCGAATTTTGCCGCTGATGGCTTAGAGCCGCTCGCTATCCAGCATGATGGTCACGGGACCGTCGTTGTGGATTTCTACCGCCATCATCGCGCCGAAGACGCCTTGCTCGACTAGAGTCACGCCAGCCGCGGTCAGCTGCTCGGCGAAACGCCGCACAAGCGGGGCGGCGGCTTCGGGCGCGGCGGCATTTACATAGCTGGGGCGGCGCCCCTTGCGCGCATCGGCATAGAGCGTGAATTGCGAAATCACCAGCACACCGCCGCCGACATCCAGCAGCGAGCGGTTCATTTTGCCCGCATCATCTTCAAATACGCGCAGATGCGCCGTTTTGCGCGCGAGTTTGTCGGCTTCCGCAGTGCCATCGCTATGCGTAACGCCGACCAAAGCGACAAATCCCAGCCCGACCGCGCCCCTAATTTCGCCATTGACGGCGACCGAGCCGGCGCTCACCCGTTGCAATAATACGCGCATGTGCTTTCCTTTCCCGCTGGCGCTCAAACGCGCCGGTTCAAAACTTTGATGACCCGTACTGTGAAGAGTTGGCAGCAGGCTTCAATGTGATAGTCCAGCTCCATCGCTTCCGTTGACCGATCATAGACGCCGCTGACGCGCAGTTTCGGCGCGGCACCATGCTCTTGGCAGCGCAGTCCGCGCAGCTTGCGCCCCAGGCTGGCGCGCAGCGATTGCCGCGTCGAGGCAAACATCCGCTCGATTTCACGCGGGTCGAGGAAAGCGCCGGGCAATGCCTCGCCCTCGGCGCGCAGCTCAATCTCGATTTGGGCGGTCACAGGCGCTCAGTCAAGCATCGGCTGCTGGCGCTGCACGAGCTGGATTGTGTAACCCCAGGGGTCGCGCAAGAATGCCAGTGTATCGCCATTGGCGCGGTGGTCAATCTCGCCATCGAGCGCCGCGCCGGCGGCAACCAGGCGCTGCCGCTCCGCTTCCAGGTCGTCAACGGCGAATGCCAGGTGGAAGACCACGGCATGATGCCCGGTGTAGTCGATGATTGCGCCCAGCGGATTGCTGTAGATTTCTATCATGCTCTTGCCGGCGCTATCGGCGAGGAAGTGGATGTGGGGCGGCTCGTCAAAGGCGCGGACGATGCGCATATCCAGGTTGGCGACATACCAAGCCGCCAGCCCCGCCGGGTCGCTGACATTAAAGGCGATGTGTTCCAATCTCATGCGGAACTCCTATTCCAAATCAAAAGTATCGGCGGGCTCTTCCTGCTCATCCGCCGGCAGCTGCTGGCTGCGCAGCCAACTAATGCCCATCATCACCAGAAAACCAATAGCGACGCCGATAAAGATGATTTCGTCGAAGGGACCTAAGGCACCATGCGCCAGGATGGCGGGCATCGGGCACTCCGCTCCAGGATAGATATTGGCAACAGTATACTCCAGCCAGTCCGATTCGCGTAGCGCTTGCCAAGCGCCAAATGGCAAAGCAGAATAGCCGCAGCATTGCGCAGTACATTGGAGCAGCCATGTCCCAGCAGGTCTTGAGCGCCGCGAACCTGCAAAAATATTACGGTGCCAAGCTGATTCTCGATGGCGTAACTTTGAACCTCAACCGGGGCGAACGCGCCGCGCTGGTGGGGGAAAATGGCGTCGGCAAATCGACATTGGCGCGCCTGCTTCTTGGCTTGGAAGAGGCGGATGCCGGCGCTGTCCGCTTGGCACCGGGCGCTCGCCTGGGCTATCTGCCGCAGGAAGCGCGGCTGCCAGCGGCGGTTACTGTCGCTGATTTTATCGAAGAATCGGTGGGCGAGCTGAACAGCATCGGCAAGCGGCTGCGGGCGCTGGAAGGGCGGATGGCGGACGGCGGCGATGTGACGGCGCTGCTGGCGGAATACGGCACCTTGCAGGAAATCTTTGACGCGCGCGGCGGCTACACGCTGGAGAGCCGGCGCGAACGCATATTCGCCGGGCTGGGCTTAAAGCATATCGCGCCCGAACGCTCGCTGATGTCTCTCAGCGGCGGGGAGAAGACGCGGGTCGGCTTGGCGGCGCTGCTGCTGGGCGCGCCTGACCTGCTCATCCTGGACGAGCCGACCAATCACCTCGATTTCGCGGGGCTGGCATGGCTGGAAGAATACCTGCGCGGCTATCCGCAGGCGCTGCTGATGATCACGCATGATCGCCGCTTCATCAACCGCGTTGCCAGCAAGATTCTTGATCTCTCGCCAGTATCACACACCTTGACGGCGTATCCGGGCAATTACGACGCCTACCGGGCGCAGAAGGAAGCGCGCTATCAAAGCGAGGTTGAGGCGTATCACGCGCAGACGAACCGCATGAAAGCGCTGCGCCAGACGATGAAAAAAGAGGCGCACAGCCCGCGCAAAGCCAAGCGCGCCAGCGATGGCGACAAGTGGATCAAATTCACCGGGCAGCAGCAGGCGGCGCGCACCATCAGCAAACTGACGCGCGCGGCGCGGCAAGAGCTGCAAAGCCTGGAGGCGAAGCGCCTGGCAAACCCGCGGCATGTCTGGCATGTCGAATACCCTTTTGCGCCGCTGCCGCTGACCAGCATGGAGCCGCTGCGGCTGCAAGCGGTCGGCATGGCATTTGGGCGGCGGCGGCTCTTCACGGAGGTCAGCGCCGTCTTGCGCAAGGGGCAGCGGGTGGCATTGGTGGCGCCCAATGGCGCGGGCAAAACGACGCTGCTGCGGCTGATACTCGGCGAATTGCCGCCGACTGCTGGCGCGATCGCCATTATGCCGGGCGCAACCGTCGGCTACCTTGACCAGACGGGGGACTCCCTGGACGAAGGCGCTACTGTTCTCGCCGCGCTGCGGGAGATCCGCAATGCGGACGACGACCAGCTTTTGACGCTGCTGCACCGCTGCGGCTTGTTCCGCGATGCCCATCTGGCGGGCAAAACCGTCGCTGATTTGAGCCTGGGGCAGCGGCGGAAATTGGGCTTGGCGCGCTTGATTCACCGCCGCGCCAACCTGCTGCTGCTTGATGAGCCGACCAATCACCTCGACCTGATGAGCCTGGAAGCGCTGGAGCGGGCGCTGCTGGCATTCCCCGGCGCGATTTTGGCTGCCACGCACGATCGCTGGTTCATCGAGAAGGTGGCGACAGCGGTCTGGACATTGGACGAAAGCGGGCTGGCTTTTTCAACAGCGGCGGAATACGGGCGGCGGCATTTACCATAAACTATGCGATGCGCAGGAGCGGCTCAGTCATCATCAACGGGGATTTTGAAGCTGCTGGCAGCGGCGGGCGGTTCGTCTTCATTTGCGGTGGCTGAGCCGGGCTTGTCCCCAGCGCCAGCAATGTTGATGCGCACGGCTTTTTTTCCCAACTGAGTTTTGCCGGCTTTGCGCTTGGATTTTGGCGGCGGCGCTTTGACGCGCACTTCAATTTCGCGCTCGGCAGCCGGCGCTTCCGGCTCGGCAATGGCGATTGTACTTGCTTGCGGCGGCATTGCTGACGCGGGCGCTGCGGCAGGCGCCTTCGCCTCTGGCGCGATTGGGGGCTCGGCTTGGGGAGCAGCGGGCGCGTCCCACGCTTCGGCGCGCATTTCGCGCACGATAGCGGCGATTTCCTCTTCAAAAATATCCCAGCGGGAAGGCGCTAATGATTCCAGCATAAGCTCAAGCGCCTGCAGCAGCGCCTCTTGCGTGGCATCGGCGCGGGCGAGGGCGATGATGCGCCAGGCGCGCAGCGGGCGATAGCTGGGGTGCGCTTGCAGCCCCGCTTCAAGCACGGTCAGCGCCCTGTCAACAGCGCGCGTTTCCAGCAAAGCCGCGCCTAAATGCGTATAGAGGCGCGGCATATCTTTGGGCGGCAAGCCCTGCCCGCTGGGAAGCTTCAGCAAAGCCTGATACAGCGGCAGCGCCTGCTCGGGCACGCCGAAAGCGCGCCAGGCACCAGCCAGCTCAAAGCTGATGCGAGCATTGTCGGGATAGGTGCGATGCAGCTGGAGGAAATGTTCAATTGCGCCCTGCAGCTTGCCCGCCCGTTTGAGCTGCCGCCCGATTTCAATCAGTTCTGTGATTACCGCCATCTCGCCCTGCCCTCCGCCACCAGCCCCCAGTATACCACGCCGCGACAAGCCATCACGGGCGATGCCGCCATTGCCGATAGGTGGTATGCTAAGGTACATGCAGTTTCGTCCATATGTATGCGCCTGTGATGCCATAATTTAGGAACTATGCCATGGCAAGGAACACAAAAAACGGCTTCCCGCCGGGACCGCCAAACATCGGCGACGGCGCTATCGAGCAATATCTGAATTATCGCAGCTTTCTCGACGATCCCTTGACCCGCGTGTCCAATTGGGTCGCTGAATATGGCGATATCATGCACTATACCGTGGGCGGGCGGCATCAGTATTTCATCGCCAACCCGGAGATGATACGCGAGATTCTCGTGCGCCAGGCGGACATTTTCATTAAAGGTCCGGAATATACAAGCGCCAAAGCCGGCTTGGCGCGTTTTATGGGGCGCGGCTTGGTAACCAGCAATGGCGCGTTTTGGAAGCGGCAGCGGCGGCTGGTGCAGCCAGCCTTCCACACCGGGCGCATCAGCGCCTATGCCGATACCATGGTGGCATATACTTTGCAGCGCCTGGCGCAATGGCGCAGCGGCGCGCAAATTGATGTTGACAAGGAGATGATGGAGCTGACGCTGATGATTGTCGGGCGCACGCTTTTTGATGCCGATGCCTCGACAACCGCGAACCAGGTCAAGAAGGCGGTGGATGTGGTGCAGAAAGCCAGCAATACCGCCACACTGCTGCCGCATTGGCTGCCGACGCCGCTGCGCATCCGCTCGCGGCGGGCGAATGCGGCGCTGGACAAAATCGTCTATGGCTTCATCAACGAACGGCGGGCGAGCGGCGAAGACCGCGGCGATTTGCTTTCGATGCTGCTGCTTTCCCGCGATGAAGATGGCGCGCGCATGAGCGACCTTGAGGTGCGTGACGAAGCGGTCACGCTCTTCCTGGCGGGGCACGAAACCACCGCCAACGCGCTGAATTGGACATTCTGGCTCCTGGCGCAGAACACAGAGGCAGAAGCGCGCCTGTACGCGGAGCTGGACGCGGTGCTGGCGGGTGCCGCGCCAACTTTTGCCGACATCCGCCGCCTGCCGTATACCGAAATGGTCATCAAAGAAGCCATGCGCTTGATGCCGCCCGTCTGGTCTATCAGCCGCAGCCCGCGGGAAGATACTGTGGCGCTGGGCTACCCAATCCCCGCCCGCTCTAGCGTGCAAATCTGCATCTATTGTGTGCATCGCCACCCCGAAATCTGGCAAGAGCCTGACGCCTTCCTGCCCGAGCGCTGGCAAGCCGAGCGCGCCAGCGCGATTCCCCGCTATGCCTATATCCCCTTCGGCGCGGGACCGCGGGTCTGCATCGGCAACAGCTTCGCGATGATGGAGGCGACGCTGCTGCTGGCGACAATCGCGCAGCATTTTCAGCTGCGGCTGATACCCGGGGCGCAGATTGTACCGCAGCCCTACATCACGATGTTCCCGCGGGATGGCTTGCCGATGCGCGCCCGGCGGCGGGTCCCAGCGCCGTTGGCGGCGGCGGGCTGAGCCCCCTCAGCGCCAAAAACGGGGTACAATAGGGCAATCATCAAAAGCCATGCACTTAAGGAGAGCGCCGTGATTGAACTGACAAAACGCCTGGCAGAAACTTGGGGACCGCCCGGCTACGAGCACCGCATCCGCCAGCTAATCCGCGCCGAAGTGGCGGATTTGGCGGATGACATTTGGGTGGATGGCTTGGGCAATTTGATCTGCCGCGTCGGCTCGGGCGGGAAGAAGCTGCTCATCGCCGCCCACATGGACGAAATTGGCGTGATGGCGACCTACAAAGAACCTCACAGCGGCTACCTGCGCTTCAGCAATTTGGGCGGGCTGCGAACCGATACCCTGCATGGCAACCGAGTGCAATTTGAAGACGGTACGGTGGGCGTCATCGCGGCGCAAGGCGGCGGCAAGACGCTGGACGAATTTTACATTGATGTGCAGGCGGACGCCGACAGTAACGCGACGCCAGTTGGGCAGCCAGCCGGCTTCATGCGGGAGCTGCAAGTGCGCGGCGAGCGCATCATCGGCAAATCGCTGGATGACCGCATCGGCTGCGTCGTCGCCATCGAAAGCATGCGCCGGCTGCGGCGGGAGACGCCGCACGAAGTCTATTTCGCCTTCACTGTGCAGGAAGAAGTGGGCTTGCGCGGGGCGAAGACGGCGGCGCAGGGCGTTCACCCGGACATCGGCATCGCCATCGATGTTACCGCCAGCGGCGATGTGCTCCGCGGTCCCAAGATGCTGGTGCGGCTGGGCGGCGGCGCGGCTATCAAAGTGCATGACCCGGGCTTGGTGGTGCCGGTCGCCATCAAAAATTGGATGGTGGCACGCTGCCAGGCAGATGGCATCCCCTACCAATTGGAATTGCTGACGGGCGGGCGCACCGATGCCTCCGTCATCCAATTGACCGATTCTGGCGTGCCCAGCGGCTGCATCTCCATCCCCACGCGCTATTTGCACACCACCAGCGAAACGGTGGATATCGGCGATGTGAAGGCTTGCATCGACCTGCTGACGGGCTTGCTGACCAACCCGATCGACATCTAGCGCTTGCCGCCAGCCAGCGCAACTTAAGAATAAGTGTTCTAGCGGCATTTTCGATTGCGCTGTCTATGGTATGCTTGAGGTGGCGCTTGACGGTGGTCGGCTGGTCAGGCCTCAGCAGCCGTTCGAGGGATACAGGAAGCAGGCATGTCCCAGGGATATGATGACGAGCTCGAATACTTCGACGATGAGGAGTATTTTGACCCCGATGATATGAGCGGAGGCAGTCGCGGCGGCTCCCATGTGCTTGGCGGGAGCGGCTCGCGAGGAAATCAGCCGGAGCGGCAACCTCGCGGCACTCGCTCAAGCGGGGGCAAAGCCGCGGGCCGGCGGGCGGTTTCGGGGCGTTCCCCAGCGCCAGCCGCCGCCAGCAGCGAAGAACGGCGCGCGCGCTTGGCGGGCAAAACGCTGCCATCATCATCAGCGGGGCGGACGGCGCGTCCGGCACGCACTGAGGCTGCTGACAGCGCCGCCGAGCAGGGTGGGCGCTTGGGCGGGCTGCGGGCGCGCTTGAGCCGCGGCGAGGCGGAGGCGAACCCCAAAGCGCAAGGGCGGCAGCCCGGCACCCGCTTGAGCCGCATCGGCGGGACTGTCAGCCGGTGGCGCGGGCGCATCAGCAGTGGTGACGGGAGCGAACGCGAGCATCAAAGCGGCGGCAGAGGCCGCGCGGAAGCGGCCGCCAGCGCCCGCCCCAGCCGCGCGCCGCGCATCAAGCGTGAGCGCTGGCTCGACCTCGACCGCAAGCTGGATATTATCGGCGTCGTGCTCGTCTTTGGCGCTATCGTCTTCAGCTTCAGCGCGCTTTCCCAAGAGCAGGCGGCAATCAGCGCGGTGCATGCGCTCACGGGGCAATTGCTGGGCTGGGGCGCATTCGCCGTGCCTATCGCCATGTTCACCGGCGGCATGTGGCTGATAATCCGTCATTTTGGCGAGCGCGCGCCAGTCATCGACCCGATCCGGCTGACGGGCGGCGCGTTGGTATTCCTTTCAGTATTGGCATTATTTCAGTTTGTCGAGAGCCTCGGCTATGGCGCTGGGCTGGCTTCTTTTGAGCAATGCGCAGTGCCTTCCAGCCCGGCATGCGTGCAGGCGCTGGTGCAGCAATCTTATTTGAGCGGCCGCGGCGGCGGCATGCTGGGCGGCTGGGTCTACAGCGCTTTGGTCAACAATGTAACCGAGCTGGGCGCTTTTGTGCTTGTGTTTATGCTGATGACCATCGGCGCGATGATGGCAACCCGCTCCAGCATCGTTGAACTGGGGGCGCTTGTCATAAGCCTGGGGCGCGGCTTGCGCGATACTGTGGCGCAGCGGGCGGCAAAGCGGCGGGCGCAAAAGCTGGCGGCAGCTACGGCATTGGCGGATGCGCCGCCAGCCCTGCGCGTCTCAAAACCGCGCCCCGCCGCGCTGACTGGCGCGAGCCATACTCAAGGGGCGCTGCCGCCACCGACCTCGCCTGCCCTGCCGCTGCCAGCGCGGCTGCGTTCCTTTTTCAGTTTCCCCAGCCGGCTGAAGCCGCAGCGAGAGCATCAGCCCGCGCCGCTGGAGCGGGAGGAAGCGGCAACAAAACCGCCCAGGCGGGCAGCGCGCTTCTTCCAGCGGGGGCGACAAGGCGAGGGACACGCTGGAGCGGGACCGCTGGAGCGATTCCTCAACATGGGGGACAATCTGCCGCCGCCAGCCGCTGCCGCTGCCAGCCCGCCACCAGCCCAGAAGCCGCCAGCGGCGATGCCCCCAGCCCGCCGGGAGGCGATGCCGCCGCCCAAGGCTGAATCCGAAATCCCGCGGGATGAGGCGGCAGCAGCCGAGCCTGAAAAAGCGGAGGAGCGGGCGTCAATAGCGGCTGAGCCGCCAGCGACAGCCGCCGCCAGCGAGCCAGCAGCCGAACCCGCCCGCCCGCGGGAGCATTGGGAGCTGCCGGACTATTTCGACATGCTCGACAGCGGCTCGGCAAGCCAGCTTGACGAAGAGCCGCTGCGGCAGTTGGCGGCGACAATCGAAGATACTTTGGCGGCCTTTCGTGTGCCGGGGACTGTCGTTGAGATAAACCCGGGGCCGGTCATCACGCAATATGGCGTCAAGCCAGGTTACATCAAGCGCAATGACAAGCGCAACCGCATCAAAGTCAGCGCGATTGCCAACTTGCAAAAGGACTTGCAGCTGGCGCTGGGGGCGGAATCCCTGCGCATTGAAGCGCCGGTGCCTGGCAAGGGCTATGTCGGCATCGAGGTGCCCAACCCTCATCCAGCGCTGGTGAGACTGCGCGATGTGATGGAATCGGGCGCATATCAAAATATCGAAAGCCCCTTGGCGATTGCGCTGGGCATGTCGGTCGCGGGCGCGCCCATCGCCGCCGATATCGCCGATATGCCGCATTTGCTGATAGCTGGCACCACTGGCTCCGGCAAGTCCAAGTGCATCAACGCCATAATCGTCAGCTTGTTGGCGACCTGCTCGCCAGCGCAGGTCAAGTTCATCATGATTGACCCCAAGCGGGTGGAACTGACGGGTTACAATGGCTTGCCGCATTTGGTGGCGCCGGTTGTGGACGAGCCGGAGCGGGCGGTGGGCGCATTGCACTGGGTGACCAGCGAGATGGACCGGCGCTACCGCCGCCTCAGCGCCGCCCGCGCCCGCAATATCGTCGAATACAACGCCAATTTGGACCCAGACCTGGCGCCCCTGCCTTATATCGTTGTCATCATTGATGAGCTGGCGGACTTGATGATGATGGCGCCGGACGATACCGAGCAAGCGATCCAGCGCCTGACAGCGGTGGCGAGGGCGACCGGCATCCACCTCATCATCGCCACCCAGCGCCCGTCAGTGGATGTGGTTACCGGCATCATCAAAGCCAATTGCCCGGCGCGCATCGCCTTTAAAGTCGCCAGCGGCACCGACAGCAAAGTCATCCTCGATCAAACGGGCGCGGAAAATCTGCTGGGCAAAGGCGATATGCTCTACGATTCGGGCAAGGCGGCAGCGCCGCTGCGCATGCAAGGCGTCTTTGTCGGCGAAGACGAAATTGAGCGCGTCAGCCGCTATTGGAAGCTGCAAGGGGCGGGCTTGCGGGGGATTGACCCCATCCCGCTGCCCGCGACGAAGAACAGCGCCGGCGGCAATCCCGACAAAGCAAAAGCGGCAGCGGAGACGCAAGCCGCCTTCTGGGATATGGCACCGCCGCAGTTCAAAAAAGACGGCGGCGGCGATGCTGATACGGACGAAGACCCGCTCTATCAAGACGCCGTCACATTGGTGAGGCGGCGGGGGAAAGCCTCGATTTCCAACATACAGACGCGCTTGCGCATCGGCTATGGGCGGGCGGCGCGCATCATGGACATGCTGGAAGAGCGCGGCGTTGTGGGACCGCCCAAGCATGGCAGCTCCTTGCCGCGCGATGTACTGCCCTGGAAAGAGGAAGAATAAGCTCCCTGCCCCGCAGC
>JAJDWK010000016.1 GCA_022825675.1 Anaerolineae bacterium | reverse complement strand
TCCGACTGCATGCCAGCGAGATAGTCTTCGACCGAGAGCTGATCGTCATAGACGCGCACTATCTGTTCCCAGAGCCAGACATTGGTGCGGGCGGGCCAGAAGCTCCAACTGGTATAACCGACATTGCCAGCGGCGGAGGCTTGCCCAAATTCCTGATAGAGCCGCGCTTCTCGCGGATCAGCCTCGGCAAAGACATCGCCCTCATAAATCAGCGGGGCGGGCGCATTGCCGCAAGCCGCGTGTGAAGCCGCTTGGAAGCCCGTGCTGTAATAGTGGTCAAGCACGGCGGCGGCGGCATCGGCATTTTGCGATGAGGAGCTGATGCCCCAGCTGGAGCCAACGCCGATGATGAAGTGCTGCTCGTCCGAGAAGGTGGTGGGGAAGGCGAACCAATCCCAATCGTTCATGTTGCCAGCCGCCTCGCCAAAGAAATCGCGCTGATAATTATCCAGCATCCAGGTGCCTTCAAAGCTCATGGCGATTTCGCCAGCGCCGAACAAAGCGTGGGCAGAATCAAAGGTATCGGCGAAAAACAGGTCCATGCCGCCCATAAACCAGCCGTCCTGCACAACCCGTTTTAGCTCCGTTATCGCCTCGACAAAGGCGGGGTCCGTCCAGGGACGCTGCCCGGTCAAGGCTTCGTATACCATCTCGGGACCAGCATGATGGCTGAGGTAGACGCTGACCGACCACTCATAACAGGGGGCGCATTCGCCAAAAGCGGGACCCATCACATCCAAGCCCGCTTCGATGACGGCTTCGCCCAAGGCGACAAACTCATCGTAAGTCGTGGGAACTGACCAGCCATTTTCTTCAAAGACGGTCTTGTTGTAATAGACGATGACCGTCTCAAGCTCTTCAGACAGGCTGTAGAGCGAGCCCTCAACCCGTCCCAAATCCAGCGCCCAAGGGGCGAAGCGGTCTTCCCAGCCGTATTCATCCGCGTAATGATCCAGCGAGAGCAGCAAGCCAGCGTTCGCCAGTTCCAGCATAAAGGAAGGACCGTGGGAATAGGTGATATCGGGACCGGCGCCGCCTTGCAGCGCCGTCCGCTGGGCATCTACCAGTCCCGTGCCCGGCTGCAAAACGACTTCAATCTCGATGTCATCACGCGGGAAAGTATCCACCAGCAAGTTGGACCAGCAGGTGCCAGTATCGTCATCCGCCGCCCAAATCGAAACACTGTTGTCCTGCGCCATCGTCGAGCCGGCCGCCAGCGCCAGCACAAGCGCGAGCAGGGTCAGCAAGACAGTTGCTTTCTTCTTCATAACAGTCTTCTCCATTCAGTCTTAGCTTCTTCCATCACAGAGCAAATTGCATCACAATCCAAGCCTAATGCACCTCCTTCGTCAATGCCTGATGGCATTTCCAGCGAACTGACTGACTGTCGCGAAGTCGCCCCGCGACATAAACGCTCACTATGCGAGGAGTATAACGCGGCGGCGACAGCTGTCAAGCAGATTACAATCTGGGAATGGTTCATTCAATTGTGGTGTATCATTTTATCCCGCACACACCTAATTCAGTTTGTACATCAATGAAATTCCTCCTGAAGCGCCCGCTATGGCGAAACGCCGCTTGCCGCTATAATTCCCGGCAAGTGCAGAGCCAAATGCAGAAACCTAGAAACGGGCACAGTCCATGCCGCTTAACCTGCACCCAGATGCCATTCACGCGCTCCTGCAGGGGGAAATAGGTGCTCCAGCCTCGCTGCTGGGGCGGCACCAGGTTGGCGATGCCGTCTCCATACGCTGCTTCCGCCCCTGGGCGCAAGCGGTTGAGCTGGTCAACGAGCATAATCATCAGCGCCTGCCGATGCTGCCCACGGCGGCTGCTGGCTTATTCTGCGCTGAGCTGGACGCGGGCTGGGCGGATGCGCCCTATCACTTCCAAGAAACTGACGGCGATGGCAATGTCGCGGTTTTCGGCGACCCGTATATTTTTCCGCCGCTTTTGAGCGACTATGACATCTATCTATTTAGCGAGGGCAAGCACTACGCCATCTATGAGAAGTTGGGCGCGCAGCTGCGCGAGGTGCGGGGTGTGCGCGGCGTGAACTTCGCCGTTTGGGCGCCCAATTGTTACAAGGTCGCCGTCATCGGCGATTTCAATCGCTGGGATCCGCGCGCGCACGCTATGGAGAACAACAGCGGCTCCGGGATATGGGAAATCTTTGTGCCCTACTTAGAAGCGGGCGCCCGCTACAAATTTGAAGTCCGCTCGCACAATCAGGGCTATCGCGCGCAGAAATCTGACCCCTACGGCTTCGCGGCGGAGCTGCGCCCCAAAACCGCGTCTATCGTCAGCGACATCAACAGCTATCGCTGGCAGGATGCCGCCTGGATGCAAGCCCGCGCCAATAGTGATGCGCTGACGCAGCCGATGAATATCTACGAAGTTCACCTGGGCAGCTGGCGGCGCAGCGGCGGCAACAGCTTCCTCAGCTATCGGGATTTGGCGGAGACGCTGCTGCCCTATTTGGTCGAGATGGGCTATACGCACCTGGAATTGCTGCCCATCGCCGAGCATCCGCTGGATGCCTCTTGGGGCTATCAGGTTATCGGGCATTACGCCCCGACCAGCCGCTTCGGGACGCCCAGCGACTTCATGTATTTTGTGGATTGCTGTCATCAACATGGGCTGGGCGTCATCCTGGATTGGGTGCCAGCCCACTTCCCGAAAGATGACTTCGGCTTAAATTATTTTGACGGCACGCATCTCTACAGCCACCAGGACCCGCGGCAGCGGGAACATCCCGATTGGGGCACTTTGATCTTCAACTATGACCGCAACGAAGTGCGCAATTTTTTGACTGCCAACGCCCTCTTCTGGCTGAAGAACTATCACATAGATGGCTTGCGCGTTGATGCCGTCTCGTCGATGATTTATCTTAACTTCTCCCGCGAAGCTGGCGAGTGGATTCCCAACGCCTATGGCAGCCACGAAAATCTGGGCGCTATCGCCTTCTTGCGCGAAACCAACGAGCTGGTCCACGCAAAAGCGCCGGGCGCGGTTACCATCGCCGAAGAATCGACATCCTGGAACATGGTCTCGCGCCCGACCTATATCGGCGGCTTGGGTTTCACTTTCAAATGGAATATGGGCTGGATGCACGACACACTCGGCTATATGGCGCGCGACCCGGTGCATCGGCGGCATCACCATCACCAGATTACCTTTGCCCTGCTCTACGCTTTCAGCGAGAATTTTGTGCTGCCGCTTTCGCATGATGAAGTTGTACACATGAAAGGCTCGCTGATTGGCAAGCTGCCGGGCGATAGCTGGCGGAAGTTCGCGGGCTTGCGGCTGCTGTTCGGCTACCAATATACGCAAGTCGGCAAGAAGCTCAACTTTATGGGCAATGAGTTCGGGCAATTTGCCGAATGGAGCGAGGCGCGCAGCCTCGACTGGCATCTGCTTGAATATGAAGAGCATAAGAAATTAAAAGCATGGGTACGCGACCTCAACCATTTTTATCGGCGGCAGCCCGCCCTATGGCAAGTTGATTTCGCGGCGGAGGGCTTCCGCTGGCTCGAAGCGGATGACGCCGACTACAGCGTCTATGCCTATATCCGTTATGCGCGGGATACGTCGGATTTCCTCGTCATCCTGCTCAACTGCACGCCAGTCCCGCGCGAAAACTATCGTATTGGCGTGCCCGAAGGCGGACGTTATGAAGAACTGCTGAACAGCGATGCCAGCGTCTATGGCGGCAGCAATGTCGGCAACGAGGGCAGCGTCGAAAGCGAGCCACACGCCAGCCACGACTTCGCCCATAGCCTCAACTTGCGGCTGCCGCCGCTGGCGATGCTCGTCTTGAAGCTGGCGCCGCGTGGTACACTATAAGCACTATCTGGCTGGCGCTTTTGCAGTTGCGCCGCCGCAATTTCTATCGCGGAGGACGGAAGCCCATGACTATGCCATCCGACCTGGCAATCGCTCAAAATGCCAAGCTCCGGCATATCGACCAAATCGCGGAGGAAATGGGGCTGGATCCCGCTGCGGATTTGGAGCATTACGGCAAATATGTCGCCAAAATTAACCTTGAGGCGCTTGAGAAAATAAAGGCGCGTCCCGACGCAAAATATGTTGATGTTACCGCCATCACCCCCACCCCGCTGGGCGAGGGCAAATCCACAACCACTGTCGGCATTGGTCAGGCGCTGAAGCATATCGGCAAGCGGGCGGTCATCACCGTGCGCCAGCCTTCTCAAGGACCAACCTTTGGCATCAAAGGCGGCGCGGCTGGCGGCGGCTACAGCCAGATTGTGCCGATGGAAAATTTCAATCTGCACCTTACTGGCGATATTCATGCCATCAGCGCCGCGCACAATCTCATCGCCGCGATGTTGGACGCGCATCTCTATCATGGCAACAGGTTGAATATCGACCCGCAGAATATCGCCTGGCGGCGCGTGGTGGACCTCAACGACCGCGCCTTGCGCAATGTCATCATCGGCTTGGGCAAACGTTTTGATGGCGTCCCGCGGCAGAGCGGTTATGACATCACCGTCGCTTCCGAGATTATGGCGATTTTGGCGCTGACGCATTCCCTGCAAGATATGCGCCGCCGCATTGGCAAAATGGTGCTCGCTTATGATACGAGCAAGAATCCAATAAGCGCCGAAGATATCCGGGCGGCCGGCGCCGCCACCGTGTTGATGAAAGAAGCCATCAAGCCCAACTTGATGCAGACGCTGGAAAATACGCCCGCCCTGGTGCATGCCGGCCCCTTCGCCAATATCGCCCACGGCAATTCCTCAATTATCGCCGACCTCATCGCGATGAAATGCGGCGACTATGTCGTCACCGAGTCTGGCTTTGGCGCGGATATTGGCGCGGAAAAGTTCTTTAATATCAAATCGCGCGTTTCCGGGCTCAAACCGAATGCGGTTGTGCTGGTCGTTACCATCCGCGCGTTGAAAGCGCATACCGGCAAATATCGCATCATCCCGGGCAAGCCGATTGACCCCGCGCTGCAAACGGAAAATGTCGCCGATGTGGAAGCGGGCGCGGCGAATATGGTGCGGCATCTGGAGAATTTGCGAAAATTTGGCGTCAATCCTGTCGTTGCCATAAATGTCTTTGACAGCGATACTGCCAGCGAGATTGCGGCAGTGCGGGAGATTGCCCTGGCGGCGGGCGCGACCGGGGCGAGCGTGGCGCGGCATTGGGCGCAAGGCGGCGCCGGCGCTGCCGAGCTGGCGGAGATGATCGTCTCCGCTTGTGAAATGCCCAACGATTTTCGCCTGCTCTACCCGGATGACATGGCGATTACTGACAAAATCGAGACGATAGCCCGCGAAATCTACCGCGCCGATGGCGTCGATTTTACGCGCGCCGCCAGCCGCAAAATCCGCCAATTTGAAGAACAGGGCTTGCGCGAGCTGCCGATTTGTATGGCGAAGACCCACCTCAGCCTCAGCGATGATCCCAAGCTCAAAGGCGCGCCCGATGGCTTCCGCATCGCCGTCACGGATGTTCGCGCTTCCGCCGGCGCCGGCTTCATATATCCGCTTTGCGGCGCGGTGCGCACCATGCCCGGCTTGGGCAGCGCCCCCGCCGCGATGCAGGTGGACATTGATGAAGACGGCAAGGTGCTGGGGCTGTTCTAGGCAAGCGCGGCAAGCGCGCCAGAAAGGACTTGGTTCCATTGGCAGAGCAGACAAGCCAGAGCATTTCGATAAGCCGCCACGCCTTCAGCTATCAGCCGCCGGCGATACAAGGGGACTTCCAGGGCAAGCACATCATCTCGGTCGACCAATTTCAGCGCGCCGACCTTGACATTCTCTTCCAAGCCGCTACCGCTATCCGCGAGCGCATCCGAACGCAGGACCGCGGCTTGACCGAGCTTTGCGCCGGCAAGGTGATGGCGTCGCTCTTTTTTGAAGCGAGCACACGCACCGATATGTCCTTCCAGGCGGCGATGCGGCGGCTGGGCGGCGATGTCATCGCGGTTAGCAATGGCGTGCGCTTCTCGTCGATGTATAAGGGCGAAAATCTGTCCGATACCATCCGCGCCACTGGCTGCTATGCCGATGTGATTGTGCTGCGGCACCCGGAAATCGGCTCGTCGTATGAGGCGGGTTATTATCTCGACCTCTTGAACCAGCGCATCGACAATCCCACAGTCGCCATCAGCGGTGGCGATGGCATCGGCGAACACCCAACCCAAGCGCTCTTGGATATCTTCACCATCTACGACCAGAAACAGGCCCTGGACAAGCTGACCATCACCTTGGTTGGCGACTTGAAACACGGGCGCACCGTGCATTCCCTCGCCAAGCTCATCGCCAATTACGCGGCGGCGGAGGTGCGGCTCTGCCTGGTTGCCCCCGCCAGCCTGCGCATGCCCAGCGCCATCACCGATTTGGTGAAATCGCATCAGATTACAGTGATTGAAACGGACAATCTGCTGGATGTGATTGAAGAGACCGATGTCATCTATTGGACGCGCATTCAAGAAGAGCGCTTCGGCGAGCGCGCCGCCTACGAGCGGATAAAAGATCGCTTCATCATGACGCCGCGCATGCTGAAGCTGGCGAAAGCGGATGCCATTTTGATGCACCCGCTGCCGCGCAAACACGAGATGGGCACGCGCGAAGACCACGATATTCTGGATGCAGACCCGCGTTCCATCTATTTCGAACAGATGGAAAATGGCATGTATGTGCGCATGGCGCTGCTTGTCAAGGTGCTGCGCGGGGTCTATGTCTGATGCCGCTCATCAAAATCCCGGGCATGCTCGACCCGCACACCCACCTGCGAGATTTGCACTGGTCACACAAAGCCACCTTCGCCTCCGAGAGCAAAGCCGCTATCGCCGGCGGCTATTGGGCGGTCTTTGATATGCCCAATACCGCGCCAGCCACCACCAGCGCGGGCAGGCTGCGGGAAAAGCTCAAGCGCATCGGCGACAGCGCCCATTGCGATTGGGGGCTCTACTTCGGCGCATCCCAAGTTGATAACAGCGCCGAGTACGCGCAGGTGGCGGCGCGCGCCTGCGGCTTAAAAATCTATAACAACGCCACCACCGGCGACTTGCTCATCGAGTCTGATGCCATGCGCGAGCGGCATTATCGCGCCTGGCGGGGGCGCGGCATCATCGCTGTGCATGCCGAGGGCGAAACTGTCGACAGCATCCTCAGGCTGGCGCGGAAATTCCGCCAGCCCACGCATTTTTTACACATCAGCAGCGAATATGAAATCACTGCGCTGGCGCACGCCAAAGAAGAGGGCTTGCCTATCACCATCGGCGTCTGCCCGCATCATCTCTTGCTGACGGAAGCGGACTTGCCGGCGCTCAGCGCTTACGGGCTGATGAAGCCGGAGCTCAAGCAAAAGCGCGACCAGCAGGCGCTCTGGCGGGCAATCCAGCGGGGAGTGGTTGATGTCATCGAGTCCGATCATGCGCCGCACACAATCGCGGAAAAAACCGCCGCGGCACCACCTTATGGCGTGCCTGGTTTGGAGACAACCTTGCCGCTGATGATGCAGGCGGTTGCTGATGGCAGGCTGCCGCTGCCGCTGGCATGCGCTATGCTCTCGCGTAATGCCCAGAAGATATGGCGCTTAAATCCGCCGCCAGATACTTACACGCTGGTTGATACTGACGCCAGCTATGTGATTGAACGCGAGACCCTGTATACAAAATGCGGCTGGTCGCCATTTGAGGGCATGCGCGTCCGCGGGAAAGTGCGGGAAGTTTGGATCCGCGGGCAAAAGGTCTTTGATGGCGAGCAGGTTTTGAGCGAAGCTGGTTTTGGTCGTAATCTTTTTGGCGCTGGGCATGAAAGCTGAAGCCAGACGCTGGCTGCTGCGCTGCCTGGACGGCGGCTATCACGCCTTCAGCCGGCGGCTGCTCTTCCGCATTTCCGCCCAGCGCGCTCACGAACTGATGCTCCGTACGCTTTTAATCGGCGAGCGCCTGCCATTCACCGTCGCTATCGCCAAGCTGCTGCGAAGCCTCTGCCATGCCCCCAAGCCAACAGAAGTCGGTGGCGTCCAGCTCTCGCAGCCGCTTATTGTCGCCGCGGGTTTGGTCAAAGGGCGTGGTTTCGCCGATGAAGCTGCCGCTTTGCGCGCCCTACAAAAACGGCAGCACAATATCATGCCCGGCTGGCGACTGCTGCCGGCGCTGGCGGGACCGGTCGAGTTTGGCTCATTCACGCGTTTTCCCCGCCTCGGCAACGCGGGCACGGTTGTTTGGCGGGACGAAAAGACACTTTCAACGCAGAATCGCGTCGGCTTGCGTAACCCGGGCGCCCGCGCCGCCGCGCTTTTCCTTAGACAACGCCGAGAAAGATTGCCCGCAGAATTTGGCATCAACATTGCTGTCTCGCCGGGGGTGCGGGATAACGCCCAGCAAGAGCGCGATATTTGCGAAAGCCTGGGATTTTTCCTCGATGCCGGGCTGATGCCAAGCTGGTTCACGCTGAATTTGAGCTGCCCGAATACCGAAGATGACCCGCAGCAGCATCAACTGGAAGCGGAAACGCGGCGGCTCTGCGGCGCGTTCATCAAACTTTTGCGCGCGCGCGGGCTTGAGATTCCGCTGTGGGTGAAGGTTAGCCCCGGGCTGGCAGACGGGCAATATCGGGCGCTCGTGCGCATATTTGACGAAGTTGGCGTAAAAGCAGTGGTTGCCACCAATACTTTGGCGCAGCCGAGCCCGGGGGCAGCCACACTCACGGCGGGGCTTGGCGGCGGCCGCCTGCATGCCGCGGCGCTGAGAGCTGTCGACGCGCTGACAGCGGCGAATGCGATGCGGGGATATGCGCTCGATATCATCGGCTGTGGCGGCGTACTTGATGGCGACAGCTTACATGCCTATCGGCAACGCGGCGTCAAGGCGGCGCAGTATTGGTCGGCGCTGGTCTATCGCGGACCCTTCGCCGCGGCGATATTGGAAGAGGAATGGGCAGCGCATGAACGCAGATTTGAAGCAATCCAGCGCGAAGTCCTTGCTTGATATTGGCGCGGTAGGCTTCTCGCCAGAAGCGCCCGTGACCTTCAAATCAGGCTTGATTTCGCCTGTATATGTCGATAATCGTTCGCTGATATACCATCCGCAGGCTTGGCGCGCGGTCATTGACGGCTTCGCAAGCCTTATCGACAGGCAAGCGCTTCACTATGACCTGCTCGCTGGCGTCGCCCTTGGCGGGCTGCCCCACAGTTCCGCCTTGGCATTCGCCCTCAGCCGCCCCTCGGTTTTCATCCGCAAAGAAGCCAAGGGGCACGGCACCGGCAAGCGCATCGAAGGGGGAACGGTCGCGGGGAAGCGCGTCTTGTTAATCGAAGATTTGGTCACAACTGGCGGCAGCAGCCTGTCCGCGGTCGCCGCTTTGCGCGAGGCTGGCGCGATTGTCCGTGATGTGCTCGCCATTATCAGCTATGGATTTCCCGAAGCCGCCAGCGCCTTCACGCGCGCCGAAGTTTCGCTGCACACATTGACGGATTTTGACTCGGTGCTCATAGCGGCAAGCGAGCGCCAGCAACTTGATGACGCGCAAATCGCCATAGTGCGCGCGTGGCTGGCTGCCCCCCATTGTTGGCAGGCGCGCGGCTGATGTCGGCGATAGACAAATATAATGCGCGCGCCCGCGCCGCCAATTCCCTGCTCTGCGTCGGGCTGGACAGCGATATGCAGCGCCTGCCGCCGCCATTCCGCCAGGCAGCGGCGCCGCAGCTGGAATTCAACCGCCATATCATTGACCGCACCGCGCCATTCGCCGCCGCCTACAAATTTAATATCGCCTTTTATGAGGCGCAGGGCGCGGCCGGGCTGCGGCAATTGGGCGAATCGCTTGCCTACTTGCAGCGGCATCACCCCGACATCCTGACGATTTGCGATGCCAAACGAGCGGATATCGGCAACACCAGCGCCGCCTATGCCCGCGCTATCTTTGAGAATTTTGGCTTTGACGCCCTCACCCTTAACCCCTATCTCGGCATGGACGCGCTGCAGCCCTTCCTCAACTATGCGCATAAGGGCTGCATCATCCTGTGCCGCACATCAAACGCGGGCGCGGCGCACATCCAGGATTTGCCCGCGCCTGACCGCCCCCTGTGGCAGGTCATCGCGGAAAAAGTCGCTGGCGAGTGGAATAAAAATGGCAACTGCATGCTGGTCGTTTCGGCGCGGCATCCCGCCGAGATGGCAACAGTCCGCGCGCTTACGGGCGAGATGACATTTCTCGTCCCCGGCGTGGGCGCGCAAGGTGGCGAAGCGGGCGCGGTACTCCGCGCGGGCAGCAACAGCGCGGGATTAGGGCTCATCATCAATTCTTCACGCAGCATCATCTTCGCTGAGGATCCAGCCGCCGCCGCCTGTGAATTAAGCGATTCCATCAACGCGGCGCGGCGGGACTCTGATTGTGTCTGAGACAACGCCGCAAGCGCGCGCTGATGTCAAGCATTTCTCGCGCTCAAGCGTGATACAGACCAGCCTCGCGGCAATCACAAGTTTTCACGAGGAGCCAGGCGCGCTCGCCCGCTTGACACCGCCGCCATTGACCGTGCGGCTGCTGCGGGACGACCGCCGCTCCCTCCGCGAAGGCGAAGTTGAGTTCAGCCTCGGCTTTGGTCCCATTTCCAGTCGCTGGCTGGCGCGGCATGAGCCGGGTCCCAATCCGCATTCCTTCGCCGATGTTCAGCTTCGCGGACCCCTCGCCCATTGGCGACACGAGCATATATTTGAAGAAGCGACAAACGGCGTCAAGTTGACTGACAGCATCAGCTTTGGGCACAGAGCCGGTCCTCGCGGCTGGCTGACGCGCCTCATCTTTGGCGGCTTGCCCCTGCGCATCCTGTTTGCCTATCGCCATTGGCAAACGCGGCGGGCGCTTGAGGCATAGCGGCTTCAGCTTTCCCCCGCCGGCTTCGACATCATCAAGAGGGACAAGCTGCCCTTTTGCGCCAGCGCGCCATCCTGCTTGACGATGCGAATATCAAGCGTGACCAAGCCGCCGCCAAGGCGCCTGGCGGGCTTGGCGGCGCGTACTTTGAGTTCCACATGAATGGTATCGCCGATGTAAACCGGGCTGCTGAATTTCATCTCCAAGCCGCGGAAGCCGAGCACCGTCCGTTCCAAAATGCCCAGCTGATAGGCTTGCCCAACGGCATAACTCAGCGTCAGCATGCCGTGCGCCACCCGCTGCCCCATAAATGCGCTTTGGCTGTAGGCGGCGTCAGTGTGCATCGGGTTATAGTCGCCAGTCAAAGCGGCGAAGTTGACCAGATCAGCCTCGGTGATGGTGCGCCCGCGGCTTCGCATCGCCGCGCCGACTTCAAATTCCTCAAAATACAGCCCGCGCGGTCCATCCGCTTCAAACTTCACGGCGCGCCTTTCGTCTCTACATTCGCGAGATTGCGCCCGTCTATGCGGGGAAAGCGCCGCCAATCAAAGGCGCGATGACCAGCGACACAATCGCCAGCAGCTTAAGCAAGATATTCAATGACGGACCCGAAGTATCTTTGAAAGGGTCGCCAACAGTATCGCCAACTACCGCCGCCTTGTGCGCGTCCGAACCTTTGCCGCCATAATTGCCGGCTTCGATATTTTTCTTGGCGTTATCCCAAGCGCCGCCGGCATTCGCCATCATCACCGCCAGCATAAAGGCGGATACCAGCGAGCCCAGCAGCACCCCCACCAGCGATATCGGCGCGATAAAATCGCCCAGCAGATTGTCCTTGCCCAGCACCGCCAGCAGCGCCATGCCCACCGGTACGCCCACAGCGATAAGCCCCGGCAGCAGCATCTGGCGGATGGCGCTGTCCGTGCTGATGGCGACGCAGCGTTCGTAATCCGGCTGCTGCTCGTACTCCATAATGCCTTTGATTTCGCGGAACTGCCGCCGCACCTCTTCCACAATTTGCTGGGCGGCATCACCAACCGCCACCATCGTCAGCGCGCTGAAGACAAATGGCAGCAAGCCACCGATGAACAAGCCAGCGACAAATTGTGGATTTATCAGCAATTCCGCCGGGTTGACCGCGCTGCCCAGCGCCGTGCTGCCGCCGGCGGTCAAGGCGGTGATGAATGCCGCCGTTAGCGCCAGCGCCGTCATCGCGGCGGAGCCGATTGCGAAGCCCTTGCCGGTGGCGGCGGTGGTATTGCCCAGGCTGTCCAAAGCGTCAGTGCGGTCGCGCACTTCTTCTGGCAAATCCGACATTTCCGCGATGCCGCCAGCGTTATCCGCCACGGGACCGTAGGCATCAGTCGCCAGTGTTATGCCCAGCGTCGAAAGCATGCCGACTGCCGCCACCGCCACGCCGTACAATCCCGCCTGCGATGTTGCCAGGAGCGTCACCACAACAACAATCACCACTGGCGCCAAAGTGCTCATCATACCCAGCGCCAAACCGCGGATGACCACGATGCCAGCGCCGCCTTCCGCCGAGGCGGACAGCGCCTTCGTCGGTCCGTAGGTATCAGCGGTGAAGAATTCGGTGAAATAGCCGATGAGCACGCCGCCGATCAAGCCGCTCAAAGTCGCCACGATGACGCCCACGCCTTTATCGCCGAAGGGCAAGCTCAAGCCCAGCGCGATGACAACGACGCCAATCAGCGCCGAGGCGCTGTAGATGCCAGTGCGGATGCTGCCGAGGAGCTGCTCCTGGTCAGCGCCTTCTTCAGTTCTCACCAGGAAGCTGGCGATAATGCTCACAATCAAGCCCGCCGCCGCCACCAATATCGGGAAGACTTGCGCCGCCGTCAAATCATCGCCGGCGAATGCGCCCGTCATTGTCGCCAGGGAGATGGCGGCGATAATCGAGCTGGCATAGCTTTCAAAGAGGTCGGAGCCCATGCCCGCCACATCGCCAACATTGTCGCCGACATTATCGGCGATAGTCGCGGGATTGCGCGGATCATCTTCCGGGATGCCAGCTTCGGTTTTGCCGACCAAATCAGCGCCAACATCAGCCGCTTTGGTGTAAATGCCGCCGCCGACGCGCGCAAAAATCGCGATTGAGGTGCCGCCGAAGCCGAAGCCCGCCAGCGCTGAGGCCGCCTGGCTCGCGTCCCCCAGTTGATTCACAAAGGTGATAAACAGCAGGCTGATGCCCAGCAGCGCCAGCGAGACCACCATCGTGCTCATGACGGTGCCGCTGGCAAATGCCACGCGCAGCCCCTTGTTCAAGCTCTGGGATGCCGCCTGCGCCGTGCGCACATTCGCGCGCACCGCGATATACATGCCGATATAACCCGACAGCCCCGATGCCAACGCGCCCAGCACAAATGCCACCGCCGTCAACACCGACATGCCAGAGCCCGGCACCTGGCTCAAAAGCGCCAAGGCAACCGTTACTATCAAGACCAGCACGGCAACCGCGCGATATTCACGGCTGAGGAATGCCTGCGCGCCCTGCTGGATGGCGCCAGCAATCTGCCGCATCTTCTGGGAGCCCTCGTCCTGCGAAAGCACATAATTTCTTTGATAGAGCGCAAAAAGCAAACCCACCGCTGCCGCCGCCACCGCCACGATGACGGCTGTGTTCACATCAATCATGAAGCCAGACTCCTCTGCCAACTATTGCCGCGTTTTTTCCCAGAGCGCCCTTGAAAGCGAAGGCCACTCCAAGCAGCTGATGCTAGCGCAAATCGGCGGATTTTCAAGCTGCAACTCCAGCCGCGGGGCGACAGGGTGCCGCAGGTGATTTATACTGTAGCGGTATCAGCGGCGAGGCAAGCGCCATGCGCAGCAGGCAAGAAACGGGCACCCACGGCGAGCAGCTCGCCCAGCGCTATCTCAAAGAGCGGGGATACGCTATCCTCGAAGCCAATCGCGCCAATACCTATGGCGAAATCGATATCATCGCCGAGCGTGGCGGCACCTTGATATTCGTCGAGGTGAAGACCCGTCAAGCCAGCGAAACCGAAGCGGCGCTGGCTGGCATCACCCCGGCGAAGCGCGAACGGCTGATACATGCCATTTACCTCTACTTGCACGAAATGGGCTGGGACGAGGAGAAGCCCTGGCGCATAGATGTCATCGCTGTCGCTTTAAGCCGCGAACAAGCGCCCAAAATCGACCATTTGGAGGACGCTTTTGACTGGTGATGCCGCGCCGCTGATACTCATCCTGGGGGCGACCGGCGTTGGCAAGTCGAGCCTGGCGGTGGAACTTGCGCAGCGCCTCAATGCTGAGATTGTCGGCGCGGACAGCCGCCAGGTCTATCGCTGTCTGGATATCGGCACTGCCAAGCCGACAGCGCGGCAGCAGGCGCAGGCGGCGCATCACCTCATTGATATTGTGCCGCCCGATTACAGTTTGAGCCTGGCGGAGTATCAAGACGCCGCCTACCGCGCGATTGAGGACATCAGCGGGCGTGGGCGGCTGCCGCTGCTGGTGGGCGGCAGCGGGCAATACATCAGCGCGGTGGAAGAAGGCTGGTCGATCCCGCGGGTGCCGCCAGACCGCGCCCTGCGCGCCGAGTTGGAGGCATATTTGCAGCGGCACAGCGCGGCGGCATTGCACGAGCGCCTGCGGCAGGTCGATCCGGTTGCGGCGGCGCGTATCCATCCTAACAACACGCGCCGTGTAATCCGCGCCCTGGAGGTGCAGCGGTTGACGGGGCGCCCCATCAGCGAGCTGCAAAAGAAAAAGCCGCCGCCCTATCGCATTTTGCGGCTGGGACTGCGGCAGGAGCGCTCGCGCCTGTATCCGCGCGTTGACCAGCGGGTAGAAGACATGATAACGGCTGGCTTCGTTGATGAGGTGCGCCGGCTGCTGGATAGCGGCTATCACCGCCGCTTGCCAGCGATGAGCAGCTTGGGCTATCGGGAAATCGCCGCGCACCTGCTCGATGGGCTGCCGCTGGCGGCGGCGATCCAGCGCGCGAAATTCAGCACGCATGATTTCATCCGCCGCCAGGATGTCTGGTTTCGCGGGCATGACAATGGCATACTCTGGCATACTATTGACGACCTGAATATCGACGACTTGGCGCAATCGCTAGCCGGCTGGCTCGCGGACGGCGCAAACCATGCGATTGGCAACGGTTGATACCCTTGCGCGAGGAGGCATTGATGCGAGCTGAAGCCAAACTCAGCCATATTGATGAAAGTGGCACCGCCAGCATGGTCGATGTTGGCGGCAAGCCAAGCAATGCGCGCAGCGCCCGCGCTGGCGCCCGTGTGATTATGCAGCCCGAAACCTTGGCGCTGATCCAGCAAGGCAATATCAAAAAAGGCGATGTCCTGTCGGTGGCGCGCATCGCTGGCATCATGGGCGCGAAACGCACTGCCGAGCTTATCCCGCTCTGTCACCCGCTGCCGCTGGAACGCATCGCGCTGGAATTGACTTTCAACGAAGCGCAAAGCGCCATCGACATTGAAGCGACCGTCAAGACCAGCGGCAAAACTGGCGTCGAGATGGAAGCGCTGACGGCGGTTGCGGTCGCCGCTTTGACGATTTACGATATGGCGAAGGCGGTCGACCGCGCCATGCGCATCAGCGATATCCGCCTGCTGGAAAAACGCGGCGGCACAAGCGGCGATTACTTTGCGGAGGCATAGTCAGGAAATGGCGATTCGCGTTCTCTTCTTCGCGACTTTGCGCGACCGCATCGGCAGTCGCCAGCTTTCTATAGCGCTTGAAGGCAATTCGATTAGTATCAAGGAGCTGCGGCGGCAGCTTTCGCTGGACTATCCAGCCGCCGCCGACAATCTCAAAGTCGCGCTCGCCGCGATCAATGAAGAATATGCCGCGGAGGGCGATAGCATCCATGATGGCGATGAAGTTGCCTTTTTCCCGCCAGTAAGCGGTGGCAGCGGCGAGCAGCCAGAGATTTTCCGCCTGCCCGCAGAAGCCTTCAATCACGATGAGGTCATCGCCACCATCACGACCGCGGGCAGCGGTGCCGTCTGCATATTTACGGGCGTCGTGCGCGGCACAACAGAGAAAGCCGGGCATTTGCCCAGAACCGAGCATCTGGAATACGAAGCCTACCGCCCGATGGCGCTGGCGAAGATGAAGCAGGTCGCCGCCGAGATCCGCTCCCGCTGGCAGAAGGTGCAGGGCATCGCCATTATTCAGCGGCTGGGACGGCTGGAAGTCGGCGACAATACCGTGCTCTGCGCCTGTTCGGCGGCGCATCGCGATGACGGCTGCTTTGAAGCCGCGCGCTATGGCATCGACCGTCTTAAAGAAATCGTGCCCGTCTGGAAAAAAGAAGTGGGCGCGGCGGGCGAAACCTGGATTGAAGGCGGCTATCGCCCTTCTGTCGGCGAATGACTACAAAGCCAAAGCAATTGCGCCGCCGCCCGCAACGGCTTGACATGGCGCTCACAAGACAGAAAGCATCAAGAATGCAAAAGGAAACGATGACGGATCCTTCCGCTGCCTATCAGCATTTCCGCGACAGGCTCGGTTTCAAGTTCAAAGACCCGGACAGCTTGCACCAGGCGCTCACGCATAGTTCTTATGTCAACGAACTTGGCAAGGCGGTGCCCGCCGGCGACAACGAACGGCTCGAGTTCCTTGGCGATGCCGTGCTGGATATTATCGTCGCTGATATGCTCTTCCGCCGCTATCCGACGCTGCCCGAAGGCGCGCTGACGCAGTTGCGCGCGTCTTTGGTCAAGACCGAGTCGCTGGCGCAGTTGGCGCGCGCCTGCAGCCTGGGCGAGTTCCTGCGCATCGGACACGGCGAAGAACTCAGCGGCGGGCGGCAGCGCAGCACCACACTCTGTCAGGCTTTTGAAGCTGTCATCTGCGCGATGTATCTGGATCGTGGCTTGGCTGCCGTCAAGCGCTTCCTGGAGCCGCGATTGCTGGCATTGCTGGAGCATATAATTGAGCACAATCTGCATATCGACGCCCGCAGCGAATTGCAGGCGCTGACCCAGGCGCGCTTGAATATCCCGCCCAACTATCGCGTTGCCGACAGCCAAGGTCCCGAGCATGAAAAAGAATTCATCGTCGAAGTTTGCATTGGCGGCACAGTTCTTGGCAGCGGGGCCGGCGGCAGCAAACGCGCCGCCGCCCAGGAAGCGGCGCGCATCGCGCTGAACAGCATCCATGCCGATGGCTTCCCCGATGTCAGCCGCTAGCGGCATCAAGCCGCTGCCAGCGCTCAGAAGCGCCGCCGCTTAAAGCAGACATCACAGATGCGATGCCGATAGCGCGACGGCAGCAGCTTGCCGCAAGAGCGGCAGCGCCGCGCCACATTTAAGTTTTGCAAAAGCGCCTCATCGATGGAGAGTGACCACTCGCGCCGCGCTTCCCGCACATCGCCCTGCGCCTCACAAAAATCCGCGAATTCCCGCCGCCGCGAAAGCCAGAGATAAATATCGGAGCAGGCGATGGCAAATTCGGTCGCTTCCAGGTCGCCGCCATCCAGTATCGGCGCGGGCGCGGCTGGCGGCTGCGGGATTTGATAGCCCTCAAGAATCATGTAGGCGCAATCAAGCCAATAAGCCCGCGTCGCTTTGCGCGTCGGCGCATTGACCAGCTGCAAGGCGCTCGCCAAGCCCATGCGCTGGATTTGCTCGTCAGAGAGCATCTTCGCCAGCTCAATGCGCTCATCCATATCCGCGGTTGTGATGACCGCCCGCAGCGCCTCCGGTATCGATTTCAGCTCTGACCATTGCGCCAGTTGCTCTGCCAGGTTGCCGGGAATCAGCTTCAAGTCCTCCACAGTGGGCGCCACCCGCGCGAAATTCAGCACCGCCGCTTGGCGGGCGTAGAGCTCGCGCACAACCGTCAGATCGCGGCGATTGGTCGCGGTGATCAGCCCGGCTTTGGACATGCCAAAGCGCCCGGCGCGCCCGGCGATTTGCTGCACTTCGGCCGGCAGCAGCTGGCGGTCGTTTTTGCCGTCGTATTTCTCCACTTCATAAAAGCAGACGACATCCGCCGGCAGGTTCAAGCCCATGCCCACGGCATCAGTCGCCACGCAGATTTCGGTTTCGCCCGCCGCGAAGCGGTCGGCTTGCCGGCGGCGGACTTCGGGCGGCAGGCTGCCATAGACCACAGAAACCGCCCTGCCCAGCCGCTCCAGCTTCATCTTTAAGTCGAGCACGCCCTGGCGCGTGAATGCCACCAGAATCGTCGATGCGGGCAGCGCTTCCAGCGGGCAATGACGCTCGGCAACGGCGATTGGCGCCAGCCGCTCGTGCTCAATGACATCAAAGGGCATCTCCGCCGCGGCGGCAAGCACTTCGATTAGCCCGCGCGCGGTCGCGGGCGCGATGATGTGCATCTCGGGCGCTGCCGATTCCATCAGCGCCCGCGTCCATGCCCAGCCGCGGTCCGAATCCGCCAGCATCTGCGCCTCGTCTATGATGACACAGGCGCGGCTGTCAAGCGGATTAAACATTTCGATTGTCGCCGCCGTGAAGCGGGCGCCCTCAGTCGGGATGTATTCTTCTCCAGTCAGCAAATCGCAGGCGACGCCCTGGGCATTCAGGCGGTCAAATATCTCGTAGGCGAGCAGGCGCAGCGGCGCCAGGTACCAGCCAGAGCCCGCTTCTTTCAGCGCTTCCAGGGCGTCATGCGTCTTGCCGCTGTTGGGTCCGCCGATATGCACAATCAGCTCTTGCTGGTCGCGCCAGGCATTGCGCCATTTGGGGAAGGCGTCAATCAGCCGGTCGCGCAATTGGGCTTCAGCGGCTTGCCGCCGCTTTTTGCCGCGCCCGCCGCGCCGGCGCTTGCCCTTGCCCGGCTCCGCTTCGCCGCTGGATTTCGCCAGCAGCCGCTGATACTCGGCATAACTGTCGGGCAAACCCCACATCCCGCGCAGCTCGCGCCAGACCAGGCGCTTGGGCGACATGCCGATATCGCGCAGGCGGCTCCGCAGGCGGCTGGGTCCCAGCTTTACCGCCCGCGTCAAATCCTGCAGGCGCAAGCGCGAGTAGCCGGCAATCATCTCCTTCAAGTCAGGGTCAGCCGCAGTAAGCTCAAAACTGTGCGCGGGGAAACGCAGCTTGCCACGCGGATCGACGAAACTGTGCAATTCCAATTCTTGCGCCGCTGTGCGCAAAGTATCGGCGGTGATGCCCGCCAGTTTCGCCCCTTGTTTTAGGGTATAGCTGCGCGCGGCAACTTGTCTTTCGGCTGAGCGTTCGGGGCGGCGTCTGCGATAATTTCGCCTTGTCGCCTCGCCGCAAACTTCCAATGCGCTGCTCCAGGCGCTGTCGTCATCCGCCGGCTTTGGCGCAGCCTGCTTTTTCGCGGCCTCGTTACTGGTCGCCAAATTGTTGCTCCTATTCCTATGGTTGATAGCGCGGCGGCGGTCAATCGATCCAGGGGGCAGCCATAGTCGTCTCGTGAGCTTCTTCTGCGCTGTTTGCCGTGGCTTTTGGCTTTTCCCCGGCAAAGAAGGAAAGCTGCTGCGCCGCCTCGATGTCGTAGTGGCGATAAATCCAGTTGATGAGCCTGGTCATGCAGCCGGTCTCATTATAGATTTCCGCCGCGAAGCGCGCCGGGTGCTTCCTGCCCTTGCGGCGGTTGCAGGCGGGGCAAGCCACCACCAAATTGCCGGCGCTGTTGGCGCCTCCCTGATGCAAGCTCACGATATGGTCCAGCTCAAATGGCGCGCCCAGCAAGCTCGCGGCGCACCATTCACAGCGCCCGCCCGATTCGAGTATGCGGTCGCGCAGGGCTGCCGCCGTCAGCCGCCCGCGCCCAGGGGCAGCCCGCGCGTTGAGCTGCTGGGCGTATTGCTCCAGCGCCGCTGCCGGCAGCAAGTCTTGATACATCATGGTCCGTTTTGGTCTGGCGAGATGTCCAGCCGAAAACCGTGACCGCGCACCGTCACGATATACTGATGCTCACTATCCAGCTCGGCGAGGCGGTCCCGCAAGCGCCGCACCAGCGCGTCAATCGCCTGCTCGCTGACGCCCAGGCCTTTGGCATCGGGCCAAACCGCTTGCACGACATCAGCGCGGCTGCAGACGCCGCCTCTGCTCGCGAAAAGCGCTGCCATCAAGCGATATTGCGGCAGGCTCAGCGGCGGCTCCAGCACGGTGCCGCGAATGAAAACTTGCCGCGATTCGGGGTCAAAGCGCAGACGCGCTGCCCCGCCGGCGGCTGATGGCAGCTTCTCCGGCAGTGCCCGGGTAGTCGCCGGGGCGGTAGCGCCGCTGCCAACAAAACGCAGGTGGATATCTTTGGCGATGAGGATTTCGTCGCCGTCTTCCAATTCACGCATGCCAGTCAGGCGGAAGCCATTGACCCAAGTGCCATTTTTACTGCGCAAATCTTCAATGACACAAGCGCCGCCTTGATTGAGAAAGCGCAAATGCTGGCGCGAAATTTGGCGCACGGGTATCACAATATCGCAGGTTTCTTCCCGCCCCAGCACCATCTCCGCCCGGTCGAGCTGCCAATGCGGGTTGGCAAGCGAGCCATCCATCCAGACGATTACGGGGCTTTCTTCATTTGCTTGGGACACAAGCGCATCCCTTCCACCATTTCCAGCCGATGCCGCCTATACACTTCAACTGCACAGTTTCATTATACCGCATTATCGATTTCTCACACCGCGCATTGCCCGCCTTTGCCGCTGCCGCTATACTCCCAGCTGGCAGGGTGCAGACTGCAGGAGGTTCGCCCTTGGGCATTTTTCGCCGTGGACTAAGTAAAACGCGCCAGTCCTTTTTCGGGCGCATTGCGCAGTTGCTGGGCAACAGCGAAATTGACGATGACACCTGGGAAGACATCGAAACCTTGATGATCCAAGCTGATGTCGGCTTTAACACCACAGTCCGCGTCATCGACCAGTTGCAAGCGCAGGTCCGCGCCAGTGGCTTGACCAAATCTGACCAGCTTCGTCAAGCCTTCAAAGAGGAGCTGGCGAGCTTGCTGGATTTTCCGCCGGCGCTGGATATCTCTGGGCGCGAGCTGTCGATCATCCTGGTTGTAGGCGTGAATGGCTCGGGCAAGACCACTTCAATCGCCAAGCTGGCGCACCGCTTGAAGAATTTGTCGCGCCGCCGGGTTATGATCGCCGCGGGCGATACCTTCCGCGCCGCCGCTATCGAGCAGCTGCAAACCTGGGGCGAGCGCGTCGATGTGCCTGTCATCGCCAACCGCCCCGGCTCTGACCCCGGCGCTGTTGTGTATGACGCCACCGTCGCCGCCAAAGCGCGCGGCTACGAGATTCTCATCATAGATACCGCCGGGCGGCTGCAGAACAATTTTAACTTGATGCGCGAGCTGACCAAAATCAGCGAAGTGTCGGGCAAAGTTGTGCCGGGCGCGCCGCACGAGGTATTGCTGGTGTTGGATGGCACCACGGGACAAAACGCCATTGAGCAAGCCAGCCGTTTTCAAGAGGCTTCCGGCGTCACCGGCGTTATCGTCACCAAACTTGATAGCACCGCCAAAGGCGGCATGGTCTTCTCCATCTTCAACGATCTCAAGCTGCCTGTGCATTACCTCGGCTTGGGCGAAGGTCTTGAAGACCTGGTGCTTTTTACGCCCGAGTTTTTTGTGGACAGCCTGTTTGACGACCAAGATACGAGCCAATTTTGAAGCCGCCGCCACCGATCACCAGCGCGCAGAACAGCAAAATCAAGCTCGTGCAGCGCCTGCGCAGCAAACGCGGCCGCGCCGCCGAAGCCCGCTTCGTCATCGATTATGAGCGTGACCTGCGCCGCGCCTTGCAGCAAGACTATCGCATCGACACGCTGCTCTATTGCCCCGATAGCGTGGATATCACCGCTTTCCCGTCCAGCGATGCCTATGCGCTAAGCCCGCGCCTGCTGGAGCGCGCCAGCTATCGCCAGAATCCCGGCGGGATCATCGCGATTATGCGCAGCAAGCCGCCGCTGGGCATGGCGCAGCTTCAGCAACAGACGATCCGCAGCGCCCTGATATTGGTCAACTTGCGGGTGCCGGGCAATATTGGCGCGCTCTTGCGCAGCGCGGACGCGGCGGCGCTGGATGCGGTCATGCTGGTCGATACCGCCTTGGACATTTATAATCCCAACATCATCCGCAGCAGCGCCGGTGCCTGTTTTCGCGGGCATATCTACCAGCTCGAAAGCGAGCCTTTGATTGCCTGGCTGAACGCAGGCGGCTTCCAAATTGTGGCGGCGGATGTGACTGGCAGGCAGAGCCTCTATGATGTTGATTTTCGCCAGCCTTGCGCCATCGCGCTCGGCGCAGAAGCTGATGGCTTAGACCGGCGCTGGCGCGATGCGGCGCATGCGCTGGCGGCGATACCGATGGCGGGGCGGCTCGCGGACTCCCTGAATGTCTCTGTCAGCGGCGCGCTGTTCATGTACGAGCGGTATCGCCAAAGCATCAGCCAGCAGGCTGCCATAAGCGACTTCTAGCCGCGCGGGAAAGCCGGAAAGCACCATGGAAAATACTCTCAACTCGCTTGCGCAATCCAAGTCCCAGATTGATGAATTGATGCGCCGCATTGATATCGCCGGCAAGAAAAAGCTCGCGCAGGCACTTGAAGCCGAAGCCAGCAAAAGCGCATTCTGGAACGACCCAGAAGCCGCCCAGAAGACCATGCAGCGGCTCTCCAGGCTCAATTCGCTGGTAGGGAAATGGCAGGCGCTCGCCCTGCGCATCGATGACGCGCTGGAACTGGCGGAGATTGCCGATGCCGAGATGATGCGGGAGCTGGAAGCCGAAGCTGCTGAGCTGCAAAAAATTGTCGAGCAGATGGCATTCGAGGCGATGCTGAGTGGCGATTACGACAGTGAAGACGCCATTTTTGCCATTCATGCCGGTGCCGGCGGGGTGGATGCCCAGGATTGGGCGGAGATGATGGAGCGCATGTACCTGCGCTGGATGGAGCAAAATGGCTACAAGGTAGAGATCCTCGATCGCAGCGGCGGCGAAGAAGCTGGCATCAAAAGCGTTACCATCAGCGTAAAAGGCGAATACGCGTTCGGATATTTGCAGAGCGAAGAAGGCGTTCACCGGCTGGTCCGCCTCAGCCCCTTTGACAGCGCCAGCCGCCGTCATACCTCCTTCGCCAAAGTTGAGCTGTGGCCCGATATTCAAAGCGATATCGAAATTGAAATTGAAGACAAAGATATCCGCATCGATACCTATCGCGCCAGTGGCGCCGGCGGGCAGCATGTGCAGAAGAACGATACCGCTGTGCGCATCACCCACCTGCCTTCAGGCGTGGTTGTGCAATGCCAGAACCAGCGCAGCCAAGCGCAAAACCGTGACCGCGCCATGCAAATCCTGCGCGCCCGCCTCTTCGAGATGGAGCGGGCGCGGCAAGAAGCGGAAATGGCGGCGCTGAAGGGGGAGAATGTCGATGCCGGCTGGGGCAACCAAATCCGCTCTTATGTGCTGCATCCCTACCAGATGGTCAAAGATCACCGCACCAATGTCGAGATGGGCAACGCCGCCGCGGTCTTGGACGGCGCGCTGCAAAATTTTATCGAAGCCTGGCTGCGGCAAAAAATCGGGGAATAAAAGTACCTTACAGACGCCGGGGATTTCTTGACATTCTCTGAAGACTCTAATACTCTTTTTCTAATCCGCTTGGAATTCCGAGCCCGCGATTCTATGTTTTTCTAATCTATTCAGGCTTTTGCATCGCTCTGTGTCATTCGGGGGATTTTCGGCTATGAATTCAGACTCTAGGCACTGGCAGCTTTCGGTGTACAGCGATGCGGAAGAACTTGAAGCATTCCTTCGTGAGCAGAGCCTCAAACCGAGGGAAGCCTCGCATATTGCCAAAGCCTATTTTCGCGCGAAGCGCGCCCATGCCGGGATTTTGCGTAAGTCTGGCGAGCCCTTCTTCAGCCACTGCCTCGCTGTCGCCAACATCCTTGCCGCCTGGAATTTGGACGCGGAAGCCATTGCCGCCGGCTTCTTGCATGATGTCGTCGAAGACACCGATATAAGCATCGACGCGCTTGAGGCGGAATTCGGCGCGACTGTCGCCATGCTGGTCGCTGGCGTAACCAAAATAAAGCAGATGCCCATCACAATTGCGCCGCCCATGGATGCGCGCAGCAACGGCAGCAACAGCCGTGGCATGGAAGACATCCGCAAAATCCTGGAGTCCTCCGCTTCTGAGCTGCGCATCGTATTGATAAAATTGGCGGACCGCCTGCACAATATGCGCACACTGGGCTTTATGCCGCGGGATAAGCAGCGGAAAATTGCCCAAGAAACGCTCTATGTCTACGCGCCGCTCGCGGATATCCTCGGCATCGCCAAAGTCCGCTGGGAGCTTGAAGATATCAGCTTCCGCTATCTAAATCCGGAAGTGTTCCGCAAAATCAGCAAGGAGCTGGAAGAGAGCCGCGACGAAAGCGAAAAATACATAGAGCGCATTCGGCGGAAGCTGGCGCGCGCGCTGGAAGCAGCGGGATTACAGAACTTTGAAGTTACCTCCCGCACAAAAAGCATTTATAGCATTCACAAGAAAATGATAAAAAAATCTTTGCCGCTGGAGCAGATATTTGACATCCGCGGCTTGCGGGTTTTGGTTCCCGAAAAGATGCACTGTTATTTGGCGCTGGGCGTGGTGCACGCGCTGTGGCATCACATTGCCAATGAGCTTGACGACTATATTGGCAACCCCAAGAAGAATAAATACCGCAGCCTGCATACCGCTGTGCGCGCGGACGAAGGCAAAGCGGTTGAAGTGCAGATACGCACTTGGGAAATGCACGAGCAGGCTGAATACGGCATCGCCGCGCATTGGCTCTATAAAGGCAGCGCTGCGGGCGATACTGCGGACCTCGAGCAATTCCGCGCCAATTGGCATGAGCATGTGGAATCGGCGTCGGAAGCTCATGACGCTTCGGAATTTGTTGAATCGGTTTTGTTGGAAGGCGTCAGCGACGAAATTGCCTGCCTGACGCCCAAGGACGATGTCGTCACTTTGCCGGTGGGCGCCACCCCCATTGATTTCGCTTACAAAATCCATACAGAAATTGGCGAACGCTGTCGTGGCGCCAAGGTCAATGGCAGAAGGGTGGAACTCAATCACAAATTGCAGGAGAATGATCGCGTCGAAATTAGTACAGTGAATCGCGGCGGACCCAACATCTATTGGCTCAACCCTGACCACGAATATTTCGTCACCAACCGCGCCCGCAGCAACATCCGTCATTGGCTGAGGAGGCAGCCACTCGAGCATCGCATCGCTACCGGGCGTGGGGTGCTGCTGCGTGAACTGAGGCGTCTGGGCAGCCAAGACAAGATTTCTTTAGAGAAAGCTGCGGAGCTGCTCGGTTTTACGGCGCGGGATGAGTTCTTGGCGGCGGTCGGCGCGGGCGAAATCACGGGTCCACAGATTTCCCTGCGCATATTGGAAGAAGAACAGCCAGAACGCAATCCAGCCGCTGGGCAATTGCCGCTGGAGCAGTATCCCGCCAGGAAAGCGCAGCAGGAAAAGGTTAAAGTTGTGGTGAACGGCAGCGATGGCATCGGTTTTGCAAAAAATATCACCGAGATTGTTGAATCCCAAAGCGTGAATGCCGATATTATTGAAGCGCGGAAGCTGCCTGAAAATAAAGCCCGGGTTTTTATGATTCTGGAAATTGAGAACAACCTGCAGCTGACCCGTATTCTCAACAGAATTGAATTGGCGCCCAATGTCGATGAGGTGCGCCGCCTCACCAGCTGACGCCCCAATCCCATGCGCATCGCCTTGCTCGAATCCTATTATGGCGGCAGCCACAAAGCCTGGGCGGATGGCTATTGCCGCCACTCCCGGCACGATGTTGAGCTGCTCACCATGCCAGCGCAGTTTTGGAAGTGGCGCATGCAAGGCGCCGCCGTCACCTTTGCCCGCCGCCTGAATTTCAAGCCGGACCTCGTGCTCGCTTCCAGCATGATTGACCTGTCCAGCCTGCGCGCACTGACCTATCCGCGCTTGGGCGATGTACCCTTCGCGCTCTATTTTCACGAAAATCAGCTCTCATACCCGCAGAACCAGCGGCAGCGTCATGGCTGGCGCTATGGCTTCATCAACTACATCAGCGCGCTCGCCGCGGACGCCGTCTACTTCAACAGCGCCTACCACTTAGATGACTTCATGGCGCAGCTGCCGCGCCTGCTCAAACATTTTGGAGATTATAACGAACTGCAAACCATCAGCCAAATCCGCGCCAAAGCGCGTGTGCTGCCGCTGGGGCTGGACCTGCGGCGCTTTGAGCAACATCGCGTCCCACAATCACGAGAGGGACCGCCGATACTCCTGTGGAATCACCGCTGGGAAGAGGACAAAGCCCCGGCGGCATTTATCGCGAGCATGCTGCATCTGGCGCAAGCCAAGTGTGATTTCCGCTTGGCAATCGCCGGTGAAAGCTTCGGCAAAATGCCCGAAGCCTTCCTAATAGCGCGGCGGCAGCTCGGGCAGAAGATTATCCAGCTCGGCTATTTGCCGTCTTTCGCTGACTATGCTCGATTGCTGTGGCGCGCCGATTATGTAATCAGCACTGCGCGGCAAGAGTTCTTTGGCGCTGCCGTCTGCGAGGCGATATATTGCGGCTGCCTGCCCATTTTGCCGGATAGGTTGAATTACCCCAGCCTGCTCCCGGAGGCGCTGCGGAGCGCCTGTTTATACAAGGGGCGCAAACTGACAGCGACGCTGAAATATCATCTGGAGGGCGGGTTCAAGTTTGATACTTCAGCGTTGCGGCAGCGGATCGCGCGCTTCGACTGGAGCCAGATTGCGCCCCAATATGATGACGAATTTGAAGCGCTGCTTAGCCGCCAGCGCTAGGGTCTGGCTTCGCGCCGTTGGCTTGGGCAGCCTCTTCATCACTGCCGCCGCGCTCAGATTCAGCCGCTGCTGCCGCCGCCGCTTGAGCTTCTTTCAAATTCGGCGCGGCGATGCGGCGGCGATATTGCCCGACAGCGACCACAGTCTCATTTTGGCGGAGGGCGATAACCGGCTCGATGCCCTTTGGACCCAGCTTGACTCTTTCCGCCAGCCCCAGCGTCATATACTTGGCTTTGCCGCGGCTCGTCAGCACCAGAAAAGTATCGTCCAGTCGCCCAATCACGGCGGCGACTTGGCTGGCTTGCCCGTGGATGCCCCGCAGCCGCCTGCCAATCCCGCCGCGCCCCTGGGGCTTGATAGTGTCCAGCGGCGCGCTGTTGGCGAAGCCGGCAGTGTCAATATGCCAAAAATGCGTCGCCCTCGGCGTGACCTTGCTGGCGGCTACAACCTGGTCGGCTTTGAGTTCCATGCCGCGCACGCCGCCAGAAGATAAGCCGGTAGGGCGTACATCCTCTTCGCTAAAGCGGATGACATAGCCCTTGGCGCTTGTCAGGACGAGTTCGTCAAGCCCGCTGCTGTAGAGCGCCGCGACAATGCGGTCGCCATTGGCAAGTTTCATCAAGCTGAAATCGCGGGACATCACGCCAGGCAAATCCAGCATCTCCAAGCGCTTGACCTGTCCGCGAGCGCTGACAAGGCAAATGTAGCCGCTTTCAAGCCCGCTGGGGACACAAAGGAAAGAGACAATCCGCTTCAACTCGCCCAGTGCCGTCACATCGCTGAAGCGCATGCCAGCAGACGCTTGCTCCACCTTGGGTATCTGCTGCACGGGCAAGGTAGCGCAACTGCCGTCCGCCGCGACCAGATAGAGCACATCAGCGCTTGTGCTCTCTTGCAGCAAACGCGGCGGATCTTTGGTAGTGGTGGTGACTTTCGGCGGCTCGGCGTCATGCGTCCTGCCGAGCTTGCCCTTGGCGCTCAGCAATACAACCGTTTTCTCTTCTGGCAGCAAGAAATCCGCCAGGGTTACGCCGGTCGCCGCGCCATCAGCGATGACTGTGCGCCGGGCATCGCCATAGTCCACACGCACCGTCTTCAGCTCCTCGGCGATGCGCGCGCGCTGTTTTTCAGGCTTTAAGAGCAAGTCCTCCAGCGTCTTAATGAGGCGCAGTTTTTCCCGATATTCATCGCGTATTTTGCGGATTTCCAGCGATGCCAGGCGGCGCAGCGGCATTTCCAGGATGGCGCTCGCCTGCGCCTCGCTGATCTTAAATTGCTTGATGAGGTTTTTGCGAGCGGTGTCAGAAGTGCGCGATTTGCGGATGGTTTGGATGACCGCGTCCAGGCTGTCCAGCGCGATGATAAGCCCTTCGAGCACATGCGCCCGCTCTTGCGCCCGCGCCAAGTCGAAGCGGCTTCGGCGCTGCACGACCTCCAGCCGATGCTCCAGATAGACGCGCAGCGCCTGTTTTAATGTCAGCAAGCGCGGCTGCCCATCAACCAGCGCCAGCATGATGATGCCAAATGTCGTTTGCAGCGGCGTCAGCTTGAAGAGCTGCGCCAATACCTCGGTGACTTCAACGCCGCGCTGCAGCTCGATGACCAGGCGGACGGTGTTCTGCCGGTCGGATTCATCGCGCAAATCAGCCAAGCCTGCCAGCCGCCCCGCGTTGACAAGGCTGGCGATGCGCTCAATGAGGGTCGTCTTGTTCGTCTGGAAAGGCAATTCGCTGACGATGATGCGAGACTTGCCCCTGCCCATATCTTCGAAGTGCACCTTGGCGCGCAAAGTAATCTTCCCGCGCCCAGTCGCCAGCGCCTTGCGCAGCACATCTTCGTCACCGCGCATCTTGTAGAGCACCCCGCCTGTCGGGAAGTCGGGTCCCTTAACGAAGCGCATCAGGGTATCAACATCGATGTCGTCCAGGCGCTGCCAATTCTCCAGCATATACACAAGCGCGTCACAAATTTCGCCCAAGTTATGCGGCGGGATATTCGTCGACATGCCCACAGCAATGCCGGAAGCGCCATTCATCAGCAGGTTGGGCACCACGGAGGGCAGCACCGCCGGTTCATTCAGGCTGCCATCAAAATTGTCGACGAAATCAACTGTTTCTTTATGGATATCCACCAGCAGCTCGCTGCCGATGCCCGCCATGCGCGCTTCGGTGTAGCGCATCGCCGCCGCGGCATCGCCATCAATGCTGCCAAAATTGCCTTGCCCATCAATGAGCATATAGCGCATGGAGAAATCCTGTGCCATGCGCACCATGGTGTCATAGACCGCGCCGTCGCCATGCGGGTGATATTTGCCCAGCACTTCGCCAACGATGCGCGCGCTTTTTTTGTGAGCCTTGTCCGCGCCTATACCCATGTGGTGCATGGCATAAAGTATGCGCCGATGCACCGGTTTTAAGCCGTCACGCGCATCGGGCAAAGCGCGCGAGACAATAACGCTCATCGCATAGCTAAGATAGGCGGCGCGCATTTCGCTTTCGATGTTGATGGTTTCGGTGTTATGCTCGCTCATCGCCCTATCCTCAGCTGGGCTAGCCCCTATAGAACTCGCAGTCTGCAGCGCTTGATAGCGCCCCGAAAGTTTAAGACAGAACGCGGGCACCGATTGGCGCCCGCGTTATGCAGCATCTGTGATACAAACTTAGAGCGCGGCGAGCATACTCTCGAAGTCGTCATCGCCCAGTAAGGTGGCGTCAAACAGGCTTTGCGGGTCGGAATCAAATGGTGATGCCGCCACCTCGCGGTCATGATAGACATCAAAGCCAGTGCCCGCGGGGATTAACTTGCCGATGATGACATTTTCCTTCAAGCCGCTAAGCGGGTCCACCTGCCCGTCAATGGCTGCGCCCGCCAGCACCTTGATGGTATGCTGGAAGCTGGCTGCCGACAGGAAACTGTCCGTGCTGAGCGCCGCCTTGGTGATGCCCAGCAATACCGGCACCCCAGAGCAAGGCTCGAGATCTTCCGCGATGAGGCTCTCGTTGATTTCGATGAGGCGCAGTTGATCCACCATATCGCCCGGCAGCAATTCACTATCGCCGCTCTTGGTAATCTCCACCTTGGACATCATCTTGCGGATGACCGTCTCGAAGTGCTTGTCCGCGATGGGCACGCCCTGGCTGCGATAGACCTGCTGTATCTCGTGCAGCAGATACAGTTGCGCGGCTTCGCGCCCCAAAACGCGCAGGATTTGATGCGGATCCTTGGAGCCTTCGGTCAGCCGCTCGCCCGCCTGCACTTCGATAGTGGCGGCGGGATCATATACCACGCGGTCGTTGACGACTTTGCTCACCGCTTGCTGAATATCTTTGCGCAAGCGGGCATTCGCGGGAATCTCGATCTTGTATTCAACAATGCGTTCGTTGCGAATGTAGATCGCATCTTCTTCAATGTGTACGGTGCCCGCGAACCCGGCAAGTTTCGTCTCCGCGCCATTAGCGGCGAGCACAGCGCCCTGCTCCACTTCGTCTCCGTGTTCAACCGCCAGCTCCCACTCCGCTGTGCGCTCATGTTTTTCATTGCGGAGGTCGCTGCCGGTGACGGTAGCGATCCTGACGCCAGCCTCTTCCTTAATGCTCAGCCAGCCTTTGCTTTCCGGCACATCAATAGCGTCGACCAGGATCGCCTGTCCTTTGGGCTGCTTGCGCGCCTCAAACAATTCTTCGACACGGGGCAAGCCGCTGGTGATGTCGACCACATCGGCGGTGCCGCCACTGTGGAAAGTGCGCAGCGTCAATTGGGTGCCGGGCTCGCCAATAGACTGGGCGGCGATGATGCCCACCGCGGTGCCGATATTCACCATCTCACCGGTGCCGAGGTCGCGCCCATAACACAGCGCGCAGACACCATTTTTCATATCGCATGTCAGCGGGCTGCGCACCGAAATCTCTGGCAGAGTGGAGCGCTGCACTTTGCTGGCGATATCTTCGTCAATCATCTCATTGCGCCTGACGAGGAGCGCGCCCGTATCCGGGTCGATGGCGTCTTCCGCCGCGCAGCGCCCGACAATGCGCTCGGCGATGCTTTGCCCGGCGACATCGTCCGACCGCCGGATAATCAAGCCGCGCTTAGTGCCGCAATCCCAGCGATTGATAATCATATCCTGCGCCACATCAACCAAGCGCCGCGTCAAATACCCAGCGTCAGCCGTGCGCAGCGCCGTATCCGCCAAGCCCTTGCGCGCGCCATGCGTCGAGATGAAATACTCCATCACATTTAAGCCTTCGCGGAAGTGGCTCTTGATGGGCAATTCGATAACGCGCCCGGAGGAATCCTCCATCAAGCCGCGCATGCCCGCCAATTGCGTTAAGGGACCAAAGCCGCCTTTGGTAGAGCCTGATATCGCCATGATGGCGATAGGTCCGTAAGGGTCAAGCGAGTCCTGGATATGGGCTTGCAGCTTATCCTTGGCGGCATTCCATTCGTCATAACTGATTTTGTAGAGCTCGCCTGAGGAAATGAAACCGCGCCCCGCGTCACGCTCGGCTTGGGTTACTCTGGATTCCGCCTCGCGGAGAATCTCATCCCGCTCGGTGGGAACCGTCAAATCGGAGACGGCGATGGTGGTGCCGGAAATGGTGGCGTAATGGAAACCCAGGTTCTTGATAGCGTCGACGACTTCTGTCGTTCTCTCGCCGCCGATAACTTGGTAACAGCGCGCCACCAGGTCTTGCAGCCCTTTTTTGCCCATCGTCTCTTGCACAAAACGCATTTCATCAGGCAAGATGCGATTGAAAAGCGCCCGCCCAACGGTGCAAATCTCGGGTTCTTCCTGCAGTCCCCGCTCATCGCCATCATAGATGTTGCCCAGCAAAATCGGCGTATGCAGGGTCACCTTGCCGATATTATAGAGATATTCGACCTCATCAATATCGACGACAACCCGCCGCTCATGCAGGTTGGTAATTTCAAGCTGGTCTTCCAGCCCGCGCTCCCGCATGTACTTGCGCATTTCATAGGCGTTCGCGAGTATGCAATCCACCTCACCCTGCAACAAGCCATCGACCGTGCCATCCACCGCCGTTTTGACAACATGCGGCTGGCCATTTTCATCGTGGATGCTTTCATCCTGATAGAGCTTGCTGTTGGGTAAATGACGAAATTGCGTGTAATAATAGCCATTGGAGCGGAAGGCGATGCCCACCTTGTGCTGCCCGCTGTACAGCGCGCTTTCCGAGCGGAACTCATCAGCGCGTTCGCGCAAGGCGACAATTTCGACAGTCGGGTCCATGGTCAGGTAATAGTTGCCCAACACCATGTCCTTTGAGGGACCAACAATCGGCGAGCCATCCGAGGGCTTGAGCAAGTTGCGCGTGCTGAGCATGCGTTCGCGCGCTTCCTTCACCGCTTGTTCGCTCAGCGGCACATGCACCGCCATTTGATCGCCATCAAAATCGGCGTTAAAAGCGGAACATACCAAGGGATGGATTTGTATGGCTTTGCCTTCTACCAGTATCGGCTCAAATGCTTGAATGCCCAGGCGATGCAGCGTGGGTGCCCGGTTCAGCAACACGGGGCGCTCTTTGATGACCTCCTCCAAAGCCTCCCATACTTCGGGGCGCTCCTGCTCTATCAGCCGCTTCGCGCCTTTGACATTGCTGGCATGCGTATACGCGACCAGGCGGCTGATGACAAAGGGGCGATACAGCTCCAGCGCCATCGTCTTGGGCAAGCCGCATTGGTGCAGCTTCAATTTTGGACCGATGACAATCACCGAGCGGCCCGAATAATCAACCCGTTTGCCCAGCAAATTGCGGCGGAAGCGCCCCTTCTTGCCTTTGAGCATATCACTGAGCGATTTCAGCTCGCGGCGGCCGCGGCGGCTCAAGGCTTTGCCGCGCTGGCTATTGTCTACCAGGCTGTCCACAGCCTCTTGCAGCATGCGCTTTTCGTTGCGCACAATGACATCGGGCGCGCCCAAATCAAGCAAGTGCTTCAAGCGATTGTTGCGGTTAATCACGCGGCGGTAGAGGTCGTTGAGGTCGCTGGTGGCGAAGCGCCCGCCATCCAGCTGCACCATCGGGCGCAAGTCCGGCGGAATCACCGGCAAGACCGTCATTATCATCCACTCGGGACGGTTGCCGCCCGCTTCATTTTCCTGCTTGGACTCGTCAGTATCGACCACCGTCTCCCGGCTGTTGCGGAAGTTCTCGACAACGCGCAGGCGTTTGGTCGCTTTACGGGTTACCTGTTTTGATTTTGATGTGCGCAATTGCCCTTGCAGATTTTCAGAAATGCGCGCCATGTTCAGGTTGCGCAAGACTTCGTGAAAGGCTTCCGCCCCCATGTTTGCCTGGAAGACATTGCCAAAGCGACTCTTTAGATCACGATAGCGCCCTTCGGAAAGGAACGGCTTCTCATAGTGTTTCTGATCAGCCGGGTGTTCCGCGAGGTAGGTCAAGCTTTGCAGGCGGCGCAGCTCATCAAGCTTTTGCGCGGTTTTTTCCCGCTCGGCAGCCATCGTCTCTTCCAATTCCGCCAGATGCTCGTTCATGGAGCTATCGACATGCAAATTGGCGGAATCGATATCCCCGCTGACATTCTGGATTTCTTCTTTGGTCAGCCCTTCAATCTCGACCTGCAAATCGCCGAGATATTCGGCAACCGCATCCTGAATCAGCGAGATATGCTCGTTGCTGACCACTTCGCCCCGAGCCACAATCGGCTTGGCAATTGACCTCACTTGTATGTCCAGCGGCGCGTTTTGGTTAAGCAAGTTTTCGACCTGCGTCTGCGCCGCCTGGGCTTCGCTCATGATTTCGTCGCTGAGCCGCGCCAATTCCGCCTCATAATTTTTGCGAATGTCTTTGACCGTGATGTCAAAGCGCTCGGCGGCGCGGTCACGGGTGGCGCGCAGCTCCGCCATTTGCTCGTCAATTTCTTCAGCAAGCGCCCGCTCTTTGTCTTCAAGCTCCTTTTCGATGCGGGAGATCGCCTTGGCGCGGGCATCTTCATCCACCGCGGTGACGACATATTGCGCGAAATACAGGACGCGGTCCAGGTTGCGCCGGCTCACATCCAGCAGCAAGCCCAAGTGGCTGGGCGCGCGCCGCGTATACCAGAGGTGCGCCACTGGCGCTGCCAGCTCGATATGCCCCATCCGCTCGCGCCGCACCGATGACCGCGTCACCTCCACGCCGCATTTGTCGCAGATGATGCCGCGGTAGCGGATATTTTTGTATTTGCCGCATTGGCATTGCCAGTCGCGAGTGGGACCAAATATGCGCTCGCAGAACAATCCTTCTTTCTCGGGCCGCAGCCGTCGATAGTTGATTGTCTCCGGCTTGGTCACCTCGCCATAAGACCAAGAGCGAATCTGATCTGGTGAAGCGAGGCTAATTCGTAGTGCGCTAAAGTCTTTCGCCTCCAAGGCGTAACCTCCTATGCGCTATACATCTGGGCACGGCAACACGATGAAACCTGGAATACATTCGCCAACGCGACATAGCAACACGAAGACGCTAGAAGACTGGCTCCCGCGCCTCCATACCACTTTGCAGTATTAGCATTTTCCATTGCTTGCAGTCTAGGGCATTTTCTTTTGGCTGTCAAGGGGATTTTGCGCATGTCGTTATAGCTTCGGCGGCGAGCGCAAACTTGCCCAGAAGATTTCGCATACAGCGCATGCGGGAAATATGATACACTACGCGGCAGTATAGTATGCAGGAGCGGCTTGTGGCACCCTTGCTCAATGTGGATACTGCGCTGGCTGCCATCCTCGCCGAAGTGCGAACATTGGCGGCAGAGACGGTATCTTTGCAAGAAGCGTTGGGACGCATTCTCGTCAATGACATGCTCTCGCCATTGGATCTCCCGCCATTTGACAATTCCGCCATGGACGGCTATGCCCTGCATCATCTTGATATCGCGGAAGCGCGCGCCGACAGCCCGGTCACTTTGCCGGTTGCGCTGGATGTGATGGCTGGCAGCGCGCCGGGCATGACCCTCAAGCGCGGCAATGCCGCCCGCATCATGACAGGCGCGCCCCTGCCGGCTGGCGCCAGCGCGGTGCTCCCGGTCGAAGACACCGATGACCATTGGCAAAAGGGGGAAGCGCCGCCGCTGCCGCGCCAGGTGCGCCTCTACAAGAGCTTGCCGGCAGGCGCAAACATCCGCCGCCGCGGTGAAAATATCGCCGCGGGCGCTGCCGTTATCGGTGGCGGCGCTGCTCTGGGTCCCGCCGAAATCGGCATGTTGGCTGCAGTTGGCGCCGCCCGTGTTGATGTCATCCGCAAGCCCAAAGTTGTCATCTTGAGCAGCGGCGACGAACTGGTGGATGCGCATCAGGAATTGCGGCCGGGCAAAATCCGCGATACCAACAGCTATACCTTGGCGGCGCTCGTGCGCGCTGATGGCGGCACTGCCATCCGCTTGCCGATTGCCAAAGACTCGCTGGATGCCATTCGCGCCTTATACCGGCGGGCGCTGGCGATTAACCCCGATATGATACTCAGCAGCGCGGGCGTGTCTGTTGGCGCTGCCGACTTCGTCAAAGTTGTTATGCAAGAGCTCGGCGACATCGACTTTTGGCGGATAAATATGCGCCCGGGGAAACCGCTGGCATTCGGCAGTTTGCAGGGTGTGCCATTTTTTGGCTTGCCCGGCAATCCAGTATCGTCCATGGTGACCTATACGGTACTTGTCCGCCCGGCTTTGGCGAAGATCGCCGGCAGGCACTATACGCCGCGCTACCTTAAAGCCACGGTCACCAGCGACCTGCATTCCGATGGCCGCCGCAGCTACACGCGCGTAACCCTAGCCCGCGCCGAGGGCGGCATCACCGCCAGTTCCACTGGCATTCAGAGTTCTGGCGCTCTGATGTCGATGGTATTGGCTGATGGCTTGGCGATTATTCCCGAGGGGCTGAGCGGTCTGCCCGCCGGTTCTGAGGTATCCGTGCTGCTGCTTAAGCCTTTTGACGCTTAGGAATAGGTGTGATATGAGCGATTCCGCAAGCGCATCCGCGCCGCCAAAGCCGCGGGCGCGCGTAAATATCAGAACTGCGCAATTGCTGCTGGTGGTCTTTGGGCTTGGCGTCAGCGGTTACTTGAGCTACCTCAAGCTGACGCAAGCGGCGGCAGTCTGTGTGGATGGACCCTTCAACTGCAATGTCGTGCTCAACAGCCAATATTCAGAGTTGGGCAACATCCCCATCGCCTACTTGGGCTTCGCTGTCTACGCCGCCATCGGGCTGCTGACGCTGCTGGAAAGGCGCAGCGCCTTCTTCCGCCAAAATGCCGGCTTGATTGTATTTGGCATCGCCTTGTTCGCCTGGCTGTTTTCGATGTGGCTGGTCTATGTGCAGGCGGTGCTGCTGCAAGCGCTCTGCCCCTGGTGCCTCAGTCACGAAGCGAACTTCACGCTGCTGTTTCTGTTGATCTCTTACCGAATGTACCGCGAGTTCAGCGCCTAGGTTGGCGGCGCTAAGAGCCGCGCAAAGTACGCGACAAGATATCTTCCTGCTCCTGGCGGTGGCGGGCGTGTTTTGCCTTCTTCGCTTGTTCGCTCGCCCTGTCGCCATCAGCCCCCTGCATCGCCCGGCGCATGGCGTAAGCGAAGGCTGTTGGCACTTCTTCTTCCTCTTGCTCGTCAAAGATTTCGGGCTCTTGCACCGTATTCTTCATTGACAAATCGACCTGCTTGCGCGAGCGCCCGCTTTTCTTGATGACGCGCACCACCACCGACTGCCCGACTGATGCCACATCTTTGGGCGACTTTACGAAGTCATCCGCCATTTCCGAGATATGCACCATTCCCGTGCGCTCGGCACCAAAATCGACAAAGACGCCATAATCGACTATGCGCACTACCTCGCCCGTGTAGGTATTGCCCAGCTTGATGGAGGACCAGGGCACAGTAGGCGGTTTTTCCAATGTCAAGGCGACATGACCAGTGGGCTTGGTTTTGAAGACAAAGGCGCGGATTTCGTCGCCTGGCTTTATCGCTTCGTACAACGGGCGCTCTTGCCCCGGCAGGCGCTGAGAGCGGTGCAAGAGGGCATCGCAGCCAGTGCCGATGTCAATCAGCGCGCCAAACATAGTTACCTGTTTAACTGTACCTTGCACTTCCGCGCCTATCATCAGCGCTTTTGTCTCTGCTTGCATAGTGACCCCGCTCTACTCTATGGATTGCTTGCGCCCGCAGTGGCATTACCTAACTGGTCGGGCAGATGTCTTCATCGCCAACGCCTTCGCCGATAAAATCGGTTTCTTCATCGGCATAAGACGAAAACGGCTGGAAGCCGCGCCAGCTGTGCAGGCTCGCGCAGACCATAACCTGTTCCATCTCGCTGGCACCCATATACATCGCGCCGATGACTTCGTTATACACAGAAACTTCGCCTGTCCCCGGGTTCGCGACATGCGCATAGAGCACAATCGGGATATCGGTGTACAGCAAGGCGGCATAACCCTGCTCTTCGCTAACCTGCTGCGCGCTGACATACTCTGGCTCGCCCAAGCGGTCATACACATCACCGTACAGAATCTCCGGTGCCATTTGCAGCATGAACGAGGTTACGGTCTCGCCATCGCGGCTGAACAACTGGCAGCAGGTGGGATGTTCGCCTTCGGCGAAGTCAAAGGTGCGCCCGGGGTTATCGTCCTGGGCTTCGGGCTCATCGGTAATCGTCAAGCGCTCATCACTCTCGATGATCAGCTTGGCATCGCGGAAGCGGGTTTCCCCCGGCACAATGCCATTCCAGCAGGGCGCTTCACAGGGCTCCCCTGTCAACAAGCTGCTGTCGCTGAGCTTGGTCTCGTCCAGCAAGTTAATCTCGCCAGCGCAAGCCGACAGCAGCGGCAGGGCGCAAGCCACAAACACTATAAGCAGTATACGATTCATAGAGATCACTTTCACCGGGCAGTTATCAAGAATACCTGCCGATGATACCAAAGCCCATCAACTTTGCATAGTTTGTATAGTTGAGAGGGCTCGCGGCAAGCATCAGGCAGGCAGATAGATTTCGCGGCATGTATCGGAGGCGGCTAATTCTGCTGCAGCATCAATTCGTAAACCCCAAGCGTACCGCCATATTGATTGCCATAGCGCGTGGCGATGATGGCATACGCGCCGCTGGACGGCAAGATGACGCTGTTTATCACCGAGTCCGTCTTGCGGGCTTCAGCCGCCAAATCAAGCGGATTGCCGTCATCGTTGGCGGCGATTTCCTGCCCGCTGGGGCTTATCAGATAGACATTGGTGTCCAATGTTGGGGTGGCGGCGGTCATTTGAATGGTCACAGTCTCCCCGGCATTGCCCTGGAAGCTGTAGATATCAAAGGTGTTAGCGCCAGAGATGATGCCATTTACGGGCAAGCCGCTCGTAATCGGCGGCGCGCCTGCCAGGGCGTCCGTATAGTCCAAGGTGCCGCTACCAGCATCCAGATAGCCAGCCTCGCCCGCGAGCGCGCTGCCGCCCGGCTGCACAGTGAAGCTCGTGACATAATGCTGTCCCGGCTGCGGGAATTGTCGCGTCTGCATCACTTGCTGCCCGCCGACCTCAATCAACAGGGTGAAGTCCACCGGCAGCGGGAAATCGGCGCAGGTATTCTGATACCAAACATCCACTTCATAAGTGCCCGGGCGCAAGCTGCCGCTGGGGAAATACACATAAGAAAGCGGCACCGCGCTTGTCGCCGGCACGCAATTGGCATTGCCGACAGACTGCAAAATGCCGCCGCTGACAGATACTGGATTGTCGTCGTAGATGGATTCGCCCGATGGGTCGCGCACAACAAGCTGCAGGTCGGCGCTCGTGCTCCAGTACAAAAGCACTTCGATATCCCCCTGCGGCAAATCCCCCAGCTGCAGCGCCGCCCCATTGGTCGAGCCCGTCAAACTCAGCTGGAATTGTCCCTCGGTGCCGCCAAGTTCCTTGCCATAGCGGGTGGCGATTAATGTATAGGTGCCGCTGCTGTACAAACGGGCATTGCTGATAGAAGAGTTGGTGGAGCCATCGCCGGCGTCATCGTTGAAATAGACGATGTTCCCGGCTGGGTCCAAAATCTGCAAAAGCGTGTCGAGGTTGTCGGCGGTCGTCTGCATTTCTACCGAAATGATGTCGTCCGCATTGGCGCTGAAGGTATAGGCGTGGAATGGCTGCGCGTTGCTGATTGTATTGACAATCGGCAATTCTTGCAGGATCGGCGTGGCTGCGCTCGCACCCGGTTGGAAGCCATCAGGCAATTCCGTCAAGCTGCTGGCGGGGTACGCGCCGCCCGCGCTGACGGTGGCGCCGCCATCCGCGCCCACTTCAAAGCGCGCCACATAGACATTTTGCCCCGTTTGCCCAACGGGCGTCAGCGTATTTTCGATGCGTCCGCTTGGCTGCCCATTCACTGTCACATCAACGGCAAATGCCACAGAGCCTGTCAAGCCGTCGCATGCGCCTTCGTAATAGACGATGATTTCATAGCTGCCTGTCGGCAAAAATCCCGGCTGCCAGGAGGCGGTTTCTGCCGGGCTGTCTTCCAACACCTGGCACAAGCCATTGGCATCAAAGCCGAAGCTGCCGCCATTGTCGGTTGCGCGGGAATTCCAGTGCAGGTTCTGCCCGGAGGGGTCGCGCACTTCCAGGTTCAAATCCGCCGCGCCCAGCCAACTCAGCTCGACTTCAATGCCGCCAACCAGCATCACAAGGTCGGGCAGTTCTTCGGTTGATGCTTCGGCGGGGGCAGCCGCTATGCTGGTCTCCAGCCTTAGGGAAATATCAAAACTTGTATCTTGCGCGGGCGCGCCCGGCGCATAGGAAACAAAAACAAAATACCGTCCGCCAGCCACAAGCGGCACATTGTCCAGCGCAGCCGCAGCGGGCTCGCCGCTCGCGGAAGCCTGCGCGAGCAGCTCGCCATTGATATCGCTGACCAGCATGCTCAAGGCGGCGCCTCGCGCAGTATTGAGGAAAAGGCTCGCCAGCGAGTTGGCGCCGGCGTCAAATGCAAATGTTGCCGCGGGCTTTTCCGCGGTCATTGTATCCGAGAGCGCGCCACCGGGCAGCAAGATTCTGCTGGCAGCCTGCCCCAGCGCGGGAGTTACTGCGCCGAGCATCAGCGCCAAAGCGCATAAAGAAGCCGCGCATACAATTCTCAGTTTCTCGCTTGCTAGGGACATTATGCGTCCTCCATGCTTCCGGGCAACACTCCGATGCCAAGAAGTGTAGCGGATTCTCCACACGCTTGCCACACGATCAGGCAACGCTCGCTATACGCTATTCACCGCCGTTTCACTGTCGGCAATGGAGCAGCGCATTCGCCGCCGCCCCCGCAAAGTCAAGCCCTGCCTAGGTTTCAGCCAAGTTACTGGCAATTTTACAGCCCAATTTTGTCCCTTGCAATTAAAAATGGCGCGTTTGAATGGCGCATAAACGCTGTGATATTGTGGCGGCACATTATTGAGGCAGCGGGGGCGGATTATGCGAAAACGATGCCAGATTCTAATCACTGTACTTGTGTTGTTTCTTGCAGTTGGCGCGCAAGCGCAGCAGCTAAGCGGCGTTGTACATATCGTTTCGCCGGGCGAAACCCTGGCGAAAATCGCCCAGCGTTATGGTGTGGCGCTTAGCGAGCTTGTCGCGCTCAACGGGATTAGCAACATCAACCTGCTCTACTCTTGGCAAGAGCTGCAGCTGCCCGCTTCATCAGCGGTGCCGCCAGCGGCAGCAGCGCCCTCGCCAGCAGCGGCTGCCTCCGCGCCAGTGTCCACGGTCTCGGGCAAAACGCATATCGTGCGGCGGGGCGAAACTTTGTTTAGCATCGCCCGCAATTATGGCATTCCCGTGGATATTTTGATGCAAGTAAATGGCATCGAAGACCCGCGTTTCATCCATTCTGGCAATGTTTTGCGCATCAGCAGCGCGCAGCCAGAGCCAGCGCCAGTCGCCCAGCCAGCAGCGGCAGAAGCGCCGCCGGCAGCGGAAGCGGCACCGCCCGCAGCGGTGCAAGCGCCCGCCGCCCAAGCCCATGCTGCGCCGCCATCCCAGCACACCGGTGCGGGCCATGCGCGCGGCCAGTATATCGTGCGCCGGGGCGATTCGCTTACAGAGCTAGGCGTGCAGCTCAACATCGACTGGACCGTGCTCGCAAAATTCAACCAAATCAGCGCGCCTTATGTCCTGCACCCCGGGCAAGTGCTGCAGGTTCCCAGCTTCCAAGAGCTGTTGAGCTATCTGCCGGACGATTCCAATTTCAAGCTGTTTTATACGACCAACCATCATCCGGGACCGCGGGTTGGCGTGGGCAGAGAGATCGTTATCGAGCTCAACCGGCAGTCGATTTATGCCTATGAAAATGGCGTATTGATGAAGCGCGCGCTGATGTCCAGCGGCAAAAAAGTGACGCCGACCGTGCTGGGCGATTACGAGATCTATCTCAAGCTGCGCTCACAGACGATGAGCGGTCCCGGCTACAGCTTGGACAATGTCGAGTGGGCGATGTATTTTGTAGGCGATTACGCAATCCATGGTACCTGGTGGCATAACAATTTCGGCACGCCGATGAGCCACGGCTGCGTCAACCTCACAAATGCAGACGCCCAATGGTTCTGGAACTTCGCGGCTAAGGGTACGCCGGTGCAAGTACGCTATTAGGGGCTAAGCGCCCGCCTTCACGCCGTCGAGCCCGAGCTCGGCGGCGTGCTCTTGCATCGCCTTCAAGACCAGCGGCACATGAAATTGCCAGACATCAACGCCCAGCGCGGCGCAGCCGTCAATGACATCCTGGCGGTTGACCCCGGCGGCAAAGGCTTTGTCCTTCCATTTTTTGCGGATGCTGCGCGCTTTGACATCGCGGATGTCCTTGCTGGGGCGCACGAGAGCGACAGCGGTAATCAAGCCGGTCAGCTCGTCCACGGCATAGAGCGCCTTGTCACGCAGGGTAATGCGGTCATCGGCGGCGAGGGGACCGTGGCTGAGGATGGTGCGGATGTCTTCTTCGTCCAGCCCGCGCTCGCGCAGGATGGGCGCGCCGTGCATGGGGTGCTGCTCAAGCGAGGGGTGGATTTCCCAGTCAAAGTCGTGCAGCAAGCCGACAAGTCCCCAGGAATCCGCGTCTTCGCCGTAATGCTCGGCGTAGGCGCGCATGGCGAATTCGACGGCGAGCATGTGCTTGCGCAGGGAGCGGGATTGCACGAATTCGCAGACGATGTTGTAGGCTTGTTCTCGATCCAAAATCTCTCTCCTGTAGCAGTTTGCTGGCTTGCGCTTTAGTTTTCTCAATTTGATGAACTTTGGCAATGGCGAATCAGCGCAGGAGTCCAAGCCAAAAGAGCCGTGGTAGTAAGTGAATGAGGCGAGATGGAGCGCGGAGAAATCCGCCGCGTCAGCCTTTGACTGCGCCGAAGGTGATGCCGCGTATCAGATATTTCTGGGCGAAGAGCGCGAAAATTATCATAGGCAGTATCATCACCACGCTCATGGCAGCCATCGGTCCCCATTGAATGCCTTTGTCGCTGACAAAGCTGGCGACAGCGATGGACAAGACGCTGGCTTTGCGCCGGGCTACGCTTGAAGCGATGAGGAATTCGTTCCAAGACAAGAAGGCGGTTAATATGGCTGCTGCCGAGACGCTGGGCATGACGATGGGCAAGACCACCCGCCAAAAGCGCTGCCAGACACTGGAACCATCGACAATAGCCGCTTCTTCAATTTCTTGTGGCAGGTCTTGGAATACCACCAGCATCAGCCAGGTAACAAAAGGAATGGTGATGCCAAGATGCCCGATGATGATCGCCCACACGGTATCCAGCAAATCCAACTGGCGCATGACGAGGAAGAAGGGAATCACGGTGGTAACGCGCGGATAAAAGCGGATGAAAAGGAAAATGAAGGTGATGCCCGCCAGAAGTCTCGCCGCCAGCTTCATACGCGCCAAGCCATACGCAGCCAAAGTGCCCGAAACGATGGTGATCGCTGTTGTCCAAAAACTCACCGTCAGGCTGTTGCGGAAATAGCGGATGGTTTTGGCGTCATCAATCAACTCTTGATAATGCTGAAAAGTCACCTCGCTGGGCAAGATTGTGGGCGGCACGGTCAAGAATTCTCGCGGCAGCTTGACGCTGTTGATTATCAAATATATCAGCGGAATCAAAACAACCAGGCAAGCCACAGACAGAATCAGCCCGTGCAGGAGTTTGAGAAGGAAAATTTTTGCGGAAGTCTTATTGCGCATACATCACTCGCGGCAGAAGCTGCTAGCGCTCACGGCGTTGGAACCAAAATACGAGCCAAATGCAAATGCTGGCGAAGACCATAAACATCCAGGAAGAGGCGGCGGCCGCGCCAAAATTGAAATTGCGCAAGCCCTGCGTATAGATGTAGAAGGTCATGGTATAGGTGCTGAAACCGGGTCCGCCGAAGGTGAGCGAATAGATGGAATCCAGCGAAAGCAGCGACTCAAGCGTGCGGAATACCAGCGTCAGCAGCAGCAGCGGCATCAGCAGCGGCAGTTCAACATACAGGAAGACCTGCCAGCGCGATGCGCCATCAATAGCCGCGACTTCAAGCAGATCTTCCGGGATGCTGGCGATGGCGGCACCGGCGACCAGCAACACAAAGGGCGTCCATTGCCAAGTATCCAACAGGATGACGGCGACAACCGCCCAATCCGGCGAAGCCAGCCACTCCGGACCTTTGATGCCGATGAAGCCCAAAAGGTGGTTGACCAGCCCGGCGCGGGAGTTGAGCAGAATGCGCCACAAGGTCCCGGCGGCAACGGGCGCGATGACCATGGGCAAAATCAGCAAAGTGCGTACCGCCCGCATGCGCCAGCTTGAGCCCATGGTCAAATATGCGAGGCAGACACCCAGGAACATCTCCAGGATGACCGCCCCGCCAGTGATGACAATGCTGTTGCGCACCGAACGCTGAAAGGTCGAATCGCCCAGTTCACGCGCGAAATTGTCCCAGCCGACGAAACCCTGCGGCGCTTGCGATTCTGTCAGCGACCACTCTTGTACCGATAGCAGCGCCGAATATGCCAGCGGGTAAAACTGTACGGCGACAACAATAAGAAAAGCGGGCAGCACAAACACCAGCAGCCAAGGCAAATCATGGCGCTTGTGCCAGGTAGCCCGCTTCTTTATCGTCATCAGCGCTCAGCGAAATACAGCTATGGCGGCTCAAGCGCCGGTTACATATCCTGCTGCTGCCCTTGCGCCGCGGCTGATTGCACCAGCGCTGGCGGCACAGTTACTTCCGCCCAGCTCGCCAGGGTATTCGCCAGCGCTTCTTCCGCGCTGATAGAGCCAATGACCAACTCGCTTGTATTGCGGAAGAAGATCTCGAAGGCTTCGAAGACCCAAGGAACGGATTGCGCCCGGCTCAAATTATGCACCATGCCGGGGAAATCGTGGCTGTAGGCGTCTACCAAGTCCGGGTCTTCATAGGTGCTGAGGTAGGGCGAACCCACGCCAAGCTCGACGAAGCGCTGTGTCGCCTGCTCGCCATTGATGTAATACTTCACCCACTCCCAAGCGGCTTCGGGATTCTCACTGTATTCGGAGATGAAGAGGTTCCACGCCGAGAGGAAGGGGAAGCCAGGACCGGGGAAGGGCGCTACCGCCCAATTGTCCACTACCAGCGAGGCGTCCGGGTTCTGCGCCGCCGCGCGCACAAAGCTGACCCAGCAAATCATTGTGGCGGCGTTGCCGGTCAAGAATACAGAATTGGCTTCGTCAATGCTCAAGCCAGCCGCGCCTTCGGGGTTGTAGTCCAGCAGGCTCACCATCTGCTGCAAAGCGGCAAGGGCGCTCTCTTCTTCCAGCGCGTAATTGCCGTCGGCATCAACCAGATAGCCATCGTACATGCCGAGGAAAATGGACGGCGTCTGCTCCGCCGCGCCCCAGGCGAAGACGCTCGGCGCGACATCGCTGCCTTCGAGGTGCATGGCGAGCTTGTCCATGGTGGCGAGGTAGTCGTCCCAGGTTTCCCAATCCGCCGTCAAGCCGGCTTCTTCGAAGATGTCGGTGCGATAGACGATGCCATAGGCGTCGGCGCTGTAGGGGATGCCGATGCGATGCCCATCAAAATAGCCGGAGGGACCAGGCTGCCAAATGGTGGGGATGTAGTCGCCGCCGAAGTTATCGCGCTCGACCAGTTCATCCAGCGGCAGCATCTTGTCGTAGACGCTGGCGATCCAAAATTCGCCGGACATGACATCAAATTCGCCGGTGCCTGTGGTCAAGTCGGTGATGTGGTTTTGGTTCAGCACCGCCCAGGGGGAGGCGACAAGCTCCAGCTCAATGCCGGTAGCGGCTTCAAAGTCGGCTTCGATATTTTCCGCGCCGACATCGTATGTGCCCGACTGCATGTAAGTGGCGACAATTTCGACGCCAGCGTGGGGCATGTCCTGCGCCAGCGCGCCGAAGGGCAGCGCCAGCAAGGTGATGAGAGTGAGAAGCAGCATTTTCTTCATGAGATTTCCTCTTTTTCTGATAGGGGGTATACGAGGTGGGGAAGGTGTCAATACGCGCCTCCGTAATGGGCTTGGGGACGGGTGATGGGTGCTGTTGATTGGGATTATAGAGCGCAGGGTGCGGGAGGGCAAATTGTGGGGTTTATTGGGGTTAGGAGGGGGGAGAGTGTGGTGATTTCCTAAAATACTTGCGGGATGATTTTGTCTAGGGCTGAATTTAAGTCGCCAGTGAAATCGTCGCAAGGAATATCAAGTTGTGAAAACACCTCATAGATCCTGCGGTATCCATTACTTTCTCGCAGCTCAATCCACTTACAGCCGCGTTGAGTAAGTTGTTGCTTATTCAAATTAGACAAAGTATCGGCAATAAAGATGTCCGTATCTCTGGCAATTATCGCGTCGGCGCTTTCAGGGTTTCCCTTGCCCATGAGTTTGACTTCGCAAAAGAACTGGTCGCCTGCCCGGTTCAAGAAGTGAAAATCAACTTCTCGGTTTTCGCCCGTCAAGCCTTTGCCAGCGTAATGCCTTGCTGGGACTTGGTAGAGCTTTGCCAGCGCGAGCATAAGCGGAAGTTCGAGTCTTTTGCCGAGCCCGCTCCAAGCACCGCCGCGGATTTCAGAACGTTTTACTCCTAATGTATTGACCACAATCATCGTTTCACTTAAGGATAGGGTTGCAGAGACATTGTTATATTTAATCGCCATTTGAATCTCGAGTGAATCATCATCGTCAGATATTAAGGCATTGATCTTTTCCAGTAAGTCGCCATAGTTTTGTGAAGACACTTCAAACACAACTTCTCTGGTTGTTCTGCCGTAGATGTTATGTATTGTCTTGTTGTTAAGTCCAGCATAGATTGCTGTTTCGCTCTTTGGAAATTTTCCGGTCAAGAAATAACGCTTGTACCAATCTTTGCTGATTTTCTTTCCCTCTATTTTCGCAGTAGTAATATCTTTGAAAAATTGAATAGTGAAATGGAGAAAATCTTCAGCGATCTGATCAATGACTGCTTTTCTATAGTGCTCACCTTTCAGGATCATACGCAAAATATTCATTTTAGCTTCAGTTGAAAGTGCCATTGTCCCTCTCTCGGACTATCTCTTCAAATTGAGGGATGTCGACAAACTTAGTCGAAAAATCAGTATCAAATATGCTACTTGAAATCGTGTGTTTCATTCGTTCCACATACTGCTGTTCTTGCTCTGTCAAAAAGAAATATCGTCCGAATTTTTTTGCTGAAACGCCAAAAGTACCGCTGCCAGCGAATGGATCAAATATCAAATCCCCCAAAAACGAATAGAACCTGACTACTCTATCGCACAATTCGTTAGGGAAAACTGCACTATGCACTTTGTCACTCACAGGATCAATTTGCCACAAATTCGTTGTCTCGTAATTTCCTTCGACTTTGCTTTCCTGTATTGTCGAATAAGGGTATTGCTTCATATTCCAGTCGATCAGTCTTGACGACTTCTTGCGATAAACCATCACATATTCTGTAGTGGTGTTGGGCTTGTATCCCAGCGGCTTGCGATGCTGCTGAAAACCGCCGTTGCGATTCTTGACCGACGCTTCGGGCTTTGCCCAAACGATGTCGTCGATAAAATCCCAGCCCAAGTCGCAGACGATGTTATGCAAGTCAAAGGGAATTGGGTAGCGCCGACTGGAATGCTTGCGGCTGAATCGAGATACGATAACGGGCGAAGTATTGATGAGTAAAAATCTGCCTTCTTTTGTGATGCGGTGTACAGCAGCAAAGACCTCACCAAGAAAATCCAAGTACTGTTGATAGCTTTTGTAGATAGAGTAATCACGGGCGTTGTAATATGGAGGTGAGGTGAAAGTCAAGTGAACACACCCATCGGGCAGCAAGCTCATCACCTTGCGCGTATCGCCTTCGACAACAACATTTTTCATATAGTCTGGCGACTGGTGGTGCATACCATAATCCGAAATGTCCGGCTTGGCCTCAAACTCCATGTCGAGCACATATTGGATTTGCTCATTTGGGTGATCGCGCAAGCCAAGCAAGCATTCTTTTACCCTTTTATGCGACTTAAATACCAAGAGCGCCCGGATGGCTTGCAGTACCACCGTCGGATCATCGTCACGCAAGAACTTCACCAAAGTCGGAATAGCGCCTTTGTTTCTCATTCGTCCAATCGCAGAGACAGCCTCGCGGCGAACAGTGGAACTGTCATCAGCCGTCGCGACCTTGCTTAGTACGTGCATGTAGCGAGCATCTTCCAGTTTTCCAAGATTTTTTACTGCCCAAAATCGAGTGTGGCGGCTGGAATCGCTTAGGTAAGGAATAAAAACGTCGCCGCTGAAATCGGCAGGCAATCGACCGAGGTTCTCTAAAATGAATCTAACTTCAAGAGAGGAAGCGCAAGTCCGCAGATGCTCATAAATCGCATCAACGTCATGCTCTTTGTACTTTAGCAACTGCGTCTTGGTGATCATCCAACATCTCTTCTGCATTTGCCCGTTGCATAATTCTAACAGGTTTGTCTTAAGCGACAAATCTCGTTCGAGCCCCCCTCACCCCCGCACTCCCCCCTCCGTCATCGCCCGCGCATCCAGCGCCGCGTCCAGCGCCGCCGCCTCCATCAGCCCCAGCTCCAGCACAACCTCGCGCACGCTCTTGCCCTGCGCCAGCGCCAGCTTCGCCACCTTCGCCCCATTGTTGTAGCCAATTATCGGGTTGAGCGCCGTCACCAAAATCGGATTGCGCGCCAGCCAGCTCGCGGCGCGCTCGCGATTAACTTCCAGCCCCGCCATCAGCTTCTCGGTGAATGCGCCCACCGCGCCAATCATCACCTGCAGCGCCTCGTTGAGATTGTGCGCCAGCACTGGCATCATCACATTCAGCTCGAACTGCCCGGCAGCGCCGCAAAGGTTGACGGTAGTGTCGTTGCCGATGACATGGTACATCGCCTGATTCAACATCTCCGCCAGCACGGGATTGACCTTGCCCGGCATGATGGAAGAGCCGGGCTGCACTGTCGGGCAGGTCAGCTCGGCGATGCCAGTGGTTGGTCCCGCGCTGAGCAGGCGCAGGTCGTTGGCGATGCGCGTGAAGTCCATCGCCAGGTTGCGCAGCGCCGCCGAGAAAAAGACCGCGTCTTGCATCGATTGCATCGACTCGAATAAATCATCACTTTCGCTGAGCGCGAAGCCCGTCAGCGCTGATAGCGTCGCCACCATGCGCCCGTGATATTCGGGATGCGCGTTTAAGCCGGTGCCAGCAGCCGTGCCGCCGATGCCCAGCCGCCGCAGCCCCGCCGCCGCAAACTCAACTTTTTCGATCTGCCGCTCAATTGCCGTCGCCCAAGCGCCAACTTCCTGCCCCAGCCGCAGCGGCACCGCATCTTGCAGGTGCGTACGCCCCGTTTTGACAACATCGTCCCACTCAGCGGCTTTGCCGCGCGTAACTTCGACAAAACGCCGCAATACCGCCAGCAGCTCGTCCAAGCGCCAAAGCGCGCCCAGCCGTATCGCCGTGGGGATGGTGTCGTTGGTCGATTGCGCCATGTTGACATGATCGTTGGCATGCACCGGCTTCTCGCCCGCCTCGATGGCATAGCCGAGAATTTGGTTGGCGCGGTTCGCCAGCACTTCGTTGCAATTCATATTGTGGCTGGTGCCCGCGCCCGCTTGGAAGGGGTCGACCACAAAATGCTGCTGATGCTGCCCCGCGAGCACTTCGTCAGCCGCCGCGATGATGGCGGCAGCCAGCGCCGGTGCCAGCAAGCCCAAATCGCGGTTGACCTCAGCCGCCGCCCGCTTGACCATCGTGATGCTCCAGACGAAAGCTGGCAGCGGCTTCATGCCAGTGATGGGGAAGTTCTGCAGCGCCCGCTGCGTCTGCGCCGCATACAGCGCCGCGCGCGGCACCTTGACCTCGCCCAGCGAATCCACTTCAATACGATAGTCAGTCATCGCCATGCGCTCCTGTCTGCTTGCAACATAAAAGGGCGCTGCCATTGTAGCGCCCTTGAGGAAGATTTTGAAAGACAGGCTTTTATGCGGCTGCGTAAAGCTCGCCGACCCGCCGCCAGTTGATTACCTCGAAGAATGCGGCGATGTAGTCCGCCCGCCGATTTTGATAGTGCAGATAATAGGCGTGTTCCCAAACATCAATGCCGAGGATGGGAGACGCCCCGGTCATCAGCGGGCTGTCTTGATTCGGCGTCGTGCGGACGCTAAGCGCGCCGCTCTCCAATGCCAGCCATGCCCAGCCAGAGCCAAATACCCCGGCAGCCGCGCTGGAAAAAGCATCTTTGAAACTGCCAAAGCTGCCAAAAGCGCTGTCGATAGCAGCCGCCAGCGCGCCGCTGGGCTCACCGCCGCCATCAGGGCTCATCACCTGCCAGAACAAGTTGTGATTGGCATAGCCGCCGCCGTTATTGCGCACCGCCGTGCGGATTTCCGCCGGCACCATATCAAGATTGGCGAGTATGTCTTCGATGGATTTGCCCAGCAGGTCGCTGCCTTCCAGCGCCGCGTTCAGCTTGTTGGTATAGCCCGCGTGATGCTTGCCGTGGTGGATGCCCATAGTGCGCGCATCAATATAGGGTTCGAGCGCGTCCTGCGGGTAGGGCAATGGCGGCAATGTGAACAAGCCCGCAGCTTCTGCCGCATCCGCCGCATTCTGCTGCGCGATTGCGCTGAACTTGCCGCTTGCGAGCGCCGCGCCCGCGGCAAGCGCCGCCTTTATTGCATCCCGCCTGCTCAATCCCTCAGCATTAACCATGATATAATTCCTCTCAATAGTATGAAAGCGCGGCGAATCAGAGAGACTCGCCGCGCAGATTTTCACAGTTGCTGTCGAGACTGCTAGCCAGCAGCCGCGTACAACTCGGCGACTTTGTCCCAATTGATGACATTGAAGAAGGCGGCGATGTAATCGGGACGGCGGTTCTGATAATTCAGATAGTAGGCGTGTTCCCAGACATCCAAGCCGAGAATCGGAGTCTTGCCTTCCATCAGCGGGCTGTCCTGGTTGGGCGTCGAGGTAACGCTGACGGTGCCGCCATCAGCCACCAGCCATGCCCAGCCGGAGCCGAAGCGGGTCGCCGCCGCCGCGGAGAATGCCGCCTGAAAAGCGCTGAAACTGCCGAAAGCGCTGTTGATAGCTTCCGCCAGCGCGCCACTGGGCTCGCCGCCGCCATCAGGGCTCATCACCTGCCAAAACAGGTTGTGGTTGGCGTAGCCGCCGCCGTTGTTGCGCACAGCGGTGCGAATGCCCTCGGGCACAGCCGAAAGGTCGCCGATAATTTCTTCGACACTCTTGCCCTCGAGATCGGTGCCGCCGACTGCGGCATTTAAGTTGCTGGTGTAGCTGGCATGGTGTTTGCCGTGGTGGATGCCCATGGTCCGGGCGTCAATATGCGGCTCCAGCGCATCTTCCGCATAGGGAAGTGAAGGAAGTTCAAAAGCCATGATTCAACTCGCTCCTTACATTCTGATACTGTTGGTATGCAGCCGTGAGTATACCACATTCGAGGGCGCTGCCCACAACCTCCGCGCCACATACTTCAATTGTACTTGCCTGCCGCCAAATTTCAAAGTCCGAGGGAGTGTCTAATTTCGTAGACATAAAAGCTCCGCCAAACAAACAAAAAATCTCTGTGGTGAAAATCTGTGTTGTATTTGCCGTGAAACTATATCCAAGAAAATTGCCACTCCCCAGCGCGATTGCCGCATGTATTCCGACTTGTATATTCTGTGATAGCGACAATGATTAACGGCAGTTCTACCTCGGGATACGCGCCTTGACGCTATCGAAGCATTCCAATGGCAATTCCCCGCCGATGACAGCCTATTTTGTCATCGCGCTGGCGGTTGCCGCCACCTCATCCGCCGCCATCTTCATCCTCTACGCGCTGCAAGAAGCGATGCCGCCGCTGCTTATCGCTGGCGGGCGGCTGCTTGTCGCCGCCATCGCCTTGACGCCGTTGGCGCTTTTGCGCTACCGCCGCCACATCCTGGCGCTGTCGCGCAAAGAGCTCGCGCTCATCACGCTGGCGGGGACCTGCCTGGCGATTCATTTCACCGCCTGGGTGTCGTCTTTGCAATTTACGACCGTGCTCGTCAGCGTCGTGATTGTATCGACCGGTCCCATCTGGGTCGCCATCATGGAAGTATTTTTCCTGCGCATACGGCTGTCGCGGCTGGTGATAGGCGGCTTGATTGTGGCGCTGGCTGGCGGCGTTTTTATCGGCGCGCCGCTGGGGGAGAGCGCCCCCGGCGGCGCATCAACGCTGGATGCCACATTAAGGGGCGGCGCGCTGGCATGGCTGGGCGCGCTGACGGTATCGGTGTATATGCTTGTCGGGCGCGCCCTGCGCGGCAGCCTGCCCGTCATCCCCTATGTTTGGATGGTGTACAGCGTCGCCGCGTGCTGCACGCTGCTGGTCATCGCGCTCAGCGCGACCCCCGTCTTCGGCTACCGCCCCCAAGGCTACTTGATTCTGCTAGCGATGGGATTGGTGCCGCAGCTGCTGGGGCATTCGTCTTTGAATTATCTGCTGGAGCATTTCCCCGCCGCCCTCGTCAGCATGTTTTCGCAATTGGAGCCTATCGGCAGCGCCATCCTCGCTTACATCCTCTTCGGACAAGCGCCGCCGAGCCAGCAAGTTATCGGCAGTCTCATAATTGTTTGCGGCGTCATCATGGCGAGCCGTGGAGAAATCCGGCAGCTCGAGAAGCAGCCAGATGCTGCGGCTTAAGCTGTCCGCGCCATCCATGGCGCAATTGTGGCTGCTGGTGGCGCTCTCCGCCATTGCCTGGTCCTTTGGTCCCATCTGTGTGCGCTACGCCTTCGCTTATGAGCTGCCGCCGCAGTTGGTTGCCTTCGGCCGCTTGCTTATGGGCATGCTCGCCTTCACGCCTTACATGCTCTATCGCGGCTCGCGGCAGCTGCGCGCTCTGCCGCCCAAGACGCTGGGCTTGGCGCTGGCGGCGGGGATATTGCAAGGCATAAATGTCACATTGATGATCTCATCCTTGCAGCATATCAGCATCGTCATCAATCAATCGCTGCTGAATACGATTCCACTTTGGGTGGCGGTATTTGAGGTTACGCTCTTGAAGGCGCGGCTAAGCGCCAAGGTCTGGCTTGGCATTGCAGTAGCGGTAGTTGGCGGCACGCTGATAGCCATCGCCACTTCCGATGCCCCCGCCAGCATCCCCGGCGGCAATACCAGCCTGGGCTTGCTGCTGGCGGCAGTTAGCGCTTGCTCGGCATCTCTCTATGTCATCATTGGGCGCAAAGCCCGCGGCAGTATGCCATTCATCCCGTATATTTGGCTCGTATATTGCGCGGGTGCCGCCGTGACATTTGGCATCATCGCGGCATCAGACATTTCCCTCATCGGCTATGACCCGCGCGGCTACCTGTGGGTGCTGCTGCTGGCGGTGCTGGCGCAGATAATCGGTCTTGGCGCGTTTAATTTCACATTGAAGTTCATGTCGCCAACAACGCTGACAATGACGATGCAGGCAATGCCGATTATGAGCGCCTGCTGGGCTTTTTTGATTTTCAGCGAAGTGCCCACCGCCTGGCAGGCTTTGGGCAGCGTCATCCTGCTGCTGGGCGTGACAATTGTCCTGTGGGGGCAGAGCCAGCCTAGACGCGCGCGAGGCTGATACCGGAAAAGATTGCCGGACCGGGCACAATCGCAAAAGCAGGCAGCTCATCAGACAGCAGCAATGGTGCCGCCAGCGCGAAGAGCGTACCATCCGCTTTCATCTCCTGCAAAGTATAATTCAGCAATCTTCTAAAGTCCGGGTCATTCGCGCTGATGGCGGCGGCGTAATAGCCGCGGCTGTACCAGCGCGTTGTTACCTGCAAGCGGTCGGGGTTCGCTTGCAAATGCGGGATGAGCGCCAGACTGTCAGCATAAATCGCGTTGGCGTTGTTGTAATCGAGCAGGGTGAGCGCCGCGCCGCTTTCCGTGCTGAGAAAGAAACGCACCGAAGCGTTGATGCTGTCCGCCCAAGCCTGCGCCCGCGCCTGTGCGTCGTCATCCCCAATCAAAATGCCGATGATGCGCCCGCGCAAATCGCTGAAGCCGCGGATGCCCGCCGACTTGCGTGTCATCAGCCGGTCGCCATGCAGCAAATATGGCGACGAGAATTCTATCCCGCTGGCAATCAAGCCCCAGTCAGGCTTGAGCCCGAGCATGAGGTCAGCCGCGCCTGCCGCCAGCAAGGTCGCCGCCTCAGCCGCCGCGCTGGGCACCAGCTCCAGTTGCAGCCCCCAGCGCGCCGCGATTTCACTGGCGAGGGCGAGATGCAGTTCTGACAGCCGCGCGCCGGCGGCGGATTCGGCTCCCGCCCCGTGGCTGATGCCGCCGACGCGCAAGACGCGGCTGCTGAAAAGCCGCGACAATCGGTATTGCTGCTGATACTCTATCTGCGCGGTGAATTGCATGGGGCTGACTTCGTCGCCGATGCTATCCCAAAGCGTTACCGCCGTTTCGGGGAAAGCTTCATCGGGGAAAAACTCCCGATGCAGCAATTGCAATTTCTGCTGCTGCGCCAGCAGCTGAATGCTGCGATTGAGCAACTGGCGCAGCGGGAAATCATGGCGGCGCACAGCGAATGCCCGCGGCTCTTGCAGGATTGGCGCTTCGAGCAGTCGCGCCAGCTCCCCATAGTCGCCAACCGCGCGCAGCAGCGCCTGCGTTTCGCCCACGATCGCTTCGACCTCGCCCGCGACCAAAGCGGCAAACGCGCGGTCGAGGTTGAGGTAGCGCCGCGGCTCCAGCGTGATTCCCGCGCGCTGCCGCCATAGCTCCAGCGCTGTCTCGGCGCGGCTGCCCAGCACATAGCCGACAGCCTGGTTCGCCAGTTCATTTGGCGCAGCGTAGTCGCTGCTTTCGCGCACGAGCAATACCTGGCTGCCAATTTGATAAGGCTGCGTGAATTCGATTTCGCTGGAGGCATCGCGATAATGCGCGAGCGCGGTCGCGACCGCATGCACTTCGCCACGCACAAGCGCGTTCACGGCGTTCTGCCGCGTAACCTGCAGGAATTCAAGTTCGCTGCCCCATTCCGCCGCCAGCAGGCGCAGCAGCTCGACATCAAAGCCGCGCATTTCCCCCTGCAAAGTCAATGCGCTGTATGGCGGCGCGTTGTAGAGTATCCCGACTTTGAAAATGTTGCTCGCGTGTATCTGCGCCACCGCTGATTCGGTCGGCAATGCCGTTTGAGGGGCGCCCGCCGCGCTTGGCACCAGCGTCGGCGGTACCAATGTCGGGGCGGGCTCGCCACTTTGCGCCAGCAGCGGCGCTGCCATCAAGAGGGCGCATAGCAGCGCAATGCAAACGAGAAGCGGGCGCATCGTCAGGCTTCGCGGTAGAGATTATGCTCTGCGATGTAGCGCAGCACGGCATCGGGCACGAGATAGCGCACGCTAAGGTTTTGGCGCAAGCGGCTGACGACATAGCTTGACGAGAGCCAGAGGCTCAGCATCGGCACATCGACGATATCCACTTGGGCGGACAAGCCGGGCAATGCAGCAGCGTGCATATCGGGCGAGACATCTTCATCGGCGCGCTTCATCACCGCCAGCCGACAGCAGCGATACAGTTCCGGCGCGCGCGTCCAGGTGGGCAATTCACGCAGGTTATCGCCACCCATAACAAAATACAGTGCCGCTTCCGGGAATTGGTGGCGTATCAAACGCACGGTATCCGCGGAATAATGCGGACCCGGGCGGTCGATATCGACGCGGGAAATGCTGAAGGCGGGGTTGTTGGCTATCGCCAGTTGCAGCATCGCCAGCCGCCGCTCGATAGGCAGCCGCGTCTGGTTCTGCTTGAAGGGGTGATCGCCAACAGGCACAAAGAGAATATGGTCTATGCCCAGGGTTTCGCGGCTGTATTCCGCCAATATGAGATGCCCCATCTGCGGCGGGTCGAAGGTGCCGCCGAGGATGCCAATGCGCTCCCGCTTCATGCGGACCACTCCAGCTCGAAATCGCCGACAAAAACAGTATCGCCGCGCCTCACGCCCGCGCGCTGCAAGGCCGCCACCACCCCCAGCGTCTGCAAAGTTTGCTGGAAGCGCGCCACCGCTTCTTCATAATCCCAAAAGGTCATCGCCGCCGCCCGTTCAATGCGCTCGCCGCTGATATAAAATATGCCGTCTTCCTGCACCAGCTCAAAGGGAATTTCCTCTTCGCCAAGCGCATAGATATGCGGGCTCTCCTCCGGGTTCGCCTGGAGCGCGGGACTATTTGCCGCATGCTCGAAGGTCCTTTGCACAAGCGCTTGAACATTTTCCCGCGTCAGCGCAGAAATCGCGATGATATCGCTGAGGTTCCGCTCACGAAAGCCCTCCTCAAGCAGGGGCAGATATTCTCTCGCGGCGGGCTGGTCCAATTTGTTGATGACGATGATCTCCGGGCGCTGCAGAAGATGTTCGTCGAAGAGCGCTAATTCCGCGCGAATCTGATTATAGTCCGCTATGGGGTCGTCCGCCGCGCCATCCAAAATGTGCAAGATGATAGATGTTCGCTGGATATGGCGCAAAAAGGAATGCCCCAAGCCGACACCCAGATGCGCCCCTTCAATAAGTCCGGGGATATCGGCGAATACCAAGTCAACATTGTCGTAGATGACGGTGCCCAAGTTAGGTTCAAGCGTTGTGAAGGGATATTCGGCGATCTTGGGTTTGGCGTTGCTGAGCACCGAAAGCAGCGTTGACTTGCCGGCGTTGGGCAAGCCTACCAATGCCACATCAGCGATGAGCTTGAGCTCCAGCTTAAGCCAGCGCTCGCTGCCGGGCTCGCCTTTTTCCGCCAGGCGCGGTGCCTGGTTGGCGGCTGATTTGAAGTGGGCGTTGCCTTTGCCGCCGCGGCCGCCCTTGGCGACCAGCGCCTGCGCATTCTCACCCAGCAAATCGGCGATGAGCCCGCCAGTTTCCGCATCGCGGATGAGGGTGCCGGGCGGCACCCGCACGATTGTCGCCTCGGCATCAGCGCCCGTTTTGTTGCTGGAGCCGCCTCTGGCGCCATTACGCGCGCGGAAGTGCGACCGCTTGCGGAAGAAATACAAGGTATTGAGCTTGGCGTCGGTCTGCAAGATGACATCGCCGCCGCGGCCGCCATCACCGCCGGAGGGTCCCCCGCGCGGCACATATTTTTCGCGGCGGAAGGACAGCATGCCATCGCCGCCTTTGCCGCTGGCTACAAAAATCTTGGCTTCATCAACCAGCATCGCGCCCGCACCAGGGATAAGCCGCCGCCAACCAGTGGCAAGAGCATACAAGAGATTGCCATATTCGTGTAGATGAAATGGCGGGGGCGCGGCAAGCTGTGGCTTTTGCAGGGCAAAGACGCCGATTATACTCATGGGTGACCGCCTGGCGCGCGGGCGGGCGCATCAGCATACAACAAATTGAGGTGAGCCTTGATTGGCAGGATACGCTGGCAGGGGCATAGCAGCTTCACGATAGAGGGGACGCCAACTATCCAGATTGCGCCCTGGCGCGTCGTTAAACGCGAAAGCCCGCCAGATGTGATTCTCATCGGGCATGACCATTATGACCATTGCTCACCCGCCGATATTGAAAAAATCCGCGGCGAGGATACGGTCATCATTGGCAACAACGCTGTAGCAAGCAAAATAAGCGGCACAACGGTGCTGCGCGAGTGGCAGAGCGTCAATATTGGCCGCGCGAGCATCAAGGCGATTCCCGCTTATTCCCGGCGCGACCCACGCCACCGCCGTGAAGAGGGCGGCTTGGGATTTGTCATTTCTTTGGATCTTTTTGATATCTATTATGTCGGCGATAGCGACATCATCCCCGGCATGGAAGTGATGAAGCCCGACATTCTGCTCTTGCCTATTGATGGTTATGGGCGGCTGTCTTTGGAAAGCGCGCTGGAGCTGACCGAGCTGCTGCAGCCCGGCTGGGTGATACCTTACAATTGGGGCGGACCCGGAGAAGAAGCGACGCAAATTGACGCGCAGAGCTTCGCCAGCCGCGTCGGCGATGGCAGCGAGGCGCTGCTGCTGCCAGTGCGGCAATAAGTTGGCGGCGCAGAGCATCAAGCCGCGGGCTCGACCCTTTCGCCCAAAGAGAGCACAGCGCCGTCTTTGGTATAGATGCGCGGTTTCTCTTCGCCGCGGATGACGGCTTCGCTCACGCTGACTTTGACAATGTCCTTGCTGCTGGGCACTTCGAACATAATATCGAGCAGGCAAGCCTCAATGATAGAACGCAGACCGCGCGCGCCAGTATCCCTCTTGACCGCCAATTCCGCCGCCGCTTTCAGCGCCGCCTCCTCGAATTCCAGTTCCACATTGTCAAGGGAGAGCAGGTGCTGATACTGGCGCACGAGCGCATTCTTCGGCTCCAGCAGGATGCGCACCAGGTCGTCCTCGGTCAAGTCGGCTAAGGTTACGAGCACCGGCAAGCGCCCTACCAACTCGGGTATCATGCCGTGTTGGATGAGGTCTTCGGGGGCAATTTCGCTGAGGGGGGCGCTTTCCGCCTGCTCTTGACGCTGTTGCCGCGCGCCAAAGCCGATGCTGCTATCAGCGCCCAGGCGCGCGCGGATGACCGCTTCCAAACCGGAGAAGGTGCCGCCAACGATGAAGAGGATGTTGCGCGTGTCAATCTGCAGGAACTCCTGGTGTGGGTGCTTCCGCCCCCCTTGCGGCGGGACATTCGCCAAAGTGCCTTCCAGGATTTTGAGCAGCGCTTGCTGCACGCCTTCGCCCGAAACATCCCGCGTTATGGAGGGGTTGGAGTTGGACATGCGGGATATTTTGTCGATTTCGTCGATATAAATGATGCCACGTTCCGCCCGCGCGATATTGCCATCCGCCGCCTGTATCAAGCGCAGCAGGATATTCTCGACATCTTCGCCCACATAACCCGCTTCTGTCAGCGCGGTCGCATCGGTGATGCAAATAGGCACATCAAGGATGCGCGCCAGCGTCTGCGCCAGCAGGGTTTTCCCGCAGCCGGTGGGACCAATCAACAGGATATTGCTCTTGTCAAGTTCGATATCCAGCGCCTGTTCCGCCGATTGTATGCGCTTGTAGTGGTTGTAGACGGCGACACTGAGCACGCGCTTGGCGTCCCGCTGCCCGATGACATAGTCATCCAGCCGCGCCATAAGCTCACGCGGGGGAAAATTCAGCTCGAAGCTGGGCTCCAAGTCAATTTCTTGAGTATCCGCCCGTTCATTTTCGAGAAGATTGTGGCAGAGCTCGACGCAATTGTTGCAGATGAATATCCTGTCGGGACCGGCGATGAGGCGCTCGACCTCATCATGATTGCGCCCGCAGAAATTGCAGCGGTGATCCAGAGGCGTGAAGTCCACCTTAGCCCTCCCCGAGTTCTCGCGCTCCCGCATGCAAGACCAGGTCAATCAAGCCAAAATCAGCCGCTTCCTGCGCCGTCATATAGACATCGCGGTCGGTTACGCGTTCGATTTCTTCGGAGGTGCTGCCCGTGTGCTTCTCGAATATCTCGATGATTCTTTTCTTCAAGCGCACAATCTCTTCCGCCTGAATGACGATATCCGACGCCTGCCCCTGCGCGCCGCCGAGGGGCTGGTGCATGTGTATGGTCGCGTTAGGCAGGGCGGAACGCATGCCGCGCTCGCCCGCAGTCAGCAGCACCGTGCCAAAGCTGGCGGTAATGCCGACAGCGACAGTGCTGACTGGCGCCGAGATTTGCTGCATCGTGTCATAGATGGCGAGCCCGGAATACACAGCGCCGCCCGGGGAGTTGATGTACATTTGCAGCCGCCGCTCCGGTCCATCGCGCTCAAGAAACAGGAGCTGCGCCACGATGAGATTGGCGATTTGGTCGTTGATGCCGGAGCCGACAAATACAATCCGCTCTTTTAACAGCAGGGAATAGATATCATAGGCGCGTTCGCCGCGCCCGCCCTGCTCTATCACCATCGGGATTACATTGTGAAATTGCCCCATGTTCGGTCTCGTCCCTTCTATTTTGATTTAGGCGTCAGCGCCGCTGTCTTGCTCAGCAGCGTCAAGCGCGGCTTGTTCGGCTTGTTCGTCCTCTTCCTGATATTGCTTGCGGCGCTCATTCTTTGCTTTCAACTCCTTGGTATCCTGCCGAGTTTGCGCTAGGTAGCGGGCAACAGCTTCATCCGCGTCTTCCCCCCTGCCCATAGCGACCAGATGCTTGTTAATTTTGTCGTTGAGCAAGGTGAAGTACATAGATTCGCGCATTGTCTCCGCATTAAACATCTCGCGCAATTTGCCGCCGCCTAAGCCTTCAATAGTGTAATCCAGCGACAGGTCAACATCGTCATCACTGACTTTGATGCCGCGCAGTTCAATTAAATGATACTTCACCAGCATCCGGTGCAGGCTGGCTGCCCCCTGTTCTCGAAAACTTTCTCGCAGCCCCTCGGGCGATGTGTTGGTCAGGCGCATATAATCTGCCAGCTTTATGCCCTGCTGCTGGAGGTTCCCTTGCAATTTTTCAACCATTCCGTCGATTTCGAGCTCCAACATCATATCGGGGTACTTGACTTCCGCAGATTCACAGATTGCATCCAAGACTTTAGAGCTGTATTCGCTTTCCGCCTCGTCCAGCTCGCTGCGCTGCATGTTCTCCCGCAGGGTTTGGCGCAAGCCAGCAAGGTCCATCTCTGGTTCGCCGAGCCGCCGGCATGTTTCGCGCGCGAAATCGTCATCCAGCTCAGGCACTTCAATTGCTTCGATATGCTCGACAGTTACCAGAAAATACACTCGGCGATTGCTGATGATGTCGTCCTCACCGTCATCCGGCACGGTCAATTCAAACTCAACATCGCTGCCCAGCTCGACATCAAGCATATTCTCGACAAAACCGTCTAAGAATGGTTCGTTGTCAGGATCCAGGATGACAACTGAATTTTCGCTATGCATGTAGACATCGCCCTTTTTGGGGATGTATGGCACCGACTCGTCATAGTCGTCGTCCTCTTCGTCCTCTTCTTCGTTCTCATCTCGCTCTTCGCCATCAACAAATTCGCTTTCCACCCGCAAGCGCACGCGATTGCCCAGCGCTGTAACCGGCACCGAATCGTCGACAACTTTAATCGCTTCCTGGCGCAATTCCTGCAGCGCTTGGTCGAGCGCTTCTTCAGTAACGGTCGGCGCTTCAAAGTCCAGGCGGATATCTTCGTAATTCTTGAGATCGACTTCCGGCTTCAAGGGTATCGTAAATACAAAGGTTGGCACCGGCTCCTCGGAAAAGTCTTCCAATGTGCCGCCGCTAAATGGCTCAGCATCCGTCTCTTCCAGCGCCCATTTGTAGACTGTATCGCCCAAATCCTCCAGCGCTTCTTCGTAGATGGCGGCTTCGCCTACATGTTGGGCTACCAGTCGGTAGGGCGCTTTTCCCTTGCGAAAGCCGCGAATGTTGACTTGGCGGGAGATCTTGCGCGCGGCTTTGCGCTTGGCATCCGCGAACTTCTCCGGCTCAACCTCTATCGTGAGGCGCGCTTGCTGCTTTTCAATGAATTCTGTCTGAAGTTTCAAAGTCTTCCTCTTCTGGAGCCTGTCTATTCCAGTTCTCAATATGCGAGGGCGGACGCGAATTCCCGCAATATAGTGAAGGCGCTGCTCGCGCCCTCAGCTTTGTGCTGTCATGAGGAAGGAGGGACTCGAACCCTCATGTCATAAAGACACATAATCCTAAGTCATGCGCGTATACCAATTCCGCCACTTCCCCGGGCGATTGCCGCCGTTATTGTATGCGCCGCGGGAAAAGAATCAAGGGGCGAAGCTATTGCAGCTCGACGCCCGATACATCGGAGACATCGCCGCTGCTTACCTGGCTCAGTACGCTGTTGATAATCAGCTGGGCGAAGCGGAAGAGCGCCTGCATTTGGGCGATGCGGTCCAGGTACAAACGGGCGAGAATCTGCTGGTCGGGCGGCAGGTCGGCGATAATGCCGGATATGCGCTGCCGGTTTTCTTCCATGACGGACAAGGCGCGGTCGACATCCCGCATTTCCCGCCCGCTGACGACATTGGAGAATATCTGCCAGAAGTCCGTCTCCGCCTGATAATACTTGCGGCGGCCGCTGCTGCCGCGGACCCATACCTGGCGCACCATGCCAATTTGCTTTAATGCCCGCATATTGGTGCTCACACTGGCTTTTGAAATGCCCAGCCGCCCCATCATATCATCAAGGGAAAGCGGCTCCGCGCTAAGCAGCAGTGTGCCATAGAGCTGCCCCATCACTTTGTTGAAGCCGAAGTAATCCGCCAATTGCCCGAGGCCATCCAACATGCTGTCATGCACAATTTGCAAATCTTGCGCAAGCTGCCGGTTGCTGACAGGTATGTCCTTTGTTTCCGACATGCTGCTCCTCCCCCGCATTTGAGGGGAACTGCGGCTGGATTTTAATTCTAGCACTGCCCCCAGCCGCTTTCAAGCGGCGCTGATGCTGTGCCATCATGCGCAGAGGGCAGCTTTCTCACAGCGGGATATGGCTAGCGGCTTTACTGAGTGCTAAAATGAGCCTTGTATACTGTTTCACAAGCGGATGCACAGGAACAGCAGTTGATGCCAGACAAAGTCAGCCCGCCCATCCCGGATATCGTCATCGGGCGTTTGCCGCTGTATCTGCGCGCATTGAAACGCCTGGAGCAGGAAGGCAAACTTGTGACTTCGTCGCAAGAATTGGGCAGCCGCCTGGACATCAGCTCAGCGCAGATTCGCAAAGACCTTTCACACTTCGGCGGCTTCGGCAAACAGGGAACAGGCTATCATATCGACTTTTTGATTGAGCGGCTGCAAGCGGTCTTACAGGTCAATCAAGAATGGAAGGTGGCGCTGGTGGGGGCAGGCAACCTGGGCGCGGCGATTTCGCATTATCGCGGCTTCCAAGACCGCGGCTTTCGCATCGCTCATATTTTTGACAGCAGCCCGGAGAAACTGGGCGAAGCCATCGGCGAGCACAGGGTGCGCTCGGTGCAGGAGATGGCGGCGCTAATCGCGGAAGAAGACATCAAAATCGCCATGCTGGCGGTGCCGGCATCACAAGCGCAGGCGGTGGCTGACCAACTGGTGCAAGCGGGCATCCGCGCGATACTCAACTACGCGCCTATCAACATCAATGTGCGCGCTGATGTGGAAGTGCAATATATCGACCCGGTGTCCCATTTGCAGCACATGACCTATTATCTGCGTGATTGAGCGCCAGCGGCAGCGGGTTAATAGTAGGTAGTTTGCGCCAGCCGGCGTATGATGGCGGGGTCTTCCAGCGCTTTGCCACAGCCGACCACAGTATTGATAAGCGGGGTATCCGCCTGATAGACGGGCACGCCGGTCGCGCGCGTGAGGTAGCTGTCGATGCCACGCAGCAAAGCGCCGCCGCCAGTCAAAACGATGCCGCGGTCGATGATGTCAGACGAGAGTTCTGGCGGCGTGCTGGAAAGCACAGTTTTCACGACGGCGGCGATCTGCGTGAGCGGCTCCGCCAGCGCCTCAACAACTTCGCCCGTGGTGATGCGCACCGTGCGCGGCAGCCCCGAGACATTATCCCGCCCCTGGATTTCCATCGACATTTCCTGCGGCTGGTCGACAGCGGCGCCAATTTGGATTTTTATGGATTCGGCGGTGGGCTGCCCCACCGTCAGATTGTATTTGCGCCGCACATAACTGCTGATTCCGTCGTCCAGGCGCAAGCCGCCGACGCGCCCGCTCTCCGCCCGCACGATGTTGTTCATTGTGAGCACAGCCGCCTCGGTTATGCCGCCGCCGATGTTGACGACCATGCCGCCGGCGGGCGTTCCCACAGGCAAGCCCGCTCCCAAAGCCGATGCCAAGGGCTGCCACATAAGCTGGACATCGCGGGCGCCCGCCGCCAGGATGGCTTCCCGCACCGCGCGTTTTTCCACGCTGGTAGCGCCAAAGGGCACCGAAACCATCACTGTCGGACGAAACAGACGCATGCGCCCGGCAATCCGCCCGAAGAAATACTCCAGCATCGCTTCTGTAACTTCATAATCGGCGATGACGCCGTTTTGCAGCGGGCGCATCACTTGAATGTCTTCGTCATCAACGCGCCCCAGCATCTCACGCGCCGGGTGCCCGAAATCCACAATCCGTTCTTCTTCCGCCAAGAGCGCCACCAGCGACGGCTCTTGCAGCACGATGCGCCCGCTGTCGTATATCAGCACATTGACTGTGCCGAGATCGACGCCGAGTCGTTTTCCGAAAAGAGGCATCAGGCACCCAGCTTGAGGAACTCACTCACACTCTAAGTATAGTCTACCCCAAAAGCAAAACCCGGACTACATTTTTGCGTCCGGGTTCGGCATGACATAGATGGCAACCGCGCTGGCTGGCGCTTAGATCTCGGCTTGATCTTCTTCCAGGATGCGCAGTTGGGTACCGCGGCTGCGAATTTTCTGGCTGATGCGCACCGCCAGGCTGGCGCGCCGCAATGCCAGTTCGGCTTCACGATTTTCTGCGCCAGGCAGGCCCGATTCAAGGATTTGACGGGCATGCTCGCGCGCTTGCTGCGCTTTTTCCAAATCAAGCGCGTAGGACGATTCCGCCAGGTCCGCCAGCACAACTACCTTATCGGGGCGGACATCAACAACGCCGCCATAAATGGCGAACCTTTCTTCCGCCTCGCCCTTGCGGATGACCAGCTCGCCAAAGGACATCGTTGTCAAGACCGGCGCGTGATTGGGCAGCACGCCCATTTCCCCTTCGACAGCGGGCACAAGCACCAGGTCGGCTTCTGGCTCTTCAAAGACTCTGCGCTCTTGCGTCACGAGTTCGACATGAATCGGCATTTGCGCCCCCTAAGCTGCCTGGCGGCTGGAGAATCGTTCAAGCACATCCTCGATCGGACCGCACATATAAAAGTCCTGCTCGGGGATGTTATCGACCTCGCCGTCCAAAATCATGCGGAAGCCGCGCACAGTGTCTTTTATCGGCACATAACGCCCGGCTTGCCCCGTGAACTGCTCGGCGACAAACATCGGCTGGCTGAGAAAATTCTCCATTTTGCGCGCCCGCGCCACCAGCACCTTGTCATCGTCCGAAAGCTCTTCTACCCCGAGGATGGCGATGATATCTTGCAAGTCTTTGTAGCGTTGCAGCACCTGCTGCGCCTCACGGGCGGTGTTGTAATGCTCTTCGCCAACAACTTCCGGCTGCAAAATGTTGCTGGTGCTGGCGAGCGGGTCAACCGCCGGGAAGAGCCCGCGGGCGGCAATTGAACGCTCCAGGGCGATGGTGCTGTCCAAATGCGTGAAGACCGCCACCGGTGCCGGGTCCGAATAATCATCGGCGGGCACATACACCGCCTGCATTGAAGTGATGGAGCCGCTGCGGGTCGAAGTGATGCGCTCTTGCAGCATGCCCATCTCTTCGTTGAGATTGGGCTGATAGCCAACGGCGGAGGGCATGCGCCCCAAAAGCGCCGATACTTCGGCGCCAGCCAGGGAATAGCGGAAGATATTGTCGATGAAAATCAGCACATCACGCCCTTGATCGCGGAAATACTCCGCCATCGTCAAGCCGGACAAGCCCACCCGCAGGCGGACGCCCGGCGGCTCGTTCATCTGCCCGAAGACCATCGCCAGCTTGTCCAGCACATTAGCTTCTTTCATTTCGTGATAGAGGTCAGTGCCTTCGCGCGTGCGCTCGCCAACGCCAGCGAATACTGACAAGCCGTCATGCTGGGTGGCGATTGAATTGATGAGTTCTTGAATCGTCACCGTTTTGCCGACGCCAGCGCCGCCGAAGATGCCAGTTTTGCCGCCTTTGGTCATCGGCGCGACCAGGTCGATCACTTTCATGCCGGTTTCGAAAACTTCAATCGTTGGCGATTGGTCTTCAAAGGAAGGCGCGTCGGCGTGAATCGGGCGGCGTTCCGAAGTCTCGGGGACTTCCGCGCCCATATCAATAGGACGCCCGAGCACATTGAAGATGCGCCCCAATGTCGGCTCGCCAACGGGCACGGCGATGGGCTGCCCGGTCGCATAGGCGGCGGCGCCACGCGCCAAGCCATCGGTGGAATCCATGGCGACAGTGCGCACGGCGCTTTCGCCAAGGTGCAATTCCACTTCCAGCACCAGGTTGTCTTCGCCTTCGCGGGGGACTTCGACCGCGTCAAAAATATCAGGCAGTTGGCCCGCGGGGAATTCGACATCCACCACATTGCCCAACACCTGCGTAACTGTCCCTTGCATTTCTGCCATCATCTGCGCTCCTTATTGTTTCCCCGTTGAGCCGCTGCGCTGGCTCCAGTTCCTTATTTGCAGCAGAATTAGCCCGCCAGCTCGATTATTTCATCGGCGCTTTTTTCGATTGCCTGCTGCAGGGCGTTGGCGCCGCCGACAATATCCAGGATTTCCGCCGTGATAGCGGCTTGGCGCGCTTTGTTGTATTGCAGCGTCAAATCAGCCGTGAGCTGGGTGGCGTTGTCAGTGGCGTTTTTCATCGCCGCCATGCGCGCGGCGTGCTCACTCGCCTGCGCTTCCAGCAGCGCTTGATAGAGTTGCAGCTCGGTAAAACGCGGCACGATTTCGTCGACAACCGCGGTCTCGCTCGGCTCGTACTCATAATTGCGCTCGCCGCCGCTCACAACAGCCACATCTTTGACATATTCAGCGGCAACTTGCTGGGCGATCGTGTGCGTTGTCAGCGGCAGCCAGCCCAGCACCGCCGGGCGCTGCGCCAGCATGTTGATAAAATCAGTATAGGCGATGACCACTTCGTCCACCTCGCCGGATAGGTAGGCGTCTTTGGCAATGCGGGATATCGGCGTGATGTCAGAAATGGTGGGTTCAGCCGGCAAATCGGTGAAAGAGGCGACGATATTGGCGCCAGCCCGCGCCAGGGAATCTCTGCCCTTGCGCCCGACAGTAACATAGTCCACCGGTTTGCCCAGGCGCGTGGCGAAGCGCTGCGCCACACGCAGGATATTGGTGTTGTACGCGCCAGCCAAGCCGCGGTCAGAAGTGATGACCACCACCATGACGCGGTTGGTGGCTTCACGCTCGGTCAACAGCGGGTGCAGCGACAGGCTTTTGCTGGCTGCCTGCACATTCACCAGGATTTCCCAGGCTTTTTCGGCGTAGATGCGGCTGGCGAGCACACGCGCTTGCGCCCGCCGCACACGCGAGGCGGATACCGCCTCCAAAGCGCGCGTGATTTGCGCGATATTGCGCACGCTGCGGATGCGATTTTTGACTTCTCTAAGGGTGGGCATCTAGCGTCTCCTCTCGGCTTGCGCTGGCGACACTAGGACCAAGCCTCGTTGAAAGTTTTGATTGCCGCCCCCAGTTTTTCTTCGATTTCCGCTGATGCGCGTTCGTTGCGATTCTCGCGGATGAAAGCGCCAGCATCAGCGAATTGGGTGCGGAAGGCGCGCAGGAAGCCGTCTTTCCATTCCAACATACGCTCAACAGGCACTTCGTCGACCAGCCCGGTGGTGCCGGCATAGGTCAATGCCACCTGCTCATCCAGCGAGAGCGTATTGAATTGCACCTGCTTGAACAGCTCGGTCAGGCGCATGCCGCGGTCAAGCTGCTGTTGCGTGGCTTTGTCCAGGTTGGAGCCGAATTGGGCGAATGCCGCCAAATCGCGGAATTGCGCCATTTGCAGCTTCAAGCCGCCAGCGACATCTTTCATCGCCCGCGTTTGCGCCGAGCTGCCGACGCGGCTGACGCTGATGCCGGTATTGAGCGCCGGGCGCAAGCCAGCGTTAAATAGCTCGGATTCCAGATAAATCTGCCCGTCGGTGATGGAAATGACATTGGTGGGAATGAAGGCGGACACATCGCCCAGCAAGGTTTCAATCACCGGCAGCGCCGTCAAGCTGCCGCCGCCGCGTTCATCGCTGAGCTGAGCGGCGCGCTCCAGCAAACGGCTGTGCAGGTAAAAGACATCGCCGGGGAAAGCCTCACGCCCGGGCGGGCGGCGCATCAGCAGCGATACCTGGCGATAGGCATTGGCATGTTTGGACAGGTCATCATAAATGACCAGCGCGTCTTTGCCATTTTCCATAAACCATTCGCCAATGGCGCAGCCGGCATAGGGCGCCAGGTATTGCAGCGCCGCCGCGTCAGAAGCCGAGGCGACCACTATCGTGGTGAAATCCATCGCGCCTTCGCGCTCAAGCGTTTCGCGGATGCGCGCGACTTCGCCGCGGCGCTTGCCAACAGCGACATAAATGCAATACATATCTTCGCCCTGCTGGTTGACGATGGTATCCAGCGCGAGGGCGGTTTTGCCCGTTTGCCGGTCGCCAATGATGAGCTCACGCTGGCCCCGCCCGATGGGAATCATGGTATCGATGGCGAGGATGCCCGTCTGCACCGGGCGGTCGACGCTGCGCCGTTCCATCACACCGGGCGCGATGCGCTCGATATTGTAATATTCATCAAAATCTACCGGTCCGCGCCCGTCAATAGGCTCGCCCAGCGCATTGACAACGCGCCCGACCAAGCCCATGCCGACTGGCACCGAGGCGATGCGCCCCAAGGCGCTGACAGAATCCCCTTCCTGGATGTCGTCATAAGCGCCCATGATGATGACGCCGACATTGTCCTTCTCCAGGTTGAAGGCGATACCGGCGATGCCATTCTCGAATTGCACCAATTCGTTGTAGCGCACATTGTCCAAGCCGGAAATGCGGGCGATGCCATCGCCCACTTCTTCCACATAGCCAACTTCAACCGATTCGAGCGCGCCGAGCTCAATCGCGTTGATTTGTTCCAGAATCGATTCGTAGATATTGTCAGCCATGCGCAGGCTCCTTGCCATTCTCTTTCGGTTGCCGGTTCCGCCGCGCGCCGGCGCGGCGATAAAAGCGCTTCAGATTGATGCCACGCGCCTATTCTAGCGCAAGGCTGCCAACTTGTCTATATTTTCACAAATGGATTTTTCCCGCAATCTTTCGCCATATCAGGGGCGCTGATCGACCTTGGTGCCCAGCGCTTGCGCGCGCCGATACGCCGCCCAAACGCCCTCGGAGAGCACAGTGCGCAAGCCGCCTTTTTCCATTTCATGCAGCGCCGCCGCGGTCGTCCCGCCCGGGCTGGTAACCTGGTTGCGCAGCTGCGCCGGGTGCAAGCCCGATTGCAGCGCATATTGCACCGAGCCGAGTAAAGTCTGTGTTACCAGCGCCTCGGCATCGCGCCGGGCGAAGCCCATATGCACACCGGCGTCAATCATCGCTTCCATGAACATGAAGACATAAGCGGGTCCCGAGCCGCTCAAAGCGGTTGCCATATCGAGATAGCTCTCATCATCAACATAGATATGCGCGCCCAAAGCGCCGAGCAGCATTTCCGCCTGCCGCCGCTGCGCGGGCTGCACTGCTGCGCCCGCCGTCCACACGGTGATGCCCGCGCCAATCTGCGCCGGCGTGTTGGGCATAGAGCGCACCAGGCGCTTGTTGCGCAGGCTTTCGGCGATTGCGCCTAGCGGCAAGCCCGCGATAATGCTGACAATCAAGGGCATGTCCTCAACATGTCCACACAGCTCCGGCAGGACTTTGCCCATGACCTGCGGTTTTGTCGCCAGCACCAGGATATCTGCATTGCGGGTAGCGGCAACATTATCAGTGCTGATGTCGATGCCATAGCGCGCCTGCAATTCTTTCAGGCGCTCTTCCCGCGGGTCCGCCGCCGTGATTTGCCGCGGCCTCAGCAGCTCTTGATGCAGCAAGCCCTTGATTATCGCTTCACCCATAACGCCCGCGCCGATGAGCGCGATTCTCTCGCCGTTGAATGCCATAGTCTCCTCTAATTCTTCTGTATGGATTCGTCAAAATGATGGCTCAGCACATAGAATGCGCGCCGCTGCCCGTCCATATCGTCCGTCACGAAATCTGTGACGATATAACCCGCGGCAAAAACTTGCTGGAAAGCCTCGCGGATGTGATAGCGCCAGGCGGCTGCCAAGCCGCGGTCTGCCGCTTCAAGCGCGCGGATGTCCGCCGGGATTTCCAGCAGGGCAAAGCTGGACGCCGGCAGCGCGCTCAGCGGGCGCGGCTGCAGCCCGCCAACTTTTGCCTGCGCTCGATTGATAATGGGCGCGTCCACATGTAAGTATTGCCCCAGCGAGAGCGCGCTGCCAGCGCCCCGCGCCCGCTGCTGGACGCGGCGCTGGCTCACCCACCAGTCGACAAAAACGCGGTCGGCTTCTATGCTCTCGGGCTCTGGCAGGCCGAAATAATTCGCTTGGAAGCGCTGAATCACGCCGCCGAGCTTGCGGATATTGAGATGGGCATTCGCCGCCAGCAGCGGGTCGACCGTCCAAATCACCAGGCGGATTGCTTGTTTCAGGGCGATTTCCCGCTGCGCCAGTTTGAGGCGATAGCCGATATTGCGCCCGCGATATTCGGGCAAAACCAGCATTCGCTTCGACATAATCAGCAGGTTTGCCAGCGCCGGGCGGGAATCGCGGTCGTCGATGTCGCTGTCAGTGCCGATGAAACCCATCACAAAGCCAACGAGAGTCTGCCCATCAAAGGCACCGAGGATATGCCCGCCAAAATGCGCGATGGAATGCAGCATGTGCCGCGGCACCAGGTTGCTCGCGTCCGCGCCCCAATAGTGCTTCTGCAATTCAACCGCCTGCGCATGTTCATCTGCCTGCAGCAGGCGGCGGATTTTTATGCTGGTCATGAGCAACGAAGCCTAATCGGGGCGGGGGCGGCGGCGGAAGCTGTCGCGCAATAGCCCGGCAAAATGCGCCCGCTGGGGCAGATAAGTCAAGAGCGTCTCCTCAAAACGGCGCGGCTGGAAGCCGAAATGGCTGTACACGCTGCCCAGCGGCGCGGTGCGGTTGGTCGCCAGCACATCCAGCCACTGGCTTGTCATCAGCGCGCGCGGCAAAATGCGGGAATACAGGCCGGTAATCCAGCGCAGGAGATAGGGTGGCAGCGGCAATACCAGCCGCGGCATGCGCGTTACCCGCATGATGGTGCGAATGAGGTCTCGCAGGGACATATATTCCCCGCCGCCAATTTCGATAGTGGTATCCACCAGCCGGATGCGATCCAGGCTACGGTATAGCGCTTCTATCAGGTCGTCAATATAGATTGGGTGCAGCACGACATCCCCGCGCCCGGGCAATGCAAAGGCTAGGGGATTGATGCGCAGCATGCTGGCTATATGGTTGATGAAGGCGTCATCTGGAGCGTAGATGATGCCGCTGCGGATGATGGTATAGGCGACGCCGCTGTTGCGCAGCGCTTGTTCCACTTCCCCTTTGACGCGGTGCAGCGCGAATGCTGACGATGGTGCCGCCCCCAGCTGGCTGACGGTGATGATGCGCCCGACGCGCGCCGCCCGCGCGACTGCCGCCAAGGCGCGCGCGCCCGCCAGCTCGACATTTTCAAGATCGCGCCGCCGCCCCCACCACATCGCATTTTCGAGATGGATAACGGCGTGGCAGCCGGTCACCGCGCGGAAGAATGCTTCTTCGTCGGTCACGCTGCCTTCGACTATTTCGGGCGCATGCGCGTCACGGCTGTCCCAGGGCAGCTGCCGCGCGCGCCGCGCCGGCAAGAAGCAGCGGATGGGCAGCTGCTCCCGCATCAGACGCGCGACCAAATGCCGACCGACCAAGCCGGTGGCGCCAGTTATCAGGATCATGGTTCTCTTCGCGCTTCCCGCACTATAAACACTGATGCCGCTCCACCGGAGTTTGAAGCGGACGCTAAAGCAGGAGTATAGGCGGCAATGCCCAAACTGTAAAGCGACGCGGCGGGCGCTAGAGTGTTACAATTGGTGAACAGGCTCGCGCCCGAACCCGAACGCAGGCGGAGGCTCCCTTGGAGAAGAAAAGAATAGTCATCACTGGCATGGGCATCCTCTGCCCAACTGGCAACACGGTGGCGGAAGCCTGGGCGAATACCGCCGCGGGCAAGAACGGCATCAGCTATATCACCCGCTATGACCGCAGCTTGACGCAGAACCAACTGGCGGGGGAAGTAAAAAACTTTGACCCCGAGGCGGCGTTCGGCCGCCGCGAAGCGCGCCGCATGGACCGGGTAGCGCAATTTGCCTTAGAGGCGAGCCGACAAGCGCTTGAAGACAGCGGCTTGACTATCAGCGCGGGCAACATGTATGAAGTGGGCTGCGTCATCGGCTCTGGCGTTGGCGGCATCAATTCTTTTGTCGAGGCGCAGCAAGGCATTGACGCCCGCGGGCACCGCGGCATCAAGCCGCTGGCGATACCAAAAATCCTGAGCGATTCCTGCTCGGGAACGGTGTCCATGCGCTACAACCTGCGGGGACCAAATCACTGCATCGTCACCGCCTGCGCTTCTGGCAATAATGCCATCGGCGAAGCGATGCACATCATCCGGCGGGGCGATGCGCTGGCGATGGTCGCGGGCGCGTCAGAAGCGGCGATCGTGCCGCTTTGCGTCGCCGGCTTCAACAATATGAAAGCGCTGAGCCGCAACAATGACCCCGCCACCGCGTCCCGCCCCTTTGATTTGAATCGCGATGGCTTTGTGCCGGGGGAAGGCGCTGGCATCCTGGTGCTGGAAGAGCTGGAGCATGCCTTGGGGCGCGGCGCCAAGATTTATGCCGAATTGCTGGGTTATGGGCATACATCGGATGCCTACCACATCACCGCGCCGATGGAAACTGGCGAAGGCGCGGCGAAAGCAGTCGCCCTCGCCCTGCGCGATGCCGGGCTGGCGGCGGCGGATATCGACTACATCAACGCCCATGGCACCAGTACGCCCTTAAATGACACCGCGGAGAGCAACGCGCTCAAACAGGCATTGGGGGAAACGGTCTATTCGATACCGGTCAGTTCTACAAAATCCATGACCGGGCATTTGCTGGGTGGCGGCGCGGCAATTGAAGCCGTCTTTTCTATCATGGCGATTCGGGACAATTTCCTGCCGCCCACGATTCACCTGGAAGCGCCAGACCCGAGCTGCGATTTGCATTATGTGCCTAATACCGGCTATGACCATGCCGTCCGCAATGTGATGTCGAACGCTTTTGGCTTCGGCGGGCATAATGCCGTGGTGATTTTTGGCGAATACCCGAACAATGGCAACCTTTGAACGCAACGATAGCGCAAATGGCGCGCCGGCAGCCGCCCGCTACGCCCATATAGTCGGCTGGGGCATGGCGCTGCCGGAAACGGCGATGAGCAATGACGAGCTTTCCACTTTCGTCGAAACTGACGATGAGTGGATTTTCGCGCGCACAGGCATCCGCCAGCGTTACATCGCGCATGAAGGCGAATCCACCGCTACCCTCGCCTACCGGGCGGCTCAGCAAGCGCTGGAAGTGGCGGATATTCTGCCGACCGAGCTTGACCTGATTGTGGTCGCCACCTCGACGGCGGAGAATATCTTCCCCAGCACCGCCAGCCTGGTGCAAGATTGGCTTAACGCGCATGATGCCGGCGCTTTTGATTTGAGCGCCGCTTGTTCGGGCTTTGTCTACGCGCTGAATATGGCGGCGGATTCCATTCGCGCCGGCAGCATCACCTCGGCGCTGGTCATCGGCGCGGAAACGATGAGCCGCATCCTCGATTGGCAGGACCGCAGCACCTGCATCCTTTTTGGCGACGGCGCGGGCGCGGTTGTGCTCAAGGCGAGCGCCGCGCCTGGCGGCGTGCTCGCCAGTGTTTTGCGCTCTGATGGCGCGGGCGGCGACCTGCTGGCGATACCGAGCGTCGGCAGCATTGACGCGGCGGCGTCACGCGCGGGCGGGAATGGCAACAAACTCTACAAGATGACCATGGCTGGCGGCGAAGTCTTCCGCTTTGCCACCCGCGTCGTCAGCGAAAGCATTGAGCAAGCCAGCGCGCGGGCGGGCATTGCCGTTAGCGATATTGACCTGGTCGTGCCTCATCAAGCCAATCTGCGCATTTTGCAGGCGGCTGCGCGCAAATTGGGCATCGACATCAAGAAGTTCATGAGCAATCTGGAAAAATATGGCAACACATCGGCGGCCTCCATTCCCATCGCGCTCTGCGAAGCGATTGAAGCAAAGCGCATACAAGATGACGATCATATCGCGTTGGTGGGTTTTGGCGGCGGGCTGACTTGGGCTTGCATGATTATCCGCTGGGGCTTGCCCATCCCCAGGAAGCCGCAGAGCTCGCTGCTGAATCGTCAGCGGCGGCATGTGCAATACCGCATCGCAAAATGGCGCTCCCGCTCCCGCCGATGGCGGCGGCGCGTCAACCGCCGCGTGCAGTCCATGCGCGATTAGGCATTCTGCGCTTTCGGGCAGCCGCCCTCAGCGCACTGGCGTCAATGTCGGCAGCGGCTCCGAAATGTAGATATGCACCTGGCAGGACGCCTTTAGCGTATTGGTGATGTCATATACCATCAGGCGAAACTCATACTCCCCCGTTTGATAGCCAGCGGGCGAAAATTGTGAGAATTCCGCAAGCTCGCGCACTTCCCGCGTTTGATCGTCGATGCGCTGGAAATTGCCGAAGGTGCTGGGTCCGCTGATTTCGATTGCCGCATAAGAAAATTGATCGGTGAAGACGGTGCCGGTTACCGGTATCGGCTGGAAGACGCGCATGCCATTGCCCGGCAGCAGGAGCTGCGCCTCTGCCGACTCACAGCCGATAGGCGGGTCAGCCGGGATGATGGTGCCGACTGGCGTGGGGCTTGGCACCGGCGTCGCCAGGACTTGGCTGCGTTCATTTGCCGAGCGCGGCAAAGCCACCGGGTCGATGCCCAGGTCGCCAGAGGGCTGCCCCGGCACCGGCGTGACAAACTCCGCCTCAATGGAACCCGCCTGGGACAGCAGCTGTTGAATCTCGCGGTCGCGCAGCAGTTCGGGCACAACCACCGCCTGGATGCCGGCGACTATCAGCGCCAGCTCCAACAAGAATATGACGGCGGTGATGGCGTTGCTGCGGCGGTATCGTGATAGGTCTCGTTCCAGCTCAAAATAGGAGGCGCGGTATTGCTCGCCATGCAGGAAATAGCGGCGCAGCGCAAACAAGATGCCAGCGGCGACCAAAAAATAGACGCCGAAAGCAACTTGATCGATAAGCGCAACAAGGACGGTCATGCTTGTAAATCGCGGAGCGTGCCTCGCAGGATAGTTGTCAAGCGCGGCACGATGATCGCGCCCGCTTCCAGTACGGCTTCGTGGTTGACTTCCATATCGCTGTCGACGGCGTCAATCGTGCCATTGGTGATGCCGGAACATGCCATCACGCGCATGCCGGCATGCCGCGCTACCAAGACCTCGTTCACCGTCGACATGCCGACAGCATCGCCACCCAGCGCGCGAATCATGCGGATTTCGGCGGGCGTCTCAAAAAATGGACCTGACAAGCCAAAATAGACGCCGCTGCGCAGCGGGATATTGTGCTGGCGCGCCACTGCCAGGGCAGCCTGACGCAACCCGCGGTCATAGGTTTGCGACATGCCAACAAAGCGCAGCCCCATGCTTTCGTCATTGGGACCAATCAGCGGGTTCTGTCCCGCCATGCCGGGGAAGTTGATGTGGTCTTCCAGCAGCATGATGTCGCCGACAGTGTAGCTGGGGTTCACGCCGCCAGCCGCGTTGGTCAAGACCACAGTATGGATGCCGAGTTCTTTCATAACGCGGATGGGAAAGGTAACTTCCTGCATGGAATAGCCTTCGTAGAAATGCGCCCTGCCCTGCTGCGCGGCGACAATCTGCCCTTCAAACTCGCCGATGACAAGCGAGCCTTTGTGCCCCTGCACGGTGGATTGGGGCCAGCCGGGGATTTCGCTCACCGGGATGGCGACGCGCCCGCCCAAGGAGTCCGCCAGCGGTCCCAAGCCGGAGCCCAGCACCAGCCCGATGCCGGGCTGCAGCGCCGTCCGCGCTCGAATGTAGTCCGCCGCCGCCACGAAATCTTCTCGCTGGTACATCTCATTTCTCCTGTCCGCTTTTCAGGGAGCGCTCTGGCGCATACAGCGCCATGCGCGCATTTGCTCGCCTGTACCGCTGATAGTATCACAAGTGCCACTACTCCGATATAATTGAGGCATCGGCGAGTTTGGCTTTTTTGGTTTTGAGGAAGGTAGGCCTTGAGCGATTTGCGGCGGCAGTTTCGGGCGGCGGCAATACTGATAGTGATTATCATACCGGTCGGCATCGCCGGCTATATGGCAATCGAAGGCAAGACGCTTTTCGAATCTGTCTATTTGACCATCATCACGCTGACGACAATCGGCTATGGCGATATTGTGCCCTCGTCCGCCACGGGCAGGCTCTTCACCCTGGCTTTGGTCTTTTTTGGTTTTGGCTCGCTGGCATTCTTCTTGTCTTCGTCGTTTGCGATGCTTTTCAGCGCCGAAGCGGTTGACCGCCGGCGGAAAATCCGCATAAAGCGCAAAATCGAATCGCTGAATGGGCATTATATCATTTGCGGCGCCGGCGAATTGGTGGACAAAACGATCGGCCATGTTTTGAATGTGGCGGAAATCCGCCGCAAGCGCCACCTGGAGGCATCCTACAGCCCGATTGCGCGCCTGCTAAGCCGCATCCTGGGCGCGCCGAAGCAAGGCGCATTCTCCGGCTTTCGCCGCTTGGTATATCGCCTTTACCTCATGTACCACAGCAATTTTGTGGATCATCAAACCCTGCTTGACCTGTTGGTGGTTGTAACCGAAGACAGTAAATACGCCGAGCATCTGCGCAGCGCCGGCATCCTGGTGATTGATGGCGACCCTGGCGACAACGCCACGCAGCTGGCGGCGGGCATCCAGCGCGCCCGCGCAATAATGATTTTGCTGAGCCAAGATACCGAGAGCTTGCTGACGGTCTTGACAGCGCGGAACTTGAATCCGCGACTCTATGTTACAGTCTCGGCATTTGAAGAAGACATCAAAATGAAGATGCTAAAGGCGGGCGCGAATGTAGTCTTGGCACCCTATGAAATCGCCGCCCAGTTCCTCAACAGCGCGACGCTGCGCCCCGCGGTCAACGGCTTCTTTAATAGCATGCTCTTCGACCATGAAACGCAGCACCAAATCACCCAGCTGGAGCTTGAGGACAACTCCCCCTGGATTGGCATGCAGATTGCCAAGTTGGAGCTGCAGCGGTATTTCGATGCCGCGATTATCGGCATCCGGCTGGAGACTGGAGACTTTGTATACACGCCGGGCAGCAGCCGCATTCTGGCGGAAGATGAGATCCTGCTGGTGGTAGCGCCTGGCTATATGATCCCGCGGCTGCGCCAGGCATGCCAGCCCGAGCAAAAAGATGGGCTGCGCATCGCGACCGAACAGAAGCTGATACAGCACCGCGAGTCCATCAGCCTGGACCGGCGCTATACATTGGAGGAGTGCGAAGCGGCGATCGCCGATATGTCCAAGCATTTTGTCATCTGCGGCGATGACCACATCATCCAGAGCGCGGTGCGCTTTCTTAATCCCGAGCGCCCCTTCGTATTGCTGAGCAATGATGAAGCGCTAACCGAGCGCTGGCTGCGGCGCGGCTTCCGCGTTGTGCATGGCAACCCCAAGAGGGAAGAGGTCTTGCACCGGGCGGGCATTAGTCGCGCGCAGGCGATTATGATTTCGATGCAAGACAAAGCGGCGGCGCTGCTGACGGTGCTATCAGCCCGCGAGATAAGCAAGTCGCTTTTGGTCTCGGTAACGGCGACAACTGACGACATGATAGAGAAGCTCAAGCGCTCGGGCGCGGACCGCGTAGTCAGCCCCTTTCATGTCGCCGCCCAATTTGTGCTGCTTTCCACCACCCGTTCAGAGATTGCCGACTTCTTGCAGCATGTGATTTACAACGAAATGACCGGCTTGGAAACTGCCGAGTTTTATATGGAAGACGACTCGCCCTGGATAGGCAAATCCATCCGCGAGTTGGCGCTGACGCTGCGCTTTCGCGCTGGTGTCATCGGCATTCGCGAAGCCAATAGCAGCCGATTTATGTATGCGCCGCCGCTGCATTATGTGGTGCAGGCGCAGCAGGTGCTGATTGTGGTTACGCCGATGGAATTCTTCGATGAAATGCGCGCGGAAGCGGCGGGACACATGGACAAACGCCCGGCGACTCTGCGGCTGCCAATCGACCTCGGCGCTACTGGCGCCTGGAGCCGCGATATGATCCGCGAGCTGATTGAGCAGCACGAAGACGCATAGCCGCCAGGCTATAGTTGCCACGGGAGTCGCAGCTCGCGTTTTTCCCCGGCTTGGGATGGGGTTGGCACAATCTCGCCAGTTTCTTGGTCCAGCAGGGTGATGTCATCGGCGAAGCGCTCAATGATATCAAGCCAGGTGCTGCCGCGCCGCATCTTGGTCATTTCCTGCATAAGCGGCCGGCTAATCAAAATCGGGCAGCGGCTTAATCCCCCCAGGCGCGGGATAATAAAATCGCCTTCGGCGCGGGCATGCGCTGTCATGACCTGGTGGATCGCTTTGCCCCGCAGCGCCTGCCCGCCCCAAAGCAGCAAAAAAGCGGAGATATTGGCGGGCATAGCGCGCAAGCCCGTCTTCAAGGCGGAGAGGATGCCAGCGGAGCGATAGCCGCGGTCGTGAGCGGTGCGGATGCCGAGATGCTTCACCGCCGCCCGCACTTGCCGCGCCCCAGCGCCAGTGACAATGCGAATATGGTCTATGCGCGAGCGGTAGAGCTGCTCGGCGATGCGGCTTATATTGCGCGCCTGCGCCTCGCCGCCGCGCGGGGCTGCGACTTCGCCGTCCATTGCGATTGCGCCTTGATGCCCCGCCAAAACCAGAGCGCCCAGGGGCTGCTGCACTTCGCTGACGGGTTCCGCGCCACGCACAGAACCAAATGCCACCGCCGAGATGCGATTGCTTTGCAAGCACAAGCGCGCAATCAGCCGCGCGCGCCCCTGGGCATAGGCATGCAAGGGCGTCTGGTTGAGATAGATGAGCACGCGCGCCGATTCTGGCACGCCGCGCAAGCCCAGCGCGCCATCACTTAATACCTGCGCCAGCCAGGGCGATTTCACCGGGCTGTTTCGCGCAAATCCAAAGCGGTCAATCATCGCCGCCGGGTTATAGATATGCTCGGCATCAAGCGGTTTGCCCAGCGCGCTCAGCGATGCCATCGCGATGACCAGCGAAGTCTCCGGCGGTATGCGCGGCTCGCCCGTCCGCGGCGCTTTGAAAGGCAGCCCCGCCGCGTCATCCGCTTCCACCAGCAAAATGTCGGAATCCACCCGGTCCAGCAGGTCGCGCGTCCAATCAAGCGGGGGACCGCCGACCCTGCCCTGGCGGATTTCATCGTGCAGAAATACAAAACTGTCTTCCGTAAGGGCTTGAGAGATGGCTTTGGCATTGGCGCTGGCGGGCAGAGCGCGGGGGAATAGCGCGAGCTGCTCCACTGCCAGCTGGGTCGTGGTTGTCGCCAAAACGCGCCAGCCAGCCGCCGCCAGCTCATAGCCCAAGCCAATCAAAAGCGAGGTCTTCCCGCCCGCGCCGATGATGGCGACAACATCCCCTCGCGCTGGCGCGAAGGCTTGTGCCAGCTTCATGACAGCGCCAACCGCTGCTTCATTCTCGCCCGCCCTGATACTCCATCCGAAGCGATCCGCCTCGCTTATGCGCTAATCATACCATGTTTATGCTGCAGCTGCAGAGGTTTGGGCGGGCGCAGGGCAATCGCATCAAAGTATTATTCACCACAAAGACACAAAGGGCACAAAGTTCTTTCTTGAAATGGCTCTATGCTTCTTCATTTATCAGGATAGTTTGTACACAGATGTAAGTGCAACAAAGTAATTGGAATTTGTGTTGTGGCGAATGTCTCTTTTAATGCAATTGCCCTGTGGGCGGGCGCGATGCAGCAGCGCGGCTCATATTATGCCGATGCCATCAGCGCGCAAGGCGGCGACCACCTTCTCGGCGGTGAAGGGCTGCGAATCCAGCCAGACGCCGGTGGCGTCAAAGATGGCGGCGGCGATTGCTGGCGCCAGCGGCAGGAATGGCATCTCCGCCATGCCGCGCGCGCCCCAGGGTCCAAGCGGGTCAGGATATTCCAGCACGACCGATTTCACACGCGGCGGCACATCCAGCGAAGTGGGTATCAAATAGGTAGAGAGCAGGGGATTTTGGATTTTGCCCTCGCGGGATACCAGATATTCCATCAAGGCGTAGCCCTGCGCCTGCACAATCGCGCCTTCTATCTGCCCCTCCAATTGCTGGCGGTTGATGATTTTGCCGACATCGTTGGCGCAGACAACTTCCAAGAGCCGCACTTGCCCGGTCTCAATATCCACTTCCACTTCAACCGCCTCCGCCACATAGCCATAGGCGAAGTTCGGCTCTGACTTGCCGGTGTCTGGGTCATAGGGCGTGGTCGGCGGCGGCTTGTACATAAATTCGCCGCGCGCCGGGCGCTCTTCCGCCTGCCAATTGCGCAGCGCGATTTCGGCAGCGCCGCGGATGGCTTTGCCCGACATAAAGGTCAGGCGGGAGGCGGAAGCGCTGCCAGAAGAGCCGGAAGTAGCGGTGTCCGAGGCGACAATGTCCACCTTGTCGAAGGGCAAGCCAACCGCTTCCGCCGCCATCTGGCTCAAGGCGGTATGCGCGCCCTGCCCCACATCAGCGCCGGCGTGGTACAAAATCGCTCTTTCGATTTCCGCGCTGCCGCGCAATTCGATGCCAGCCCAGCAATGCTCGGGGAAGCCGAAGCTGAATCCGATATTTTTGAAGCCGCCAGCCAAACCGCGCCCGCGGACTTTGGTTCCGTCCCGCGGTTGTGCCGCTGGCTGCAGCTTCCAGCCGGCGTCGGTCTGCCGCCACCAGGATTCGCGCCCGCAGGCTTCAAAGACCTGCGGCATGCTGACTCCCGGCGGGAATGGCGTCGCCACCGCGCCGATGCTGCCATCGCGGATGCTGTTCTTGAGCCGGAGCGACAGCGGGTCCATCTTCAGCGCCGCCGCCAGCCGATTCATCTGCCCCTCAGCAGCGAAGAGCGCCTGGGGCGCGCCGAAACCACGGAATGCGCCCGAAGGGATGTTGTTGGTGTAAACGGCATAGGTATCGATGTGAATGTTGGGTATATCGTAGGCGCCGCTGACCGTCAGGTGGGCGTTGCCCAGCACTTTGTTTGAGGTGTAATTGTACGCGCCAGCGTCGCCGATGACCTCGGCCGTAGCGGCGGTCAGCATGCCTTGGGCGGTCGCGCCCCATTTCGCGCGTACGGTGATGGGATGGCGCTTGTGGTGGTAGAGGATGGACTCCTCACGATTCCACTGGATTTTGACGGGATGCCGCAGTTCCCAGGCGGCAAGCGCCAGGATAATCTGCACCGACATATCTTCCCGCCCGCCAAAAGCGCCGCCAATCGCCGGGTAGATGACGCGCACGCGCTCCGGCGGCAGCTTGAGAGCATGGCAGATTTGTTCCTGGTCTTCGTGCGTCCACTGCCCGGCGACCAGGACCGTAACGCGGTCTTCTTCATCAATGTAGGCCAAGCCCGCTTCCGGCTGCAGGTAGGCATGTTCTTGCCAGGTCGTTTCGTATTCACCTTCGACGATGACATCAGCCGCCGCCCAGCCCGCCGCCATATCGCCTTTGCGGATGCGATAGCGCGCCACCAGGTTGCCCGGGCTATCGGCATGCAATTGCGGCGCCGCTGCCGCCATCGCTGCTTCAGCATCAAAAACGGCGGGCAACTCTTCGTAGACCACTTCTATCAAGTCCAGCGCCCGTTTGGCGATGGCATCGGTCTCCGCCACAACGGTCGCGATCATATCCATATAACAGCGGGCGATATCGCTGCCGGGCTTGTCGCCGCCGGGACCGCAAAGCACCGGCTGGTCTTGCAGAACCAAGCCATATTCGTTCAGGGGCACATCACGGCTGGTGAAAACGCGGATGACGCCGGGCAAGGCTTCGGCAGCGCTGGTGGCAACCGAGAGCACGCGGGCATGGGCGCGCTCGCTGAATTTGACGCGCAGCCAGTATTGCCCGTCAATGTCGATATCGCCGGGGTACAGCGCCGCGCCGGTTACCTTGTCTTCGGCGTCGATGCGCTTAAAAGATCTGTTGAGTACGGATTGGCTCGCTTGCATCTCGCTGTATTTCCCAACTCGTCGGCGGGCAGCGCTAAAAGGCTGGCAGCGCCTCATAATTTGTTTCGATTAATTTTTCGGTTTCATTATGGAAAATGCGCCTTAATATCGCGATCGCAGCCGCATAAGTTGGCTCCACGCCGCCATAGCTCAGGCTGCCCTTGCCCAGGTTCTGCCCCGATTTCATGGGCTTGTCGGAGGCGTAATGCAAGAAGCCGATATCAAATCGCACCGAGTGCAAATCGACGATTTCGTCCATCGGATGCCGCTGCGGGCGGAATGCTTCGTATACCGCCGAGAGATAGGGTCCGCCCTCCATTTCGATGTCGGTGTAGCCCTCTTGATAAAATACGCCCATATAATTGGGATTTTGCAAGAATGTGCCGCGCACGGTCACGGCTTTTTGATTGTCCAGCACATTGCCATGCTCCATATAGCTGCGCAGGTGGCGGGCGGTGAAGCAATTGCGGAAGAGATAGGTATTCTGGGAATGTTCGTCGTGCACGACATTGGGGATCATCACATCGCCGATGCGCCCGTTTAAGGTCGCCGCCTTGCCCATGACATAGACGCCATCCAAGCGCCCGACCCCCGGGGCGATGCGGCTCAGCAGCTCATAAGCCGCCATGCCCAGCGGATAATCGATATTGATGATGATGGCATTGCTGTAGCGCAGCGGAGCCAAATCATCGGCGCGGCCCAAACGGGCGTCAAACCATTGCGCTTCCAGCTTGCCCAATTCGATGACCTGCGTCTCCATCTCAAAGCCGTGCCGGCTGGGGATGCGGTGGATGCCAAGGCGATGCTCCTCTTCCGCCAGGGCGCGTCTCGCCTGGCTGCCCTGCTCCGAAAGGTAGCGGCGCAGCACATAATAGAGGAAGTTGTCCGTGCTTTTGTGATAGCTTTCTTTGATGTCTTCGTATTCTGTGAGCAGGGATTTCTCGTCAAATTCTTCAATATACTGCACGAGGCTTTCTTCAAAACGGCGGGCGAAGCCAGCCAGCAGATTCACCAGCGCATGCGTATTGCTGGAGACAAAATATACGGGTCTATCGCCCGGATCGATGCCGACATCGGCGAGTTCAGCGCCCAGCTCTTCCCACCAGGATGCGGTCGCGCGCCGATAATCCGCCAGCGAGCCGGCGATAAGGCGCAATGTCATGCTTTTGCGCGCGCGCGCGATACGCTGCAGGTTGCGCAGAAAATCCCGCTCCCACAGCAATTGCAGCCGCCGCAGGTCACTCACCGCCATCGACAGCCCCGCCGCCAGGTCCGCGAAGTCGGCATCGGGCAAGTCGCCATCGTCCGCATAAGCCGCCAGCAGCGCGCGCAGCTCTTGATTTTGCAAAGCGAGGTGCAATTTGTTCCATTCAATTTGAAATGCGGTTAATATCGGCACGAGGTCATCAATATCCGAGCGGCTGACGCTGTACACAGCCATGGTGCTCTCGCCATCAAAATGGGTGCGCCGCCGCCTGCCCGCGGCATAGACCCGCTTCCAAGCCGCGATGTTGCGATAGCCCGCCCGAACGAAGCCGGCTTCCAACTGCCCTATCAAGACTTCCTGCGTTTGGATGATGCAGGCGGGCAGCCGCAAGGCGCTGTACATCAAAGCCGAGGCGTCTGGCGCCGCATTATGCCCGCGCTCGTGCAATGACGAGCGCATCGCCAGATGGCTCTCTACCAGCGTCTCCAGCTTGATGCTATCGCTGGAGCGCAGCAGCGAATAATAGGTGCGCATGTACAGCGCTATTTCTTCGCTGCCGGTTTTGGGCACAGTTCGGTCCATGGCTAGCCCGTGTCGCTGGCGGCTTTTATTTTGCTAGCGTTATGGAAGGCTTCGACGATTTTGTAGTAGCCGGTGCAGCGGCAGAGGTTGCCGCTGATGCTGTATTTGATCTGCTCGCTATCGGGCTGGTCAAATTCTTCGAGCAATTTTGCGCCCGCCATTAAGAAGCCCGGCGTGCAATAGCCGCATTGCACCGCCGCTTCGTCGATGAAAGCCTGCTGGATGGGGTGCAGCCGCTCGGCCTCTGACAAGCCTTCTACAGTAACAATTTCAGCGCCATGAGCGCGGGGCGCATGCACCATGCACGCCATAACCGCGACATCATCCAGGAAGACGGTGCAAGCGCCGCATTCGCCTTCGGCGCAGCCTTCTTTTGTCCCGGGCAATTTGACCTCGTCCCGCAGCCAATGCAGCAGTGATTTCTGCTGCCCGCCCGCGGCGCGGACTTCGACGCCGTTGACACGGCTGACGATGGCGGTATCCGGGTGATGCGTGATTTGCCGCGGCAATCCCGCTTGCACCAGCGCGCGATTTTTTCCCCAGAGCATGGGCGGCTCAGCCGGCAAGCCATCCGCTTGTGTATCAGCGGCGAGCTGGCGCAGCGCCCGCGCCACCAAGACCTTCACCATTTCCAGGCGATAGTCGGCGCTGCCGCGCACATCATCGATGGGGTTCACGCTATCGGCGGCCAGCGCCGCGGCATTCGCCACCGTTTCCGCCGTCAGCGGCTGCCCCAGCAGCGCCGCTTCGGCGGCGGGCGCGCGCACGATGGTGGCGGCGACGCTGCCGAGGGCGATGCGCGCCGCTTCAACGCGGCGGTCGGCATCAAAGGCGAGCACGATGGCGGCATCCACCACCGATATGGCTTGCGCCCGCCGCAGCCCCAGCTTCAAGAAAATGCCGCGCTGAGAGGCCTGCAGCGCCGGGATGTGGATGGAGCGCAGCAATTCGTTTGAGCGCAGCGCCGTCTGGCGGAAGCCGGTATAAAAATCAGCCAGCTTCAAGCGGCGTTCGCCAGCGGCTGATGCCAGGGTGATTTCGGCATCCAGGGCAATCAAGGGCGTGATGGTGTCATTGGCGGGCGAGGCGGTAATCAAATTGCCCGCTACCGTCGCCCGGTTGCGGATTTGCGGCGCACCCACTTCCCAAGACGCTTGCGCCAACGGGGTGGCGCGGCGGCGTATCAAGTCGCTGCCGACGACATGATTGTGCGTAACCAGCGGTCCCAGGGCGATTTCGCCATCTTCCAGCCGGATTTGATCCAAGCCCGGCACGCGGGTGATATCAACGAGATATTGCAGCCGCGGGTGCAGCTCCCGCTCCATCTCGATGATAAGGTCGGTGCCGCCCGCGACAATGCGCGCCGCGCTTTGATGCCGCTGCAGCAAGGCGAGCGCTTCTTCTATCGAGCTGACGCTGTAATAGGCTTTCCACATCGTTTGAGGCATTCGCTCCGCTAAGCGCGCTATCAGATGGTCAGATAGGGTCTACTTCCAAGACGGTAAATGGGTTGATATTTATTACGCAGGTAGAGGCAAATTGTGTTTGCACCTGCTTGCGCCGGTCCCAGGTATGTACATGCCCATGCAGCATATAGCGCGGTTTGAACCACTTCATAAAATTGAGAAAGCTGGCGAAACCGCGATGAGCGACATCGCTGCCATCGTGAATATCCCGGGCGGGCGAATGCGTTACAAACAGGTCGATACCGCGCCGCCGCGCCGTGCGATGCCAGAGCAGGCGCGGCGTCAAGCTGAGTACGCTGCCGTGCATTTGACGCTGCGTATATTGGATTGCGCCGCGATTGTAGCGGATAGAGCCTTCCAGCCCCACCAAGGTCAAGCCGCCATATTCCACCAGCTGCCCATGCAGGTCGATGCCCCCGGGCGGCTCGTTTTTATAGATTTCATCGTGGTTGCCGCGCACATAAAATAGCGGCGCGCCGATGATGCTGGTGATGAATTCGAGATAGCCTGGCGGCAAATCACCACAGCTGATGACAAAGTCGATATCGCTGTATTGCCGCCGCAGGTTCACAGCGTTATACAGCTGCGGCATCTCGGTATCGCTGACGCAAAGAATCTTCACGATTCCTTCACACAGTAGCTGGCGCGCCGCCGGCTTGTCGTCCGCGCGGGCGCGCCCAGCGCCTATCACGAATAGCCATCGGCAAAGGTATCAATCATCAAGCGCACATCTTCGCCCAAGGGATACAAAATCGGGCAGGTGGCACCAGCGGCGACATATTCACGCACCTTGGCTTTGACTTCGGCGGGCGTGCCCGAAGCGGTGATCATCTGCACAACTTCGTCCGGCACCAGTTTCATCGCTTCCAGAATCTGCTCTTCGGTGGCGGGCCAGGTCAAAACCTGGCTGATTTCATCAAGCAAATCTTGGCTGACGCCGCTGGCTTTCATGATATGCGGCTGCTGCCCCAGGTATTGCGTCACCAGCTTGCGGGCGGCGTCCAGCGCCTTGCCGCGGTCTTGATCGACCGAGCAGACCACCAGCTGCGGGCGGTCGATTTCTTGCATGGATTTGCCAGCTCTCGCCGCGCCAATTTTCAGCTGCGCCATCGCCATTTCGTTGTATTTTGGCGATACCAGATAATTCAAGACCGCGCCATCGGCGATTTCCCCGGTCAGCGCCATCATCTTGGGTCCAGTCGCGCCGATATAAATGGGCACATTGCGCGGATCTTTGCGCCCGTGCACAACATCCAGCTCGACATCTTCCAGCTGCACAAATTCGCCGTCAAAGCTCACGCGCTCGCGATTGAGCAGGCGGCGCACCACCGTCACCACCTCGCGCATCGCCAGCAGGTTCTTGCGCCGCCGGATGCCGACTTTCGCCGCCAACGGATCCCACCAGGCGCCGATGCCGCAATAGATGCGGTCCTGCGCCAAGTCATCCAGTGTGAGGAAGGTCGCGGCGATAACCGCGGCGTTGCGCGTCCAGTTGTTGATGACGCCGGAGCCGATTTTTATGCGCGAGGTCACCGCGGCGAAAGCCGCCATCGGCACAATCGCATCACGCACCAGGCGGCTTTCCGCCTGCCAGACGGCTTCAAAGCCGCAAACTTCGGCATACTTTACATATTCGATTGCATCCGCTAGCGGATGCGCATCCTGCAAATACAGCGCTACTCTATCTGGCATGAGCTACCCCCAATATATGACCGGCTTAACTGCGCACTATTATCAACTATTGTAGCGGCAAATGGCAAACTGTCTTCACTCCGCCTCAATATCTAGCGAAAGCGCCGGCAAATGCCCGAAATCACCAGCCGCCAGCATCTCTTGATAATCCAGCAAATCGCTGGGCACATCAATATCCAGCGCCATGCTTTCCGAGTCAAAGCGGATGACTTGTAAGCCGGCGGCGGCAGCCTGCTGGATATGACGCTGATAGCTTCCGGGACCGTAGGCGTACTCCAGCGCGCCCGCCGGGCGCAGCAATAGCGCATTCGTGCCATCTTCAGCGCGGTCGGTGGCGATGACGATGGCGTCATCCCGCGCCAGCGCGATGAGCTGGCTGAGGTCTGCGCGGGTGACAAAAGGCAAGTCAGCTGGCAGAATCAGCACAGCGTCAGCGCGCCAGCCTTTCAGCACCTGCGTCGCCCGCATCAGCGCCGGGTTAAGGTTGGAGGCAGCGCCCTCTTGCAGGGTTTTTGCGCCAAATTCGCGGGCAACCGCCAGCGCCTTGGTATCCCGCGAGACAACCATGACGCCGGCGACGCTATCCAGCGCGGTGCTGACAGCCAGCACCTGGCGCAGCATTGCCAGTGCCAGCTCGAATCGTTCTTCGGGCTGCAGGACCGGCGACAGGCGGCTTTTTGCATAGCGCAGCGGCTTTACCGGGATTATCACCCACAGGCTCATGACAGCCATCCTTCAATCCAATGTACAATCTCTTGGGCTAAGCGGATTTTGTCTTCTAGCGTGCGCATCAAAGTATCGGACTGCAACACTTGTACACCTGGCAGTTCCATTGGCGGGTTGCGCGAATCGTTGACGAAGCCATCAAGTATGCCCTGATAATACTCCGCCACCGCCGCCGCTGAAGGCCTCAAGCCCAGTTCGCGCATGATCTTGGCAGTCGGTCCTTTGACGGCTTCGCCGCCGATGATTGGCGTAACCGCGATGACGGGCGCGCGTACTCTTGACAGCAAAGCGCGCATGCCCGGCACAGACAAAATCGGCGCAATCGACAGCCACGGGTTAGACGGGGCGATTAGCAGCGCATCGGCATTCAGCAACGCGGCGCGCGCGCGCTCCGGAATGGCGGCGCGCTCGGCATTTTTGTGCATAATCGACTGTACAATTGGCGCGCAGCGGCGGCGCACAAAATAGTCTTGAAAGGGCAACTTCCCTTCGTTTATTGTGTTAAGTATAGTGGGGACTTCAGCGTCCGTCATGGGCAAAATCCGGGCGGATATGCCCAGTTGCCGCGACAAATGCGCCGTGACTTGGGAGAGCGACTCCCCTTCTCGCAACCGTTGCGTGCGCAATAGATGCGTCGCCAAGTCTTTATCGCCCAGGCGAAACCAATTGTCGACGCCATAGAGCCGCGCCATGCTGTCCAGCGCCGCGCTGCTGTCCGCCGCGAGCCCCCAGCCGGTTTCCGGGTTGACAATGTCCGCCAGCGTATACATCACCGTATCAAGATCGGGGCAAATCTTGAGCCCGTAGCGCCAGAAATCGTCGCCAGTGTTGACGATGAAGCTCAGCCGCGGCGGCGGCACAACTTCCGCCAATCCCCGCGCCAGCTTGGCACCGCCAACGCCGCCTATTAGAACGGTGATATTCAGCTCTAGCGCCACAAGACCCTCGTTTCCCACGGCTCGCGCCCGCGCTGCCGCTGCTCGGTCGCATAGCCCAGCGTGATCATGCCTTGCGGCTGCCAATCATCGGGCAAATCTAGCACAGTACGCACCAAGCCCTGGCAGAATAAGGGTGCGCAGACCCAGCATGCGCCCAAGCCCAAGCTCGATGCCATCAGTAGCATATTCTGCCCCGCCATGGCGACGCTCTGCTGCGCCATCGTGCGTTCGTGAGCGCGCCGCTCTTCGTCAGTGTATACATCCATATCACGCATGCTGACGCAAAGCACAATCAAAAGCGGCGCGCCGCTTATCCGTTGGTAAGAGCGCTGGACATCAGCTTCGATAACGGCGCTGGCGACGCCGTCCGCCGTCAAATCCCGCCGCAGCAGCGCGCCCATCTCCCGCGCCAGGCGGCGTTTGGTGCCCGTCTCCTGGCTGATGGCAAAGCGCCAGGGCTGCCGATTGTGGGCGGATGGCGCCCAAGTCGCCGCTTCCAGCAATTGCTCAACATACCGCTGGGGCACCGGCTCGGGGCGATAGCGGCGCAGCGAGCGGCGCGCCCGCAAGAATTCGAGCGTATCCCGTGGGGTCATCGCCATGTCATCGCCATGTCATCGATAGAGGTCATGCTCGGCTTTGCGGATTAAATCGGCGGCGCTGCCCGCCGGGGCGCAGAGATCGAGACCGCGGATGAGCACGACAGGCAAGCCTTCATCGGCTTCGCCACAGAGCAAATGCGCGGCTGATGCCACCAAATCGGCATACGCCAGCTGCGTCACTTCAAAGGGACGCCCATAAAGGTCACGATTGCCGCGCAAATCCTTGAGTGTCGGCAGGCCGGCAGCGCCAATCGCCACGCCCACATTGCCGACGCGGAAGGGACGCCCATGGGTATCGCTGATGACAATCGCGATTTCGACTCCCGATTCCCGCGATAGTCTCGCTCGGATATCGCGGGCAGAGGCATCGGGGTCACAGGGCAAAAGCAGCGCCGCTTCATCGCCTCGCTCGATGTTGCTTTGGTCGATGCCAGCATTGGCGGAGACAAATCCCAAGCGATGCTCGGTCACCAATACGCCTTTGCGCTTGCGGGAAACCCGCCGCGACTCCGCCAGTATCAGCTCGACCAGGCGCGGGTCTTTTCCCGTTTCCGCCGCCAGCGCCCGCGCCCGCGCTGATACTCGCACCGCCGCCAGGGGGGTATAGCGCCCCTCGGCTTTGGACACAATTTTGGACGATATTACCAAAACATCAGCAGCAGCCAGCGTCAAGCCCGCCGCTGCCAGCGCCCTTAAGATACACGCGACAATGTCATCGCCCGCTTGAATCAAGGGTATGTTGGGAATCGCATAAGCCTGGAGCCGGGGCGCTTGACGCATGTTCAAGCATCCAAGCCCGTGATGCGGATGCCCGCGCCCTGCACACGGTAACGGCGGTTGATGTGCAGCAGCACAGGCGTCAAAGCTTCCGCCGCCACCGCATTCTTGAGCGCGCCGGCGTCAATGCCGCGCATGCCCGCCGCCGCCACCAGCTCGATAACCGCCGCCTTCGCCGCGGCATCATCAGCGCAGACGAGCACATCACAGTCCACCGGCGTATCAAGCTGGCGCAATTTCACCGCGCTGACATTTTGAAAAGCGGCGACAACTCGCACATCGGCTCCCAGCAGCGCTTGCGCTTCCAGGGCGGCGGCATTGCCGGGCGGCAAGGTGACTGATGTTATCGCGGGCGGCTGCAGCGGCACGGTCAAATCGACCACAATTTTGCCCTGGCACTGCGGGCGCACGCCTTTGAGGGTGGCTTTGTGGGCGCTGTAGGGCACGCTCAAAATGACAACATCCGCCGCCGCCGCCGCCTCGGCATTGGCAGCGCCCGCCAAATAGTCTTCGCCCAGCTCGGCATTCATCTCGGCGGCGCGTTGGCGCGCCCGCTCGGCTGAGCGCGAGCCAATCAGCACACGGTAGTTTTGCAGCGCCCAGCGCATCGCCAAGCCGGCACCTTCTTTGCCCGTCCCGCCCAGTATCGCCAAAGTTAGCATTGTCGCCTCAATTTCTTTCTTAAGGAATGCACTGTCAAGTGTATGAACAAGACTGAAAATTAAGATTTCAAATTAAGATTAAAAACCATCCCTAGCGTATTGACTATACTTTTCCCATACCTTTGGCGCCAGCGCCAGCGCCTCCCGCGCGATTTCCGCTTCGTCCAGCGTCAGCAGCTTGCGGTCGCGCATCAAGACCTCGCCGGCGCAGATTGTTGTGGTCACCATCGACGCTTCAAAGCCGAAGAGCAGGTGCCAGGGCAGGTTGCCCGCCGTCATCGGCGTGAAGGGCTGATAGTCCACAAAGATCAAATCGGCGGCGGCGCCCACGCTAATTTCGCCGATGGTCTCCCTAGGGAAGAAGCGCCGCAGCAAGCGAGAATTGTTCTGCCAAGCCATGCGGGCGATGTTCATGCCATCGGCGCGCCGCGGGTCGCGATGTGTCACCTTTTGCAGCAGATAGGCAGCTTTCCATTCCGCCCACATGTTGTTGCTGAAGCCGTCATTGCCGAGGCAGAGCTTGATATCCGCCGCCAGCATGCCGTCAATATCGGCGGCGCCCACCCCGTTGTTCATGTTGGAGCGCGGCTGATGGCTGACCCAAACCCCGCGCCGCCGCAAAATATCACGCTCGCTCTCGTTGATATGCACGCAGTGGGCGGCGATGGTGGCATCCCGCCAGATGCCAAATTGGTCGAGCCGCGGGACCACGCGCGCGCCGCTGCGGCGCAGGCTGTCTTCTTCGTCGGCTTCATGCTCGGCAACATGAATATGAAAGCCCGCCCCGCCGGGAATCGCATCGGCACAGGCGCGCAGGCTTTCGTCGCTCAAGGTGAGGCTGGCATGCAAGCCAAAAGTTCCCGCGAGCCGGGGCTGAGATGCCGCCGCCCGCATAAAGCGCAGATTCTCGGCGATGCCCGCGCGCATCTTCTCTTGACCGTCGCGGTCCGTCACCTCATAACAGAGCACGGCGCGCAGCCCGGCCTCACTCACCGCAGCGCCGATGACATCCAGGCTGCCGTCGATGCAATTCGGGCTGGCGTGATGATCTACCAAGCTGGTCGTGCCGTGTTTGATGGCATCCACCAGGCAGACCAGGGCGCTGGCGCGCACGGTCTCCGCGTCCAGCGCCTTGTCCAGGGGCCACCAGAGCCGTTGCAGAATCTGCGGAAAATCACGCGGGGCGGGACCAGGAATCGCCATGCCCCGCGCATACGCGCCGTAGAAATGCGTGTGCGCGCAGATAGCGCCCGGCATGACATAGTGCCCGCGAGCGTCCAGCTTTTCCGCCGCCGGGTAGCGCGCCGCCAGTTCTGCCGGCGCGCCGATAGCGGCGATGCGCCCGCCTTCAAGGTAGAGCGCGCCGCCGCTTATTATTTGTGGCTCGCTGCCCAGCGTGATGATATTCGCATTATGAATCAGCATAGTCGCGTTCCTGTCAAGCTATTCAGCAGCGCAGCGCGTGATAGACGCGGTCAACATAAAACCCGGCGGCGCTGTAGAGATCGCTTATGCTTTCGGCAGCGATGAAGCGATCCCAGGTCGTGCGGATAAAACTGATGGGGCGCGCGGGGAAATTCTGTATCGGCGGGTCTTTTTGCAGCAATTTTCGGAACTGCACTTTGTAATAGATAGTCTCCGCCCGCTGGCTTTCTTCTGGCAGCAAATCGCGCCGCCGCGCCAATTCCAAGCCAGTAACGCGGGCGAAATAGGCGATGCTGCCGCTGCGCTCGCGGAAGGGCTTGCCGCTGAGGAAGAAGGCGATGTATTCCGCGTTGACGCCGCGCGGCAATCGCCCTTGCGGGATGCGATACCAAAGCTGACGGCGGGCGATTTCATAATCTTTTTTGCGCTTGAGCACCGCTACCAGCACACGATCGTCGGCGTACATCGTCCGCTCCGTCTATGGCATCCGCGCGCGCGCTTGCAGCAGACGCTCGTCAATGTCCGCTACCCGCCGCTGATGAGCTTCCCACCAAGCGGGGTCGCGCTGGGCATCCAGCTCGGCGACCGTTTTTCCCTGCTGCTCCACCCAAGTATAATACTTGAGGTTGTGCCAGCGTTCGCGCGCCTGGCGGTTGCCTTCTTGAATCCAATCGAGCCCGGCGCGCCAGAAGACGCCGTCCAGGTAAGCGGTCGCGGTCGCATTGTCCAGCGCCCCCTGACTGGCGCGCAAATCCGCCAGCACCGACTCATAGCGTTCCATGCCATCAGTCGCGACGGTAACAACCAAGTCATCAGCGCCCAGCCCATAGAATTTCGCCGTCTTGATGGCGCCGATGATATTGCAAATCCCGCTAATGCCCAGCGCCGGCGCCAGACGTTCAAGTTCAGCGGGCGTCAAGCCACAGCGCTCAGTCAAGACTTTTCTGCCGGCCGCTTCCGCGAACAGGCGCAGCCCGTTCAGCGCGTCCCGGTCATCAATCGCCATGAGCGCGTCCATATTCAGCACATTATGTATCCAGGTAACATGTTTATCGCCGATGCCCTGGATTTCATGCGCGCCATAGCCGTTGTTATACAAGGTCGGGCATTGTATCGGCTCCAAGCCGACAATTTTATGCTGATGCCAGACTTGCTTGAGGCGGTCGCCAGCGGCGATGGTGCCGGCGCTGCCCATCGCGGAAACATAAGCGGATATGACGCCCTTGCCCACCCCAGCCGCTTGCAGCTCCGCCGCGAGCTCCACCAGAGTATTGCCCGTAACATAATAATGAAAGCGATAATTGCCCATCACTTCAAATTGGTTGAGCACGCGGATGCGGCGGTCGCTGGCGCGCAGCCGCTTGACTTCATCGTAGATTTCTTTGACATTGCTCTCGCTGCCGGCGGTGCGGATGACGCGCGCGCCATATTGGGCGATGCGCTCGAACCGTTCCTGGCTCATTTCTTCGGGCAATACGACGATGCTGTCGTATTCCATGCGGCAGCCGATGAAAGCGCCGCCAATGCCATAATTGCCTGTCGAGGGCCAAACCAGCGTATGCTGGTCGGGGTCAACTCCGTCCAGCAGCTGCTGCTCCAGCAAAACCGAATAGGCGGCGCCCACTTTGTGGCTGCCGGAGGGGAAATGCCTGCCCACGAGTACGACAATCGGCGCGTCCACGCCCGTCAATTCCCGCGGCAGCACGATATGATAGACTTGGTTCCGCCCGTCCCGCCAGGTGATGTTGTAGAGGTTGAGCGGGTTCAACGGGTCAGCGCTCAGCGCCGCCAGCGCCTGCGCCCGCAGCCTTGGCTCAATGCTCTGCGGATGTAGCATTTCCGCGAATGTAGGACCAGTGATCATCGACCTCTCCTATTCAGATTGAGCGCCGGCGCTCAGGTTCAAATCGCGTTCCAGCATGCGCATTTCGTTGAGGATTTCGCTGCGTTGGCGCGCCCATTGGCGATATTTGCTTAAATCAGCCGCTGTCAATTGGTCACGGCGCTGCTGATGCGCGTTCATCAAGGCGTCAATTTTGGCGTCAAGCGCCGCGCACTCGCCTTGCAAACCCTGGTAGCGCTGCACCAGATCGAGCTGCTGTTGAGTATCACTCGCCATCGCCCGCCCTCTCTTGCTCTTGATAGTCCGCCCGCGCCATCAACGCCTGCGGCGCGCCGATGCCGCCCAAACGCTGGTTGCTGACCTGGGCGCCCGGCAAGCCGACAGTTGATGCCACCACATACAGCGGGCGATCGCGGGATTCGTCATAGCTGCGGGCGACATATTGACCCAAGACAAACAGAAAAAACAGTTGGAAGGAGCTCAACAGCAGCAGCAAGACAATCGTTGTCGCCTGCCCGCCGAAGAATTCTTCCCCCAGCGCCAGCCGTAAAATAGAAATCACCAGCCCCACCAGCAGCGATGCTATCGCCAGGGTGAAGCTGATATAAATCATAATCTGCAACGGGAAAAAAGAAAAGCTGGTAACCGCGTCAAGGGCGAAGGCAATCATTTTGCGCAGCGGGTATTTGGTCTCGCCCCAGCGCCGCTCTTCGCGCACATAGTCTATGCCCGTCTGCTTGAAGCCCACCCAGCTCGTCATCCCGCGGATAAAACGGTGATGCTCCCGCATTTGGCGCAAGACCTGCGCCACCCGCGCGTCCATCAGGCGAAAGTCGCCCGTATCCAGCGGTATGTTGATGTCGGTGATGCGATGAATCAGCCGGTAGAAGATTTTGGCGCTCAGCCGCTTGAGCAGGCTTTCCCCACGGCGCTCTGCCCGGATCGCGTAGACCACATCATAGCCCGCCTTCCATTTTTCGATGAGGCGCGGGATGACCGCCGGCGGATCTTGCAAGTCGGCGTCGATGAGAATAACGGCGCGCCCGCGGGCATAATCAATGCCGGCAGTGACGGCGATTTGATGCCCAAAATTGCGCGCGAAATGTATGGCGCGCACCCGCCCGTCAGCCGCCGCCAAGGCTTCGATTTCTTCATGCGAGCCATCGCTGCTGCCATCGTTGACTATCAGCAGCTCCCAGCTTTCCCCCGTGCCTGCCAGCGCCGCTTTGACTTGCGCGTAAAAGGGGCGCAGGCTGTCAACTTCGTTATAGACCGGCGCCACAATCGAATAAACGGGACCTTCGCTCATAGCAAACCGGCACCTGTCAAAGCTGCCCGAACTGACTCAACCCGCGGCTCGACTGCATAACCGCCCGCGACCGCCTGGCGCGCCCGCGGCACATCTTTCAGCCCATTGCCCGTGCAGAGCAGGCAGACAGTCTCCTCGCGTGCAATCAGCCCGCGCGCCCGCGCCCGCTTCAAGCCAGCGAAAGCGGCGGCCGCCGCCGGCTCGGCGAAGACGCCGCTCAGCTGCGCCAACTGCGGGATGGCAGCGAGAATCTCGGTATCCGGCACGGTGACAAATGCGCCGCCAGTCCTGCCGACCGCGCGCAGGGCTTTTGCGCGATCACGCGGCAGCGCCGCGGAAATGCTATCGGCGATGGTATCGGCGGTGCCCGCTTTTATATCGCCCGCCGGGGTGCCCGCTTGCCAGGCTCCCGCCAGGACAGCGCTGCCAGCGGCTTGCACGCCGATTAAGCGCGGAATCGCTTCGACCCAGCCAAGTTCAAACAGATCAGAGAAGCCCTTGTGCAGCCCGCTGATGATGCTGCCGTCGCCAACGCTCACCACCACGGCATCGGGCAGCCGCCAGCCCAGCTGCTCGGCGATTTCCAGCGCGGCGGTTTTTTTGCCTTCGGTGGTATAGGGGTTGACGCCGGTGTTGCGCGAATACCAACTTGCCTCGGCGCTGATAGTCATGCAGAGGTCAAAAGCCTGGTCATAGCTGCCGTCGACCAGCAAAACATGAGCGCCATAAACCAGCAATTGCGCGATCTTGGCGGGCGGGGCGCTGGCGGGCACAAAAATGACCGGCTCTATACTTGGCAGCGGCGCGCTCAAAGCGGCGAGCGCCGCCGCCGCATTCCCGGTGCTGGCGGCGCTGACGATGCGGTAGCCTTTTTCCAGGGCGCGCGCCAATACCAGCGCGCTGGCGCGGTCTTTCAGCGAGCCGCTGGGGTTAGCGCCATCATCTTTCAGCCAGACCCGACTTATGTCCAGCGCTTCGGCGATAAGCGGCGCGTCATAGAGCGGCGTCCAGCCGACTGCAAGCGGCGGCAGACGGCTCCCCGGCGCGATCGGCAGCAGCTCTCGATAGCGCCAGGCGCTGAACACTTTGCTGCTGGCGAGCGCATCGCGGTCCAGCCGCGCCCGCAGCGCCGCATAATCATAGAGGATATCGAGCGTGCCCACTTCGCCATGCAGCCGGCAAGTATAGTTGACTTCCTCGGGCGCGAAGCGGCAGCCGCCTATCACGCAGCGCAGGGACTGTACTTCTGCCATCGCAATTTCATCTTCGCGGCTGCTGTGAATAAAGGCGGGGGAGTGGCGCTTTTGTCATCAGCCTATTCCGCCGGGGATGATGCGCGTTCCCGTTTTGTGATGCAGGGCGCGGGTGATATTCTCGGGATTGGTGATGATTGCGCGCGGTCCGCCGCTGTGCACAAAGTCGATCGCGGCTTCGATTTTCGGGTACATGCTGCCGCGGGCGAAATGCCCTTCCGCCAGCAATTGGCGCGCCTCGCCCAAGGTCAACGCATCCAGCGCCTCTTGCCGCGGGCTGTTGAAATCGCGGTAGACCTTTTCGACGCCGGTGGAAATCAGCAGCAAGTCGGCGCGCAGAGTCTGCGCCAGTACGCTGCTGGCGCGGTCTTTGTCGATGACAGCGGCGATGCCGCGCAAGCTGCCAACTTCGTTACGAATCACGGGCACGCCGCCGCCGCCGCAGACGATGACAATGTATCCAGCGAGCACCAGCGCCTGGATAGCGTTGATTTCGTTGACGACCAGGGGTTTGGGCGAAGCGACGACACGGCGCCAGCCGCGGCCCGCGTCCTCCATCACCTGCCAGCCGTCAGCTTTTGCCGCTTTTGCCTGCTCTTGCGTGAGGAAGCCGCCGACGGGTTTGTCGGGCTTGTCAAAAGCGGGATCCTTGGGGTCAACGCGAATCTGCGTGATGATGGTGGCGACAGTATGGTTCATGCCGACGCGGCGCAGGGAATTATCAAGCGCTTGCTGCAGCATATAGCCAATGCTGCCCTGGGTATCCGCCACCACCAGGTCCAGCGGCACATCGTGGATATCCGCCTCGCGCTTGGCAATCTCCGCCCGGTTCATGATATAGCCCACTTGCGGACCATTGCCATGCGTGATGACAACTTGCCAGCCGTCCGCGATCATGTCGGCGATATGGCGGCAGGTTTCCCTCACCGCCTCCCACTGGAGGTCAATATGCGGGTTCTTTGGGTCGGGAATCAGCGAATTGCCGCCGATTGCTATTACCACCAATTTGTCAATCATGCCACGCTACACTCTCGACCCCGCGCTGATGCTGACACTTCGCGCTCCAGCGGAGTTTAACGCATGGTCAGCGCCATCGCCGCCTTCTGCACATGCAGGCGGTTTTCCGCCTCGTCATAGACCACGCTCTGCGGTCCATCGATTACGCTGTCGGTAACTTCGATATTGCGGTCGGCGGGCAGGCAGTGCATATAAATCGCGTTGTCCGCCGCCAGCGCCATGCGCCGGTCATCGGTGATCCAGTCGCGATATTGCGCGCCGATATCCGCCGATGCCGCCTCGTCTTCGGTGGTCAGCCAGCTTCCCCAACTCTTGGGATAGAGGATATCCGCGCCGGCAAAACCGGCATCAAAATCTTCGACGATTTCAAATGACCCGCCATGACGGCGCGTATTTTCCCGCGCCTGTTCGACAATATCGGGCATGAGTTTGTATTCCGGCGGCCGCGTCAAACGCACATTCATGCCAAAGCGGGACATCAAAAGCACCAGGCTTTGCGGGACAGAAATCGGCTTCTGATAGCTGGCGGCGTATGCCCAGCTGATGTTGATGGTCTTGCCGCTTAAATCACGCCCGAATTTCTCCTGGATTGTCATCAAATCCGCCAGGATTTGAAATGGGTGATAGATATCACACTGCATATTCAAGACGGGGACGCGGCTGGCGGCGGCGACATCGTTGATATATTGATTGCCAAAAGCCCAATCACACTGGCGGATGGCGATGCCATCGGTATAACGTCCGACAATCTCGCCGATTTCCTTGGCGGTATCGCCATGGCTGATTTGCGTGGTGGTATGGTCGATGAATTGCGCATGCCCGCCCAACTGCGCCATGCCCGCTTCAAAACTGATGCGCGTGCGCGTGCTGGTGAAAAAGAAGAGCAGCGCCAGCACCTTGTCCCGCAGCAAGGCATGCGCCTCGCCCAGCGCCCGCTTGCGCTTCAAATCCCAGGCGACATCAAGCAGGGTTTCAATCTCTTCTTTTGACCAATCCTGCGTACTGATGAGGTCGCGCCCTCGTAAATCTGTCTGCATATCTTTCTCCCTGGCTTCTGTTTCTGCGCATGAAGCCCGAATAGTATGTCTTCTTACTTCCAGCGGGCAATAAGCGCCTCAGCGCCCGTTTTCAACGGCGGCGCTTTGCCCGAGGATTGCCGGGAACAGGGCGTACCACTCGGTCGAGCGCAGCACATCTTCCAGCGGCACCTGGTCCAAAACCGTATGCGCGTGGATTTCGTTGCCGGGCGCGAAGCCGATGCTGGGGATGCCCGCTTTGCCCGCCCAATAAATGCCATTGGTCGAGAAATCCCACTTGCCGGTATCGACAGGACCGTAAAGGACTTCCGCCGTCGTCAAACCCGCGCGCACTATCGGCTCGTCCTCTTCGTAAGCCCAGGCGGGATACACCTTCTCCAGCGGCAAGACGAAGCCGGTATAACTCGGGTCGTCATAGACCAGTATTTCCGCCGAAATATCCGGCCGCGAGCCGATTATCGCTTCCAGACGCCGCAGCTCGGCAGCGGGCTCTTCGCCAAAGGTGATGCGGCGGTCGACATAAATGGTCGCTTCATCAGGCACGGCGTTGATGCTGGGCGTCTTCACTTCCATATCAGTAACAGTGATGCGCCCCCGCCCCAGGAATTCGTGGTTGCCCAGCTCCGGCTCGATGTGACTCAGCCTTTCGATTATGGGCAGCAATTTGTATATGGCATTATCGCCCAGATAATTGCTGGCGGCATGCGCGCTTTTGCCCTTGGCGACAATTTTGAATTCGACGCGCCCCTTGTGCCCGCGATAAATCTGCATCTTCGTGGGCTCGCCGATGACAACAAAATCGGGCTTGACGCCTTCGGTCTCGACAAATGCCTGTGGTGCCTGCCCGTCATTCCATTCTTCCATATTGCCAAAATAATAGGCGGTGAAGCCATCCAGCAAGCCGAGGTCGCGCGCCAGCGCCAAGCCATAGACCATGCCCGGCGTGCTGCCTTTTTCATCACAGGCGCCGCGGGCGTATAAGATGCCATTCTCGATCTTGCCTTGGAAAGGGTCCCAGTCCCATTCGTCCGGGTCGCCAATGCCGACGGTGTCGATGTGGCTGTCGTAGAGCAGAATCTTATCGCCATTGCCGATCTTGCCGACGATATTGCCCATCTTGTCCCAGAAGGTTTCGTCAAAGCCCAGCGCCTGCATCTCGGCTTCGATGCGTTCGCCGCAAGCGCGGATTTGGTTTTGCATGCTGGGAATGGCGCAGATTTCCCGCAAGAAGGCGATAATCGGCTCCCGCTGCGCCTCAACCCGCATTCTCAGCTCGCGTATAGTGGTGTGATCGACCATACTTTTCCTTATTGCATTACACTAGAGAGTCCATTACCGAAGTACAGTACACGGTTTCCCGCATAAACGCCCATACTTTAGCGAAAATTACAAAAAATCCCATAGGAATTTAGACAAATAGCTCAACAAGCTGGAAAGCGTCGACATCGACCAAACCCTGGTCAGTCAATTTGAGCTTGGGTATCACTTCCAAGCCCATAAAACTCATGACCATGAACGGGTCCTGCAGCGGACTGCCCAGCCGCTTGGCGGCGGCAGTCATGGCGTCATATTGGGCGCGCGCGACATCGACAGGCTCTTCACTTAGCAAGCCAGCGACCGGCAGCCGCAAGCGCGCCAAGATGTCGCCCCCATGGGTGACAACCAAGCCGCCGCCCATCCGCTTAAGTGCCGCCGCCGCGCTGCGCATGCTGCTGTCATCGACGCCGATGATGACCAGATTATGGTGATCGTGGGCGACAGTGCCAGCGATTGCGCCTTCGTTTAAGCCGAAACCTTTGATGAAACCCAAGCCGATATTGCCGCTGCCCCGATGGCGCTCAATCATCGCGATTTTTAGGATATCGCGCTCAACATCGCTGACGGCAAGCCCACCCGCAATTTTCGCCGGCAATTTTTGATGCCCGGTCACCACCTGGTCGGGGATGGTTTCGATGACGCGAATGCGCTCGCCCCGCGCCGGGATGGCGAAATCCAGGCGGGAAGCGTCAAAATTCAGCTTGCTTTGCAGCGCTGGCGCGCACGAAGGCTGACGCTCTGCCAGCATCGCGCCATCCTGCGCCACCAGTATGCCGCCGCGATAGATCTGCTCGGGCATAAACTCCCGCAAATCAGGCAGAATCAGCATATCGGCAAATTTGCCGGGCGCGACGGCACCATGCTTCTTCAAGCCGAAATGCCGCGCCGTGTTGTAGCTGCCCATCCGAATCGCCATTAGCGGATCGATACCTTCAGCGATGGCGACCCGAATCATATAATCGATCGAGCCGTGGTCAATCAAATCCGCGGGCACGCGGTCGTCCGTGCAGAAGCAGATTGCGCGATGGTTTGCCGGCGTGACCAGCGGCAGCAGCGGTTTGAGGTTAAGCGTGGTTGTGCCTTCGCGGATGAAAATCGTCATGCCCAGGCGCAGCTTTTCCCGCGCTTCCGCCACTGTTGTGCATTCGTGGTCGCTCTGCACGCCAGCGGCGACATAAGCGTTGAGCATTTGCCCGGTCATATCCGGCGCGTGCCCGTCCAATACCGCGCCTTTGAAGAGGGCGATTTTATCAAGCATGCCTTCGTCGCCCAGCGCCACGCCGGGGTAATTCATCAATTCCGCCAAGCCAAGCACCCAGGGCGAATCGCGCAGGGGCGCCAGCAGCTCCGCTTCCAGGCGGGCGCCCGCGCTGCCCATATCGGTGGCGGGCACACAACTGGATGCCATGACAAACATGGTCAAATGCCCGCCCTTCGCCAGTTCCAGCATATATTCGATGCCCGCGATGCCCAGCACATTGGCGATTTCGTGGGGGTCGGTGATGACTGTCGTAACGCCGTGGGGCAAGACAGCGCGGGCAAATTCTGGCGGCGTCAGCAAGCTGCTTTCGATGTGCACATGCGCGTCAATCAAACCGGGCGCGACAAACTTGCCGTCCAGCGCCACTTCGCTTTTGCCCTGATAGCCGCTGCCCAGGGCGACCACATGCCGGTCGTGTATGACGATATCCGTCGGATAGATTTCGCCGCTGATGACATTCACCAAGTTGCCGCCGCGCAAGACCAAATCCGCCGGGATTTCCCCGCGCGCCGCCGCCAGGCGATCGACAATCGACATCAGCTTCCCCCTCCTCAAATGCGGCGATTAAGGCTCACCATGCAGCAATTGCAAAGAAATCTCATTATGCCTTTCGATCAAAGGCGGCAGCTCGGCAGACAATACTATGCCATCTTCCACCACAATCTCGCCATTGATGATGGAGAGGTCAACTTGCTGCGGCTGACAGAAGACCAGCGCCGCGATCGGGTCGTGCAGCGCCCCCGCCAATGCCAAAGAATCAGCGCGATAGGCGATGATATCCGCGCGCATGCCGGGCATAATCTGTCCGATATCGGCGCGCCCAAGCGCGCGCGCGCCGCCGACAGTCGCCATTGCCAGCGCCTCCCGCGCCGACAGGCTGGCGGGGTCGCCGCCAGCGCGCTGCAGCAGGAGCGCCTGGCGCGCCTCGCCCAGCAGGTGGCCGCTGTCATTGGATGCGGAGCCGTCAACGCCCAAGCCGACAGGCACGCCATAGTCCAACATTTTGCGGATGGGCGCGATGCCCGAAGCGAGGCGCATATTGGAAGACGGACAATGGCAGACGCCAGTGCCAGTATGCCCGAACAAGCCAATTTCATCATCCTTCAGCTTGACACAATGGGCATGCCATACATCAGGACCAACCCAGCCCAGGTCTTCGGCATAGCGCCCGGGGTCTTTAGCGAAGCGCTCACGGCTGAAGGCGACATCGTTATCGTTCTCCGCCAGATGCGTGTGCAAGGACAGCCCATAGGCGCGCGCCAGAGAAGCCGCCTCCCGCATTAAATCGACGGTAACGCTGAAAGGCGAGCAGGGCGCGACCACAATTTGCAGCATGGATCCAGGCGCGGGATCGTGCCAGCGCTCGATGAGGCGCTGGGTATCGCGCAGGATAAAGGCTTCGTCTTCGACCAGGCTGTCAGGCGGCAAGCCGCCTTGGCTCTCGCCCAAGCTCATGCAGCCGCGCGCCGCGTGAAAGCGGATGCCCATCTCCGCCGCCGCGCGGATCTCGTCTTCAAGCCGGACATCGTTGGGAAAGATATAATGGTGGTCGCTGGTGGTGGTGCAGCCGGACAAGAGCAATTCGGCAATTGCCAGTTTCGCCGCGATATACACATGCTCCCCGCGCAGGCGCGCCCAAATGGGATACAGGGTCTTCAACCAGCTGAAGAGTTCGGCATCTTGCGCGATGCCGCGTGTCAGGCTTTGGAACATGTGATGATGGGTATTGATCAAGCCTGGCAGCGCAATATGCCGCGAGAGGTCAAAGACGCGGTCGGCGGCTGGCGGCACTTGCTCGGGCGCGCCCAAGGCTTCAATGATGCCGTCGCGGATGAATACCCAGGCATTCGATAGTTCGCGGCGCTCGGCATCCATGGTCGCCAGGCGCATAATGTTCTTCAAAAGGATAGTCGCCATTGTTCTCCTGAGGCGCAAAAGCGCTCTACTGCGGGCGGGCTGCTGTTGACGCGGCGCTGCGGCGCGCCGCTTCCATAGTATTGCTCAAAAGCATCGTGATGGTCATGGGACCGACGCCGCCGGGCACTTCAGTAATCCAGCCGGCGACCGCTTGCGCCGAGGCAAATTCGACATCGCCGACATAACGATAGCCTTTTTTGCTGGCGGGGTCGGGCACAGAATTTGAGCCGACATCAATGACGATGGCACCCGGCTTGAGCCAGTCGCCTTTGACCATTTCCGGGCGTCCGACAGCCGCGACCACGATATCCGCCGCCCGCGCCACCGCCGGCAAGTCCCGTGTGCGGCTGTGGCAGAGGGTCACAGTGGCGTTGGCATTGGTCAGCATCAGCGCGGCTGGCAAGCCGACGATATTGCTGCGGCCGATGACCGCCGCCCGCATCCCTTCAATCGGCAGTCCCGCCTCACGAATCAGCGCCATGACGCCAGTTGGCGTCGCCGGCGTGAAGCTCGGCTGCCGCCCGCGCATGCCCAGCCGTCCCAAATTTATCGGGTGGATGCCATCGACATCCTTCTCCAGGCTGATTTCCTGGAGCACCGCCTCTTCGTCAATATGCTCGGGCAATGGCAATTGCACGAGGATGCCATGTATCGCCGGGTCCTGAGTAAAGGCGCGCACAGCGGCTTCGACATCCGCCTGGGCAGCGCTGCCCGGCAGGACGCTCGCCTTGGACTGAATGCCGACGCGCTCGCAGGCGCGCCGTTTCATGCGCACATACATCGCCGAAGCGGGGTCGTCCCCCACCAGCACGACGCCCAAGCCCGGCGCAAAGCCCCGCCCCGCCAGACATTCGCTGGCGGCGGCGCGTATTTCCGCCTGAATGCGCTGGGCGAGCGCCCGCCCGTCAAGTATGGTCGCTGGCATCGCGTCAGCCTTTCCGCTCTCGCAAGCGCCGCGTTGCTGCCACGCCGCCGCTCATGCTAGTGTATCCCTTTTGCTTGCAATTAAACAATCATTCTGCCGTTTGCAACAGAGCAATCGCATCAAATTGTTTTTCACCACAAAGACACAAAGGACACAAAGTTTTTTCTTGAAATGGCTCTATGCTTCTTCACTTATCAGGGTAGTTTGTACACACCCCTTACCACCGAGAGCACAGAGGAAAATGAGGACACCGAGTAAAGATATTAAGAGGCTTCTCATGCTTTTCTCGGTGTATCTCGGTGTCCTCGGTGGTTAAATTTGCGTTTTATTCGGCTTGTTGTGGTGAATTAATATT
>JAJDWK010000015.1 GCA_022825675.1 Anaerolineae bacterium | reverse complement strand
CATATTCCCCCACCCCAAACCCATGCGCCATCTCTATGGCGCATTTTCCCATGAAGAGGGAGGGGCTTAAAACCCTTGTAATCACTGGGGATTCTCCCCTTCCCTCATTTTGGGGATACTTCGCCATAGAGATGGCGAAGGGGCTGGGGGATGGGGGCTTGAGGCGCGATTTCGCATAACTTACTTGCATTTACTTGTGTCTTTGTGGTGAAGAAAAACTTGCTGAAATTGCCTTGCCAGCATGTTGCATGCGCTTGTGCCAGCCCCGCTAGGCTGTTATGCTTTGGGCAAGCGTTATCCACCGCAGCTTGCGCAAAGCGCCAAGCCAAATACTAGAGCAGCATGGACATCATCCCCTTAGGCATTCCATTATTGGCAGTAAGCACTGGCGCTGCCGGCGCTGGGGAATGGAGCGCGCTGCTGGTATACATCAGCATCGCCTTGGGCGTGTCCTTCCTCTGTTCGATATGGGAGGCGGCGCTGCTCTCCACGCCGGTATCGCATATCGAGCTGCTGGTGCAAGAGGGCAGCCGCGCGGGCTTGATAATGCAAGGGCTGCGGCAAAATGTCGAACATCCAATATCGGCAATCTTGACGCTAAACACCATCGCCCATACAGTCGGCGCGGCGGGCGCTGGCGCCGAAGCCAACGCCATCTTCGGCGAAGAATTCTTCGGCATCATCACCGCGATTTTGACTTTGCTGATCCTGGTATTGTCAGAGATTATCCCGAAAACGCTGGGCGCGGTATACGCCAAACCGCTGACGCCCTTCACCGCCTACTCGCTGCGCGCGCTGCTGCTGGTCTTTAAGCCGGCGGTCTTCGCATTTGACTTCTTCACGCGCTCGATGCGCCCCAGCGAAGAGACGCCAACGGTAACCCGTTCCGAATTGCAGGTGATGGCGCGCATCAGCGCGCAAGAGGGCGGCATCCAAGAGCGCGAGAACCGCATCGTCAACAATCTGCTGCGGCTGGCTGATGTGCAAGTTGAAACCATCATGACGCCGCGCACAGTTGTCTTGATGTTCCAGCAAGGGCAGACTGTGGGCGAGATTATGCAGGCGCACCCCTTCCTGCCCTATTCGCGCATTCCCGTCTACGGCGACACCGCTGACGATGTCTTGGGCTATGTTCTGCGCCACGAGATCTTCAAGCGCGCGGCGGCGGATGAGCATGAAATTCAGCTGGGCGCGCTGATGCGTGAACTTGATGTCGTGCCAGAGACCAACTCGGTGGCGCAGCTGCTCGATGATTTTATCGCCAAGCGCGAGCATATCTTTCTCGTCATTGATGAATATGGCGGCACCGCCGGCTTGATTACCCTGGAAGATGCCGTGGAGACCCTGCTCGGCATCGAAATCCTCGACGAATCTGACCGCTTTGAAGACATGCGCGCGGTCGCGCAGGATCGCTGGGCGCAACAGCGGGACCTGCCGCCGCCAGCCGCGCCAAGCGCCCCCCTGCCAGCAGACGACCGCGGCGAATGAATCCGCTGCGATTGCCGCTGCCGCCATTCCCCTACCGCTTTGACTTGCTGCTGGATTTTGCCAGGCGCATTCCCTATCCCGCCCGCATGGCGGTTGATGGCGACCGGCTCTGGCGCTACACCAGCGGGCAATTGCTCTGTTATCAACAGGTTGACGGCGCAATCGTCATATCGGGCGCGGGCATAGCGCCGGGCAATAAGGCGCGCATCCAAAAAGAGTCCATACATCTGCTGGGCTTGGCGCGGGATTGCAGCGACTTTTTCGCTTTCGCCCGCGAAGATGCGCCCCTGTGGACGGTGGTCGCGCCGCTGCTCGGCTTCCCCATAGCCTGTACCGAAACCGTATTCGAGGCATTGATAACGCTTATCATCGAGCAGCATATCAGTTGGAAAGCCGCCAATCGCGCTCAACACATCCTGCTGACGCAATTTAGCCCCGGCGTACCAATCGCAAATCAGCGAGTGGCTGATTTTCCGACGCCGCGGCAGCTTGCCTCTGCCCAGCCCGAGCAGTTAAAGACGCTGAAAATCACCGACCGCCGCTGCGCGCTCATCATCGATATTGCCCGCCAGGTCACGGCGGGGGCGTTGGATTTACCGGGCATCGCCCGCCTCGGGCTGGACGAGGCTTATCGGCGGCTGCTGCGCATCAAAGGCGTTGGCGCGTGGACGGCGGGCAATGTACTTGGCAGAGCCCTTGGGCGCTTCCCCCGCGTCAGCCAGAAGGATGTCGCCTTAAAAGCGGCTGTCAATCGCTATTTTTATGGTGATGCGGGCGCAAAAAGCGCCCAACGGGTAAGCGAGACTTTTGGCAGCTATGGGCGATTCGCCGGTATGGCGAGCCACCTGGTCTTGCTTCGCTGGGTTCTGGAGCGCTATCCACCGCTTTCATCACCCTTGCCGCCGCCCGCGGATTTGGCTTAGCCGGCGGAGTTTGAGGCGCTGGTATCCGCGCGATTGGCTTCGGGCGGTGGCGGCTGCGTCGGCTGCGCATTTAAGTTGGTAGCCGCTTGCGCTTGGGGCCTGGGCACATCCACACCTAGCGTCGCCGGGTTCAAGTTGGCGGAGCCGATGGCGCTGCTGCTGGGCGGGTCTTCGACGCAGCGGAAGCCAATCCAGCGCAAAAAATTCTTGGGGTCTTCCGCCTGCCGATGCACCGCGCGGCTGAAAAATGGTACGCTGTTCCAGGAGCCGCCGCGCAAAACTTTCTGCAAGCCGTTGATGGGACCGCTCGGCTTGACCGAAAGCCCCAGCAATGCCTGCTCTTCATAATAGCGCTCGCTGTACCAATCGCTGACCCATTCCGCGACATTGCCCGCCATGTCATAGGCGCCGTAAAAGCTGGCGCCCAGGGGGAAGCTGCCCACCTGGAAGGAGCCGGGCGGGGTATCCAGCGGGCGATTGGTTTTTGCCAGCGCATAATCCCAGCGATTGCCCCAGGGATAAATGCGGTCGTCATCGGCGCGGGCGGCGCGCTCCCATTCCGCTTCTGTCGGCAGCCGTCTGCCAACAGCCTCGCAATAAGCGCGGGCGCCATACCAGTTCACGCCATAGGCGGGGTGCTGCGCCAAGCCTTCGTTGATGCTGTAATTGACGCCATCAAAGACGATAGGCGCGTCCAGGCTTTCATTCTGCGTTTGGATGCAGAAGAAGCCGGGGCAGGCGTCTTTGTGGCTGTCGGGACCGAGAGCGGTCAAAAATGCCACATATTGCGAAAAACTCACCTCGGTGGTTTCTATCAAGAAGGCATCCACCCGGACTTCATGCGCTGGCGCCGAGTCCTCAGCATAGCTCGCTTGACAGGTGCCGCCATCGCGGCTGATGCACTCGTCAACCGCCTGCGCGACTTCGCCCGGCGTCGTGCCCATGGTGAAGCTGCCGCCAGGCACGCTGACAGTCAAGCTGCGGATGAGGCGCAAAGTTTCGGGGATCTCGCTTGCCGCGGCGGCAGTCGGCAGCGCTATCGCTGTTGCCGCTAGCGGCGGCGTCGCGCTCGCTTGAACCGCCACCAGCCCGCCCGAAGTCGGCAATGCTGGCGGCGCCACCTGGATTTCGCTGGCGGGGTCTGGCGTGGCAGTCACCACGACCACCTGCGAGAAGGGGGTGATTGTCGGCTGATTTGGGTCTTCGGTCGCCGTCAAGACGATGTGAACGACTTTTTCCACAATTTGCGGCTCGGGGCTGGGAAGGAAATACGCGGGCAAGCTGCCTTCCACGAAGGCGGCAAGGACTACCAACAGAGCGCACAAGATGCCTGGAATGAAGCCGATAACAGCCCACTGCCAGGTGGCGCTGCGGTTTCGCCGCCCGCCAATCGCTCTATAGGACATGCGTCCGCTCCTGAAGGTGCATGTTTGCCGCGCGCTTGCTCACAGGTTTCACAATAGTTCTATCGAAAAAAAGCGGATTTAACAAGATGGCTTTGGGCAAGGGCAGGGCAATTGCATCAAATTATTCTTCACCACAAAGACACGAAGGACACAAAGATACTCCCATAAATTCGCAGAAAAGGTCTCGTTGTAGGGGCGTTTCGCCGAAACGCCCTAAAGATTGTGTTGATTTGCGTGAGCGAGCCACCGGCTCGCGGACAAGCCTTACAACTTTTCGCTACTGTGCTGGAATTACGGAGTTTAAGTTTATGCCCAGACAATTTTCTGCGGCATAAACGAAGAATGCAGATACTCATGCTTGGGCAGAACGCGCACCGAAAAGCCAACATTGCCCGTCGTGCGATAGATATGCTCGGCGCAGAAGGTATAAGCGCCATTTCCATTGCCGCGGTCCACATGCATATCAACCGATTGCCCCTCGCCGATAGCGCCGGCGGCATCCAGCAAGCCATAATACAGTTGCACACGCACATCTTCGGGAGTTAGCGCGCCCAAGGCGACCTGCGCGCGCACCTCGGCGCGAGCGCCGATTTCGACATAGCCATCACAGATATCCACATCGATGACCGATACTTCGTGCCAAGCCTGCTCCAGCTGCTGGCGCCAAGCGACAAAAGCGGCGGCACCCGCGTATTCCGTCAGTTTCATCGCCTCGCTGGTGCGGAAGCGCGGCAGATAAAATTCTTCGGTATATTCTTGCACCATGCGGTGCGTGTTAAATCGCGGCGCAAGCTGCTCCATGCTGCGTTTGACGCGGCGGATCCATTCGCGCGGCAAGCCGTCACGGCTCTGCCGATAGAAAAGCGGCACGATATCCTGCTCCAGCAGGTTATACAGCGCCTGGCTCTCCACATAATCCTGATGCGCCCATTCGTCTTCGCGATATTCTTCGCCATGCCCGATGGACCAGCCGATATCCGGGCGATAGGCTTCCGCCCACCAGCCGTCGGGAATGCTGCAATTTAAGCCGCCGTTATAAATCACTTTCATGCCGCTGGTGCCGCTGGCTTCTTTGGGGCGGCGCGGATTGTTCAGCCAGACATCAACCCCCTGCACCATATAACGCGCCACATTCATATCGTAATTCTCCAGGAAAACGATGGAATTGCGGAAGCCCTGGTCGCGCGCGACATTGACGATTGTGCGAATCAACTCTTTGCCTTCGTTGTCGTGCGGATGCGCCTTGCCCGCAAAGATGAGCTGCAGCGGGCGCTCGGGGTCGGTCAGCAATTTGCGCAGGCGCCCCAAATCACGGAAGATGAGCGTCGCCCGCTTGTAAGTGGCGAAGCGGCGCGCGAAGCCGATAGTCAGCGCATCCGGGTTCAAGACTTCGTCAGCCGCTTCAATCTCCGTTTGAGAAACGCCGCGCCGCTGCAATTGTTCGCGCAGGCGGTCGCGGGCGAATGCCACCAGCCGCTCCCGCCGCCGCACATGCGTCCGCCACAGCTCAGCATCAGGTATGCTCTGCACCCCCGCCCAGACCGCCCGCCGTGATTCTTCCATGCGCCAGCCGGGGTCCAAATAACGGTCGAATAGCTGCGCCATCTCTTGGCTGACCCAGGTCTGCACATGGATGCCGTTGGTGATGGCGCGTATCGGCACTTCATGCACGGGCACGCCCGGGTACAGCCAGCGCCACATCTCCCGCGAGACCTTGCCGTGCAGCTGGGCGACGCCGTTTGTGCCCGCGGACAGGTTCAGCGCCATCACCGACATCGAAAACAATTCGTAATGTCCCATGTTTTCGCGCCCGAGATCGAGGAATTGATCCCGCGATAAACCCAAGTCCCGCATCATCTCGTGGAAATGTTCGTCGATGAGGTCGAAATCAAAGCGCTCCAGCCCCGCCGCCACTGGCGTATGCACGGTGAAAACTGTGCTCGCCGCCGTCAGGGCTTTCGCCTGGGCGAAGGTCAAGCCGGCATCACGCATAAAATCGCGCATCCGCTCCAGCAGCAGAAAAGCGGAATGCCCTTCGTTCATGTGAAAAATATCCGCATCAATGCCCAGCGCGCGCAGCAGGCGCACGCCGCCGATGCCCATCAAAATTTCCTGGCGGATGCGCGTCCGCCTGTCGCCGCCATAGAGGCGGTCCGTCAGATTGCGGTCTTCTTCGCGCGGATTATCAGGGATATTGCTATCCAGCAGATAGAGCGACACCCGCCCGACTTGCACCTTCCAGACCTGCGCGAAGAGCTCCCGCCCCGGCAAGGGGACTGCGATTTTCAGCGGCTCGCCCTGTTCAGCGGTCACGCGTTTGACGGGCAAGTTGACATAATCGTTCAGCGGGTAGGATTCCAGCTGATAGCCATCGGCGTTGAGATATTGTTGGAAATAGCCTTCCTGATAGAGCAATCCCACGCCCACAAGCGGGATATTCAGGTCGCTCGCGCTTTTGAGGTGGTCGCCACTGAGCACGCCCAAGCCGCCCGAATAATTTTGCAGGCATTCCGTCAAGCCAAACTCCATAGAAAAATAGGCGATAACCGGCGCCCGCTCCAGCCCTTCATAGCGTTGGCGGAACCAGGTGTCGCCGCTGCTCATATATTCGTCAAAGGCGCGGCAGACGCGGGCGTAATGCGCCATAAAAGAGCTGTCATGCACCAGCGCGTTGAGCCGCTCCTGGCTCATCCTGCCCAGCATCCACTCGGGATTGTGCTGCGTTTCTTCCCAGAGGTCGGGGTCAAGGCGGCGGAAGAGCGCAATCGCTTCATGATCCCAAGACCAGCGGAGGTTGTAGGTCAGCTCGTGGAGGCGGCACAATTTCGGCGGCAGTTTCGGCGCTACATTAACGCGGGCGACCGGTTGGACCATCGTCTGGCTCCTTCAAGCATGTGATTTGTCGGCGGCACAAAGCGCGCATTGTAGCCGTTTTTCCGCTTGTATCCAGCGCGACTATGTCAGTCGCCGCAATTGCTTCCCAACACCTTGCAGGCAGGTGATGCCGCGGCAAGCTGGATTATGCAATTATCACAGATGCAGCGGCAAGATTCTGGCAGTAACGCCGATTTTACTTCTAGGGGCAATTGCCTTAGTATTAAGCTATGGGGCTGATGTGGTTTCGCTGTATACATAGTATTGGAGAAGGCAGATGCTGAAGAAACGCCGTCTCAAGAGCAGGAGCGCCGTCCAGGTTACCTTTTACACAGCCAAAGCCATTGATGCCGAGAGTGTGTGTTTGGTGGGCGATTTTAACGATTGGAAGGAATGCGTCACGCCGATGAAGCCGCTGAAAGACGGGCGCTTCAAAGTGATGTTGGAATTGGTGCCAGACCGCGAATACGAGTTCCGCTACCTCGTGAATGAAGTGGAATGGCATAACGACTGGGAGGCGGACCGATATGTCTCCAACCCGCACGGCAGCGACAACAGCGTCGTCAGCACTTGATGCGCGTTGCGCCTCCCCTGAAGCGAATTCCTGCCGATTGCCCGGGCAGCGCCGTCAGCCGCTGTTGCTGTCGCGCCAAGCGAGCATAGAATTCACCCGATCATAATTCGGCGGCACCGGCGTCATCATGATGAAGTGGGTCGCGCCCGCTTCGGCATAAGCATCAAGGCTGCCGGGCACCGAATCCTCTTGTGTTATGGAAACTGTGCGCTCGACCTCGGCGGGATCCCGCCCCACTTCGGCGCACCAGTCGTCCAGCACGCGGCATTTATGGGCGAAGGTCCGCGGCGGTCCAAAGCCATTCCACAGGTCGGCATGCTGCGCCGTCAGCTTCAAGGTAACTTTTTCGCCACCGCCGCCAATCATTATGGGGATGGGGTTGCGCTGCGGGGGCGGCAGCTCTTTCGCCATGCGCTCTTTGATTATCGGCAGCGCCGCGCCCAAATCCCGCAGGCGGCTGCCAGCCGTGCCAAATTCATAGCCGAATTCGACATAATCTTTTTCGAACCAACCGGCGCCGATGCCCAATATCAGCCGCCCGCCGCTTATGTGGTCGACGGTGTTCGCCATCTGCGTCAGCAAAGCCGGGTTGCGATAGCTGTTGCAGGTGACCAATGTGCCAATTTCCGCCCGTTGTGTCAGCATGGCGATCGCCGTCAGCAGTGTCCAGCCTTCGAAATGGTTGTTGTTGCCCTCGCCATAGAGCGGGAAGAAGTGATCCCAATTCCAAACGGAATCCACGCCCAGCGCTTCGCAGGTTTGCACCGCCTCGGCATAAGCCTCATAAGAGACATGCTGTGGCTGCAGCTGTACGCCAACTTTGAGCTTGCTCATAGGTCGTCCTTTCTAATCGCCAGCGGCATCCGCCGCATCCTTGCATTGTAACGCAGCCTACTGCTGATGCCGCCGCCGCGTCATAAACTCGACATCGCTCCCTGGCGGGACTGCCAAACCGGGGAAGCGCGCAAAATCCTCATGGATGCTGTCCGCGCCGACAACTGTGCCCGCGCCAATCGTGATATCTGGCGGAATCCGCGCGTTTTTGCCGATGCTGGTAATCTTGAGGTCGCCCATATCCTGCCAATTGCCGACGCGGGCATTCTTGCCGATGACAGAGATTTTATCCACCAATGCCCGTTCCACGCGGGCACCAGTTTCGATATAAGCGTCATTCAAAATCACGGATTCGCGGATTAAAGCGCCGGGTCCCACATATACGCCCGGAGAGAGAATTGAGCGCTCGATTACCGCGCCCGCGCCAATGATGGAGCCATCGGTAATCATGCTGTCGACGATGCGGGCATCTGCGCCAATGCGCACGGGCGGGCGCTCTTCGCTGCGGGTGTGGATTACCCAAGTGCGGTCGTTGAGGTTGAGCGACGGCGGGCTGGACAGCAAGTCCATGTGCGCTTCCCAATAGGCGTCGACTGTGCCCACATCAATCCAATAGCCGCCGTAAGGGTAGGCAAAGACATTCATATCCGCCGCCACCATTTTTGGCAGGATGTCTTTGCCGAAATCGTGCTCAGAGTTCGGGTCGATGTGGTCTTCTTGCAGCACCCGCTCCAACATACTGTAGTTAAAAACATACACGCCCATATTCGCCAGGTTCCCGGGCGGGGAAGCCGGCTTTTCGATAAAGTCGGTAACGCGGTACTCGTTGTCAGTATCCACAATGCCGAAGCGACTTGCTTCGTCAAGCGGCACGCGGATTGTGCAGACGGTGGCTTGCGCGCCTTTGTCCCGGTGATATTGCACCAGCATGTCATAATCCATTTCGTAGATGTGGTCGCCGGAGAGTATCAAGACATATTCGGGCCTGCCCTGGCGCACGAAGTTGAGATTTTGGGTGACAGCATCGGCGGTGCCGGCGTACCAATCGGTATCAAAGCTGCCTTGATAGGGCTGCAGCAGCCTCACGCCGCCGGTGAAGGAGCGATCCAAATCCCAGGGACGTCCTTTGCCGATGTGGTCGTTGAGGCTGTGCGGGCGATATTGCGTCAAGACCATGACATCAAAGATATTGGAGTTGACGCAATTGCTCAGCGCGAAATCGATGATGCGGTATTTGCCGCCGAACGGGACGGCGGGCTTCGCGCGTTTGATGGTCAAGACGCCCAGGCGTGTGCCTTTGCCGCCCGCCAGGATAATTGCCTTTATCTTCACCTGCGTCTCCTTTGCCTTCTATAGATAGGCGCGCTTTAAGCCGATTGCCGCCTGGCGCGCGCGTCCGCGTAAAGCTGCGCATAGGCGCGGGCGCTGCGCCGCCAGCTGAAGTCCTGCCGCATTGCCCGCGCCTGCATGCGCCGCCAAGCGGCTGCATTATTCGCATAGACATCAAGCGCCCAATTGAGCGTTCCTTGCACCGCCGCCGCCTCTTGCCATTGGAAGAGGAAGCCGGTGCCAACATCGGCGGCGTCATTGTCATAATTGACCACCGTATCCGCCAAGCCGCCAGTTTCCCGTGCCAGCGGCAGCGCGCCATAGCGCATCGCCATCATCTGCCCGATGCCGCAGGGTTCAAAGTGGCTCGGCATCAAGAATATATCGCATCCGGCATAGATCTGCTGGGCGACAGCGCCATCGAATTGCAGGAAAGCGCGCGCCTTGCCCGGGAAGTCTTGCTGCAGCTGCCAAAATGCCTGCTCCAGCTCGGGCTCGCCAGTGCCCAGCAGCACAAACTGCAGGTCACGCGCTGGCAGGGTAGCGCGCAGCGCCGGCAGCGCGATGTCAAACCCTTTTTGCGCCGCAAGCCGGCTGACGACGCCGACCAGCGGGATGTGCTCGCTTTGGGGCAGCCCGGCATAGGCTTGCAGATGGCTTTTGTTGGCGGGACGAGCGCTCTCGAAGTTATGCGCCGAAAAGTTCTTGAAGAGTGCAGCATCGGTCGCCGGGTCCCACATTTCCGCATCCAAGCCATTTAAGATGCCGCGCAAATCGCCGGCGCGCGCCGCCACTAGGGGCGCCAGCTCGAAGCCGGCATAAGGATATTGAATCTCTTCGGCATAACGCGGGCTGACGGTGGCGACCATATCGCTGTAGGCGATGCCGATAGCGAGCAAATTGTCGGTTAATCCCAGCCGCAGCAAATCAGCATGATGCCGCCCGTGAATGCCCGCCTGCCACAAAAATCCCCCGGCATCAGCGCCTTGATAGGCGATATTGTGCAGGCTGATTACCGTCGCCAGCGCCGCCAGGCGGGCATCAAGCGCCTGTTCACGCAGCAGGAAGGGCAGCAGGCTGGTATGCCAATCGTTGAGGTGCAGCAGATCCGGCAGCCAATTCTCGCGCTCCGCTATGTGATGCAGGGCGGCAAACAGCGCTTGGTTGAAGAAGATGAAGCGCTCCATATCCCAATCCCACTGGCTGTAGACCGCGCCTTCCAAGCCAAAATAGGGGGCGGCTTGCAAGAAGTAGAAAGTCGTCCCGCCTTGTTGACAGTGGAAGAGCTGGACTTCGTTGCTGCCCAGCCGGTGCTGGAAGTCGAAGCTCAGCAGCGGCTCGATGCCATACTCCGCATGCTGGATGAAGCCATAGCCGGGCAGAATCACGCGGGCATCGACGCCCTCTCGCTGTAGCGCCGCGGGCAAAGAGCCGACGACATCCGCCAAGCCGCCTACTTTGGCAAAAGGCAGCGCCTCAGCGCTCGCCAGCAGCGCTTTCACTCTAAAGCCCGACCTTAATACAAATCAGCACAGCAGACATTCTAGCTGATTCCATGCCCTCTCCCTACTATCAGTTGCCAGGGCAATTGCATCAAAATAGTATTCACCACAGAGACACAGAGGGCACAGAGATTTTTCTGCAAATTTGCAGAAAAAGGAGATGATGTAGGGGCGTTGGGAGTGTCTAATGTTGTGGATATAGGAAGTCAATGAGGTGGGCATCATAAGCAGGGTACTTCTGCTTGTATAGCTGGCGTTGATTCCATACATAGACAAACATCTTTACCGCCCGCCGCAAAGCCTTCACACATCGGGA
>JAJDWK010000097.1 GCA_022825675.1 Anaerolineae bacterium | reverse complement strand
TGCCTTATGTCTGGAGTTTAGTGCGGGCGGTTAAGCGACATTACCCCTCCACCTTGGTTCAAGAGGGCGAGCCAAGGCTCGCCCCTACATTTCCAATTACTTTGTTGCACGTACAGAGATTTTCTCATGCTTTTCTCGGTGTATCTCGGTGAACTCGGTGGTAAAAACCCTTGTCGAATCTCCGTACTTACAAATTCCAATTACTTTGTTGCACTTACATTTGTGTCTTTGTGGTGAAAAAATGTATACGGCATCGCCCCGCCCTCAGCCCGGGCAGAGCGCGCCGGCGCGCAGCTTGGCTTTTTGCACCTTGCCCAGCGCATTCGCCGGCAGCGCCTCTACAAATTCCAGCCGCCGCGGGCACTTGTATGCCGCCAGCCGCTCGCGGCAGAAAGCGATAAGCGCCGCCGCGCTGGGGCGCGCGCCCGCCCGCGGGATGACCGCCGCCACCACCTGCTCGCCCCATTCCGCGTCCGGGCAGCCGATGACGGCGCAGGCGGCGACCGCCGGGTGCGCCAGCAGCGCCCGCTCCACTTCTGGCGGGTAGACATTCAAGCCGCCGCTGATGATGAGGTCCTTCGCCCGCCCTTTGAGCGTGAAATAGCCATCCGCCGCGCAAAAGCCCAGGTCGCCCGTGCGCAGCCAGCCATCAGCGCTGAAGGCGGCGCGGGTCTGCTCGGGCTGCCGCCAATAACCACGAAACACATGCGCGCCGCGGATTTGCAGCTCGCCCACCTCGCCCGCGGGCAGCGGCTGTTCCGTCTCGGGCTTGACGATGCGCGCCTCAACGCCCGGCAGCGGCTTGCCGACTGAACCCACCCGCCGCTCGCCATGCAGCGGGTTGGACAGGTTCATGCCGGTCTCGGTCATGCCATAGCGCTCCAGCAAGGTAACATTAAATACCCGCTGATAGCCGAAGAAGAGGTCGTCCGGCAAACGGTCGGAGCCGGAAGTCATCAGCCGCAGGTGGCTGAGGTCGATGCGCCGCCCATTTGCCTGATTGTAGAGGCGGCGGTGCATTGTCGGCACGCCCATAAACACCGAAAATGCGCCCGATTGCAGCAGCTCAAGCGCTGGCGCCGCCTCAAATTTTGGCAGCATAAAGGCGCTGGCGCCGGCGTGTAATGCGCCATGCAGCGCCACCACCAAGCCATGCACATGGAATATCGGCAGGGCATGCAGCAGGCGGTCGTCGGCGCGCCAGCCCCAGGCTTGATGCAGAGCGCGGATATTCGCCGTCAAGTTGCCGTGTGATATTAGCGCGCCTTTGGGGCGGCTGGTGGTGCCGCTGGTGTAGAGCATCATCGCCGTTTGCTGCGGCTCTCGCGGCGGTGGCGGCAGCGGACCGCCTGCCCCCGCCCAGTTTTCCTCCGCGCTGATGAAATGCGCCCGTTCCAGCGCCGGCAACTCCGGCAGCAGCGCTTCCAGCTGTGTCCGCCGCGCCGCATCCGCGATGAACAGCCGCGCCCCCGCATCTTCCAGGAAATAGCGCAGCTCCCGCGGCGGGTAGGCGGGATTAAGCGGCAGGAATATCGCGCCGATTTGCATTGTGGCGAGGTGCAAAGTGATGAAAGGCAGACACTTCGGCAGCTGCGCGGCGACGCGGTCCCCCGGCTTGATGCCCTGCGCCAGCAGGAAAGCGGCGGCGCGGGCGCTGGCGGCGTCTAATTCGCCATAACTTATCGGCGCGCCACCCTGGAAGTGCAGGGCGATTTTATGCGGCTGCTGACGGCAATGCGCCGCCAAAGTGTCGAGGAACATGGCGTACTTTCTGTTGGGCTCCCTGGCGGCTAGCGCCCCAGCAGCACGATGACGGAGCGGGCGCCAGCGATGACGGACTCCTGAGCGCCCAGCGGGATGTCTTCCCCCGGCGGATAGCTGTCCCGCGGCGGCAGCATACTGGTATTCACGGCGAGATGCCAGCGCCGGCGCGCCGGCAAGCGCGGCAATACAAAAGTCGCCGCCTCCCAATGCGCGTTGGCAATCACATAGAGCATTTCGGCGGGGCAATCGTCATCCGCCAGCGCCGCGCCACAAAAGAGCAGCGCCAGCCGCCGGCTCTCATGCGACCAATCGGGCTGCCAGGGCGCGGTGCCATGATAGGAGATGCTCTCAGCGCGATAGCCGCTGCCGGCTTCGGCTTGATGCCGCAAATAAGCGCGGCGGCGCAAAACGGCAAGCGCCTTGCGCCACAGTATCAAATGGCGCAGGAAGAGGAAGAGCGCCGCGCCCGTTGCCAGCCGCGCCCAATCAAAGCTGTTCAGCGCGCCATCGTGGCAATAGCTGTTGTTGTTGCCGCCTTTGCTATGGCAGATTTCATCGCCCATCAGCAGCATCGGCAGCCCTTGGCTGAAGAGCAGCAATGTCAGGAAATTTTTCATCTGCCGCCGCCGCAGGGCATTGATTTCGGCGTCTTCGGTCGCGCCTTCCCAGCCACAATTCCAGCTGAGATTCTCGCCCATGCCATCGGCATTATCTTGCCCATTGGCTTCGTTATGTTTCTGATTGTATGCCACCAAATCCCACAGGCTGAAGCCATCATGCGCGGTGATGAAATTGACCGAAGCCCAGGGTCCGCGCCCGGCATAAAGATCGGGCGAGCCGCCCAAGCGCGCCGCCAGCGCCCCCACCATGCCGCCATCCCCTTTGACAAAGCGGCGCAGATCATCACGATAGCGCCCGTTCCATTCCGCCCAGCGCCCATAATCGGGGAAGCTGCCAACTTGATACAAGCCGCCCGCGTCCCAGGCTTCCGCGATCAATTTTGTATGCGCCAGGATGGGGTCGCGCGCCAGCGCCTCCAGCAGCGGCGGGTCGGGGTCGGGATTGCCCTGGGTATCCCGCGTCATGCTGGATGCCAAATCGAAGCGGAAGCCGTCAATGTGATATTCGCTGACCCAATAGCGCAGGCAATCCAGCAGCAGCGCGCGCACCGCCGGATGGTTGCAGTTGAGACTGTTGCCAGTGCCGCTGAAATTGTGATAGCTGCCATCGGGCTTCAGCAGATAATAGAGGCTGTTGTCGATGCCGCGGAAGGAGAGGGTGGGTCCCGCTTCGTCGCTTTCGGCAGTGTGGTTCAGCACCACATCCAGCCAGACTTCGATGCCGGCTTGATGGCAGCTTTTCACCAACTGCTTGAGCTCGCGGGCGGCATCCGCGCCAGCGGCATAGGCCGCCTTGGGCGCGAAGAAGCCGATGGGGCTGTAGCCCCAATAATTCAGCAGCCGCTCGCCCGTTTCCGGCTGGTGATATTTATTGTCCAGCTCGTCAAATTCAAATATGGGCATCAGCTCAATGGCGTTGACGCCCAGTTCCAGCAGATAGGGGATTTTCTCGGCGATGGCGGCATAGCTGCCGGGGCACTCCACATCCGCCGCCCCCGCCGTGAAGCCGCGCGCATGCATCTCGTAGACAATGCACTCTTCCAGCGGCCGGTTCAGCTGTTGATCTTCGCCCCAGTCAAAGTCCTCAAAATAAGGCAGCGCGCGATAGGGGTAGAGGTCATAGCGCCCATCCGCCTGCCGCCAATGTTCCAGCCCGCTGATGGCGCGGGCATACGGGTCCAGCAGTATCTGCTGGGCGTCAAAGCGCTGCCCGCGGGCGGGGTCATAGGGTCCATCAAGGCGGAAGCCGTATTCCAGTTCCCGCGGGTCGAGGTCGAGCACGGTCATCGCATAGACATCGCCACTGCGGAAGGACTCTAAAAAGGGGATTTCCACCATAGGCAGGCGCTCGCCTTTTTTGAAGAGCAGCAAACTGCAGGAGCTGGCATGGCGGGAGGCGAGGGCGAAGTTGATGCCATCCCGCGTGGGGGAGGCGCCAAAAGGCAGCGGACGCCCGCGGCGGAAGCGGAAGCGCCCAAGCGCGTAACTGGGAAAAGCATTCGTAGACACAGGCAATAGCTCAGCACAGCCAGCGCCTAGTATAGCGCCAAGCGCGCGGATTCCACAGTTTCGCGCTGGGGCGGGCGCTGGTATCGCCCGCATTCATGCAAATGGCAGGGGCGGGCCGGTGGGTCGCCCGTCGTTGCAACAGAGCCACATAGACACAGAGATTTTCTCATTTTTTCTCGGTGTATCTCGGTGAACTCGGTGGCAAGAATCCTTGTCGAATCTCCACACTTTACAGATTCCAATTACTTTATTGGAAATACATCTGTGCCTCTGTGGCAGCATTTGGGTATGGCGCAGGCGGGCAAGCCGCCTATAATCCTGTGATTAAACTCACAGATATTCCTCGGGAGGAACCGCCATGAGCCTGGACGCAAAAGTCAAAGCGATGGGCATCGATATCGAAGACTTCAGCCCGTCGGGCACGCTCGCCCCCGCGACCCGCATCGGCAATACCGTTATGGTTTCGGGACATGTCTCGACTGGCTATCAGGGCAAGCTGGGGCGCGAGCTTGATGTCGAAGCCGGCAAAAAAGCCGCCCGCGTCTGCGCGGTGGATTTGCTGAAAGCCGCCTATACTGTCACCGGCTCGGTGGAGGCGCTGCGCCTGCGCAAGCTGCTGGGCGCTGTCAATTCCATGCCGGAATTCACCGACCAGCATCTGGTCATCAACGGCGCGTCCGAGCTTTTTTGGGAGCTGTATGACGGCGAGCTGCACGCCCGCAGCGCCCTCGGCTTCGCTTCTTTGCCCAATGGCTTCGCTGTCGAAATTGAAGCTGTCTTTGAAATTGTGGACTAAGTCCACGGGGGAAATCGTGGACTTCAGTCCACGGCGCAAAGGCGGCGCATGTTCGCGCGCATTCTAAATCCAATCCGCACTTTTAACCCGCAGGCGCGGCTCTTTTTTGTTGTGCTGCTTGGCATGTGCTTCGTGGTTGACGGCGTCTACAATGTGCTGCTCAACCTCTATATGCTGCGCCTGGGCTATGGCACCGAGTTCATCGGCTTGGTCAACGCTGTCGGTTTGCTGACCTTCGCCTGCGTCAGCCTGCCCGCGGGCATCCTCGGCGCGCGCATGTCCACCACGCGCCTGCTGAAAATCGGCGCTGCCATCAGCGTCTTTGGCGGCTTGCTGCTGCCACAGGCGGGATTGCTGCCGCCGGGACTGCGCGAAGCCTGGCTGATAGCGCTCTACGCCATCATGCTCGCCGGTTTCTCGCTTTTCTTCGTCAACGGCGCGCCCTTTTTGATTAATGTGGTTGATGTCAGCTACAAACATCGCGCCTTCGCCTTGAAGACGGCAGGCTGGTCGCTGGCGGGTTTCGCCGGCAGCCTGGTGGCGGGCGCCCTGCCCGGCGCGATTGCGGCGCTGCTCGCCACCACTTTGGCGGATGCCGCGCCCTACCGTCTCACATTAACTTTTGCCAGCGCGGTGATGGCGCTGTCGGCGCTCTGCCTGCTGCGCCTGCGCCCGCTGCCGCATACTGCCGAGCCCGCGCCCGCCATCAGCGGCGATGAGCCCGCGCCCGGCCGCGCCAATCTCAATCAGTCGCTGGTCCTCCTGGTCTGCGTGATGACGATAATCCGCCTCTTCCAAGTCGCTGGCTCCGCCACGGTGCTGGTCTATTTTAATGTGTATATGGACCGCCAACTGCTGATATCCACCGCGATGATTGGCGCGATTGCCGCTATCGGCCGCCTGACAGGCGTGCCCACCGCCCTGCTGACGCCGGCGCTCATCGCGCGCTGGGGGCTGGTGAGGGTGGTGCTGGGCGCATCGGTAGCGACGGCATTTTGCTTGCTGCCGATAGCGCTGATTGAGCATTGGCTGGCGGCGGCGCTGGGCTTCATCGGCACCCTGGCGCTGACATCGGTGCGCTTCACCGCTTTTCTCGTCTTCATCCTCGACCTCGTGCCCAAGCGGCAGCAAGCCATCATGGCGGGCAGCGGCGAGATGGCGGCGGGCGGCAGCTTCGCGATGATGGCGCTGGGCGGCGGGCTGCTGCTTTCGCTGTTCAGCTTCCGTGATCTCTTTTTGCTGGGCTCGCTGCTGTCCTTCCTCGGCACCGCGCTCTTTTGGCTCTACATCGCCGCCAGCAAGCCCAAGCGCCAGCTCAAGCCGGCGCTGTGAGGGCGGAGATTCGCCCTCGACAAACCTGCCAGCGCCTGTATACTCCAGCATCGGTATCAACCCACGGGAGCGATCTTATGCCCGGCAAACGCAAAATCACCGGCGTCAAGCCATTGTTCGGCCAATCGCGCAGCAAATCGTTTAACACCGTCAAGCGCCAGTTCAAGCCGAATTTGCAGAACAAACGGATCTATGTGCCCGAGCTGGACCGCTGGGTGCGCGTCAAAATCACGGCGAAGGAGCTGCGCACCATCGACAAAATCGGCTTCATGGAATTCCTCAAACGCCGCAACATCCCAATCAAGCGGCTGCTGTAAAGCCAGCTCAGTCTGCATTGTCGATTCCGCGCATAGCAGGCGACCGCCAGGGTCGCCTCTGTTTCTATTTCGACCCGCTCCCGATTTGTCATGAATTCTCAGCATTTAGCCATTCTGCGCCAGATCCAGGCGGCGGAGCCAGGGCGCGGGCAAACCAGCCAACGCCCCGAGCATCTCGGTACTTCCCGCCGCTGGTATGGGCTGACGAACGCCCAGCGCCGCCGCATCCTGCTCGATTTCTGCGCCGCCACCAAAGACCTCAGCTTTGAGGACTGGCTGGCGCTGCTGGACAGCCTCTATCACGGCGACTCTTATGAAGAGCGCTGCGCGCCGCAGACGCTTTTGCTCAAATACCCGCGCTATCGGCGGCAACTGCCACTGGCGCGGCTTGAGGCTTGGCTGGGCGGCCTCAATGGCTGGGCGGAAGTCGACAGCACCTGCCAAACCGTCTTCAGCGCGGCGGATCTGCTGGCGGATTGGGCGGACTGGAACGCGCTTTTGACAGCGCTGGCGCAAGATAGCAACCTCAACAAACAGCGGGCGGCGCTGGTGCTGTTGACCGCGCCCATAAGCCAATCGCCGGACGAGCGCCTGTTGACGCTCTCGCTGCGTTTGATCAGCCAGCTGAAAGGCGAACGCGACAAGCGCGTCAGCAAAGCGATCTCCTGGCTGCTGCGCAAGGGCATCAAACAGCATCGCGCTGCCATCGCCGCTTATGTAGAAGACAATGCCAGCTCGCTGCCGGCAATCGCCCGGCGCGAAACTTTGAAGAAGCTCGAAACCGGCAAGAAATAAGCTGTCCGCGATTAGAACAGTATAGATACCGTGTGAATAATTAAGCGAAACGCCTGCCGATTACCTGTCGGCGTAATGCTCTTTGACCAGGTAGTGGGAATCCCGCGGCGGGCGCATCATGTACGGCGCTTGCGGCGGGACTTCTGGCAGCTCAATCGCGCCAGGTATCACATCTTTGTAGGGCAGCGCCTGCAAAATATCGCGGATGACATTCAGCCGCAGCCGCCGCTTGTCATTTGAGTTGACCTGCCGCCAGCGGCATTCGGGGATGTCCGTGTGCTCGATCATCGCGTCTTTCGCCCGCGAGTACTCCGTCCAGCGGTTGCGCCCTTCAATGTCAATATCGCTGAGTTTCCAGCGGCGCGCCGGGTTTGCCGCCCGCGCCTGGAAGCGCCGCTCCTGCTCGTCATCATCCACCGACAGCCAATACTTGAGCAGGATGATGCCGTCATGTATCAAAAGCCGCTCGAAGTTGGGCGCGTCCCGCAGGAAATCCCAATACTGGCGGTCGCTGCAAAAGCCCATGACGCGCTCGACAGTGGCGCGGTTGTACCAACTGCGGTCGAAGAGCACAATCTCGCCCGCCGCCGGCAGGTGCGTCACATAACGCTGGAAGTACCATTGCGTCTGCTCGCGGTCGGAGGGTTTGCCCAGGGCGACCAGGCGGATATCCCGCGGCTGCAGCGGCGCCATGATGCGCTTGATGGTGCCGCCCTTGCCGGCGGCATCGCGCCCATCGAAGGTTATCATCACGCGCATGTCGTTGGCTTTGATCCAGTATTGCCATTTCACCAGCTCAAATTGCAGGCGCGCCAGCTCCGCTTCATAGAATTTTTTGTTGAGCCGCCCGCCGCGCTTCGCCTTTTTTTTCTTCGCCATCGCGCCGCTCCCCCCGCCATCGCATTTTGCTTCTAGCATAGCAAATCTCGGTCGTCGATTGCTAAAAATATACTAGAAGATTATTTACCACCGAGTACACCGAGAAAAGCACGAGAAAATCTCTTAAAATCTTTACTCGGTGTGCTCAATTTTCCTCTGTGCTCTCGGTGGTAAGGGCTGTGTACAAACTACCCCAATAAATGAAGAAGCATAGAGCCATTTCAAGAATAAACTTTGTGTCCTTTGTGTCTTTGTGGTGAAAAACAATTTGATGCGATTGCCCCGCCTCTTTTGCAACGACGGGCGACCGGTGTAGTCGGTGGTTAAACCCTTTCAGTAATCGGCAATAATACTGCGCCTAATATCTGCCCTTGCCGCCGGCGC
>JAJDWK010000006.1 GCA_022825675.1 Anaerolineae bacterium | reverse complement strand
TTTTCCCCCACCCTAAATCCCTCCCCCATAAAGAGGGAGGGACTTCAAAACAAAGTAAATCTCCCCTTCCCTCATTTTGGGGGAAGGGGCCGGGGGATGGGGGCTGGCGCGAATATCCACAACATTAGACACTCCCCGTTTCTGTACATCCGCCTCAACAAAAATATAAGCGCCGAGGACACCGAAAAAAGCCGGCAGGGGGTTTCGCCGAAACGCCTTGCCAGCCTCGGATGTTTATGTTTCCGTAAGTTTCCCGCCCAGCACTTGCGCTATACTTCTCGGCAGCATCAAAGTTCAAGCCCTATTCAAATTGAGGTGCATTCTCATGCGCACCTATCTTCTTCTATTTGCCCTGCTGCTGTGTAGCGGCGCCGTCTTTGCGGACAGCCACGATGGTGCCAGCGATGACGGCATGATGATGGCATTCACCGATGCCGGCGTGGCGGCGCTGGATTAGCTTTTGCGCTGCGGCTGCAGAGACGAAGCGCTGCCCGCGCCTTTATTGGCGATGCCGCGCAATCGATTTATGCGACCAGTTAAGATGTCGTAGAGTACAACGGATACAAGCACAAGGGTATATGCAGAGAAAAGCAACAGCCCAACTAGGATCAAAGTTTCCACTAGCGACCTCTCCCGCTCTCTTGATTTTCAGCCACAAAGCGAATCGCTTGAAGTGCCATGCAGTTTATACTGGCTACAATGCCTAAGGCGATCCCAGCGTTCGCGACAAACGCTTGGCTTAAACCGAAATCCTGAACATGCTCGTTGATATATACCGCTGCAAACATCATACCGATGATAATTATAAAGAGAAATAAAAGCTCCATTAAAACATTATACACGCGAAACTGAGAAAAGTCGGCTCGCGAATTCTCCAAGTCATTCTTTGTCGAAGCGAGCACCGTCACCGAAAGAATATAAAGTTCAGTTCCACCCAACAAGCTCTCATAGTCAATGCCCGCACCCTGCCCAAACTTTAGAAGGCCCGCAAATAGCATCGGCAGCAATGGGACTACAATTGAATAAATAACCCACCGTCTGACACTGGTCTTTGCGGTCATGATTGATTTCCCGTGGCTTTAGAATACAACAAGCACACTTAAGCGTAAGCGGCTGGACTAGCCGACGCGGGCGCTCCCGGATAGAGGACGCCACGCTTGCGCAGGCGTCCTCTATGCTTCTCGCCCAAGCCTAGACAAACAGCGGCGCCATCTGCCACTCGGCGACCATGGCTTGCATCGCCGCCTCCGGCGGGCGCGCCTGGAAGCGCCGCGCCGCATCCAGCACCAGCGGCAAAATGCTGATATCGCCAGCGGTATTCAGGAAAACATGCTCATTGCCCAAAACCCAATGCACCGCTTTGTCGATGCTGGCTTGGTCGGTGAGCGGCTCGTACCAGGTGGCGTGGCTGCGCTCGGCGATATAGGGGCGGCGCGTGATGCCCTTGATAGTCTGCACGGCGGCACCGCGCGCCCGCGCCATTTCCAGCACTTCGTTGAAGCCCGAGCGATAGACCGGGTTCTGCATCATCAGGTAATTGTAAGGCAGCAGCACCGAGTCAAAATCGAAGCGCTCCAGGCTGCGCTGGTGCATGCGGGCGATGGCGACATCGTGCCCGGTCACGCCGATGTATTTGACCAAACCCTGCTCCCGCGCTTCCAGCAAATAGTCCAGCGCGCCGCCAGGACCCATCGCGATTTCCCATTCCTCTTCGCCGACGAGATAATGCAGCTGAATCAAGTCAACCTCGCTGACGCGCAGCCGCCGCAGCGAGCGTTCAAATTGGCGCTTGGCGCCATCATAGCTGCGCTCGTCCGTCTTGGTGGCGAGGAAGAAATCGCCGCGATGCCTTTCCATCCATGGTCCCAGCCGCAGCTCGGAATCGCCATAGCTGGCGGCGGTATCGATGTGGTTGACGCCGTGCGCAATCAGCAGTTCCATCGTTTGGTCGGCTTCGTCTTGGCTGACGCCGCTGAAAGCCGCCGCGCCAAAAAGCGTGCGTGTACTCAAGTGATTTGTGCGCCCGAATAGTTTCTTGGGGATAGACATTGGGATTTTCGCTTTCAGTTTGATAACGGATAGGTCGCTTGAGTATAACACAGCCGCTTCAGGCGAAGAGCGCCTTCAGCACCGGCACCGAGGCGCGGAAGCCCTCTTCAAAGCTGCCGCCCGGCGGACGATACACCGATTCCAGCGAGATTGACCCGGCATAGCCATCACGCCGCAAGCCCGCCGCAAGCCGCTCCAGATATGGCGCCATGCCGCCTTGCCCCAGCGGCTGGCAAGTCACAGTCGCCCGCGGGATATCCACCAGCACATCTTTTATATGAATATGCCCGAGCGCGCCGCCGCGCAGCGCCTCATACCCCGCGGGGAAGGGCGCTTCCGCGCAGTATAAGCTGTTCGCCGGGTCCCACAGCAGCTTGAGATGCGGGCTGCCGATTTCGTCAATCAGCTTGCGCCCGAGCCAGGCGGAGGTAATCATCGCGTTATTGCCGGTCTCGACAACGAGGGTGATGCCGCGCGCTTCCGCCCGCTGCACCGCGGGGCTGATGAGGGCGCGCAAACGGTCCCAAGCGCCAGTCGCCACATTCCACTGCTCGGCGCCATTGCCGCCGAAGAGGATCATCTCTTTGCGGAAGCTCATAATGCGCACCTTGGAACAGCCCAGCGCCAGCGCCATATCCATGCAGCGCTCGAGCGCCGCCAGCTGCTCCCGATACGCGGGGGAATCGGCGGTCAAGCCGCCCAAAGCCAAGCCGCCAAAGATATGCCGCGAGATGCAGGAGACCGCGACCGCATACTCGGCGACCAGGCGCTGCGCCTTATCCAGCTGGGCATCGCTCAAATCGCCCACTTCTTTATCCCAAAGGTATTGCAATTCCGCCTGCGTCAAGCCGAATTCGCGCATAACCGCCAGCGCCTTCTCGAAATCGCGGCTGATGCCATCGGTGATTACGCCGAGTTTTAGCATGAGATTTCCTTTTTTTCAGCAAGTATCACAAAGCATCACCAAGTAACTTCTTTGCCCGAGAATTGCTCGAGAAATTGCACAATCGCCCAGTTGTCGCCCTCGGGATAGAGCGCGATGCCCGCCTGGAAAAGCTCGTAGGCGCTGCTGGCGGCGAAGAGGGGCATGCCGCTTTCCCGCGCCAGCGCCATGCTGATGCCGAGGTCCTTGACCATCGTGCCGATGTGGCTGCCGCCATCTTCAAATTGCCGCCGCATAATCAGCTCGGCGCAATTTTTGAAGAAAGGCGTATTGGCGACATGGGTGCTGCTGAAGACTTCGTAGAGCGTCTCGCCTTTGATGCCGGCGGCCGCGCCCAGCGCCAGCGCCTCAAAGATGCCGGCGAAACTGACGCCGATGAGCGCTTGCAGCGCGGCTTTGACCGTCTGCCCCATGCCAATCTCAGCGCCGACATGGAATATCTGCCCGCCGACAGCCTCCAGCAGCGCCCGATTCTCCGCCAATACCGCCGGCGCTCCCGCCGCCATCAGCGTGAGCGTGCCGGCTTCGGCGCCAAATTTGCCGCCGCTGACCGGGCTGTCGAGCAAGTGGAGGCGGCTGCCGGCGAGCGCCGCTTCGATTGCGCGCGCCTCGGCGGGCGCGATGGTGGCGCTTAGGATGATGGTAGCGCCCGCGGGCAAAACATCGCGCAAGCCGCCGGCGCCCGCGACCACATCCAGGGCTTGCGCGCCGCTCATCACCATGACGAAGACTGCTTCCGCCGCGCCCAAACCCGCCAGGCTGCTGGCGGCGCTGCCGCCAAGCTGCGCCAGCAGCTGCCCGCGCTCGGGGCGCAGGTCATAACCGCTGACGGCAAAACCCGCCGCGAGCAGGTTCTGCGCCATGCCCATGCCCATATTGCCCAAGCCCACCACCGCCACCGTCTTTTTCATAGCGCTGTCTCCTATTCCTGTTCCAAATAAAAAAGGGCGCCCGCGGGGGCACCCTCAGCAATCATTACGCGCTTGAGGCCGCCTCAAGAGCCCGCCAGGAATTTGACGCCCTGCAAGACGCCTTGCTTCTGGTCGTATTCGGTGTCGTCATAGAAATGATCTTCCAGCTCGATGCTGACGCAGCCGCTGTAGCCGCTGTTCGCCAGAATATCGAGGATGATTTTCCAGTCCGAGATGCCATGCCCGGGGATGGTGTAGCGCCAGTTCATGCCGCCATATTTGTAGGGGCTGGCGAAGGTGGCGGCTTGCAGGTTGCCATATTGATAGAGATTTTCGTCAATTATCATGCAGTCCTTGCCATGCACATGGAAGACATGCCCGACAAATTCCTTGAGGAAACGAATGGGGTCGATGCCCATGCGCGCCAGATGGGACGGGTCATAATTGACGCCCATATTCGGCGAGCCAATCTGCTCGATGAAGGCGCGATAGGTCTCGGGCGTACAAACGAGCGAGCCGGGACCAGGCCAGCCTTCAATGACCAGATAGGCATTCTGCTCTTCGAAAGTGGCTTTTAGCGCGCCATAGCTCTCGACCATGTAGGCGAAGTTCTCGGCGCGGGGGCGGGATGGGTCTTCGGGGATCATGCAGATGAAAAAGGTTGATGCGCCGGCGGCGACGCAATCGCGGATGTAGTCGGCGTTGCGGGCGACAGCGGCGCGGCGGGCACCAACATCGGGCGACATCATCTCGCCCCAAACGGCGAGGTCGGCGCTGCCCACGCGCAGCCCCGCCCCGATGACAGCGGCGGCTTCCGTATCGGCGTCGCGCCCGAGGTCGATGACTTCCAAATCGTTGTCCAGCGCCCAGGCGAGCATGCTGTCCAGGTCTTGCTCCCAGGCGAAGTTGCGGCGGCGCCATCCCAGCGGGAAATTGCCGGTTGCGGTTTTCATAAAACAGTCTCCTGATGTGATGAATTTGCGCTATTGTACTTGGGCTCGCCCGCTTGACCAGCGTCAGGCGGGCGCATCACAGCAGCGGCAGGGGCGTTTCGGCGAAACGCCCTGCATTGCTAATTAGCGCTTAATTTCCCGCCAGCTTCTCCAGCGCCTTGACCACCTCAATCCAGCGGTTCCAGCCGCGGTCGCGATATGTCTTCGCCTCGCTGACGCCCATCGGATTGTTGTGGCTGGCTTTGCCAAAAGCCGCCAATACCCGCGTCCAGCGCTTGTAATGGTCGGACTCAGCGCCCTGCTCCGCCCGCCAAACCCTGATGTTGTCTATCAGGCTCTGCGGCACGGTATAGCTCTGTGGCACTGGCGTGTTCGTCGGCGGGACAGGCGTATTCGTTGGCGGGATGGGCGTGTTCGTTGGTGGGACGGGCGTGTTCGTCGGCGGGATGGGCGTGTTCGTTGGAGGCACTGGCGTATTCGTGGGCGGCGTCAGCAGCTTCAACGCGTCAACCACCGGCTGCCAGCGGCTGCGGCTGTAGGTGTCCCGCATGTCCTTCGCCTCTTGCAGTGTCATCGGCGATTCGCCGCTGTCCCAGCCCAGCGCCGCCAGCGCCCGCTTCCAGCGTTTTTGATGCTCCGCCCCGTAATCCTCCTGCGCATAGACTATTAAGGTGCTAATCAATGCGGCGTGAGGTCCGCTGGGCACGGGCGTGTTTGTTGCCGCTGGAATCGGCGTGTTCGTCGG
>JAJDWK010000010.1 GCA_022825675.1 Anaerolineae bacterium | reverse complement strand
CAACGGGCATAATGGCAGCATCCAGGTGGGCGCGCACGCCGCGGACTTGGAGTTCGCTGAGGGCATGCTGGTGTGATGACGCGGCGCGTGGAAGGGGAGGGACAGCGAAGCCGCGAGCAGCTGGAAGCGGCCGGCTTTTCGCTGCGCGGCAACCATTTTATTGGGCATGGCGATCGTTACTTGCCCCTATACGAAGCCAAGATGATGCACCAATTCAACCACCGCCACAGCACCTATGACGGCGTACCGGCCGAAGTCCGCTTTCGAGTCAAGGCGCGAACGAACCACTTTGGCGAAAGGGAATTAAAAGACCCTCATCTACTCCCATTGCCGCGTTACTGGGTGCATGAGCAGGAGGTGACATCTCGTTTGAAGCATTGGAACCGCGAATGGATTTTAGGGTTCCGAAAAACAGCAAGGTCGGTAGATGACCGCACAGCAATTGCGGCGATTCTCCCCATAACAGCTATTGGGGATAAAGTGCAGCTCATAATCTCAGCTTCGGACGAATCATTTTGTTTATTAGCCAACTTTTGTGCCTACGTCTTCGATTATGTCGTCCGACAGAAAGTTGGGGGCACTGATCTCAGTTTCTTCTATGTGAAACAATTCCCCGCACTTCCGCCACATTCATACTTCGACTACAATAGCTCAGCCCAGCCCAGCTCAGCCCAGCCCAGCCCAGCCCAGCCCAGCCCAGCCCAAGAACATCCGTTCTTATCGAATTCATCCGCCCGCGTGTGCTGGAACTAAGCTACACCGCTTGGGATTTGCAGCCTTTCGCGCGCGACTTGGGATACAGCGGCGCGCCGTTTCTGTGGGACGAAGAGCGGCGCTTTCAACTGCGCTGCGAGATAGACGCGCTATATTTTCACCTCTACGGCATCGGGCGGGAAGATGTCGCGTACATCATGGATACCTTCCCCATCGTGCGCCGCAAAGAACAGGCGGCATACGGGGAATTCCGCAGCAAACGGGTCATCCTGGAGAATTACGACACCATGGCCGCCTTGCCGCCGCTGGAGGTGCCGGCACCGCAGGATGCCAGCCGCGCCCTTGCCATACCTGATGTGTCGCGCTGGCGCTAACTCAAGCCGCGGGCTTGCAAAAAGCGATAGCTGATTGCCAGGCTCTCGAAGGGGTCGCGCTGGCAGATATCCTGCTCAACCGCGTACCATTGCACGCCAGCGGCGGCGCAAGCCGGCAGGATGGCATCCCAATTCAAGTTGCCCTCGCCAATTTCCGCGAATACCTGCACGGGGCGGTTTGTCTGCTCGCCCGCTTGCAGCGCCATATCCTTGAGATGCACGATTGGCATGCGCCCCGTCATGCGCGCGATCCACTGGCTCGGGTCAGCGCCGCCATGCTGAATCCAATAGGTATCCAGCTCCGCCTGCAGGAAGCGCGGGTCGCTTTCGGCATACAGAATATCCAGCCCCGCGCGCCCGCCATAGTTGATGAACTCGAAACTGTGGTTGTGATAGCTGAAGCTCAAGCCTGCCGCCGCCAGCTTTTCGCCGATGCCCGCGCCGATTTCGGCGAAGCGCCGGTAGCTGTCGGCGCCGCTGCGGAATTCGGCGGGCATGCTGCCGATAGCGACATGCTGGCATTGCCATAGCTGATGCTGGGCGATGACCGCATCCAGGTCATCCCGCAGCTGCTCGTAGCCCACATGGGTGGCGCAGATGGTCAAGCCATTGTCGTCCGCGATCGCTTTGACATCGGCATCGCTAATCGCGCCGATGGCGGAGACCTGCACGGCGCGATAGCCGATAGCGCGCACTTTGCGCAGCGTCTCGGCAAAATCGGCGCGCGTCTTGGTGAAATCACGCAGGGTATAGAGCTGGGCGGCGAGCTGGAAAGCGGGCATGGGCTTCTCCTCTGTAGAATTTGCGCGGGAGTTACTGCCGGCTAGCGCCGGGCGCGCGCTGATGGCGGGTTGGCGATGTACTGGGCGATCAAGTCGGCATATTCATCGGCGTCAATGGGCAGGCTTACCGCTTGCCTTTTGTGCGCTGACAAGATAATGGCATTGTTGAGCATAACCGAGTTCAGCCCCTCGGGTGCCGGCGCGATGACCTCAGCGCCTGTCAGGATGGCATCGGCAAAATTGGCGATGATAAGTTCGTGACCATGGCTGCCCCGCGGCGGGTAGGCAACCGCTTCGGCGTGGCAAGGCACTTTATCAAAGCCGGCTTGGGATTCGCGGATTTGCTTGATGGAGGACCAGGCGTTGCGATAGAAGACGAGATTGCTGCTGGCATCGGCGCTGGGCTTTTGCGCGGCGTCAGCGCTGACGGGGTCAGGCTCCGCCAGCGCGCTCAGCGAGGCATCATAGACCAGCTTGCCATGTTCGCCGACAATTTCGAGACGGTTCGTGCCGGGGGATTCGCCCGTGGTGGTGATGAAATGCGCCACCATGCCATTGTCATATTCCAGGTAGGCGGTAACTTCGTCTTCGACTTCAATTTGGTGGTGCTTGCCAAAGCTGACGAAGCCCCGCACGCGCTGGGGCATGCCGAGGAACCACTGCAGCAAATCGAGGTTGTGCGGGCACTGGTTCATCAAAACGCCGCCGCCCTCCCCCGCCCAGGTGGCGCGCCAGTCGCCGCTGTCATAATAACTTTGGGCGCGAAACCAGTCAGTGATAATCCAGGTGCAGCGCATAAGTTTGCCCAATGCGCCGCCGTCAATCATCGACTTTATCGCCTGCCAATGCCCCCAAGTGCGCTGCATAAACATGGCGGAGAAGACGAGATGCTGGTGCTTTTCTTTTGCGCGCTGATAGCCAGCCACCAGCCGCTGCGCCTCGCGCACATGGGCGGCGATGGGCTTTTCCACCAGGACCGGAATGCCGCGGTCCAGCGCCGCCAGGCTCATATCGGGGTGATCGTAATGCGGCGTGGCGATGATGACGCCCTGCATAGCGGGCACCTCCGCCAGCATGCGCTCATACTCTTGGAATTGGGGAATAGCCGGCGGGATATCCAGCGCTTGCAGGCGCGCGGGATTGCTATCACAGACGGCGGCTAATTCGGTGTTGGGCAGGTCGAGGATGTGGCTGACATGTTTGCTGCCCATGCCGCCAACGCCAACAATGCCGAGCCGCGCTTTCTCTTGCCCCATGGATGCTCTCTTTCTGCCAGTTCTTCATCGAAATGCGCCATCAAGTATACTGGCAATCAGCAGAATTGTCGCCAGCGACAGGCAGAGTGAATTGAATGGTTTCTGTACAGAAAGAACGCCACAGCACTTCCCAGCGGCAGGGGCATCGCGGCGTGCTCGCCTAGCCTTTGACAGCGCCGAAGGTCAAACCGCGCACGATGAAACGCTGCACCATCAGCGACAAAATCACGGGCACCGTCACGGCGATGAGCATGCGCGTGGTGACGAAGCCAAAATCAATGCCGCGCACAGTATCGGAGCCCGCCACCAGCATCGGGTAGGGCTTCCAATCGCGATTGGCGAGTACGCTGGCAAAGAGGAATTCGTTCCAGGCGAAGGCGAAGCAAATCAGGGTGGATGCCACCAGCGCCGGGCGCGCCAAAGGCAGGGCGATGCGCATGAATGTGGTGAATTCGGAAGCGCCATCCACCAGCGCCGCCTCCCGCAATTCGCTCGGCAGGTCGGCAAAATAATCGCGCATAATCAGCACGGCGAAGGGCAAAGTGAAGGTGGCGTTGACGATGACCATGCCGGGCAGGGTATCCAGCAGCTTCAAATCACGGAACATTAAAACGAAGGGGATGAGCGTGGCGACCGGCGGCAGGAAGCGCTGCGACAGAAACCAGGAGACCAGGTTGCGGTTGCCGATGCCATATTTGAAGCGCGCCAGCCCATAGCCGGCGAGCGTGCCGAGGCTGGTCGCCACGATGGTCGCGCCCAGGGAAATCAAGGTGCTGTTGCGCAGCGCCTTAAAGGTCTCGGGACCGCCGGAGCCAAATTCCGTCTGCCAATTCTGCATACTCGGCTCAAACTGAATGAAGGGGAGTATCGAGCCGTCTTTCCATTCGGACTTCAGCGAGGTCAAGGCGGCATAAGCAAAGGGCGAGAAGGCGATGAAGGTGCAGATGAGCGCCAGGGCGACTATCAGCCGGTCGCTGAGCGAGGCGCGGGAGAAGGCGCTGCGCGGTTCGGGCATCGGGAGGGGCTTTGCTCTTGCTGCCATCGGGGACCTCCGCTCTTATTCGAAGCGCTCGCGTACGCGATAGAAATAAATCGACGTAATGACGATCGACACCACCACCATGAGATAAGCCAGCGCCGCCGCTTCGCCCAGTTGGAAGCTGCCGACCAGCCCGGTTTCATAAGCGTAATAGACATAAGTCTGCGTGACCGAACCGGGACCGCCGCGCGTCAAACTATAGGGGATGTCGATGATTTTCAGCGATTCCACCATGCGCAGCAGCATCACCGTGCCCAGGGCTGGCGCAATCATCGGGAAAGTGATCCAGCGGAAGAGCACCCAGTTCGATTTGGTATCGAGCTGCGCCGACTCATAGAGGTCGTCCGGCACCGATTGCATCGCCGCCAGCACGACGATGAAAACAAAGGGCGTCCATTGCCAGACATCGGTGAGCATAACGGCAAAGCGCGCCGGCATCGGCTCGATGAACCAGTTGACGCGCCCCAAGCCGATGCCCTCCAAGACATTGTTGATGGGTCCCGATTGTTCGTTAAACAGCACCACGCCCAGCCAGCCAAGGGCGATGGGCGCGGCGAAAAGCGGCATGGTAATCACCGCCCGCATTTGTCGTAAAAATGGCAGATTATGATTAAAGACCCAGGCGACAAAGGTGCCGAAAAAGAGCGTGGTGGCGGTGCTGCCCAGGAAAAGGAAGGCGCTGAAACTGGCGGTGCTGACCGCTTTTTTGTCGACCTTCTCGTCGCCGATGCCCAGAATCTCGGCATAATTCTCGAAGCCGATGTATTTTGGATTGCGCCCCAGACGGTAATTTGTCAGGCTCAAGCCGAATGAATAGAGCAGCGGGAAGAGGGTGAAAGCCAATATCCAAATGACGCCGGGCATCAGAAAATAATACTTGGCTCTGTTGTTTGTCATGGGTGCCTGCCCTTGTTCTACCCCCCTCGATCCCCCCGTATCAACGGGGGGAAGAGTGAGGAACCCGCGAGAGATACTCCCCCTCTCCGATGATTCGGGGAGGGGGTTGGGGGTGGGGTATGGGCTACATGCCGCCCATGTAACCGATGGCTTGCTGATAGATTTCCAACTGGCTGTCGACATCGAGGTCGTCAGTGATGTCTGCCCAGTCTTCGGCGGTGTTATCAAGCGCTTCCTGCGCCGTCGATTGCCCGGTCATCGCCTCGGACAAGCGGATATCCAGCGTCTCCTGGATGTATTCCAGCGTGCCGGGGATGCGCAGATAGGTTACCGAAGTCGGCTTGTCGTAGACATTGCTGCCATAGGCGTTGATGTAGCGCTCCATGTCGGAAGCGTCAAAGCCGACAGCGGTGTAATCTTCCGAAACCGCCGTGCCGCGCGGCTCATAGAGCTGGTAGGTGCAGCAGGGGTCGACGCCTTGCCAGCCGGTGGTGGCGTTGTAGAAATTGATGGACGGGTTGGCGATCAGCGCCATGTAGAAATAGGTCAGCTCGGGGTTCTCGCTGAATGTCGACATGGTCGGGTGCCAGGAGCCGCCGGTGGTATTGCCGACGCAGTTGGGATTTTCGGTGTCCACAACCACCTCGCCCAGTTCGCGGTCATACCATTCGCTGGAGCAGGGCGTAACATCCGCGCCCAGGCTGCCGCGGATGGCGGAGCGCTCGACATTCTGCGAAAGCGAGCCAACATCGCCCCAAGAGAAGGTGGCGATGGCGTTGCCGCCCAGGAAGTTGTCCCAAGCCTCGCCCAACTGCCAGCCGAACTGCGCTTCTTGCCCGGTGGCGGCAAGCTCTTGCAGGAATTCCAAAGCCATGACATGCCCCGGCTCGTTGATCAGCGGCGTCATATCATCGGGGTCAAACCAGAAGACATTGTCATATTTGCTGACGGCGCGCGGGTCATCGCCATCCGCCGGCGTTACCGCGAAGGAAGCCGCCAAAGTGGCGAAGTGGAAGTGACCCTGCCCGCCCGGCGCCAAGTGCAGGCTGATGCCGTCATCAGGGTCGCCATCGCCATTCCAGTCCTTGCCGTTGAAGAAGCTGGTGATCGCCAGCAGGTCCTGCCAGGTAACGATCGGGTATGGCATCGGCTCGCCGACTTCTTCTTCGTAGGCGGCATGCCATTCGGGGTCGCTGAGGATATCGTGGCGGTAGTAGAGCAGTTGGGCGTCGCCGTCCATCTGGCTGCCGTAGGTCTCGCCGCCCCATTGCAGCAAGGCGCGGAAGGCGGGCGCGGTATCTTCGGGCGACCAGTGGGCGAAGCGCTCATCGCCGATCCATTGGTCGATCGGTTGGATCCAGCCATTGCTGACCCAGTCGCCATATTGCCAGGCAGCGCCGATGAAGACATCGTAGGTATATTGCCCGGTCAGGAAATCGGCGGGGATGGTGGTGCCCAGCTGATTGTAGGGAATCTCGACAATTTCCAGTTCCGCGCCGGTCGCCGCTTCAAAGGCGTTGCGCCAGAAATAGATGGTGCCCGAGATGCCACCCCGCGAGCCTTGCCCCAGCACGCCAAAGGTGATGGTCTTGCCTTCGCCGAGGGCGTGACCATCGGGGATATTGGCATTCATCAGCGCTTCAAAGGCGAGGGTCTGCTCAAGCTCGGTCTCGGCGACTTCCGGGATGGGGAAGAGATCTTCCGCCGTTTGGCCGAAGAAGGTGTCCTGCGCGGCGACGCCGAAGACGCCGCTAAGCAAAACAACAATCGAAATGAGAATGGTGAATCGTGCTTTCATTGATACGCTCCTATTACAGAAAAATCCGTTAGCGAGTAGGGCAGCGCGGCAATGCAGCCGCACAGCCCAAGTCCCCAGCAGTGTACCAAGTTGAAGCGCATATTACAAACTCCTATGCTTTGTCGGCGCGGCAATCGATTGCCAGCTTGCCTTTGATGCGGTTGCACTCGGCGCAGAGCAATTGCAGATTGTCCAGCCGCGAGCGCCCGCCCTTGGCAATCGGGAGGATGTGATCCAGCGCCAGCGCCTCGGCCGCGCCGCAATTAAGGCAGCGTTCGCCATAGCGCGCGCATAAGCGTTGCCGCCAGGCTTCGCGCTTGGCGCTGAGTGCCGCCCGTTCACGGCGCTTGACCGCTGGCGGCACCGCGTTTTTGTGGGGCTGCGCTTGCGGCAGCGGCAATGGCTTGCGCCCGCCGCGCGCCATAAAACGCTGTAAGGCGCTGCCCGTGTCAAAGCAGCGGCAGCGCCGCGTCAGCCGCCCGCAGTATGCGCAGTAGGTCTTCATCGTGTACTTTATAGTACCATTCCCGATTTATCGTGAGGCTGCAAAAGCGCCTCGCCCTAGGGTAGAGTCTTGCCATCAAAAGTTGCCGAGCGGGAAAATGCTATGCCGCCCACAATCTTATTCGCATCCTACCTGGAAGCCGAGCATGTCGAGCGCATTCGGGCGGCAGCGCCAGCCGCGGAGCTGCTCTATCGCCCTGATTTGATCGGCGCGCCGCGCTTCCAAGCCGACCATACCGCGCCCGTCAAGCGCAGCCCCGCCCAAGAAGCCGAGTGGCGCGCCCTGCTGGCGCGGGCGGAAGTGCTCTTTGACTTTGACCACAGCCACCGCCAGGACCTGCCCGCGCTGGCGCCAAATCTGCAATGGATACAGGCGACCAGCGCCGGTATCGGTCAACTTGTCAAACGTTATGGCTATGACCGAACCGGCTGGCTGCTCACCACCGCCAGTGGCGTGCATGCGCGGCCGCTGGCGGAATTCTGCTTGATGGCGATGCTGCTCTTCGTCAAGAATTATGGCACGATGGCGGCGCAAAAGCGCGAGCGCCAATGGCGGCGTTTCCACAATACGGAATTGCGCGGGAAAACTGTCGGCATCATCGGCTTGGGGCGCATCGGGCGTGAGCTGGCGGCACTCTGCAAATTCTTTGATATGCGCGTTTTCGCCTGCCGCCGCAGCGCCGCCCCGCCGCCAGCCAGCGTCGAGCAACAA
>JAJDWK010000103.1 GCA_022825675.1 Anaerolineae bacterium | reverse complement strand
GCATCAAGGCGGAGCTGGCGCGGGCGCCTCATGGCATGAGGCTCGGTCGCCAGCAGGTCAGCCGGCTGATGCGGGAGCTGGGGCTGATGGTCAAGCGCAAGCCGCGCCAGCGCCGCACAACCGACAGCGGGCACGGCAATCAGCGCTACCGCAACCTGGTCAAAGGCATGGCGATCACGCGCCCGAACCAGGTTTGGGTGGCGGACATCACCTACATTCGCCTGCGGTCGCACGATGTCTACCTGTCGATTTTGATGGATGCCTGCACGCGCATGGTGCGCGGCTGGAACTTGGGCGGGTCTTTGGGGCAGGAGCTGGCTTTGCTGCCGCTGAAAGCGGCGCTGAGCCGCCATCCCGCGCCGCGCATTCATCATTCCGACCAAGGCAGGCAATATGCCGCCAAGGCTTATGTGCAATTGCTGCAAGCAGCTGGTACGCAAATCAGCATGGCGGCGGTGGGCAGTCCGAACGAAAATGGCTACGCGGAGCGGCTGATCCGCACCATCAAGGAAGAGGAGGTGTACCTGAGCGAGTATCGCAGCATGGCGGAAGCCAGGCAGCAAATCGGGCATTTCATCGAGGTGGTCTACGCGCGCGAGCGTGTTCACAGCGCGCTGGGCTACCTGACGCCGGCAGAATTCGAGATGGGATGGTGCTAAAATCCTCCCTCAAATTCTGCATTCTCGTGTCCAGTTTTATAGGACCACTACAGGGGCTTGAGGCGCGATTTCGCATTACTTACTTGTAATTACTGAGGGCACAGAGATTTATGTTTGCGTTGGTGGAGTTTCGTAAGTCACTAGATTGTCGCATTACTTACTTGCATTTGCTGAGATTTTATTCTGTTTGGCAGAGCCTGTAAGCTCACGCATTTCGCCACTCCCGCCGCGCCCCTGCCGTTGGGATATAGCGCGGGCATGCTACACTTGCAAGCGGGAGGTTCTATGACCAGGATATTTGTTGTCGGCAGCTATGTGCAAGGGCTGACCATCCGCGTGCCGCGCCTGCCCGCCTTGGGCGAGAGCCTGGTCGGCAGCGGCTTTGACAGCGGTCCCGGCGGCAAAGGCAGCAATCAAGCGATTGCCGCCGCCCGCCTGGGCGCGCATGCCCGCCTGCTCGTCTGCCTGGGGGATGATATTTTCGGCGAGCTGGCGCTGCAAACTTACGCGGCGGAAGGCATCAGCAGCCAGCATGTCCTGCGCATGCCGGGCGCCAGCAGCGGCGTCGGCTTTGTGAATGTTTTGCCCGATGGCGAAAATTGGATCACGGTGGATATGGGCGCCAATATGCTGCTGAGCCCGCGGCATGTGCGCGCCTGCGCCGCCGAAATCGCCGAATGCGACATCCTGATGACGCAGTTCGAAGCGCCGCCAGAAACTGTCGCCGCCGCCCTGGCGCTTGGCAAAGAACAGGGCGCGCTCACAATTTTGAACCCCGCCCCCGCCCGCCGCGCCGACCCCGCGATGCTGGCGCATGTCGATGTTTTGACGCCCAACGCCAGCGAGGCGCGGCTGCTTCTCGGCTTGCCGCCCGCGGACCCCAGCAGCAGCGCCGAGCTGGCGCAGCGCCTTTTGGGCTTGGGCGTGGGCGCGGTTGTCATCACAAAAGGGGCGGCGGGCGCATTCCTGATGACGGCGGACATGCAGCGACAAGTGGCGGCGGTGCCAGTCGCGGCGGTTGATGGTACCGGCTGCGGCGACAGCTTCAACGCGGCGCTGGCGCTGGCATTGGGCGAGGGCAAATCGCTGCTGGCGGCGGCGCGTTTCGCCGCGCGCGCTGGCGCCTACACCGCCTGCCACCGCGGCGTCATCGACGGCTTGCCCACGCGGGCGCAGTTGGATAATTTCAATCCGCCCGATAGCGCTCGATAGCCGCTCCGTTCAGGCTGAGGCTCAAACCGGCGCCCGCTGGCGGGTACAAATCCCCCGCTCTAAAATCAAGCGCCTCTTGTATGACCGCATGCCGCAGCGGGTTGAAGAGCTGATTGTATTCGTATATCAGGAAGTTCGGCATCACGGCGCAGGCGGCGATGGCTGCCTGGATGCCGATGCCCGCGCCGACGCCATGGGGCGCGACCATCACATTTTCCAGCGCCGCCGCATCGGCGATTTTCATCATGCCAGTGATGCCGCCGCAGCGGGTGATATTGGGCATGACGATATCAACCGCTTCCGCCTTAATCAAATCCCGGAATTGCGGCAGGCTGCCCAGCCATTCGCCAGAGACAACTGGCAAATCAACCCGCCGGCGGATGCGCGCCAGGTCTTCGGGGAACTCGGGATGCACCGGCTCCTCCAGCCAATAAACGCCCAGCTTCACCAATTCTTTCGCCAGGGCGACCGCTTCGCTGACGGTGTACGCGCCATTGGCATCCACCAACAGCGGTATCTCGCCGCCAATCGCGGCGCGCACGGCGGCGGCATGCTCGATATCGACGCCGATGCCGCGCCCGATTTTTAACTTCACAGCGCGGAAGCCCGCCGCCAGGAATGCGCGCGCTTTCCCCGCCGATGCCTCGGGGCTGGGCAGATAGGGAATCGGGCTGGCATAACAGGCGACCGCCTCCCGCATCGCGCCGCCCAGCAGGTTTGTCAAGCTGTCGCCGTATACTTTGCCGCGCAGATCCCACAGCGCCATATCCACACCGCTGATGCCCATCGGCGCGAAGCGCATTTGCTCGTTCATCGCCGTCCACAGCGCCTGATGATGCCGCGGGTCCCGCCCCAGCAGCAGCGGCGCCAGCACTTCGTTGATGTGGGCGGCGGTGCCGCGGGGGCCGGGCCTGCCCATCGCCTCGCCGATGCCGACTAAGCCAGCGTCCGTCTCGACTGTCACGACCACGGCGCCCTGCCCCAGCAGCGGGTTATCACGCATGCTGAAAGCGGGCAGGGACAATTCTGGCGGCACCGCGCCGTCAAAGGCATCGGCGAAAGCGGCAAAAAGCGGGATGGCTTCAACTTTTGTGATGCGCATCGGCTCAGCCCAAAATGGGATTTAAGGGCGAAGCGGCGAGTTCGCCCGGCGCCGTCCCCGGCAGCCAGCGGTCACGATCGCCGATGCGGTTTTTGTTGTCCAAAGGCGCGACCAATGCGCCATCGGCATAATAAATCACCGTCATCGCCGGGCGCATGCGCCGGGAATAATTTGGCGGCGCCGAGTGCAGCGTCCAGCCGCTGTGGAAGGTGGCGGCGCCAGCGCGCATCGCCGCCGCCTGCTGCAGGCTGTAGCCCTTCCGCTGCACGAACGCTTGCAGCTGCGCCTCGGATTCGTCCGATATCGGGATATCGCCCAGGTAGCCTTCAACATGCGAGCCCGAGGCGAAGCGCAAAGTGCCCATATCGGCGCTGATATCCACCAGCGTCATCCACATGGTGATGGTTTTGTCCGTGGCGAGGGGCCAATAATGCTGGTCTTGATGCCAGGGCGTGATGCCGCCGCCAGCTTCTTTGAACAGCGCCTGGTCATGATAGAGGCGCACCCGCGCCACCCCCAGCAGGCGGGCGGCGATGCCAGCGAAGCGCTTCGCCATCACATAGCGCTTGACCGTCTCGCTGTGTTCCCACAAGTTCATCGTCTGCAAAAATGCCATGCCATAGGTATCGCGGTCTTTGAGGGCGCGCGTTTCGGTATTGCGCTCGGCAACGGTCGCCTCAATCGCCCGCTGATAGGGCGGGATGAATTCCGCTGGCAGCACATCGTCAAGCAGGATATGCCCGTCGCGCTGATACTGCGCCACCTGCGCCGCTGATAGGGGATATGCGCTGTTCAAAATCATCAGTTTGCCTCACACGGGCGGATGTTTCTCGGTGTCTCTGCGCTCAGCTATCAATGCTCGTGCGCGACATCTTCATGCGGCACCAGCACCATAAAGCCGAATTCGTCGCCCATCATCGATTTGACGCGGTTGTCATCCAGGCGCTCGCCATAAAGCTCAGGCGCGTTGGCGGCGCAGAGCGTACCAAACTTCGGCTGGGCGTAGGGCAGGTGGGTCGTGCCGCGCGCCAGAATATGCAGCCCGTTTTGCATGGCATTGGCTTCCGCATCTTCGTATTGGGCGCGGCTGCCGCCATGGTCCCAGGCGACGCGCGAGCGCGCATTGCAATAGTGGCTGACGAAGGCGCGCCGCGGGCGGGCGGAATCGTTGCTGTGCGAGCGGTGGAAGACATGCCCGCCAAAGAAGATGACATCGCCCGGCTGCGCCGGCACCGCTAGCTCCCGCGGGTATTGCAGGGCGATTTGCGCCAGGGTATTGCGCTCGACATCGGGGTGGCTGGCGCTTTTGATAGACGCAATGTCGCTCAAAACGGTATCGCCCTGCTGCGTCACGCCATCGCAATCGGGATAAATCGGCTCATGCTGGGAGCCAGGCGTCATCCACAGGCAGCCATTGTCTTCGTCCGCTTCGTCGATGGCGATCCACGCGCCGATGAGCGTGTCCGGCTGGGTTGGGATGTAATAGGAATCCTGATGAAAGCCTTGCCCCGCCTGCCCCGGCTGCTTGAAGAAGAGCATCGTCTGCAGCGCCAGCACATCGGGACCAATCAGCGCCTCCAGCACATCAACCACCCGCGGGTGCAGCATGAAGCGCTCGGCGATTTCACAGGTGCGGTGCGGCATGTGAATGCGGTCATAGAAGTGCCGGCGCTCGGCGACGCTCAATGAGGGCGGCGGCACTGGCAGCCCGGGGATGCGCTGGCGGCCCGCCATCATGTCTTCGGTCAACTGCGCCAGCGCCGCCACTTCCGCCCGCGGCACCAGCGCGGGCACATGCAAAAAGCCATCGCGCCGAAAATCTCGATACTGCTCGACTTTCACACGGTATTGCTGATGGCTGCGCTCTAAAGGTTCTGCCAAGACCATTTTGAAATTCCTCATGTCGGTTTTGTATTTCCCATAAGGCTAGCAGATTCTGGCGATATTTCAAATTCACGCGCTGGGGATGTGGCTTGCCGCCCCTTAGCCCCGCTTCCGCGTTATACTTGCCGCAAAGCATCAGACGCGGAAGGGGAGACCAGCCATGGAACAGCGCAGATTCGGCACTAGCGACTTGACCAGCTCGGCAATCGGCTTTGGCACTTGGGAAATGGGCACCACCCAATACGGCGCTATCGACATTGAAGACGCCGTGCGCGCCGTGCAGATGGCGCTTGACCATGGCATCACGCTGTATGATACCGCCGAGGCTTACGGTCCCAACACATCGGAAGAATTGCTGGCGCGGGCTTTGGGCAAGCGGCGCAAAGACATCGTCCTGGTTACGAAAGTCGGCTTCGTCTATCACGAGGACCCCGCCGTGCGCGGCAATGACGCCATCATCGGGCGTGACGCCTCGCCCGCCCACATCACCGCCCATACCGAAGGCTGCCTCAAACGGCTGCAGACCGATTATATCGACTTGATGCTCATCCATTGGCCCGACCACAAAACGCCGCACGAAGAGACCATGCGCGCCTTGCAAGCGCTGCAAGCGGCGGGCAAGGTGCGCCATTATGGCGTCTCCAACTATTCGGTGCCGATGCTACAAGCCTGCCAGCAATACGGCGTTTTGACCGCCAATCAAGTGGGCTATCACATGTTTGACCGGCGCATGGAAGCGGCGGTGCTGCCCTATTGCCGGGAGCAGGGCATCGGCTTCATGGCTTATGGCAGCCTGGGCTTCGGCTTGCTGACCGGCGCGCTCAACCCTGATACTCGCTTCGTCGATTGGGATTGGCGCAGCGGCGGCTCCGCTTTTGGCGTGCCCCTGTTCGAGCGCGAGAATTTCCTCAAATGCCTGCGCGTTGTCGAGCGGCTGAAGGCGCTCGCCGCGGGTTATGGCAAATCGGTGGCGCAGCTGGCGCTGGCATGGCTGCTGGGCAACCCGGCGGTGTCAGTCGCCCTTGTCGGCATGCGCAACGAGCGCGAGCTCACAGAAAATGTCGCCGCCGCCGATTGGCGTTTGAGCGCGCAGGACCGCGCCGCAATCGACCGCATCTTTGAAGAAGAAGCCGTGCCCACTTATATCGACGCCGAGCAAACGTCCTAGGCGTTCTATCGTCAATCGCGCAAGCCCGCCGGCGCCAGCTCGCCGATGGATTGTTCCAGCGCGCTGGCGGGGCGGGCGCTTGCCTCTGGCGCCAGCGGCTCGGGCGCGGCTGTCGGCGGCAGCGGGGCATCGTATTGGAACTCCGGCTCGCGCTTCTGCCGCCGCCAGACCATGCGCATCTCCCGCCAGGCACCCAGCAAACTGCGCGGCACGGGCATATCGTCTTTGATTTCGGCGTGTAATTTCGCCAGGTTATAACAAGGCACACCAGCGTACATGTGATGCTCGATATGCCAATTCATGCGCCAATACAGAAAGGAAAACAGCGGATTCAGCTTGACTGAGCGCGTATTTTTGCGGAAGTCGCGGCTATGCTCGCGCAAGCCGCAATGCTGCGTCAAGCCGACAAAATACGACAGCCAATTGGCGATGAAAACCGCCGCGCTCAAGACCAGCGGCAGCGCCCAAACCCCGCTGACGATGCCGACTATCAGCGCCGCGCCGTGAAATGCCAGCAGGAAGCGCGACCACAAAATCGACTTGCGATGCTGCGCTGGCTGGTCGCGATGCAAGGCGCGCAGCCATTCGTTTATGGGCGCGCGCTCATCGGCGGGCACGCGCCCAATCGCGCCCAAAGCGGTGATGAGGACTGTAGAAATCAGCCCGCCTTTGCCGAAGGTGCGCCCGCGCTGCGTCAGCAGGTTGACCGTGAAAAGCTGCAGCATGAATCCCGAAGCCAGCGATGGCTCCAGCGGCAGCAGATTCTCGCGGTCGCCTTCCGGATGCAGGGTATAGCGGTGGTGATAGGTGTGGCTGCTGGCATAATCGAAAGGGTCCCACCAGCCTATCAAGCTAAAAAGGTAGAGGAAAAATTTGTTGAGCCATTTGGTTTTGAAGACGGTGCCATGCCCCAGCTCGTGCGGGGCGGTGCCCGTGAAAAAGCTGGTGACCGTGCCATGCAGGAACAGCGCAATCAAAAATGCCAGCCAGCTTTCCCGCTGCCAAAAGCCGAGCGCCAGCGCGCCCGTCAGCAAAAACAGCCCGAAGTGCCCGCCCGCCTGGAACCAGCCCTGGGCATCGCTGCGTTTGGAGAGCTGGCGCAATAGCCCCGGGCGCGTCGGGCAGCGATACCAATCAACGCGCAAAGTCTTGCGCACTTCTGCAAGTTCTTGATAGCCCATGCTGTTTTGCGCCTTTCGCGCCGCCCCAGCGCCTAAGCCTCGACTCCCAGTTCATTCAAAAGCGTGACCGCCGCCGCCAGGTTCAGCCCGTCTTTGCCATTTTTCACCGCCCGCTTGAGCATGTAGAGGGCGTCTTCATCCCCGCCGCGCGCCAGCGCCAGCGCTTCGGCGAAGCCCTTTTCGCTGAAGCTCATATCGCGCTCGACAACCGTGATGTCACGCTCCCGCCAGTAATACTTGAGCTCTTCCCGCTGCCAGTGCGGGTAAATCTCTTCCCAAGTGAGCTGGCTGGGACCATGCGGCTGCAGCATGTGCTTGGCGATGCGGTCGCCCTCCAGCATGTAGCGGTTATCCAGCGAGAGGCGCAGCCGATCATCCGTATAGTTGGGCAAGGCGCGATGTATCGTCAAAGCGGGGAAGAAGAGCGCGTCCCCCGCTTCATAATCGGCAGTGTGCCAAACGGGGTCGATGTCTTCGTGCGCGGTTTCATCGACAATCAGCCCGCCAGCGCCCAGCGAAAAATGATGGTCGAGCACGCGCTGGACTTTGTGCGAGCCCGGGATGACCGCCAAGCCGCCCAGCGCCACCGGGCAATCGCCAATCGGCGCCCAGCAGGTGATATTGTCAAAACTGCCTTGAAAATGCACAAAATCCTGATGCGTCGGCGTTGTATGCTCGGTGTATTTGGGGAACCAGATGCGGGCGACCTTCTGCGGGTGCGGCATGATGGCGCTGCCCGTCATCTTCTCGACAACCTCCAGATATTCCCGCCAATGCGCCGAGCGGTGGAAATTCTCAATTTTGTAGACTTCGGCATACCCAGCGCTGTATTCGTTGTCGCCTTCGGTATACCGCATGTTGATATCGGCGATGCCTTGCATTGGGTCGCTGCCGGCGATGAGCCAGCCGACATCCTGTATCACGCTCATCATCTCCTGGCGCAGCCGCCAGAGCTTCTCCGGCGCTACCAATCGCTTAAAAAAGAGATAGCCTTCAGCCGCCAGCCGCCGCTGCAGCTCGGCGGCGTCCGGCAAGGCGTCATTGGAAGCGCGCAGTTCCTTCAATTCGCTTGACATTTTTAAGTCTCTCCACACTCTATGTAAACGCAAGTAAGTTATGCGAAAATACAGTGACCCTCACCCGAGTATCATACCCACAGAAAATCCCAAGCCCTAGGGGCGTCTCTGTGTGCCGCCCACGGAAAGTGCCTGGATATTGCGGGCGTTTCAGCGAAACGCCCCTACATTATCTCCTTTTTCTGCAAATTTGCAGAAAAATCTCTGTGCCCTCTGTGTCTACTTTCACAACCCCTCATGATTTAGAGTGGCAGATTTGCAAAATACGATCTTTTTTGGCATTGTTATGGTGCGGTGCACGATCCCCGTGTGTCCTTGGCAGAAATTATGCCCTACAGAGTTTGGGACGGAGGCGTTCT
>JAJDWK010000042.1 GCA_022825675.1 Anaerolineae bacterium | reverse complement strand
CTGGCAGCCGGTGGTGGATGCGCTGACGCAGCTGCAGCAGCAGTCGCAAAAGCAGCAAGTCGCGGCTACGCCCACGCCTACTTCAACAGCAACGTCCACTTCGACGCCCACTGCCACCGCCACGCCAACAAATACGCCGCTGCCGACCGCGACGAATACACCGATTCCGCCACCGACGAACACGCCGATTCCAGCGGCAACAAACACGCCCGTGCCCAGCGGACCCTACGCCGCTTTGATTAGCACCTTAATAGTCTATGCGCAGGAGGATTACGGGGCGGAGCATCAAAAACGCTGGAAGCGGGCGCTGGCGGCATTGGGCTGGGACAGCGGTGAATCGCCGATGACGCTGCAAGAGGCGAAAGACATGCGGGATACTTACAGCAGCAGCCGCTGGCAGCCGGTGGTCGATGCGCTGACGCAATTAAATCCGCCGACAAACACGCCCGTCCCGCCGACGAACACGCCAGTTCCACCGACGAATACGCCTGTGCCGCCGACAAATACTCCCGTGCCGCCGACGAATACGCCTGTCCCGCCGACAAACACGCCAATCCCGCCGACCAACACGCCGGTGCCACAGAGCTATACCGTGCCGCAGAGCCTGATAGACGACATCAGGGTTTGGCGGGCGGAGCAGGGCACTGAGTCCGAGCATTACAAGCGCTGGACGCGGGTATTGGCGGCTTTTGGCAAAGCCAGCCACAATAATCCTATGGGCGTCAGCGAGGCGAAGACATATCGCGACCGCGGCTGGGACCGCTGGATTGAGGTGGTCAAAGCGCTGGAGAAGCTGGCGGGGGATTAGCGCCAATTAGCAATGCAGGGGCGTTTCGCCGAGACGCCCCTTTTGTTGCGGATATGCGAAAAAATCTCTGTGCCCTCTGCGCCTCTGTGGTAAATATACTCTGGTGCGCTTGCTCTGCGGGTAGCGGGCAGCTGACTATGCCATGGCACTAAAGCCTGCTATACTCAGCCGCGAAATTGTGATTTTTCGCGGGCAGCGGGGGACTTATGTTACAAGTGGCAAATGCGCCCTGCTCTTGGGGCGTCATCGAAAATATCGCCGGCGAGCGTTACGATTATACGCGCGTGCTGGACGAAATCGCCGCCAGCGGCTATGCCGGCACCGAGCTGGGCGATTGGGGCTTCATGCCAACGGAGCCAGCGCGGCTGCGCGCCGAGCTGGAGCGGCGCGATTTGCAGCTGCTGGGCTCCTGGGTTAATGTCAACTTCCAGGACGAGGCGCAGCATGCGGAGAGCATCGAGGCTTGCCTGCGCGCCGCGCGGCTGCTGGCGGCGGTCGGCGGCGCGGATTGCCTGGTGGTGCAAGGTCCCGACCCTTACACCAACCCCGTGCGCAGCCTGCATTCGGGGCGCATCACGCCGGAAATGGGCATGGACGCAGCGGGCTGGAAAGTCTTCGCGGCGGGGGCGGAGCTGGCGGCGCGGCGTGTGATGGCGGAGACCGGGCTGCGCTCGGTGCTGCATCATCACACCGGCACCTGGATCGAAACGCCAGCGGAGACTGAACGCCTGCTTGACATGACGGACAGCGCCGTGCTCGGCTTGGTCTTTGATACCGGGCATTGGGCTTTTGGCGGCGGCGACCCGCTGACGGGCATCCGCCAATTTGCCGAGCGCATTTGGTATGTGCACTTCAAAGATCACGACCCGGCGGTGCACGAGCAATCGCGCCAAAATGCCTGGGATGGACCGCAATCGGTGGGCGCCGGCATCTTCCCCGAGTTGGGCAAAGGCGATGTCGATTTCCCTGGCGTCTTGCGGGCGCTGGATGCGATTGGCTATGAGGGCTGGGTGGTTGTCGAGCAGGATGTGCTGCCCGGGATGGGCAAACCGCTGGAATCCGCCCAGCGCAATCGCGAATACCTGCGCAGCATCGGCATCTAGCCATGCTGAGGCTGCGGCACATCGTCCTGGCGGCGCAGCGCCTACGCGCCTACCTGCCGCTGACGCCGCTGGCAGCCGCCCCCGGGCTGGGGGAGGCGACCTGGCTCAAACTGGAGAATCGGAACAAAACGCGCTCCTTCAAAATCCGCGGCGCGCTGAATGCCCTGCTCTCGCTGGATGAGGCGGCGCGGGCGCGCGGCATCATCGCCGCCTCGTCAGGCAATCACGCCGCGGCTGTCGCCTATGCCGCCAAGCTGACGGGCGCATCAGCGGCGATTCTGATGCCGACGCCGACCCCAAAAGTCAAAGTCGAAAAAGTGCGGCGCTATGGCGCGGATGCAGTGCTTTTTGGCGATACCTATGACGAAGCCGAAGCTGAGGCGCTGCGCCGCGCCCAGGGCGCAAGCACCTGGATTTCGCCCTACAACGACGCCGCCGTCATCGCTGGCGCGGGCACCATCGGGCTGGAAATCCTTGAGCAGCTGCCGGGCGTCCAGCGCGTTGCCGTGCCGATAAGCGGCGGCGGTTTGATAGCGGGCGTCGCCGCAGCCGTCAAAGCGCTCAAGCCGGCGGTTGAAGTCATCGGCGTGAACGCCGCCTCGGCGCCGGCGATGTATAATGTTTTTCACGGCGCTGATAAGCCGCAGGTCTGGCAGACACTGGCGGAGGCGCTTTCGGGCGATATTGAAGCGGGCTCGCTGACGGTGCCGCTGGTTCAGCGCTATGTGGATGACATCGTGCTCGTTTCCGAGCGGCAGATTGCGGCGGCAATGCGCTGGCTGCTGGCGCAGGGCTGGGTGGTCGAGGGCGGCGGCGCGGTTGCGGTGGCGGCGGCTTTGCATGGCGTCCTGCCCGCGGACGGGCGAGAAACGGCGCTGGTGCTCAGCGGCGGCAATGTTGACTTGGGAACTTGGCAAAAGCTGCTTTGTGAGCCCGAGGCATAGCCGTACAAAACTGGTAGAGGCAAGCCTGTCAGCGGAGAGTAACTATTCCATTTTCGCATGACCCAATGGAACTATTGAGGTAATTTGATGCCACAAGCTAATCCCGATGCGCCCAGCTTTGAGCGCGAAGCTGCCGATTTGCTCGCCGCCTTCCACGCGGCTGCTGACACTGCCATCGACCGCGTCCACCGCCAGCTGCCGCCGGTCAAGTTCGGCGCGCGCGCGGATGCCGCCGCTTTTCCGCTGGCGCTGCCCGAGGCGCGCACTGTCATCGCGCGGGAAAATGGCGCGCAGAGCTGGGGCGAGCTGCTGCTGAATATCAAGCTGAAAAACAGCAACTACGGCGAGGCGCTGGAGCAGTTCAAAGCGCTGGTATACGCTGGCGATGCCGCCGCGCTGGACGCGCTTCTCGCCGCCCAGCCCGCCCTGCGCTCGACCCTTGATGACCCGCACTTCTGGTTTGGCTCGACCGCGCTCATCATCGCCAAAGAGAACCTGGCGCTGGTGGATGCGCTGCTGAAACATGGCGCGGACATCAACGCGAAATCGCAGTGGTGGGCGGGCGACTTTCACATCCTCGAAGGCGCATCGGCAGCGGCAGCGGCGGCGCTAATTGAACGCGGCGCGCGCGTCAACGCGCATGCGGCGGCGGAGCAAGGCTGGCTCGATTGGCTGGAAGCCGCCTACCGCGCTGATGCGGCGATTGTGTCCCGCCGCGGCGGCGATGGCAAAACGCCGCTGCATTACGCCCGCGAGCCGGCGGTCATCGACTGGCTGCTGGCGCGCGGCGCTGATATGGAAGCGCGCGACCTCGACCACGCCTCGACGCCGCTGCAATGGCAGCTGGGCGCGCGCGATTTTGAGACGGCGCGCGCCCTTGTAGAACGCGGCGCCCAGGTTGATATCTTCGCCGCTGTCATGCTGGGCGACTTGAGCTTGGTTCAAGCGGCTTTGCGCCAGCGCCCGGGGGCGCTGGGCGCGCGCATCAACGCCAGCGGCTATGACCTGGCACCGCGCGCTGATGGCAGCCATCAATATGTCTATGCCTTTAACGCCGCCGGGCTGTCGCCGCATCAAGCCGCGCTGGAATGCAGCCAAGAGGAAATTTTCCGCTTCCTGGTGGCGCAAAGCCCGCCGGCGCTGCAATTGCTCGCCCTGTGCGCGGCGGGGGATGCGGCGGCGCGGCGCATCGCCGAAGCGCATCCGGGATTGGTCGCCAGCCTGGACGAGCGTGACCAGCGCCAGCTGATCCACGCCGCCTGGACGGGCAATGCCGCTTCCCTGCGGCTGATGACAGGCTTGGGATTCGACCTGCACATCCGCGATGATGACGCGATGACGCCGCTGCATGCCGCCGCGTTTCACGGCTTTGCCGATTGCATCGCCATCCTGCTCGCCGGGGATAACGCGCCGCCGTTGACCTGGCTCAACCGCTATGGCGGCACCCCGCTGACGACTTGCATGTATGGGCGCGAGCACAGTTGGCGCAAAGATGGCGATTTCTACGCCAGCATGGAGCTGCTGGTGGCAGCGGGGTCGGAAGTGCGCGCAGAGTGGCTGCCCAGCGGCGACGCTGCCCTGGACGCGATATTACGCGCCGGCATCAGTGCAGGCGGCGATTGACAAAATCCACCCTGGCGGGGGAATCGCCCACAGAAATCACCTGCTGGAAGGCGACATCAAGCTGCACGGCGCGGTCGGCAAGCGCGCCGATGCGCCGCCGCACCGCCTCCAGGCTGTTTTCGCCGGGCGGCTGCCGGTCTTGCAAGGTAACGCCGATGCGCAGGCTATCGCTCCAGTCAACCGTGACATTGAGGATATTCGCCTGGGGATAAGCCTCGCGCAATATCGCGCTGATTGAGGCAATCAGCGGGTCCAGGGGGCGCACAATCTGGCGGGCGACAACTGTGAGATCGACGCTTTGCTGATAAAGCTCGTCAATCAACTGCTGCGCGGCGATGACTTCTTCCGGCGTGATGATATGGTCGGATTGCACCAGCATCTGGACGCTGAGCGGCACTGACGATATCACATGATATTCGGCGATGGACGCGCCCAGGAAGGCTTCGTTTTCCAACTGCTCGCGGATATGCGCTTCATCAACCGCGCGCGAGCCCAAGCGGGCGAAGATGCCCGTTACCAAAATCGTGATGACAAACAGCACCAGCCACCAGGCGCGCGAGCGGCTTTGGGTGGAGCCTTCGCGCTCTTCTGTCGGGCGCAAGCCCATCCACAGAAAAGTGATGTATTGCGCGGCGATGATGAAGGTGATATTGGCGAGGAAAAGCAGGTTCGCGCCGATAGCCAGGTTGATATCCCGCAGGGCGATGCCCAAGCCAATCGTGCAGATTGGCGGCATCAGCGCGGCGGCGATGGCGACGCCAGCCAATGCCGCCGGGATGCCTTTGCGCGCGTTGGCATACGCGGCGACCCAGCCGGAAACCAGCGCGATGGCGGCATCCAGCAGATTGGGGCTGCCGCGCACCAGCATCTCCTCTGTCGGCGAATCGATTGGCAAAACGATGCCCATGGCAATCGAAATCAAAAGCGCCAGGGTAACGCCGGTGAAGAGCGTGAGGCTGGCGCGGCGCGTCAACTTCAGGATGCCAGTCGCCATGCCAGTGGAAAAGCTGGAGAGCGGCGCCATCAACGGGGCGACCAGCATCGCGCCGATAATCACGGCGGCGCTGTTGGTCAGCAAACCTAAAGTCGCCAGCGCCGCCGAGAGCACAATCATCACCACATAATCGAGGTTGCTGTTGGCGTCGTGCTGGGCGCTCCAAATCAGCTCATTTTGCTCGACCAGCGTCAGGCGCGGGTTGAGGCGGGCGAGACCATGTTCAAGCGCGCCGCGCAAGCCGCGATGCCACTCAATTTGAGAGATGAGAATCACTGGTCCCGGCGCCCGATTGAGCAGTTGATTAGTCATATCATCAATGATTTGGCGCTCGAGATCGGTCTTCTGCGAGAAGCCCAGCACCAGCAGGTCATCGGGCGTCAAGCTCTCGACGATAGTTTGCGCCGGCTTCTGCCCGGTGATGATGCGCTTGCGCAGGTCGCGGTGGCGGGGCAGCTGCGATTCATATTCTTTTATCGCCGCTTCATGCGCCGGGTTATAGTGATAATCGCTTTGCACATTCATTTGCTGCAAGGGCAGTTGATGGTGGCGAGCGATGCTGATGCCCAGCCGTATCGCAATGGTTGAGGGCAGGCGGCCATCCACCGGCACCACAACCTGGTCAAAATAGGGCGAGGCGCTTATGCGGTAAATCAAGACGCCGCAGGGCGCGGTGGCGATGACATTCTCGACCACTGTGCCCAGCTTGACAGCGCCTTGCGTCGGGCGCTGGGCGCCCAGCAATATCACATCGGCGTTGCGCTCGCGGGCGACATCCAAGATGCCACGGGACACGCTGACCGCCATTTCGGTAACCAGCTCGACTTGGTGTCCGCGGTCCGTTTTGCGGAATTCTTCCACCGCCGGGTTGACAAGATTGCTGACCTTGTTGGTGGCTTCGATATCGCCGAGAGAAATCACCAGGGCGATGACCAAGCCTTCGACCGGATGCACCAATTCGCCGGCAATTTTGAGCATCTCGATAGCGGTATCGGGCCTGCCCAGGGGCACAACCACCGTGTTGGCGTAATATTCGTCGGGGCTTGTCGCTTCGGCTGGGGGCGGGGCGGCGGCAGGCTCTGTGTTCATAGCAGGCAGCTTATTCTGATTATATGTGATAGAAATTCCCCTGGCTGCGCTAGTCAAAAACCACAGGCTCGCCAGTAAATTGTGTGCTTGTTTTGTTGTATTCCATCAGCTCGATGGCGACGCCGCTCGGGTCGCTCAGCCAGGCTTGCCAGTTGTTATCGCCGCCCATTTTCTTGTCCGAGACTTGCACGCCGCGCTGGCGCAGGGCGGCGATGACAGCGTCAATATCCGCCACTTGCAGGCAAAAATGCCGCATGATGGGGCGCTCTCTATTGGGTTCTTCGCTCTGCGCGAAGACTTCGATGAAGGTGGTGGCGCCAGCTTTGACATAAAAGCCGAAACGCTCTCCCGCGCGGATGAAATCGAAGGCTTTTTCCATACCGAGCAAGTTGACATAAAAATGTTCCGCCGCCGCCAAGTCAGTCGCGCCGATGCAGACATGCGCCAGTCTCTCAAACATGGCTTGCCCTCCCCCGCTTTTGCTGCCGATGCCATAAGCTTAACGCGGGCGGGGGCGGATGGCAATTTGCCTCAGGGCAATCGCATTAAATATGTGTTCACCACAAAGACACAAAGGGCACAAAGTTTTTCCTTGACATGGCTCTATGCTTCTTCATATATCAGGGTAGTTTGTATACAGCCCCTACCACCGAGAAAAGATTTAATGCGACTTCTCATGCTGTTCTCGGTATATCTCGGTGTACTCGGTGGTACATATCCCTGTCGACTCTTTGCTGCCATAAGTTCTCACTATGTACTTTCACTTACATCCGCCCGGGCGCGCCCGTACAAATCCCGCAGCGCCGCCAGCACCGCCTGCATGGCGGGCGCGTCAACGGCGACAATTTCGAAATGCCCCGCTCCTGCCAGCGTCATCAGCTCTACAGCGGCGTTTGATTTCGCCGCCGCCTCAACATAGCGCTGGACATTGGCGAGCACCAAGTGGTCATCCGCGCCGACTATCAGCGTTTGCGGATTGCCCGGCGGCAGCAGCGCTCGCGGCGATGCAGCGGGCAGATGCGCCTCAGGGGTATCGCCCATGACCGCGCTTAATGCCGCCCCGCACATGCCACGGCGCAGCGCGTCTTCGATATCGGCGATTGGTGCCAAGCCCAGAACAGCGGCGATTGACAGCGGGTCGGCGCGATAGAGCGGGCTGGAGGCGGCGAGCTGCGCCCGCGCCGCCAGCCACAGCGCCAGGTGCCCGCCCGCCGAGTGCCCGGCGGCGATAACTGTTTCGAGGTCGAGGCTATGCGCCGCCGCGATATCGCGCAGGGCATCGGCAGCCGCGGCGACATCGAGGAACATGTTGGGGAAATCGCCGCCAGTGCCGGCGCTGCGATATTCGATATTCCAAACGGCAAAACCCTCGGCAGTCAAGCGACGCGCCAGCGCGCTCAGCGGTTTCAAGTCGTATTCGCCGCTGTAGCAGCCGCCGTGAACCAGCAGAATCAGCGGATGGGGCGGCGCGGAAGCTGGCAGGTAAAGCTCGGCGAATTGCAGCGGCGCATCGCCATAGGCATAGCGGTGATCCGGCTCGATATAAGGAAGCCGCACATAGTCGGCGACAGTCAGCAGGGGCATGGGTTCCTCCGGCTTTTGGGCGCGGGACAGGCTCACGGCGGCGAAGAGCATCAGCAGGAGCAGCCAGCTTCGCTGGCGCTCCCTACGCGATATTGAAGCGGGCATGGCTACAGGATGCCCAGTGGGTCGGCGGGGTCAACGCCGGCGTCAAAGGGCAGCTGGCGGTCGACATTGGTAACTTGATAGACCGCGCCCAGCCAATTGTTAAAAATCGCCTTGGCGGTATCGCCCCAGGTATTGTCCAGCCAGGGCAGGAAATTCTCCTCGGGGAATGCGGGCAGGGCGCTGCCAGTTTCCAGCGCCAGCTGTGCCCGGCTGATGAAGCTTTCGGCGATTTCCCGCGCTTCCAGCGGGAAATAATTCTCGGGATAAGGCGGCTGCGGGTTCTCGCCGTTGAAATAGCCGAGCAGGTCGCGCTTGTATTCTTTCAGCAGGCTGTTGATATCGTATTCCGGATGTCCCTGGAAGTAGACCATGCGCAGCTGATCGGGGCTGACCGCCATGTGCGCCTCGCCATCAAAACTGCGGATGAGCAGCGTCAAGCCGGCAGCTTCAATCTGCTGCGGCGTGATGGCGTTCCAGCGGGAATGCGGCACATCAAAGCGGGTGTTGATCTCGCGCAAAAGCGGGTGATTGGGCTGGGTTACGCGGTGTTCAAATACACCCCATTTTTTGCTGCCGCGCTTGACGCGGTCGATTTGGTAGAAGTATTTCATCAGCGCATGCGTTGCCAGGCAGGAGCAGAGCGTCGACGTTACATGCTCCCAAGCCCATTCGATGACTTCCGTCAGCGGCTGCCAAAAGCGCTCTTGATCCAGGCTGGGGTTGGCGACATTGGCGCCGGTGATGATAAGCGCGTCCAGCCCGTCAGCTTTGACGGCGTCGAAGCTGGTATAGAATTCGTCAATATAGGCTTTTGTTGACGGGCTGCGCTCTAAACCGGGCAGGGAAAAAATGTGCATATAAAATTGGGCGATTTGGTTGCTGTTGCCCACCAGCCGCATGAATTGCCGCTCGGTGATTTGCAGCGCCGCGTCCGGCATCATATTCAGCAAGCCGATATGCAGCTCGCGGATATCTTGCGTCAGCGCGCGCTGGAGGGAGAGCACTTCCTGCCCCCGTTGGCGCAAGCGCTGGAAACTCGGCAAGGGTGTATGGGCGACCAGTGGCATTGAAGTTTTGCTCCGCGCTCAGCACTGCATCACATGCACAAAATGGAAGCCTAGTATATCAGACCAAAGCCCGTGGGCGATACAGTAGGCGCGGGCGGCATTGCTGAGTTCCTTCAGCCAGTGCTATTCAGCATCAGCGCAGGTGCTCGCCCGCGTTGACATGCAGCAGCTCGCCCGTGATGTAGTCTTCGCGGCAGAGGTAACAAACCGCCCGCGCGACATCTTCGGCGCTGCCAGTGCGCTTCAAGGGGCTGCGAGCGCCGACGCGCGCCCAGGCTTCATCGGAGAGGTCTTGCCCGGCGGGTTTCATAATTGGGCCAGGCACGATGGCATTAACGCGGATTGTGGGTCCCAGGCTTTGGGCGCTCACCTGCGTCAGCATCCACAGGGCGGATTTGCTGATGCCGTGGTGGGCATAGTCTTTCCAAGGACCATCAGCGCCAGCATCGCTGATATTAATGATGACGCCGCCAGGCGCGGGGTTACGCGCCATCAAGCGGGCGGCGCGCTGGGTTATGAGAAATGGCGCCCGCAAATTAACCGCCATCGTGAGGTCCCACTCCGCCGGGCTGATGTCCAGCAAGCGCCGCTTTTGGAATACCGACGCGTTATTCACCACAATGTCCAGCTTCCCGAAACTTTCTAGCACCCCAGCGAAAAGCGCGTCCACGCCCGCCACTGTGCTCAGGTCCGCCTGGACCGAATGGGCGGCGACGCCGAGCGATTTGATTTCTTTTAAGGTAGCGCGCAGCTGCGCCGCATCAGTGCGATTGTAATGCACCAGGATATTCACGCCTTGCCGCGCGAGTTCAAGGGCGATGACAGCGCCGACGCGCTGCGCCGAGCCGGTTACCAGGGCACTTTTCCCGCTGAGTGTGACAGGCATCGTTAGCGCTCTCCTCTATGGGCTTGCCGCATACTCCAGGGCATCCAGATAGATTTGCATATCTTCATAGCGCATTTCGCCCAGCTTAAGGTGGCGGATTACGCCGTCACTGTCGATGACAAAGGTGGTGGGGAGATTATGTACGCCATACTCAAGTTTGACGACCTGGTTGATATCCAGCGCCACTGGCAGCGAATCAATGCCGATTTCCGCCAAGAAACTGGTGATTTCGGCGGCAGTTTCCCCCAGGTTGATGGTCAGCAGGGCGGGACCAGCGGGGTCAGCGCTGGTATCGGCGACGAATTCCGCCAGCGCTGGCAGCTCGCGCACACAGGGGGCGCACCAAGTCGCCCAAAAGTTGAGGAAGAGCGGGCGTCCGCGGTAGTCGCTGGGCGAGACGAGGGTGATGCCATCCAGCAGCGGCAATTCAAAATCAGGCGCGGCGAAATTGACGACGGTGCGCGGCGGCGCTGGCATGAAAGTGGGGGTGGGGGTGGCGCTGGCGGCTAGTGGCGCGCTTTCGAGCATAATCATAAGCAAGGCGGCGAAGATCGCCAGCAGCGGCAGGATGAGCAGGATCAACAGAGCGGTGGAGGCGGGGCGAATTTTGCGGGAAGACACTGTTGTCAAAATGTCCAGCCTTCCCTTTTCATGAATTCTTCAAAGGAAATGTATGTAATTCCAAAATGACCACAAATGTTCGGGATGCCAGCAGCATGTTCGCGCAATTTCTCGTTAGTTACTACTAGCCCTCTTGTGGTTGCTGCTCGTGCAATAAGCCATGGGTCAGCGTTGCGACCACCCTTTAGAAGCGCTTTTCGCGGAATATTGTGTCGGAAATGACTCATAGCGAAAATCTTACCTACAAATTCTTCTTCCTCTGCGGTGGGCGTTGGAAATAGCTGTTTGTATCTGTCAATTTCCGCAAGGATGTTCTGGTCATTTGCATTCTCCAGTTCACGCCTCACTTCTCTCGTTGATGTTATTCGTCCATTTTCCACCATTGCTTCAAAGTTGGACCAGAGTGTTGGGAATCTCTCTCGATAATAAAATCGGAATTGTTGCGACAACACCATAGTGTCAAATACATACACTAGCTATTGCTCCGTAGCAAATAGTCTTCGAGCCTGTTGAGATTTCTAGGTTTAATATCGAGGTAGTCTCCAAGTTGCTCGAAAGTGATCCGATTTTGGTAATATCGCTGGAATGCTAGAGAAATGTATTCCCTGCCCAGATATGCAATCCAATTGTAATATCTGTTCCCGCCCCCTTTTCGAGTTGTTCGCTGCTCTGCCCAAGTCTTAGCTGCATCTCTATATTCCACTATAGAAATCAGCTCGCGGTCGAGTAGCTTTCTATAAATCATTTCTCGGCTAACTTTCCAGTGCTTAGCCATTTCACTTGCAAGCTCTCTGGGGTCTTCGCTGACGCGGCGCAATCCCCGTATTTCTTCAAAGTACTCATTAAAGATTTCGTTTGGCACTAAAGCACTCGCAGCCAGTTGATTGCAAATAACTTCTATTCTTTGATGGTCGCTTTGCAGTGAGTCGATGTAATCATCGTTGTCTGTAGCGACGCCGCTCGTATTGAATAACAGGTGACCCAGTTCGTGAAAAAGAGTAAAGATTTGCCTAGTGCGGGCTGTTGAATTGTTTACATAGATCAAAGGGAATTCGTGATCGTACAAACTAAACCCCGAATAGCGGTTATTTTCCTTCCCGAAGGCATCCTTAAATACATAAACGCCCGCCCTGTAAAAAGCTTTGCGCCATTCTTTTAGGGCTATGTCGGTATCTTTCCAATCCAACTGGGTTTCTATAGATACGCCAAGAAAGCTACGAGCTTCTTCCGCGATCGAGTCAACTGACGAGTTAATAGTAGGTTGCAGTGCCCTTGTTATTATTTGATTTGCTGGATTTTGTCCAGAATTGAGCTCTTCCAAACCGATTTGAAAAGCTCGCGCTTTTCTTAGCAGTAGTCTGACCTTGGGCGGAATATCGTTCAAAAGCGTGGATCCCAAAGTGCGGAAAGTTTCTTCAATATCGGGGAAGTCCGGTCTTTCAGGAAAAAAGAAAACCGAGACAGGAACTTTCAACTTGTCTGCAAGCCGCTCTAGCTGTGGATAAGTCGGCCGACCTATACCTATTTCCCATTCATCGAGTTTGGGGAAATACTTCAATAGCCGCGGATCGCCCGGTTTGTACCCTGCTTTTTCCCGTGCCCAAACGATTATGTCAACATTCAGGGACATTTTAGAAGTTCGATTCCTTGACATCGTTTTGCATAAGGTATCACATCAGAGAATTGAAATTTATTCGTCAAGGCAATTACATCGTTCTCGACGAACATGACAACTACAGCTGCTTGGACAAAGCAGTAATTTACTCAAACACCCAGGGATCCACATCCCGCGCCCAGTCGGCGCAGAGCTCGCCCTCGCTGAAGAAATTCGCCACTTCAAGCGCGCCATTCTCCGCGCTGTCGGAGCCATGCACAAGATTGCGCCCGATTTCCAAGCCATAATCGCCGCGGATGGAGCCAGCCGCCGCCGCTGAGGGCTTGGTAGCGCCGATGGTCGCGCGGGCGGCGGTGACGGCATCGCTGCCTTCCAGCGCCAGCGCCACCACTGGCGCCGCGGTGATATATGCCACCAGGCTTTCGAAGAAGGGCTTTTCGCGATGCACAGCGTAATGCTTCTCCGCCAACTCCCGGCTGATGCGCAGCAGCTTCAAGCCGATGATTTTCAAGCCGCGCTGCTCAAAACGTTTGATGATTTCGCCCGCCAAGCCGCGTTGCATGGCATCGGGTTTTACCAGTATCAACGTGCGTTCCAAGAGATTGCCTTTCCTTTTCGGGTTGTATCGAAATGTGCGCTTGCCGCCGCGCAATCATACAAGCGCGGCAGCAAAATGTATATGCAGAAGCCGCCGGCTGAGGCTGCCGCCGAATACAAGTGTACCTGCAATATAGCCGCGCCTATATTCTGCTATTATAGCGACAGTCGAAGGAGAGAATCAGGTATGTCAACAGCATTCTGGCGGGACCAAGCAGTCATCGTTACCGGCGGTGCCGGCTTCCTCGGGCGGCATGTGGTGGGGGAGCTGCGGGCGCGCGCGGCGGGGCGCGTCATCATCCCGCGCCGCGCCGAATATGACCTGCGCGAACAAGCGGCGGTGGCACAGCTCTATGCGGATTTCCCCGAAGCCACGCTTGTCATCCACCTGGCGGCGAATGTCGGCGGCATCGGCATCAACCGCGAGCACCCGGGCTTGTTCTTTTACGAGAACTTGATGATGGGCACACTTATGCTGGAATATGCGCGCCGCGCGGGGCTGCCCAAATTTGTTGGCATCGGCACCGTCTGCAGCTATCCCAAGTTTGCGCCCGTGCCCTTCCGCGAAGATGATTTGTGGGGCGGCTATCCCGAAGAGACCAACGCGCCCTATGGCTTGGCGAAGAAGATGCTGCTGGTGCAGAGCCAAGCCTATCGGCAGGAATACGGCTTTAACGCCATCCATTTGCTGCCGGTGAATCTTTATGGTCCTCACGACAAGTTTGACCTCAAGTCTTCCCATGTCATCCCTGCGGTTATCCGCAAAATGGTGGACGCACAAGTACAGGGCGCGCCGCAGGTAACGCTCTTTGGCGATGGCTCGCCGACCCGCGAATTCCTGTTCGTGCGCGATGCGGCGGAGGGCATCGCGCTGGCGGCTGAGCGGTATAATGGCGCCGCCCCGGTCAATTTGGGCAGCGCCTTCGAGATTAGCATCCGCGAGCTGGTGGCGATAATCGCCGCCGAAGTCGGCTTTGAGGGCGAGCTGCGCTGGGATACCAGCCAGCCCAATGGGCAGCCGCGGCGCAAACTGGATGTCTCGCGGGCGAAGCGGGCATTCGGCTTCGAAGCGCGCACGGACTTCCGCGCGGGCTTGCGGGAGACGGTGCGCTGGTACCGCGCCCAGCGCGCCGATGCCGTGGAGTGCCCGTAGTCATCCTAAGGGAACTATATGCAAAAGTAACAAAGTGGGGGAGATATAGAGGGGTTAAAGATGTGATAAAAGCCCCGCAGGGCGGGGCTTTATATTGCTGTGGCTAATTGTCAGGGTCGTCTATGATCAACTTGTTGTCGGAGAGCACTCTATTGATCCCTCGTATGTCCTGCTGGATCTTCTCAAGGACCTTCGTGTGCAGATCCTGAGTTTCTTGGATGTTAGACAGTTTGGGCTGTAAGGCAGCGACCACCGCCTTAGCAATATCTTTGCCTTCTTTTGACAAGTTCGTTTCATCTATTGAAAAAGTCGGTGTTGATATTTGAGCTTCACTCTGTTTCAGATTTGGGAAAGCCAAGGCGTTATTCCTTTCTCAAGCAACCGCTAGGCAATTACACCGATGAAGTGTAACCCATTTATACCCGATAATCGGAATATGTCAATCGGTGCACTCGGTGCTAATAATTCTTGTCGATTTCCGCGGCTGCAAGTTCTCGTTATTTTGTCGCCAAGACATAGATTGGCAAAGTGGCGCATTCTTTGGTAACATGGCAGCAGTGGTTTTGCCGCGCTCAATGCGCTGGAAGCCTTAAAAACACTAAGCATGCGGCGACTATTGGGCGAAGTTCGCCTGTGAGCGCGCTTCCGCCTGGGTTTGCTGGGGGCAGGATCGTCTCGGTTCGGCGAACTCTCTGACGGTCAAGTACAAACTAGAGACTTTGTTCTGTTGAGGAGGGTTGCACCTTGAGCGCATTACTGGATGTCAAAGACCTGGTTGTCAGGTTTTATACGCAGGAAGGCACCGTCTATGCGGTTAATGGCGTGTCCTTCGAGATTGAAGAGGGCGAGACCCTGGGCATTGTGGGCGAGAGCGGCAGCGGCAAAAGCGTGAGCTCGCTGGCGCTTATGGGTTTGATACCCAGCCCGCCCGGCAAGGTGGAATCGGGCACGGTGATTTTTGAAGGGCGTGACCTGCTGACGCTCAAGCCGGACCAGATGCGCCTCATCCGCGGCAAAGAAATCGCCATGATTTTCCAAGACCCGATGACATCGCTGAACCCGGTCTTGACCATCGGCACGCAAATTACCGAATCGCTGAAGCTGCACGAGGGCATGAACACCTCGCAATCGCGCAAGCGGGCGGCGGATTTGCTGGACATGGTCGGCATCCCGGACGCCTACCGCCGGCTGGACGATTATCCGCATCAATTCTCGGGCGGCATGCGCCAGCGCGTCATGATTGCCATGGGCTTGTCTTGCAATCCCAAATTGCTGATTGCCGATGAGCCGACAACAGCGCTGGATGTTACCATTCAGGCGCAGATTATCGAGCTGGTCAAGCAGCTTAAAGACGAGTTCAACATGGCGATGATTTGGATCACGCATGATTTGGGCGTGGTTGCTGGCATCGCCGACCGCATCCAGGTGATGTACGGCGGGCGCATCATGGAATCCGGCTCTTCGCACGAAGTCTTTGGCGACAGCCGCCACCCTTATACCGTGGGCTTGCTGGGTTCGCTGCCGCGTTTGGATTCCAGCGGCGAGGAGAAGCTGACGCAAATCGAGGGCTCGCCGCCCGATATGCGCAACGAGCCAAAAGGCTGCCCATTCGCCCCGCGCTGTGATGTGCGCGAAACTCTGCAGCTGGAGCGCTGTTGGGACGAGCGTCCGCTGCTGGAGACGGTGCCGGGCAATGGCGGCGATGGCGCCCACATTATGTCCTGCTGGGCTGATATCCGTGAGGGGGTAGCAGAAAATGTCTAGCCAAACCATGACAGCAGAAGCGCGGCAAGAGCAAAACGGGCGCGATGTCATCCTGCAAGTCTCGGATTTGAAGAAGCACTTCCCCATCTCCGCTGGCATTGTCTTTCAGCGGCAGGTTGGGGCGGTGCGCGCGGTGGATGGCGTCAGCTTTGATGTCTATCGCGGCGAGACGCTCGGCTTGGTGGGCGAATCCGGCTGCGGCAAGAGCACAACCGGCAGGACAATTCTACAGCTCTATCGCCCGACTGAAGGCAGCGTCAAGTTCGAAGGGCAGGAGCTGTCCACGATGGCTGGCAACGATCTGCGCCAGATGCGGCGGCGGATGCAGATAATCTTCCAGGACCCCTTCGCTTCTTTGAACCCGCGCATGACTGTCGGCAGCATCGTCAGCGAACCGCTGCAAATCCACAAAATCTATAACGATAAAAAAGAACGGCAGCAATATGTCGAGCAGTTGATGGAGCGCGTGGGGCTCAACCCTTATTTCATCAACCGCTATCCGCACGAATTTTCTGGCGGGCAGCGGCAGCGCATCGGCATCGCCCGCGCCCTGGCGCTGGAGCCCAGCTTTATTGTCGCTGACGAGCCGATTTCGGCGCTGGATGTGTCGATTCAGGCGCAGGTTGTCAATTTGATGGAAGAGCTGCAAGACGAGCTCAACCTCACCTATCTCTTTATCGCGCATGACCTCAGCATGGTGCGGCATATTTGCGACCGGGTGGCGGTGATGTATTTAGGCAAAATTGTCGAGCTGGGACCGGTGGATGAGGTCTACAACAATCCGCAGCACCCCTACACCCAGGCGCTGCTATCGGCGGTGCCGGTGCCCGACCCGGTTGTCGAAGAAGACCGCCAGCGCATCATCATCGCTGGTGATTTGCCCAACCCGGCGAATCCGCCGGCGGGCTGCAACTTCAACACGCGCTGCCCGGTGGCGTTTGACCTGTGTTATCACGAGCCGGACCCGCCGCTGATAGAGGTGCGCCCGCAGCATTTTGTGAGCTGCCATCGGGTGACATAAAATCGCTGCCACAATATAATATCTCCTGAAAGTGACGCTTTCGGGAGGTATCGTAGTGTTTATCAGCCCGCCGAGCAGTAGAATCAAACTTCGACGGGCTCGCCCAAAACTACTTCAAGAATCTCTTCGGCAATCTCTTCTACAGTCTGCATTGTGGTGTTTCTTGCAAGTTTGTCCGCTAGCGATGGACTGAAAGAAATGACCTCATCCTTCGTGATGTTGTGCCATATCGGCAGCAAAACTTGATCTCCGCTAACGGCTTTGGTTACAAGCCCATCAAGCTCGTAATTTGGCCAGCCTTTGCCAAAGAATGCCTTTGACAAGACAACTATGCCAAATCGGCTGGAAGCTATGCCTCTGTCAATATTGCGGCGCAAGCTATCGCCGATTTTGAGTTCAAAGTCGTCAAACCATACCGCAAGCCCGCCAGCGCGAAGCGCAGCGGTTAGGGGGGCTACCACTTCTTCCTTGTCTTCCGACGCGTATGAAATGAAGACATCATACTCGACATCAAAATTATTTCTCACTAGAGAAGGAACTGTTGAGAGTGGCGTGTCAACAAGTGGGCGCAATTTACCTGGCAGCATACGAACGCTGGAGCGCACTGTCCCCTTGTATCCGCCCATATCGACAGTAACATACCAATGTCCCGATCTCGGTATCTGCAGCCTTACTGGCGAACGTTTGGCGTGCCCGCCAATATATTGATGGCGGCGTCCACTACGGAAATACTGGAAGTTGGGGCTGTCCATAAGGCGCACATTGGCGGCGCTGCCTTTCAGGATAACTTCGACAATTTCGCCGCCTGACCTGGACCCTAAATCATGCTTGACAAACTTCACTGATATCGCCTCAATATTGTCCATTTACGCGTTTATTCTAACACACTTGATTCATGAATTATCTCATGAATCTCGATAGCAATTTCTTCAATCGTATGGGTTGCTGTGCTTCGAGCAAAAATGTTAGCCAACGATGCGCGATACGCTCTAAGCTCCTCAACCGAGATGTTGTGCCAAATTGGGAAAAGTATGTAATCTTCAGTTACTGTCAGGGATTCAAGCGTGTTCAATTCATATTCGGTCCAATCCTTGCCAAAAAATGCTTTGGACAATACAAGGATGCCAAAACGGCTCGCGTTGATGCCCGCGTTCAGCTTCGCGATCAGGTTGTCGCCAATGCGTAATTCAAACTCGTCGTACCATACCCGCAGCCCGCGCTGCCGAAGCGCTAGCGCAAGCGGTCGCGCTACATCATCTTTATCTTCCGAAGCATGGGACAGAAACACATCATATTGGTATTCCCCAACATGCAGCACTCTCTCGGACAACGGGGTTTTCTCCTCGATCTGCGCAATAAAATACAAAGACAGGGCGGCTTAATTCCGCCGCCCCGAAACAGTGACTATGCGCGCGCTTGCCGCTATGCCGCCCCTGCCCCATCCACAATCGCCACGAACTCCTCCGCATTCAGCGTCTCCTGCTCCATCAATATCGCGACCAGTTTTTCCATCGTGCCGCGCTGCTCTTGCAGCAGGCGCTTCGCCCGCTCGTATGCCGCCTGCAGGATGCGCTTGACCTCATCATCAATTTGATGCGCGTAATGCTCGCTGTAATCACGCTGTTCGCTGATCTCCCGCCCCAGGAAGACAGCGCCGCCGCCATTGCCATAAGAACGCGGACCTAATAGGTCGCTCATGCCGAATTGCGTCACCATCGCCCGCGCCATGCGCGTCGCCTGCTGCAAATCGTTGCTGGCGCCGGTGGTGAATTGCTCGTAGATGATTTCTTCCGCCGCGCGCCCGCCCATCGCAGCGACAATATCGTCTTCAAACTTCTCGCGGGTGATGAGCATGTCGTCGCCATCGGGCAGCGGCATCACATAGCCGCCGGCGCGCCCGCGGGAAACGATGGTGATTTTGTGCACCGGGCTGGTATTTTCCAGCAAATGGAAGAGCAGCGCGTGCCCCGCTTCGTGATAGGCGACCTTTTCTTTCTCCTCGGGCGTGATGACGCGGCTGCGCCGTTCGGGACCCATCACCACCCGTTCCATCGCCTCTTGCATTTCGCTCATGCCGATGGATTTTTGGTTGCGCCGCGCCGCCAAAATCGCCGCTTCGTTCACCAGGTTTTCCAGGTCAGCGCCGCTGAAACCCGCCGTGATTTTCGCCAGCGCCTCCACATCGACATCGCCCGCCAGCGGCTTGCCCTTGGAATGCACTTTGAGGATTTCTTGCCGTCCCTTGACATCGGGATTGTCCATGACAACTTTGCGGTCAAAGCGGCCCGGGCGCAGCAGCGCCGGGTCGAGAATGTCGGGGCGGTTGGTGGCGGCGATGATGATGATATTGGTGTCATTATCGAAGCCGTCCATCTCCACCAGAATCTGGTTGAGCGTCTGTTCGCGCTCGTCATGCCCGCCGCCCAAGCCGGCGCCGCGATGCCGCCCGACAGCGTCAATTTCGTCGACGAAGACTATCGCCGGCGCTTCGGCTTTGGCGCGCTCGAACAGGTCACGCACGCGGCTGGCGCCGACGCCCACAAACATCTCGACAAATTCGGACCCGGAAATGCTGAAGAAAGGCACACCCGCTTCGCCAGCGACAGCGCGCGCCATCAAGGTTTTGCCGGTGCCTGGCGGTCCCACCATCAGCACACCCTTGGGCACCCGCGCGCCCAGGCGTATGAACTTCTCCGGCTCTTTCAGGAATTCGACGACTTCCTTGAGGTCTTCCTTCGCCTCTTCCGCGCCCGCCACATCTTTGAAAGTAACTTGCGGTCTCTCCATATCGCGGGAGACGCGCGGTTTGCTGCGGCCGAAGCTCATCGCCTGGTCTTGCCCGGCGCGCATCGAGCGCATCATGCGCCACAGGAACCAGACGACAATCAGCACCGGCACCAAGCCCAGCAAAATCTGCAGGATGAGCTGCGCCGAATCGTCCGCCGGCTCAAAGAAATAATCGACATTGTCCAGCGCCGCTGTGGATACGCCGAGCGCTTCCATCTGCTCATAAAAACCCACCGCGGGATTTTTGTAGACGGACTCGGTGCTGTTGTCGGTATAGGTCACCGTCAGCTCGCGCCCAGCCCGTTCCAGCACCCGTTCCACGCGCCCGCTGCGGATGTCATCCGCCAGCAAGTTCATGGGTCTGGCGTTGCTGTAATTCACCGCCATCCGGCTGTTAAAGAGGAAAAGGAATATCACCAAGCCGATGACGCCCAGCCCAATCCAGGTGCGCTGCGAATTGGGGCTGCCAAAGGACGGCTTGCGCTCTCCGTTATTTTTCTTGCCGTCTTTACCCGGCTCGCTGACATGATTCGGCGGCTCTTGGCGATTGTTCATGCGCGCTGCTCCATCTCGTCTTTTACGCTGGCATGCGCCAAAAGCCGCAGCCAGCCTCTATTATTAATGACCCAGCCAGTCGGCAAAAGGTGATAAATTGACGCCTGCGCCGCCGCTGATAAATCGCCGCTTGTCCAGTATCATAAGGGGGAAGATCCGCGGCGCAAGCCCAAAGGCAGGTGAGCGAGACTATGAGCCAGCGCGACAACGATGCGTGGATTCAAGCCCTGCGGCACAGCGACGCCGCGATACAAGCACAAGCGCTGGCGGAGCTGCGCGGGCGGCTGCAGCGCAGCATCTACTTTTACCTCAGCCAGGATCGCAGCGATTTGCGGGACCTGGCGGCGGGGGAATTGATGCAGATGGCGGAAGATTTGTCGCAGGACGCGACGCTGCGCATCATGCAGAACCTGCACAACTTCCGCGGCGAGAGCCAGTTCACAACTTGGGCGAACAAAATCGCCATCCGCCTCGCCATCAGTGATTTGCGGCGGGCGCGCTACCGCGATTTCAGCCTGGACGAGCTGACTGCCGATGGCGACTTGCTGCCGGCGGTGACGCGTCTGGGGCTGCCGCCCAGCCCCAGCCCAGAGCGCATCGCCGAACGCGATGATGTGCGCGACAAGATTGAGCTGGCGCTGGCGGAAGCGCTAACTGAGCGGCAGTATCAAGCGCTGGTGGCAGTGGCGCTGAAAGGCATCCCGATGGATGTGCTGGCGGAGCGCATGGGCACGAACCGCAACGCCCTCTACAAGCTGATTCACGATGCCCGGCGCAAGCTGAAGGCGCATTTGGAATCTCAGGGCATCTCCACCGACTATATGATGAACCTCTTCGGCAATTGAGCCTACTGCTTCAGCGCCATCAAAGTGGCGAAGCACATTTCATCCGCCGTGCCTTCGCCCCAGACGACATAACGCGGGGACTCCGAAAGCGCGTTATTCCAGGCGCAAGTGATGCGCAGGGTATCGCCGCGTTTTATGCGCACAGGCTCGACAAATTCATAGCCGTCCTGCCAGTGGAAATCCCAGCGCGGGATATCCAGCAGCAGCAGCGGTTCCTCGCTCTCCGGGTTGAGCTCCATGCGGAAGCTGATGCCCAGCTCGTGCATGTGCCCAGCCACGCCGAAGACCGTCAGCGGCTGCGGATACCGGTTCGGGAAATCACAGTAGCCGCGCGCATTTTCGCCGGTATTATCGGCATACTCCGCCAAAGTCTGGCGGCAGTGGCGCAGACGGCGGTCAGGACCGCCGCGCATTTCCTCGCCATACAGCGCGGCGATGCGGTCAAGCGCCGCTTCCCGCTCGCACTGCGGACCGTCGACGCCGCTGGGGCAGGGGATTTCCACCGGCGCGCTCAGCGGGATGGTAAGCAGTTCATCAAGCGCCGCGCCGCCCGGCTCCAGCTGCAGGCGGACTTGCGTTTGATCGGGCTGACGGGTTGTCCAGAGGTTGTAGTGCATCTGCATTACGACAATTTGCCCCGGTTCGATGCGATAGCCAGTGCCCGCCGGGAATTGAATGCCGTAGCTCCCTGGCGCCCAGGCGGCGATGATATCCCCGCTTTGCGGCAAGCCGCTTGAGCCATAGCAGGTCCAGCCGGGCGCGCCATCCGCGCCATCAAGCGCCGCGACCGCGCCCGCCATGGCGCTGTCCACCAGGAAGAGAATCGCATGATGCGCCATTTCCATCACGCCGGGCAGGAAGGCGTAGCCGGTGATGAACTGCGGCGCGGCGATATCCAGCGGGAAGGCGAAGCAGCGGTAATCGTCCAGCACCTCTTCCGCGGGACTGTAAGGCGTTTCCAGCTGCAAGGTCAAGTCGGCGCGGATATCAGGCAAGCCGATTACATCGGAAGGCGCGGGCGCATACTCGGCGGGGTCGCCCAATGCCGCGCCGGCATCCACCCAGGCGGCAAGGGTGGCGATTTCCAAGTCCGAGAGGCTGCGGTTGTATTTGAGCGGGCGGTTCGCGCGCGAGGGCAGCCAGGGCGGCATAAGCCCGTTGAGCACATGGAACTTGATGTCTGGCGCGGCGTAGATGGCATCCTGCGCGTCAGTTAAGGGCGCATACGCGGCGATTTGCCCCGCCTGGTGGCAGCTGGCGCACTTGGCTTCGAGTATCGGGCGCGCATGCTCGTGATAGGTGGGCGCGGCTGGAATTTCGACATCGCCAATCACGATAGTTTCCAGCGCGTCATCGTCATGGTCTTCATCGCCATGCGCCCAAGCGGGCAGGGCGCAGGCGCAAGCCAATACCAGCAGGATTAGAATTTTCATGCGGTCTCCTCCGCGCTTTTATGCGTTCAGCGGCGATTCGACAAGGATTTTTACCACCGAGTACACCGAGAAAATCTCTTTAAATCTATACTCGCTGTGCTCAATTTTCCTTACTGTTCTCGGTGCCAAGGGCATAACTTTGTGCCCTTTGTGTCTTTGTGGTGAATAAATATCTGATGCAATTGCCCTGCCTTACATCGCCGCTTCACCAAATTGCCAATGTCAGTATACTCTCCCTAGCATCAAGTATAGCCTTTCAAAGTCTATCGTCTACTGTAGCGAGCCGCTGGCTCGAAATTGGGGAGCGCCGATGAGTTTCCAGGTTCTTGTGCCCGACGCGGTGCATCAAAGCGCCATCGACATCTTGGAAGCCAGCGCTGGCATTTGCGCAGCCGCGCCGGGCAAGCTGGAGCGCGCCGCCCTGCTGGCGGCGGTTGCTGATGCGGACGCGCTGATTATCCGCAGCGGCGTCACCGCGGATGCGGAATTGCTGGCGCGGGCGCCGCGGCTCAAAGCAATTGCGCGCGCCGGCGTCGGCGTTGACAATATCGACCTGGACGCCGCCTCTCAGCGCGGCATTGTGGTGATGAATACGCCGGGCGGCAACACCATCGCCACCGCCGAGCATACTTTTGGCTTGATGCTGGCGCTTGCGCGGCATATCCCGCAGGGGCATCAGTCGCTGCTGGAAGGGCGCTGGGAGCGCAAAGCCTTCACTGGGCTTGAGCTGAAAGGCAAGACCTTGGGCATCATCGGCTTGGGGCGCATCGGGCAAGCCATCGCCAGGCGCGCAAAAGCCTTCGAGATGACCGTCATCGCTCACGACCCTTACCTGCCGCCAGCAATCGCCGCGGCGCTGCAGGTGCCGCTGCTGACGCAAAACGAGGTCTTCGCCCGCGCCGACTTTCTGACTTTACATGCGATGGTCAGCGCAGAAACGCGGCATATGATACGCGCGGAGTCCATCGCGCTTATGAAAGACGGCATACGCATCATCAACGCGGCGCGCGGGGCGTTGATTCACGCGGCGGATTTGGCGGCGGCGCTGGACAGCGGCAAAGTGGCGGGCGCGGCGCTGGATGTCTATGAGCAGGAGCCGCCGCCAGCCGCGCACCCGCTGCTGGGGCATAAGCGTGTGCTGCACACGCCGCACCTGGCGGCAAGCACCACAGACGCGCAGGTTACGGTGGCGGCGGAAGCGGCGCGGCTGGTCGTCGATTTTCTGCTGCATGGGCGCGCGGCGAATGTCTGTACTGCTTGAATTTGCCAAATCCCAACGGCAGGGGCGGCCCGGTGTAGGCTGTTGAAAATCGCCCCCATCTCCCAGCTCCTTCACCATCTCAGTAAATCCAACAAAGTAATTGGAATTTGCAAGCGCGAAGATTCGACAAGGATTTTTACCACCGAGTACACCGAGATACACCGAGAAAAGCATGAGAAAGCCCCTTTATATCTTTTCTCGGTGTGCTCAATTTTCCTCATGTGTTCTCGGTGGTAAGGGCTGTGTATAGACTGCTCAGTAAGCACCAGATTGTCGCATTACTTACTTGCACTTACATCTGTGGCAGCTTTTGGGCGACCCGCCGGGTCGCCCTGCCGTTGGGATGGGGCGCGGGGGCAAGTTGCCCCGCGCCCGCGGAAAGTGCTACAGTAATGGCAACAGAACCTAGAGCTTCGTGGAGGCTCCTCATGAAACATGCTGGCAACTATAGTATTCGCATTTTTAGCGTTTTGCTTCTCTTCACTTTGGTCTGCGGCGGGGTCTTCAGCCAGGATGCCCCGGTGCGGGTGGCGCTGGTAGCGACGCAGGCGGCTGGCGACAATGGTCCCATCGATGGCTTAATCGCCGGCTTGGAGATGGCGGCGGAAGCATTTGGCGTCGAGACGCAATTCCTTGAAGCGTTGGACCCCGCCACCTTCGAAGTCACGCTGCGCAATCTGGCGCGCACCGGCGTTGATATTGTCGTATCCACCTTCTATGAGATGGGGGCGACTTCCTGGCTGGTGGCGCCCGATTACCCGGATACGACCTTTGTGGTCATCGTGGGTTTGCCCAGCGGCGACGAGCAGCCCGACAATGTGCAGCTGATGGAATATCAATTCTTCGAAGGCGCTTATGTCGGCGGCGTCTATGCGGCGCACCTGACGGAATCCCGGCAGCTGGGCTATACCGGCGGCGTGCCGCTGCCCTTCGCCTGGGCGGATTTCAACGCTTTCACCGATGGCGCGCATTCTATCAACCCCGATATCGAGACCACCGCCACCTTCATCGAATCCTTTGAAGACCCCGTGCGCGGGCGCGAAGTGGCGGCTGGCTTATACGCCAGCGGCGTTGATTTTATCTTCACCGGCGCCGCCGCCAGCGATATCGGCGTGGTCGAAGCGGCTTCTGATAACGATGCGCTCGTCATGGTCGCCTCCGCGCCATTGGTGGAGCAGTCGCCGGCGAATGTCGCCATTCTGGTCTTGATAGAATGGGAGAAGACAATCCTGCAAGAGATTGAAATGGCGCTGGATGCGGAGACCCGCGGCGGCTTCCGCTATGGCAATGTGCAATCGGGCGAAATCAGCTTCCATATCCCGGAAGCCTTCCTCGAAGCGACTACCGATGAGCGCCGCGAGCGGGCGGAAGCCTCGCGGGAAGCCATCGACGCGCTCATCGCCGATATCGAAAGCGGCGATTTTGTGGTTCTAGAAGACAACCAGGAACGCATGGCGGCGGATGACGAGAGCGACGGCGACAGCGACAGCGGCTAAAGCCGATGCCATAGTGCGCTGCGAGAATATCGCGGTCGCTTATGGCGGCTTTCAGGCGCTGCAGCCGACATCGCTCGCCTTCGCCCCGGGGCAGATTCACGCCTTAGTCGGGCAGAATGGCGCGGGCAAAACTTCTTTTGCCCGCGCCCTGGCGGGCATCGTCACGCCGCAAAGCGGGCGCTTTTTCATCAATGGGCGAGAGGCGCGCGCGCCCACTGTGCGCCAAGTGCGGCAGCTCGGCTTGGACATTGTGCATCAGCGCTTCACGCTGCCGCCCAGCTTCACCGTGGCGGAAGCGCTGGAGCTGGTATCGGCGAAGAAACATGGCGGCGCATTTTTCTCGTTCAACGCGCTGGCGCGGAGCTGGCTGCAAGAATTAAAGGCGGCGGGTTTAGAAGTCTCGCCGCGGGCGCGCATCCGCGATTTGCCGATTGAAACGGCGCAATCGCTGGAGATTGCGCGCGCGCTGGCGGGGCATGCGCAATTTCTGATATTGGACGAGCCGACTGCCCTGCTCTCCCCCAGCGGCGTGGAGCGCCTGTTCGCGCGCTTGCGCCAGCTGCGCGCGCAGGGCGTTACCCTGCTGGTCATCCTGCACAAGCTGCGCGAAGTGATGGAAATCGCCGATACCGTCGCGGTGCTGCGTGGCGGGCGGCTGGTCTTGCCGCCGACGCCCAGCGTCCAGCTCAGCCAGCGGCAGCTTAGCGGCTTGATAATCGGCGAGATGCCGGCGGCTGTTCCCGGCGCTTCCCCGCGGGAAGACGCCAGCATCCCGGCGGCGCGGCGGGGCGTACAACTGGCAGCGCGGCAGGCGTCCACGCGCCAGTCAGCGCTGGAGCCGGCATTAGCCGGCGTCTCGCTGGCGATTGAAGCGGGGGAAATCCTCGGCATCGCTGGCGTCGAGGGCAATGGGCAGCGCAGCCTGGTGGATATTTTGACGGGGCTGATGCCGGTCGCCGGCGGCAGCGTGCATCTGCTGGGGCAGGATGTCAGCGCGCTGACGCACCATCAGCGGCGGGCGCTTGGCTTGCGCGTTGTGCCCTTCGACCGCCTGACGCAAGGCGCGAGCCTGTCGCTGCCGCTGTGGGAAAATGTGACCGTGTGTGATGCCCCGCGCTTCCGTCAGCGGCGGCGGCTTTGGCTGAATATCGGCGCGATGCGGCGGGCGGCGCGGGCGGCGCTGCAGCAATTTGATGTGCGATACGATTCGCTGGAGCAAGCGGCGGGCGCGCTTTCCGGCGGCAATTTGCAGCGGCTCATCCTGGCGCGGGAGCTGGCGGCGGCGCCGCAAGCGCTCATCGCCGCCCAGCCTACCCGCGGGCTGGACTTCCGCGCGACGCAATTTGTCTGGCAGGTTTTGCGCGCGCTCAAAGAGGGCGGCGGCGGCATATTGCTCGTTTCTTCTGACCTGGACGAGCTCTTCCACCTGTCCGACCGCATTCAGGTTCTGCGCGGCGGGCGGCTGCTGGGCGCGTTCCCGCCGCCATTTGACCGGCGGGCGATCGGCGATGCCATGATTGGGGCGCAGCGATGAGAAGCGGGCTGGCGGCGTCCCTGCGCGCGCTTGTGCCGATAGCGCTGGCATTCGCGCTGGGCTTCGCCCTCTTCGCCGCCAGCGGCTATGATGTGGCGGCGGTGCTGGCTGGGCTGTGGCAGGGCGCGGTCGCGGCGCCGGGCTCGCTGGAGCAGTCGCTGCGCTGGGCGCTGCCGCTGGCGATAGTCAGCCTGGGCATCATCATCACCTTGCGGACGGGCGAGTTTAACATCGGCGCGCAGGGGCAATTGCTTGTGGGCGGGCTGGGCGCGGTGGCGGCACCTTTGCTGCTGCCCGATTTGCCGCCAGCAATTGTGATACCGCTGGCGCTGCTCGGCGGCATCATCGGCGGCGCGCTGTGGTCGGGCATCGCCGGTGCCCTCAAAGTCTGGTTCAATTCTGATGAAGTCATCAACACTTTGATGCTGAACTTCATCGCCGTTTTGCTGATTCAATGGTTCACCACTGGTCCTTTCAAAGACGATTCCACCCGCGGCGAGAATGCCTCGACGCCGCGGATTGACCTGTCCTTCCGCCTGTCGGATAGCAGCGGCGTCTCCCTGGAATTGCTCGTGATTGTGGTCATCGCCGCCCTGTTCGCCTGGCTGCTCGTCGAGCGCAGCCCCTTCGGCTTGCAGAGCAAGCTGGTGGGCAGCAGCCCGCGCGTCGCCGCCTGGCAGGGTTTGCGCATCCGCCGCATTCATATCCTGACTTATCTGCTGGCGGGCGCTTTTGCCGGGCTGGCGGGCGCGCTGGAAGTGCTGGGACCAAGCGGGCGCTTGGTCACCGGTGCCACGCCCACCCTGGGCTTCACGGCGATTGTGGTGGCGATAGTGGGCTTGCTGCGGGTGCCGGGGGCGCTGCTGGCGGCGCTGTTTTTTGGCGGGCTGCAAGCGGCGATACTCTTCCTGCCGATTGTTACCAACTTGCCGAGCTCCGGCTTGCGCATCATCGAAGGCTTGGTGGCGCTGCTCATCACGGCGCAATTCATCTGGCGGCGGCGGCGCGATAGCGCCAGCGAGAGCGAGGCTTGAGCGCGTGGAGCAATTTGTCGTCACCACCATCCGCTTGTCGGTGCCCTTGATATTTGCCGGCTTGGGCGGGCTGTTTTCGGTGCGCGCCGGCATCTTTCACATCGGCATCGAGGGGCTGATGCTGGCGGGCGCTTTTGTGACGGTCGCCATCGGCTCGGCATTGGGCTCCGTCTGGCTGGGCATCGGCGGCGCTATCGCCGTGAACTTGCTGCTGTCCTGGGTCTACTGGTTTTTGATTGACCGCCTCAAAGCCGATATGATCATCGCCGGCTTGGGGCTGACGACGCTCTGCGTGGGCGGCACCGCTTTTTTGATGAGCGCCTTCTTCAACAAACGCGGCTCGATGACCTCGCAGGTGCGCCTGCCGCAACCGGTGGTGGGACCGCAGGAAGGGCTGCTCGCCTATGTGTCGGAGCTGTCGCTGCTCGCCTGGCTGCTGCCGCTTTTTGTGTTGATTGTCTGGCTGCTGCTGCGGCGCTCGCGCTTGGGGCTGCAGCTCGCCGCCATCGGCGAATACCCCTACGCGGCGGAAGCCGCCGGCGTCAACATCAGCCGCAGCAAGCTCTACGCGATGCTGATAACGGGCATCTGCTGCGCGCTGGCGGGGGCGGAGCTTGCCGTGGGCGGCTTGGCGGCTTTCAGCGAAAATATGACCAATGGCCGCGGCTTCATCGCGCTGGCGGCGATACTTTTTGGCTCGCTGGATCCCATCCGCACGACATTGGCGGGGCTCTTTTTTGGCTTGGCGAACGCCGTCGGCATCAACAGCCAGATTTATGCCGGCGCGAGCAATGTGCCGCGCCAGTTCATCTTGATGCTGCCTTTCGCCGCTACCATTTTCTTCGTCACCCTGCGCGGTTATGCGAGCGGGCGCAATGCGCCGCGCGTTTCCTGACGCGGCGGCTGGGATTCTGTATTGCCGCGCCCGCCCCCTTGCATATCCGCCGCAGGTTTCGTATGGTACACGCTAACAGTAGGGATGACAGCCAGCGCCGATGATTAAGTTCATGCTGCTCTTCCGTCAGCCGGAAGACATCAACAGCTTTGAAAATTTTTATGCGGATTTCCTGGGTTTGGTCGAGCGCATCCCCGATATTGCCCGCCGCCAGGTCATCCACCCCACTTATGGCTACAACGGCGCGCCCGAGTTCTATCGCATCCTCGAGCTGTATTTCGATTCGCGGGAAATCCAGGAAGCGGCTTTGAACACCGACAGCGGTCAAGAAGCGGGCAGAGAGCTCAGACGCTTGCCTGATGGCGCTTTTGATTGGCTGGTGGCGGATGTCTATGAAGAAGCTGGCGGCAGTACGCCAGCGCCCAGCCAGGAAGACAGTTCTGATGCTGAGGCGGGCGCGCCATCAGCCAGCTGAGAGCAGCGCGTTTAAGCCGCTGACAAATGCTTTTTTGCCGCCATGCGCCGGGTGCCGCAGCTTGACGCAATCACGCCCCAGCGCGCGCAAAGTATCATGCGCGACATTGCCCACCGCGGCGACCTGCTCGATATGCCAAAGCGCAAGAATCCGCTGCAGGAAGCCCGTTCCCAGCGCCAGCTCGCCCGCGCGCGGCTTGCGATTGCTGCGCGGCTGCCCGGCTTTGTGCGGATGAAAGGGGAAGCTGTTCCAGATGAGGGGCAGCGCGCCCAAATCCCCCAGCGCGCGCCAGACGATAGTGGCGGATTGCTCGCCATACACACGCTCGAAGCCGGCGTCCTTCACATCGCGGAAGCCGGCATGTATGCCGAAAATCGGCAGCGGCGGCGCGCCTTCCAGCAAGATTTTGCGGCTGGTGACCGGGACGCCGGTCAAGCGGCAGCCGCGGTAGCCGGGCGCTTCCATCACCAGCAAAGTTCGTGGCGCCCGCGCCGCCATCAGCCGCAGGTAGCGTCGCAGATTATCCTGCCGCAGCGCGTTGTTGGCATCGCCGAGAGCGTATTGGTTAAAGGCGTCCGCCGCCAGCTCGGCGCGGGAGAGGGCGCGCAGCAGCGCGTCAATGTCCTTTTCGGTGGGTATTCTGCCTGGCATAGCGGGGTGCCCGCCCAGTTGAATTGAATTAAGCGGCTTTCGGCATTATAGTACAGGCACAGGGCAGCGTATTCCAGTTCCAGCGGACGCGACCGCTGGCGTCAAGACAGGCTTCGGGCGCAGCGCATGATGCGGCGGCAGCTGATACTCATCCTCTTCTTTTGTAGTCTCGGCGCTGCCGCGCAGGTGCCGCGGGATTATGCCATTTCTTTGCCCAGCGTCAGCTATGCGCCCGCTGGCGCCAGCGCGGAAATACGCTTCACCGTCAGCAACCAGGGTGGCGCCGCTGCCGAAGCCACGCAAATTGTCATCAGCGATGACCGCAGCGGACGCATCGCCGTGCAGGCGGCGCTGCCGCCGCTGGCAGCGGGGGAATCGCGCGACTTCCGTCTGGAGCTGCCGCTGGGCGAGCTGCCGGCGGAAGCCCTGTCCTTCACAATCGAGGCGGGCATCGACCAATATGAGCTGGCGGGCAGCCCGATATCCCGCAACAACATTCAAGCGATTCTCATCAACAGCGCCCGCGCGGGGCTGGAGCGGCCAGCGGGGCCCGCTGCCGCCGCCGAGCCAGAATATGACTTCTTCCTGCCGCTGCTGAATATCGGCATCAACTTCCGCGATGGCGGCATCGAAGTCAACGGCGCATTCTACAGCCCGGCGGCGCTTTTGCTGCGGCTGGTCGGCTTGCTGCTGGCGCTCTTCTGCCTGTGGCTGCTGAGCCTGGCGCTGCGGCTGATATTCCGGCGTCCGCCCAAGTTTGAGCCCTGGCAGCCGCCCTACGCGCTCAACAGTTGGCAAGACCCCGATTCGACAGCGGGGCGGCGGCAGAATTGGCAGTATCACGCCCAGAACAGCCGCATCAGCGCCGCGCGCGCGCCCGACCAGGTGACGGTGATAAAGCGGCTGACCGACCGCGAAGGCACCGTGCTGGGCGCTTGGAGCTTTGTGGCTATGCGCACGGTGCAATACGACATCTACGGGCGCATCAGCCGCAGCGAAGTGGTGATGCCGCGCAGCCTCCTGCGGGCGCTCAACCGCGTGATACGGCGGGCAAGCCAGTTGGACAGCGCCGAATTAAATCGGGCGCTGACGCCTATCGCCAAGCGCTTGAGCCGGCGGGCGCTTTCCGGCGTCGAGAAGCAGAACGCATCGCTCTGGCTGGCGCTTGAGATGCGCCTGGAAGGGCAGGCGGAAGCGGCGCGTGTGCTCTTTGAGCTGTATCAGTATCGCAGCGATGCCTGGCACCGCATCGACCAGTGGCAGCCGGAATTGGCGGCGACGGGCGCGCGCTTGCCCGAACAGTTCAGCTATACGCTCAACGGGCAGCTGCCGGGCGAAACCTACCGCGAATTCAAGCGCCGTCTGGCGGCGGATATCGCCAGCCTGCTGGCGGATATGCTCTCCCCGCAGCAGGCGGCAAACGAAGACGCCCCGCGGGAGGCGACCGAAACCAACGAGCCCGCCCCCGCGCTCGATGATGAGACTGCCATCCCGTGAGCGCAGCGGCTATACTGTAAGAAAGACCGCATATTGGAGAACTGAACGATGTCGGCAGCAATTCCCGATTCCTTAAAAGACCTGCTGGAGCGCCCGATTGTGGTCGCCTTCGCCACCAGCAACCCCGATGGGCAGCCGCAGGTTACGCCAGTCTGGGCGAGCCTGGAAGGCGAGCAAGTGTGGATCAATTCGGCGGTGGGGCGGCGCAAAGACCTGAATGTCCGCGCCAACCCCAAAGTAACGGTTTTGGCGCTGGACCCGGAAAATGCTTTCCACTGGGCAGAAATCCGCGGGCAAGTTGTCGATTTTGTTGAGGGCGATGCCGCCGTCGCGCATATCAACAAGCTGTCGGGTATATACGCTGGCAACGAGGACTATTACGCCTTCAACCCCGAGGGCAAGGGCAAAGAAACGCGCGTCATCTACAAAATTCAGCCGACGCGCGTCAACGGGATGTAGCGGTGCCGCCCAAATTCCCGAGAAAGCAGCGCGCATGAAAAAGCCAGTCATCGGCATCACCAGCGGCGGGCGGACGGAAGGCTATATCCGCTCACGGCATTATGAGGCTTTCTTCAGCACGCCCGCGCCCTACATCGACGCGGTGCGCCGCGCTGGCGGGCTGCCGCTGATACTGCCGCCGGGCGCTGACTGGGACGAGGCGCTGCCGCTGCTGCAGGGCGTCATCGTCACGGGCGGCACCGATATCGACCCCGCCGAATACGCGGGCGACCATCACAACCCGCACCTGCTGCCCTTCGACCGCGAGCGTGACCAGGCGGAGCTGACGCTGCTGCGGCGGCAATTGGCGGCGCGGGAGATGCCGCTGCTCTGCATTTGCCGCGGCATGCAGGCGCTGAATGTCGCGGCGGGCGGCACCCTCTACGAGCACATCCCCGATATCCGCGAGCGGGATATCCACCGCGATGAAGCCGGGCTGTGGGCGATGCAAGACTTGCATGTCGAGCGGGACAGCCTCATCGCCGCGGTGATGGGCAGGACGGCGCTGCGCACTTCCAGCGGGCATCATCAAGCGGTCAAAGCGCTGGGGGCGGGCTTGCGCGTGGTGGCGCGGGCGGAGGACGGCATCATCGAAGCGCTGGAGCTGCCGGCGCACCCCTGGCTGATTGCGGTGCAATGGCACCCGGAAGTCACGGCGGCGCAGGACAGCAGCCAGCAGGCGCTCTTTGACGCGCTGGTGGCGCAGGCGCGCGCCGTAAAAGCGGGGCGCTTCGGCTAAGCGCCCGCTTCAACAGCTTCAGCAGCATCTTCAATCGTCAGCGTGTCCAGCTTCAGCGCGCGCTCAAAGCGGGTGCCGCTGCTGCGGATTCTGCCCGGCAGGGTGATGCCAGTCGCATACTCGTAGACGATGAGATTGACGCTGTAGCTGCCCGGCGGCAGCGGCGACAGCTCCAGCGCCCCTTGGCTGAGCGCCTCGTGCTGGAAGGTGAAATCCGCCCCCAGCAGGCGCGCGCCCGCGGCATCCATAATTTGCAGGGAAAAGGCATAAGCCGCCCGCGGCAGCGCCGCCCACATCAGATAGAGTTTGAGCGTATCACCTTCGCGCGCGCTGAGCGCATTCGCCAGCGCCATGCCATTGTCATAGTCAACCGCCAGCGGCTGCGCCGTCAGCCCCAGCGCGCAGGGGTAACCAGCGCGGATGGCGTACTCGGCGCGCCAGCCAGCCGCCCCCGCCGGCAGGGGACCGCAGAAATCGAAGTGGCGGCTCAGCCAATCCCGATAGCTGGCGAGAACGGCGGCTGAAGTTTCGGCGGGCGGGTAGACCAGCAGCATCACGCTGTTGGCGGCGATAGCAGCCTGCGCGCTTTCGCCCAGTTCTTCCAGGCGGATTTCGAAAATATCGTGCTGCCCCAGCAGGGTGGCGGTAGAGTCTTCCGCCGCTTCGATGCGCAGCAGGGCGGCTTGCCCCGGGCTGGGCAGGGCGGCACCCGCCAGCATAGCGCCGCTGAGCGCGGGGGAATGGTGGCAGCTCGCGCTTAGATCAGCGAGGCGGAAGATGCTGACGAAGCGGTCTTCATAGGCGGCGGCAACATTTTGGAAGCTGCTGGCGACTTGCCCCGCCCGCTCCAGCCTGTGATGCCAGACAATGTGGCTGAAGCCATCCGCTTGCAGCTGGCGCAGCGCGGCGCGATAGCGGGCTTCGTTGAGCGGGGCGCAGAGGATGCTGTTGCCGCCGCGCCAGGCGCTGAGCAAAAGATTGTCGTCGATGTATTGGTAGGCGGCGGCATCCGTGCGCCCGCTCAGCCCCTCGGCATGGGGGTAGCCGCTGCGCGCCTGGTAAAAGGCATACCATTTTGAGGGCTGCCGCCCCAGCGGCAGGTTGATTAGCCGAATTTCTTCCTGAGCATCCGCTTGAGAATCCGCCGCCAGCCAGTCGATATAAGCAAGCTGCTGCTGCGGGATTTCGCGGGTGGCGCTCGTGCCCGCGTATTCAAAGGCGATGATGCCGAGGCATGCCAGCGCCAGCACGGCGCGCTGCCGCGGCGGGCGGGCGCCCCAGAGCGCTTTGAAACCATAACCCGCCATCAGCGCCAGCGGCAGCAGCAGCCCCATTTGAAAATGGTCCGCCGCGTGAAAGGGCTTGAAGAGCAGCGGCAGCATATCGTCCAGGAAGGCTTTTGGCAGCGGCACTTCGGGGTAGAGCGCCGTGTTGACGCGCAGCGCCGTGCCCAATCTCAGCAGGAAGAAGGGCAGCGCCATGCCCAGCCAGCCGAGGATGCGGCGGCGGTAATCACGCCGCGCCAGCCCGGCCGCAATCAACAGCAGCGGGAGGTAGCCCAGATAACTCGTCTGCGGCAAGAGCGGCGGCGGTTTCGCGTTAAAAAGGGCGCTTTGCAGCGGCGTCAGGATTGGATGCTGATAATTTATGAAATAGGCGAGCAGGTCGTTGCCGGTTTCGCCGCCGACATTTTTCTCCAGCGCCGCGCCCAGGTTTTGTGGCGGCAGCAGCATCGGGGCGAGGCGCGGGGCGGCTATCAGCGCGCTGACGAGAATCACTGCCGCCAGCATCAGCCAAAAACGCGGCGAGCGCCAGCGGGACAGCGCCGCGCCCAGCATAAAGACGCCCAGCGCCAGCGCGGCGCAGACCAGGATGTAGATGCTGAAAAAGGCGGTGAGCCCGATGGTCAAGCCGCAAGCGAGCAGCCAGCGCCAGCGATTTTCGTCCAGCCCGCGTTGGAAGAAATAGAGCGAGAGCGGCAAGGTCACGATCAAATTGACATCCGGGTGCGGGAAATGGCGCGTAACATGTTGGCTGAAGCCGAAGATGACCGCGCCCAGCAGCGCCAGCCATGGGTCACGCAGGAAATAGCCGATGCAGAGGTAGGCGCTGGCGGCGGCGGCAAAAACGATGAGCATATAGGCGATATTCAAGGCGCTGCCCAGCGGCAAGACCAGCGCCAGCGCGTTGACCGTGAGCATGTGCGGCAGGCTGAAGTTCTGATAGGCGAGCGATAATCCCCGCGGGTAAAAGAGGGCATCGCTAGAAAAAAGCTCGGCTTCGCCCGCCAGCGCCCGCCGCAAATGCCAGGCGTCCCAGACTTTCATCCAAATATCGGTGTTGCGCGTCGGCAGGCGCATGGCAGCGCCCGCGGCGGCATGGCTGGCGGCGGGCAATGTCATGATGATGGTCAGCGGGATGATGACCAGGAAAAAATGCCGATGCGCGCGCGCGGCTTGGCGGAGGCGAGTAAGCACTTTATGCCTCCCCCTGGTTTGTATTCTGCCGCGGGGAAGCCTTGCTGGCGCAGTTTTGAAGCAGCGTTTCCAGGCGGTAAATCGTCACGAAATCATCGTGATAGGCGGCTGCCAGCCCGCTGTCCGCGCTGAAGATGCGCTCAGGCGCTATCCAGCCACGATGCGCGACAACATGCGTGAAGCCGACCGCTTCCAGCTCTTGCAGCGCCGCCAGCGCATCACGCCCGGTGCTGGAATTGCAGGGCAATGCCTGGCGCGCGCGCCAAGCCCGCAAAACCGCGTTGCCCTCGATGAAAGCATAGGCTTCGCGGGGCAGGCGGTTGGCGACGCCTTCGGCATGCGGGTAACCCGTCAGCGTCTGGATAAAGCTGTAATATTTGGACTGACGCCGCCCAAAGGGCAGGTTGATGAGATGTATCGCCTCTTGCCGCTCTTCCGCCGCCAGCCACTCGATGTAGTCCAGTTGCCCTGCCGGCAAGCTGACGGGATTTTCCAGCGCGCCATAATACTCAAAGGCGATGAGCGCTATCAGCAGCAAGGGCAGCGCCCGCCCCAGCCGCGGGTGGCGGCGCCGCTTCAAAAGCGGCAGCGCCTTGGCGACCAGCGCCGCCATCGGGAAAAGCATGCCAATATGGAAGTTGGCGGGGTTCCAAAAGGGGCGGAAAAGCCAGGGCAGCAGGCTCTCGGCATAGTGCTTGGGCAGCGGAATATCGGCATATTGCGCGCCCGCGATTTGCAGCGAAGTTCCCAGCCGCAGCAGAAAGAAAAGCAGCAGCACACTCAGCCAGGCGCGCGCCTGATACTGCCGCCGGCGCGCCAGCCCCAGCGCGATGAGCGCCAGCGGCAGCAGCCCCAAATAGGCGCGGTCATCAACATTGGCAGTCCATTCGCTGATACTATCAGCCGCGAACTGCTGAGTGAGCGGGTGGCGCGCGCTCAGCGCAAATGCCAGCAGGTCGGTGCTGAGTGCCCTGTCGGAAGATTTGTCCAGCGCCTCGCTGAATTGGGCGCTGTCCGCCAGCATCGGGCTGATGCGCGGCGCGCTGAGCGCGCCCGCCAGCAGCAGCAGCGCCAACAGCCCGCGCCAGGCGCGCATATCCCGCCAGCGCCGCGGCAGTTGGAAAAGCCCCAATAGCGGCAGGCTGAGCAGCAGGCAGAGAAAAGTATACAAGCCGATGTAAGCGCTGATGCCCAGCCACAGCCCCGCCCAAGCCAGCAATTGCCAGCGCCGCCGCTCCAGCCCCAGCCAGAAGCATGCCAGCGCGGGCGGCACTGTGAACAGCGTATAGAGTTCCGGGTGTTGTGGGTTGGCGAGCGTGAACGGGTTGAGCGCGAATACAACCGCCCCGACCAGGGCGGCGCGCCGGTCATGGCTCAGCCGCAGCAGGCAGAGGTAGGCGGACAGGCTGTTCAACAATAGAATTGCCATCCAGCTGAGGCTGTGCGCGTTGAGTGGCGGCAAAATCAGCTGGAGGAGAGCGGAAACAATCGCGTAGGGCAGGCTGATGACATGGAAGGCGAGCGACATGCCCAGGGGATGAAATTGCAAATCTGTCCAGAGCGGCTGCCCCTGCCCCGCCAGCAAGCGCTTGAAATACCAGGTATTCCACAGCTGAAACCAGTGGTCGTCAGAATCGGTAGGCAGCCAGAGGCTCTGCGCATCCAGCAGCTGCGGCGCTGCCGGCAGCGTCAGCGCCACTATAAGCAGCGGGACAACACAGACAAAGGCGAGGTGCTGGCGCAGCGCCGAGCGGAAAGGCAAGCTCACAGCGTTGAAACCCGAGGCGGAAGCTCTTGGAGGCGACAGCGCCACTTTAGCCGCCTTCACGCGGGGGCGCAAGCGGGCGGCGGCGCTCAGCCCGCCGCCAGCCAGCGGACGGCGTCTTTGGCGAAATAGCTGACCATCATATCAGCGCCGGCGCGTTTGATGGCGGTGAGGCTTTCCAGCGCCGCGCCCGGCAAATCCAGCCAGCCCTGCCGCGCCGCCGCGTGAATCATCGCATATTCGCCGCTGACTTGATAGGCGGCTAGCGGCAGGTCATAGCGGGCGCGCGCCGCCTGCAGGATATCGAGGCAGGGCAGCGCCGGCTTTATCAGCAGCGCATCCGCGCCCTGTTCGACATCAAGCGCGATTTCTTTGAGCGCCTCGCGCGTATTGGCGGGGTCCAGCTGATACTGCGCGCGGTCGCCAAAGCTGGGGGCGCTGTGGGCGGCATCGCGGAAGGGACCGTAAAAGGCGCTGGCGTATTTGGCGGCGTAGCTGAGGATGGCGGTCTGCTGCGCGCCGCCGGCATCAAGCGCGCTGCGGATGGCGGCGACCATGCCGTCAATCATGCCGGAGGGGGCGATGACATCAGCGCCGGCGCGCGCATGTATCAGCGACGCCCGCCCCAGCAAGTCCAGCGTCGGGTCATTGAGCAGGTAGCCGGGCGGCAGCGCCGCGTCAAAATGTGGGCTGCCAGCGCTGTTGACGATGCCGCAATGCCCGTGGTCGGTATATTCGCAGAAGCACATGTCGGAGATCAGCGCCAGCTCTGGCACTGCCGCTTTCAACAGGCGCAGGGCGCGCGGGATGATGCCATCTTCGCTGAAATTGTCACTGCCGCAGCCGTCCTTATGCGCGGGGATGCCGAAGAGCATCAGCGCGGGGATGCCCAGCTCGGCGATGGCGCGCGCTTCTGCCGCCAGGCTTGCGAGCGGCAGTTGGAATTGCCCGGGCATGGAGGCGATGGGCAGCGGCGCGTCAATGCCATCGCGGACAAAAAGCGGGCAGATAAAATCGGCGGGGCGCAGCGCCGTTTCCCGCACCAGCTTCCGCAGCGCCGGGCTGCGCCGCAGGCGGCGCGGGCGCTGCCGCAGGTGCTGCCCGATTTCCCGTTCCAGCGTCGCTGTCATCGACCGCTATGCCCAGGTTTCCCAATGCGTTACCTCATCAAAGCGGCGGCGTCCGCCCGCTTTGAGCGGCTGGGCGGCGGCGGATGCGTCCGCGGGATAGCCAAAAGAGATGACCAGGCGCGTTTGATATCCCGGCGGGATGCCCAGCAAGGCGCTCGCCGCCGCCGGCTCATAGATGGTGCCCAGGCAAGAGCCGATGCCAATCTCGGTGGCGGCGAGCTGCATGTAGGCGGCGCTCTGCCCGCTGTCAAAGAAATGCCAGAGCGTGCGTTCATTTTCAGTCGGCACGACGATGACAACGCAAAGCGCGGCGCCAGCCACATGCCCCATGCCCGCGCCAGTTTGCGCCAACTGCGCCAGGCGCGCCTTGTCCTGCACGGCGATAAAATGCCAAGGCTGGCTGTTCTTGGAACTTTGTGAGCGCCGGCCGGCATGTAATATACGCTCGATGTGCTCGGCTTGCAGCGGCTCATTGCGGAATTGGCGGATTGCCCGTTTGCTTTGGATCGCGTCCCAAACTTGCATGCTGTCTCCTCCGGCAGTATCCGTATTAAGATTAAGGGGATTGCCGCGCCCGCTCAGTCATCCACTTTGCGGGATGGCAGCGGCGCATGGAAGCCGCCGCGCATTTCCTGGCGCAGCAATTCGTTGATTTCGGCAGTAAAGACGATTTGCGCTTCGGCATCCGCTTCCAGCGCAAATTCCAGCATCACTTCCATCACTGTATTCTTGACGGACTTTTGAATCAAGTCCAGCAATTCGCTCACTTGTAATTCGGCGATTGGTCGCTTGTCCATCTCGTGCATAATGGGGGCGCGCCGCTGGCAGCGCCCGCTCCTTTCGCTTTTGTCAGCCGCCCCCGCGGGTGAGGATCGGCAAAGCCAGTATAGTGTATACGCTGCCACGCGGAATAAGTATCAGCCAGCGCCAGCGGGAATAGCTCTTGCTGAAAGCGGCGCGTTATGTGACACTGCGCGGGCGCATCCAGCGGGAGTGGAGCGGGCGATGCCCCTGCTATTGGCGGCTCTTATCATGTTTTTTGGCAGCATCGCGCAAGGCGCTATCGGCTTCGCCCTGGGCATGATCGCTGTGCCGCTGCTGGTGGAAGCGGGCTTCAGCCTGTCGCAGGCGGTAGCGCTGACCACGCTTTCCATCGGCATTCAGGTGAGCTTCGGCGTCTGGCGGTTGCGCGCCCATATCCCCTGGGCGGATGTCAAACTGGCGGGCGGCATCCGCTTTTTGACGGTGGCGATTGGCGTGCTGCTGCTGCTCAATGTCGAGGCGCTGGACGCGGCGGCAGTCAAGCGCCTGGTGGGGCTGGGCGTACTGCTGGGCGTGGCGCTGCGCGCGGCGACGCGGGGAGGACCCCGCAAACTGCCGCTGCCGGCATCCCTGGCGGCATTCAGCGTCAGCGGCATCTTGCAGGGGCTGGTGGCGATGGGCGGACCGCCGCTGGTGCTGTGGATGACCAGCCGCGACTATGATGTGAGGCAGGCACGCGCCTTCACGATGACGCTTTTCCTCTTAAACGCGCCGCTGCAAGTGTGCCTGCTGCTCGTGCTCTCGCGGGAATTGACTGTACAAATCCTGCCGCTGGCACTGGCGGTGACGCCGCTGATTTATCTCGGCACGCGGCTGGGCTTGCGCCTGGGCGATCGCTTTTCCAAGCCGATGCTCAACCGCGCCGCCCTGGCGGCATTGTTGATAATCGCGCTGAATGCGCTAGTGTGATGGGCGGGGAGTGGTGATTATCATGGATATATTTCTCTTGGCAGACATTACACAGGTTTTTTCACCACAGAGAGCACAGAAGTAAATGCAACAAAATAATTGGAATGTGAAAGCGCGGAGATTCGACAAGGATTTTTACCACCGAGTACACCGAGAAAAGCACGAGAAATCTCTTTAAATCTTTACTCGGTGTGCTCAATTTTCCTCTATGCTCTCGGTGGTAAGGGCTGTGTACAGACTGCTCAGTCACCACTAGATTGTCGCATCACTTACCCATGTAACCACTACCCAATGCTAAAGAAAAACTCGGCACGATAAAGAACCATGAGCGAAGACAGCGGCAAAGCCATTCTGGAATTCAGCAGCGAGGAGATGCGGGCATTCGGCTACCGCGTCATTGACCAACTGATTGACTATTACCAAACCCGCCGCGACAAGCCCGTTGTCGAAGCGCTGGACAGCGCCATGCTGGACGCGATTTTGCACGAGCCGCCGCCGCGCGCGCCCATGCCCTGGCGCGAGGTCCTGGCGCAGTTTGAAGCGCAGGTGGTCAATGCTTCCAACCGCGTGGATCATCCGCGATTTTTTGGCTACATCCCGCTGGCGAACAATTTCGCCGGCGTGATGGCGGATACGCTGGCGGCGGGCTACAACATCTTCAACGCCGTATGGCTGCAGGGGCCGGGCGCGGCGCAAATCGAGCGGCTGACAGTAGATTGGCTGCGGCAGCTCTTCGGCTTCCCAGCGGCGGCGGGCGGCACCTTTGTCAGCGGCGGCTCGGTCGCCAATTTGACGGCGCTGGCGGTGGCGCGGCAGCTGCGGCTGGCGGGCGATATGCGCGCTGCCGTCGCCTATTGCAGCGACCAGAGCCACTTCGCCATCGCCCGCGGGCTGCGGCTGCTGGGCTTCGCGCCCGGGCAGCTGCGCGTCCTGCCCAGCGATGGGCGCTATCGCCTGCCGCCCGCTGGATTGCGCGCGGCGCTGCGGGAAGACCGCGCCGCCGGGCTGCGCCCCTTTTGCGTCATCGCCACCGCCGGCAGCACCAACTGCGGCGCGGTTGACCCCTTGCATGCGCTGGCGGATATCTGCGCCGAAGAAGCGCTTTGGCTGCATATCGATGGCGCGTATGGCGCGCCGGCGATGCTGACGGAACGCGGGCGGCAGGCGCTTTCCGGGCTGGAACGGGCGGATTCGCTGGCGCTGGACGCGCATAAATGGCTCTTCCAGCCGATTGAATGCGGCGTGGTGCTGCTGCGGCAGCGGCGCTGGCTCAGCCAGACCTTTAAGGCGGCGCCCGAATATCTGAAAGATATGGAGCAGGCGGGCGAAGAGCGTAACTTCATGTACCAGGGCATCCAACTGACGCGGCAATTCCGCGCCTTGAAGCTGTGGATGAGCTTCAAAATCTTCGGCTTGGACGCCATCCGCGAGGCGATTGACGCCGGCTTTGACGCCGCCCAACGGGCGGAGGCGCTGCTGCGTCAAGCGGGCTGTTGGCAGATAATAACGCCGGCGCAGCTGGCGATGGTCACCTTCCGCTATCGCCCCGCCGCTGGCGATGACGCGCTGGCGGACCGGGTAACGCAGGGCCTGGTGGGCGCGTTGATGGCGGACGGCTTCGCCTTCGCCTCGGGCACGCGGCTGGGCGGCAAGCCGGTGCTGCGCCTGGTCTGCAACAATCCCCGCGCGACCGCGGAAGACCTGCGGCAGACGATTGACCTGCTGGGGCGGCTGGCGCGGGCGCTGGAAGCGGATATTCGGTAAGCGCCGGTATCAGCAGCGCAATCCTATGCCTGGATATTGAGGGCGTTTCGGCGAAACGGGCATACATCATCTCCTTTTCTGCACATTTGCAGAAAAATCTCAGTAAGTGCAAGTAAGTTATGCGACAATCCAGTGGCAACTGAGCAGTCTATACACAGCCCTTACCACCGAGAACACAGAGGAAAATTGAGCACACCGAGAAAAGATATAAAGGGGCTTTCTCATGCTTTTCTCGGTGTATCTCGGTGTACTCGGTGGTAAAAATCCTTGTCGAATCTCCGTACTTACAAATTCCAATTACTTTGTTGCACTTACATCTGAGTCTCTGTGGTGAAAAATAATCTGATGCGATTGCCCCCGCCACTCCCACATTAGAACAGCCTGTACAGCCGCGCCTGAGTTGCTACAATAGGCGCATTAAAGCAAACAGTTCCGATTCCACAGCAGTTTAGAGGCACAGGGTGGACATATCGTTTCTGGCGACTTCCCTCGTCAGTTTTCTCTTTATCGCGCTTGCCGCCGTGCAAGTAGGCAAACTGGCGGCGTATATTAACCTGCCGTACATCACGGGTTATTTGGTGGCGGGCATCCTGGCAGGTCCTTTCATTTTCGCCTACATCCAGGAAATGAATGTGGACGCGCTGCGCTTCCTTGATGAGACGGCGCTGGCGTTTATCGCCTTTGTCGCCGGCAGCGAGATGGCGCTGGACGAGCTGCGCGGGCGCTTCCGCAGCATCGGCTGGAACACCTTCCTGCAAATCGGCGCGGTGTATATCGTCTGCGGCGGCGTGATACTGCTGCTGGGCGATGAGATACCCTTCATGCGGGATTTGTCGCTTTCGGGGCGGCTCGCCGTTGCCTTGCTCAGCGGTCCCATCCTGTCGGCGCGTTCGCCGTCATCGGCAATCGCCATCATCAACGAAATGCGCGCCCGCGGTCCTTTCACCAAAACCGTGCTCGGCGTGACCGTCGTCAAAGATGTGCTGATTGTTGTGCTCTTCGCCTTGAGCTCTTCAATCGCCGCGACTTTGCTGACGGGGCACAGCTTTGACCTCAGCTTCCTGCTGTTGGTATCGCTGGAAATTTTGGCATCCCTGGGCTTGGGTTTGCTGCTGGCGCAAGCGATGTCGCTGGTATTGCGCACCCATTGGGAAGACCATGTGAAGATACCGCCCTTGTTGGCTTTGGGCTTTTTGGCATTCTTTTTCGCCAGCGCGCTGCGCGATTGGAGCCACACCGCCCTGCCTGTCGACCTGCACATCGAGCCGCTGCTGATTTGCCTGGTCGCCAGCATCTGGCTGACGAATCGCAGCCCTTACCGCTCGGAATTCCGGCATCTGCTGCACCAGGTGCGCACACCGATATTTGTGGTCTTTTTCACACTGGTTGGCGCTTCGCTGGATATTGGCATTGTTGTGCTGCTGCTGCCGATTACATTGGCGCTGTACCTGACGCGCATTGTCGCCCTCTTCATCGGTGCCTACCTGGGCGGCGAGGCGGCGGGCGACCCCGCGCCGATTAAGCGCATCGCCTGGATGGGCTATATCACGCAGGCGGGGGTCGCCATCGGCTTGTCCAAAGAAGTCGCCATCGCCTTCCCGCAGCTGGGCGCGGAGTTCACGACCTTGCTTGTAGGCGTGATTGTGCTCAGCGAATTGACGGGACCGATCTTCTTCAAATTCGCCATTCGGCTGGTCGGCGAATCCCACCTGCCGCAAGATATCGAAGATGACGAAGCGCTTGATGTGGTCATTGTCGGCATCGAGTACCAGTCGCGACAATTGGCGGAGCGGCTCTTGGAACATGGCTGGCGCGTCAAGCTGCTGGATATTGACCAGTCGCATGTCATAACGGGTCCCGCGGAGAATGGCTTGCGCCACGAGCAGTGGCTGCCGCAGATTTCCACCGACGCCATCCGCAAGCTCATCGAGCCTAAGACGGAAGTCGCGGTGACGCTGCTGCCGGATGACGCCGACAGTTTGAAGCTCTGCCAGATTCTCTACGAAGACTTTGGCATCACGCGGCAGATTGCCCGCCTCAACACTTTCACGCTGGCGGAAGAATTCCGCGAGTTGGGCGTGCACATGCTGGACCCCGCCAATGCGATGGTGCATCTGCTCGATAATTTTGTGCGCGCGCCGCAGCTGGCGGCGATGGTCTTTGAAGATGACCCGGAGCACGATGTCATGCAGGTTACCATCACCGATGCCACCGTGGATGGCTTGCACCTGCGCGAGCTGATACTGCCGCAGGATGTGCTGGTCATGGCGATTGTGCGCCGCGGGCATTCGATTGTGCCGCATGGCTACACCACCCTGCACCTCGAAGACGAGCTGACGCTGATTGGTCCCACCGAAAGTCTGGAAGAAGTCGCGCTGAAGCTGGGTTTTTGATAGGCTTCAAAGGCGCGGGATTGGTAAGAGTCCCGCCCCGCAAGCCCATCAATATAAGCGCAGATGTAATTCCAAGTATGTGATGAGACCTTGCAAGCGCGGAGATTCAACAGGGATATTTACCACCGAGTACACCGAGGTACACCGAGAAAAACATGAGAAAGCCTTTTAAGTCCTTTTCTCGGTGTGCTCAATTTTCCTCAGTAAATGCAAGTAAGTAATGCGACAATAGAATGGTATTCACAGGAGTAGTATCGCCCGCATTCATCCCAACGGTAGGGGCGATCCGGTGGGTCGCCCAAAAACTGCCACAGATGTACGTGCAACAAAGTAATTGGAAATGTAGGGGCGAGCCAAGGCTCGCCCTCTTGAACCAAGGTGGAGGGGTAACGTCGCTTAACCGCCCGCACTAAACTCCAGACATAAGGCATACTGCTAATGTGGAGAGGGCGAGCCTTGGCTCGCCCCTACGGCTTGGGATGTTGTGTGGGTATGAGA
>JAJDWK010000045.1 GCA_022825675.1 Anaerolineae bacterium | reverse complement strand
TTTGGCAAAGCCAGCCACAATGACCCGATGGGCGTCAGCGAGGCGAAGACATATCGCGACCGCGGCTGGAACCGCTGGATTGAGGTGGTCAAAGCGCTGGAGAAGCTGGCGGGGGATTAGCGCCCATTAGGAAGTGCAGGGGCGTTTCGCTTGAACGCCCCTTTTGTTGCGGATATGCGAAAAAATCTCTGTGCCCTCTGCGCCTCTGTGGTGAATTCTGCTTTGATGCGATTGTCCTGCTCCCCGCGCAAATTGTCCTTTGACTACAGGCGCGCAAACGCTATAATCACGGCGCAACTGTTGAGCGGGAAACGGAAATTGCTATGAGCATAGAAGAACACGGCGAGAATGCAGCGCCGCTTGAGAAAAACGCACCTGCCGAGCTGGAGCCCAGCCAAACAGCCGCGCAAGCCGACAGCGTGGCAGGGGATGCCCCCGCCAGCGACAGCGCCGCGCCGCCAGCGGCACAAAGCGAAGACGACGCGCCCGCCGCCCCCGAGCCGAAATTCCAACGCGGCAAAGTCTATAGCGGCATAATCAGCAAAACGACGCCGACCGCCGTCACTGTTGATTTGGGCGATGGCGATGAAGGCATCGTGCCCGGGCGCGAGCTGGAGCTGATGACGCGCAAAACGCTGGAATCGCTGACAGTCGGCGCGGAAGTTGATGTCTATGTCGTCAACCCGCGCAACCACCGCGGCGAAACGGTGCTTTCCATAAATCACGCGCTGGAAGAGCGCGACTGGCGCAAAGCCAAGAAACTGGCGAAATCCCGCGAGCTGTATGAGGCGCTGGTCGGCGGGTATAACAAAGGCGGGCTGATTGTGCGCTTTGGGCGCTTGCGCGGCTTTGTACCACAGAGCCAACTGGCGGAAGAGCGCGTCCGCAGCCTCACTGGCGGGACGCCAGCCGAGCGCTATGGACCCATGGTCAACCAGCCCATCCACCTGAGGGTGATGGAGGTGGACCGCCGGCGCAATCGGCTGATACTTTCTGAGCGGGCGGCTTCGCGCGCGGCGCGCCAGCGCCGCAAAGAATCCCTCATCGCCGAGCTGAAGGTGGGCGAAGTGCGCCGGGGCAAAGTCGTCAGCCTGGAGACTTTTGGCGCATTTGTCAATATCGGCGGCGGCGAGGGCTTGGTGCATCTCTCCGAATTGGCTTGGGGGCATATCACGCACCCGAGCCAAGCCGTCAAAATCGGCGACGAAATCGAAGTTGAAGTTATCGGCGTCAATGTGGAAGCCCAGCGCATCGCCTTGAGCCGCAAGCGCGTCATCGGCGACCCCTGGGACGAAGTCGCCACCTCGCTGCGCCGGGGGCAGTTGGTGCGCGCCCGCGTGACCAAGCTGGCGAAGTTTGGCGCTTTTGCCCGCTTGCTTGATTATGAGGCGGTCGAAGGTCTGATTCATATCTCCGAGCTTTCGGCGGAGCGGGTGGCGCAGCCTGACGAAGTGGTCAAACGCGGCGATGAACTGGTGCTGCGCATCATCAAGATTAACTTGAACGAGCGCCGCATGGGCTTAAGCCTGAAGTCAGTTAACTCCACCGAATTCCTGGACCTCGATTGGGAGATGGCGCTCAAAGATGCTGCCGCCCCCAACGATGCTTCAGCCGCCGAGCCTGATGCCGAACAGGCGGTGTGAGCGCTTCCGCTGAGGCTGCCGCTTCTGATGCCCTGATGGCTGCGCAAATCAGAAAAAACCCAGTAAGCGCAACAATTAATGAGAATCTGTACGGGCGTTTCAGCTAAACGCCCTGCTATTGATTTCGCGGGCGAAGCACCGACTTGCCCCCACTATGGTAGACTTTGCTGATGCGCGGCAAGGGAGGGCATGCGATGCTCACAATTAACGCGGAGCGACTGCTGGGCGAGCTTGAAGAGTTGGCGCGCATCGGCGCGACGGCGGACGGCGGCGTCTCCCGCCCGGCGCTGGGCGCGGCTGATTTGCAGGCGCGCGCCTGGTTCAAGCGCAAGGTCGCCGAAGCCGGCCTGCACTACGCCATCGACGGCGCTGGCAATCAATCGGCGATTCTGCTCAGCGATCCGCCCAGCGACAAGCGCATCTTGGCGGGCTCTCACCTCGATTCGGTGCCGAATGGCGGCGCTTATGATGGCGCGCTGGGGCTTTTGGCCGCTTTGGAGGCGCTGCGCAGCGTGAAGGAAGCGGGCATCGCGCTGCCCTTCACGCTGGAAGCCGTCAACTTCACCGACGAAGAAAGCGCCATCATGGGCTTGCTGGGCAGCCGCGCCGTCATCGGCGAGCTGACGGCGGCGGATTTCGCCCGCTGCAAGCTCAGCGAAGCCGAGCTGACGCAGCGTTTGCGGGCGGCGGGGCTCAGCCGCGCATCTATGCTGAACGCCCGCCGCGATGATGTGCTGGCATGGGTCGAGCTGCATATTGAGCAAGGCACGCGCCTGGAAAGCGGCGGCTGCGATATCGGCGTTGTCAACGCGATTGTCGGCATCCGCGCGCTGCAGGTTACTTTCCGCGGCGAAGCGGCGCATGCCGGCACAATGCCGATGCCGCAGCGCCGCGACGCGCTCTGGGGCGCGGCCGCGTTCATCCGCCGCGCCCGCCGCCATGTGATGGAAAGGCATGCGCCCGGCGTCTGTAATGTCGGCTGGATTGAGGCGCGCCCCGGCGCCTATAACATCGTGCCCGCCGCGGTTGAGCTGGCGCTGGAATTTCGCCATGGCTCTGACGAGGCGCTCGATCGCATGCAAGCCGAGCTGACGGACCTGCTGCAAGCCTGCGCCGCCGAATATAACTTGACTGTCAGTTGGGAGGCGACGCCGCCCGTACGCCCGGCGGTGATGAGCGAGGCGGTCATGCGCGCGATCGAAAGCGGCGCGCAGGCGCTGGGGCTGTCGCATCAGCGGCTGCTGAGCTTCGCCGGGCATGATACGCAGAATATGGCGCGCATCGCGCCCGCCGCCATGTTTTTTGTGCCCTCAGTTAATGGCATCAGCCACAATCCGCAGGAATTCACGACCGCAGCCGATTGCGTCAATGGCGGCAATGTGATGCTGCAGTGCCTGTTGCAGCTGGCGCGCGCTGGAGCCGGCGTCTAGGTTGAGATGCCAGCGAGTTTTCTTGCGGTACAACCCGGCGACAAATCTCCGCGCTGGCTCAAGCGCCGGTTGGCACCCAGATATTCTTCACCTGCGTCGCCTCGCGGATGAACTCGGCGCCCGCGCCCGCTTGCGGGTCCCGCCAATCCCGCGGCGCGCCATAGCTGACCCAGGTGCGCTTGAGGTTGTGGGCGGAGCGCGCCTCGACCTGGCGGCTGCCTTCGGCATCGCCGAAGTACCACAGGCTGTCCACATCATCATGCTCCGCCAGGGTCTTCGCCAGGTGGTCGCGGTCGCCAGTGATGATGTTGACGACGCCCGGCGGCAGGTCTGAGGTATCCAGCACTTGGTAAAAGTCGGTGGCGCAGAGCGGATGCGGCGGCGACGGCAGGCAGACTACCGTGTTGCCGCGGGCGATGGCGGGCGCTATCAGCGATACAAATGCCAGCAGCGGCGCTTCGTCCGGGCAGGCGATGCCGATGACGCCGACCGGCTCCCGCAGCGCCACCACCAAACCGCGCAGTGTCGTCTCTTGCACGGCGCCGCCGGCTTTATCGGCAAAAGCCGCCCAGTGGAAAAGCCGTTCGATGGTGGCGTCGACTTCGGCGCGGCAGTCCGCGGGCGCGGCAGCTGTCATCGCCTGCAAGCGCTCGGCGAATTCCGTCTGCCGCGCCGCGACATTTTCGGCGATGTAATACAAAATCTGCGCGCGATTATGCGGCGAATAATATGCCCAGTTCTTGGCTTTATGGGCGGCTTCGACAGCATTGCGCAGGTCTTTGCGGTTGCCATCGCCCACTTGACCCGCCAGCGCCCCCGCTGGCGAGAGCGCCGGGCGCGTATAATTGCCATCGGGGCGCTTCTGCCCGCCGCCGATATAGAGCTTGGCAGTGCGGTCGATGCGCTGGGCGATGCGCTCGGTGCCCAATGCCAGCGGCGCGGGCGGGATGTGCGCGCCCCAAGCGGCAGGCGGCGCTTCCAGCCGCGGGCGGGCGCGCTCTTGCCAGCGCGGGCGCAGGTAGGCGTACAAGCCCTCTTCGCCGCCTTCGCGCCCAAAGCCGCTCTCACGATAGCCGCCGAAGCCAGCGGCGGCATCGAAGAGATTGGTGCTGTTGACCCAAACGCTGCCGGCTTTGACCGCGCGCGCCGTCTCCAGCGCCAGGCTGATGTTCTCGCTCCAGACTGACGCCGCCAAGCCATAGCGGGTATTGTTCGCCAGTTCGATGGCTTCCGCTGGCGTGCGGAAGCTCAGCGCCACCAGCACCGGACCAAATATCTCTTCCTGGGCGGCGGCGGCGGAAGCCTCGAGCTTGCTCAAAAGCGTCGGCGGATAGAAGCAGCCGCCCTGCGCTTCCGCGGGCAAATCCAGTGGCGGCTGATAGACCTCGGCGCCATCGCTGATGCCGCGCCGCACCCAGTCGTCCACCATCGCCCGCTGGGAAGGGTCGATGAGCGCGCCGATATCAACGCCCTTGTCCAGAGAATCGCCGATGCGCAGCCGCGCCATGCGCCGCTTCAAACGCGCCAGGAAAGCCTCTTCAATGTTCTCTTGCAGCAATACGCGCGAGCCCGCGCAGCAGACCTGCCCCTGGTTGAAGAAGATAGCGTCGACAAGCCCCTCGACCGCGCCATCAAGGTCGGCATCGTCATAGACGATGAACGGGGATTTCCCGCCCAGCTCCAGCGTCAGCTTGATGCCGCTGCCGGCGGTAGCGCGGCGGATGCTGCGCCCGACAGCTGTCGAGCCGGTGAAGGCGATTTTGTCCAAGTCCCCGTGCGCCACCAGCGCCGCGCCCGCCGCGTCCCCGCCGGTGACGATGTTGACGACGCCTGGCGGCAGCCCCGCCTCGGCGAGTATCTCGGCGAAGAGCAGCGCGCTCAAAGGCGTGTAGGGCGCGGGTTTGATGACCACGGTGTTGCCGCATGCCAGCGCCGGCGCGATCTTCCAAGCCAGCATCAGCAGCGGGAAATTCCAGGGGATGACCTGCCCGACCACGCCCAGCGGGCGGTACTCGCTCAATTCGGTCGGCAGCAGCTGCGCCCAGCCGGCGTGATAATAGAAATGGCGCGCCACCAGCGGGATGTCGATATCGCGCGCTTCGCGTATGGGCTTGCCATTGTCCAGGCTCTCCAGCACCGCCAGCAGGCGGGCATGTTTCTGCAAGTTGCGGGCGATGGCATAGAGATGGCGCGCGCGTTTGTGCCCGCTCAGCGCCGACCAGGTGCCGAAGGCTTTGCGGGCGGCGCTGACGGCGGCGTCCATATCGGCGGCGCTGGCGTCCGCGACTTGCGCCAGCGGCTCGCCGCGGGCGGGGTTGGCGGTGTTGAGGTAGCTGCCTTCGGCTGGCGGCGTCCACTGGTTGTTGATGAACAGCTCGAAGCGGCGTTCGTGGGCATCAAGCCAGGCATGGGCGGCATCAGCAGCTTCGGGCGCGGGTCCGTAGGGCATCGTGTGGAAGAGTTGGGCTATTTGGGGCATGGGGCGGGGGCCAAAATGTGTTGAAAGTATCTGTCGCTTTGGCTATCCTATCTAATCACTGCTTTATATCTGAATCAAAGTCGGGCATTTGGAGCCTCATCGTTTAATACAAAAATTAAGCGGACTTCGAATAAGTCGAAACGTGTTCATATGTATTATACCTAATTGGTCACAGACATCAGGTATGTGTCGATTGGCTCTCTTCCTCTTTGGCTTGGACGCTTCGGTTGTGACGACGCACCGTTGCGCCTTGTCTACAAGTGCGTACGCCATTAGAAAAGGGTCTTTGCCAATGGTAGCCAACTCGGTAGTGGTCAGGTTTGAGCCGTATCCTTGTGTTCGGACATGATCAACTAGAGCCTCGTTAGCCTGTTCATTCAACAGTAATGTTCTTCTGTTTGCTTTCGCCCACTTTGAGAGTTCATCTTGCGATGATCCGGCTTCAATTTCTTGCATTATCTCGTATGGGACCTTTACTTTACCTGATTTTGCATGGTCAACTATCCAGTCCCAAAACTGCGGAACTCGATCCACAGGGTAATACCAGTTCTTCGCGTCGATGAAGACGTTTGTATCAAGTAGATAGAGCACTACATGCCTCTGTTGGGTTTACGTGGATAAAGTACAGCATCGACCCGTCTAGGAGAGACACCAAGCGCAATGCTTGCTTTGGTACGGGAAAGATCACCAGCTTCAACTGATCGACGAACAAGGTTGACCAGAGACTGTCCTAGACGACTTCTGCGAACAGCATTTGGGTCTATAGGTATATCTCTATCCTTTTGTTGTGCGCGCTCTCGCACTACTTGGTCATTCCATTCGTTCTGGAAGTGAGTTCGAAAATCTTGCCAACGAGCGAATTCTATCAACTGGTTCTGGTACAAATTGTAAGCGACCATCGCTCGGCTGATGTTTCGCTTCTCAGAAAATTTACCTATATCCTCTACGGCAAAATGGAACGGTGCTTGTGCAACATTGGCAATTTGCTTTAATTCGCAATGAGGTAGGAGGATATGACCTGCAACCCTATTACAGAACTGCTCTATATCCATATCTCCCCAGGTGCCGCTGACACCAGTAGATCCCAACCACAAATGGGTAAACTCGTGTAAAGCTGTGAAGGACCATGCCACTTTAGCGTCCTGATTATTGATTATGATGAACGGCGCAATGGGATCAGCTAGTGCCATGCCTCTGAAGACGTCCACTGGAATCTTGGTGTGATAATTGCCGAGATTACTCATTAGCAGTACAAATGCACCTGAGGATTCAATGCAGCTTCGCAGGTACTTGAAGGCCTCACGCATTGGTTTTCGTTTCCTATATTTTTCTAAGTCAAAATCAAGGGTCGTTACAATTTCCCTTGCTAAGTATTCAATATCCGTTTGAATCGTGGCGGAGTTAACGAATTCCAAAGCTACTGTATCTTCGTCTTCCAACAGGTCGCGAAGAACGATTTGCGCTGCCTGCAAATTGCGCAAGAGCAATTTCATATTTGCGTCAGCTAGCGGATCAATTGTAGACGAAAGTGTTCGAAAGTCCTTTGCCGTAGTGTCATCTATCGGTGGCTTGTCTAAATAGAATACGAGAAGAGGCTGTCTGTAGACTTCGGATATCCTGTTTAGCTGAACCCTGGTAGGTTCTTTTTCACCTTTCTCAAGTGTTTCAAGTTTTTCGATCGCCGTGCTTCGTTTGGAACTGGATAGCCGCAGCTTCTTGGCGGCATCTTCTTTGTCCAATCCGGCTCTAATTCTCGCCCACTCAAGGATCTCGTGATTTACCGCAACCATTGCCAACACCTCCCGAGACTATTAATTATATATCGGCAGCGCATGTTCTTGCCAGTTCTGATTGACAAAACAAATTGCATGGGGGTAGCAATGTCATGCTCTGCTTGCTATCTTCCTCCCAAAGTCATACCCACCACAGCAAAAACAGGAGCCAGCCCATGCCCAAACAATACACCCGCCCGCCAGCCATGCACATCGACCCCAAAAAACGCTACCGCGCCCGCATGCAGACCAGCAAAGGCGCAATCGCCATCGAGCTCTTCGCTGACCGCGCCCCCGTCACCGTCAACAACTTCGTCTTCCTCGCGCGGGACGGCTTCTATGACGGCGTCATTTTCCACCGCGTGCTGGATGGCTTCATGGCGCAGGGCGGCGACCCCACCGGCAGCGGACGCGGCGGACCCGGCTACCGCTGGGATGACGAAGCGGCGGCGCTGCAAATCCCGCATGACGCGCCCGGCACCTTGAGCATGGCGAACGCTGGTCCCAACACCAATGGCTCGCAATTTTTCATCACCTTTGTGCCAACGCCGCATCTTAACGGGCGGCATGCCGTTTTCGGCCGCGTCGCCGATGCCGATAGCCTCAAGACGCTGCAGTCCCTGCAGCGCATCGACCCCCAGCGCCCGCAGCGGGGCGTCAGCGCCGATAGCATCCTCGCCATCAGCATTGAAGAAGACTGAGGCGCGCCCTTGCCGCGAGCGGCAGCGCGGAATTGCGCTACAATAGATGCTATGCTCAATCGATATCGCAACGAAGCGCCGCAGGTAAGCCTGCCAAACGCGGAGCAGCGCTCGCCCGCTGGCGAATATCGCGGGCTGCTGCTGGCGTCCCTGCTGATGTGTGTCAGCGGCTGGGGCGGGCTCGCCTGGCTGGTGCTGAATACCGTGCCACGCATCGGCGGCGAAATCTGGCTCTTTTTCCTGCTGCTGCACTTAGGCGTGACTGGCACCGCCATCCCCCTCCTGCGCTGGCTCAGCCTGCGGCTCGCGCCCGCTGCCGCGGCACCGCCAGCCGGCGTCATCCTGCGCCGCGCCGTCTGGATCGGCATCATCGCCGTGATTTGCGCCTGGCTGCTGATACCGCGCTATCTGTCGCTGCCGATAGCCTTGGTGATGCTGCTGCTCTTCCTGGCGCTTGAGCTTTTTCTGCGCAATCGTGAACTGGCGCATGAACGCAATGCGTGACCGTTTGCGCCGCTTGCCCGCCGTCGACACCCTGCTGGCGCAGCGAGAACTGCAAGAATTAAGCGAAATCCACGGGCGGGAGCAAGTTGTCGCGGCGGCGCGCCAACAGCTGGCGGCGGCGCGCAGCGCTATCCTGCAGGCGCAGCCAGCCGCTGCTGATACCTGCGCCTTGATTACAAAAATCAGCGCCCAGCTCGAGCGCCAGGCGCGCCCCAGCTTGCGCCCCGTCATCAACGCGACCGGCGTCATCCTGCACACCAACTTGGGGCGCGCCCCCCTCTCGCCAGCGGCGGCGGCGGCGCTGCAAGCGGCGGCGCTGGGCTATAGCGCTTTGGAATATGATTTGGAAGCCGGGCGGCGCGGCAGCCGCCTGCAGCATGCCAGCGCTGCCTTGCGCGCCCTCACCGGCGCGGAAGACGCGCTGGTCGTCAACAACAATGGTGCCGCCCTGGTCCTGATTCTCAGCGCCCTCGCCAGCGGGCGGGAGGTCATCCTCTCCCGCGGGCAGCTTTTGGAGATTGGCGGCGGCTTTCGCATCCCCGACATCATGCGCCAAAGCGGCGCGCAGCTAGTGGAAGTCGGCACGACCAACCGCACCCGCAGCGCCGATTATGCCGCCGCAATCAGCGAGCGGACGGCGCTGCTGCTGCGCGTGCACGCCTCGAACTTCAAGCAAATCGGCTTCGTTGAAGAAGCGCCGCTGGCAGCGCTGAGCGCGCTGTCGCGTGAGCATAAGCTGCCGCTTGTTGATGACCTGGGCAGCGGCACTTTAATCGACACCGCGCCCTTCGGCTTGGCGCGCGAGCCGACAATTCAAGAGAGCGTCGCCGCTGGCTGTGATTTGGTCTGCTTCAGCGGTGACAAGCTGCTGGGCGGTCCGCAAGCGGGCATCATCATCGGCAAAGCGCCGCTGATAGCGCGGCTGAAGCGCCATCCGCTGACGCGGGTGCTGCGCGTCGACAAGCTGACTTATGCCGCGCTGCTGGCGACTTTGCGGCACTATCAGCGCGGCGAAGCGCTGACGCGGCTGCCCGTCTGGCGCATGATTTCCCGCCCGCTGCCCGAAATCCAGGCGCAGGCGCAGGCATGGGCGCAGCTGCTGGGCGGCGAAGTCCGCAGCGGCGAATCGACAGTGGGCGGCGGCAGCTTGCCCGGCGCCAGCCTGCCGACAGCGCTGCTGGCTTTTGAAGCGGGCTCCGCGCAGGGGCTGGCGGCGCGCCTGCGCCAGGCGGAGCCGCCGGTCATCGCGCGCATCGCCGACGATGCCCTGCTGCTGGACCCGCGGACGGTGCTGCCCGAGCAGGTGCCGGACCTGCTGCGCGCGCTCAAAGCGGCGCTGGCGGCGGGATAGTGAAGACAGGCGCAAACAAAGGAACTTGTGATGAAATCTGACTTGGACCGCTTAATGCGGGAGCGCGATCTCGATGCCATCATCGTCGCTGGCGGCGAAGAATTTAACGCCGCCCGCTATTATATGAGCAACGGCGCGCAGATAACTCACGGCGCGCTCTTCAAATGCCGTGACCAGCCGCCGCTGCTGGTCTGCAGCCGCATTGAGCTGGAAGAAGCGCAAAAAAGCGGCTTGGCGCTGCTGACGGCGGTCGAGCTCGGCTATTACGAGCGGCTCAAAGAAGCGGAAGGCGACAGCCTGCTGGCGACCGCCCGCCATTGGGCGGACGCGCTGCAGCGCCTGGGCATGGACGCGGGCAGAGTCGGCTTATATGGCGCCTGGCAAATCAACAAAACTATCGCCCTCTATCAAACTTTGACACACACATTGCCGCAATTTGAGTTTGTGGCGGAGGCGAAAGGCAGCCTCATCGAAGAGGCGATGCTGACAAAAGACGCCGCGGAAATCGAGCGGCTGAAATCGGTGGCGGCGCGCGCCAACGCCGTCATGGAAACGGTGCGGCGCTACATCAGCGGCTTGCGGCGGGATGGCGAATACTTGCGGGATGCCGCTGGCGAGCGCGTTACCATCGGCGCGATAAAAGCGCTGACGCGGCGCGAGCTGATGGCGCGCGGCTTGGAAGATACCAACATGATCTTCGCCCAGGGGCGCGCCGCCGGCTTCCCGCACAGCCGCGGCGATGCCGAGGTGCCGCTGCAAGTCGGCAAGACCATCGTCTTTGACCTCTTCCCGCGGGAGCTGGGCGGCGGCTATCATCACGATATGACGCGCACCTGGTGCATCGGTTTTGTGCCGCCCGCGGTGCAAGCGCTGTACGATACGGTGATGCAAGCCTTCGACATCGCCGTCGAGGCTTATGGGCTGGGCAAGCCAACACATCTGATGGACGAGGCGGTATTGGACTATTTTGAAGCGCAAGGGCACCCCACCGCCCGCAGCCACCCGCAAACGCTGGAGGGTTATATGCACAGCCTGGGGCATGGCGTCGGCATCGATATTCACGAAGCGCCGTCCATCAGCCGCCTGCGCCGTGAGGACCGCTTCCAAATCGGCAATGTATTGACCATCGAGCCGGGCTTGTATTATCCTGAGCGCGGCTGCGGCCTGCGCGTGGAAGACCTGTTCATCGTGGATGAGCGGGGGCAGCTCGTCTCGCTGACGCCCTGTACCAAAGACTTGCTGATACCCTTACACGCGGAGGACTAGAGAGGCAAAAACGCATGCCCGCCAGCCAGGAATCGCCGATCCGGGTCGCCATCATCGGCTCGGGACCGTCGGGCTTTTACGCCGCCGATTATTTGCTGAAAGCGCAGGACCCGCCGATTCATGTTGATATGTACGAGCGGCTGCCGACGCCATTTGGCTTGGTGCGCGGCGGCGTCGCGCCTGACCACGAAAAAATCAAATCCGTCACCAAGCTCTACAGCCGCATCGCCGCCCGCGACCGTTTCAGCTTTTATGGCAATATCGAGTTCGGCACCGACATCAGCCGCGCCGATCTCAGCCAGCATTATCACGGCATACTCTACGCTGTCGGCGCCCAGTCTGACCGCCGCCTGGGCATCCCCGGCGAAGATTTGCCCAACAGCTATGCCGCCACCGAATTTGTCGGCTGGTATAATGGGCATCCCGATTATCACGAATACAGCTTTGACCTGAGCGGCATCAAGCGGGTGGCGGTGGTGGGCGTCGGCAATGTGGCGATGGATGTCGCGCGCATATTGGCGCGCACGCCGGCGGAGCTTGCCAGCACCGACATCGCCGACTATGCGCTGGACAGCCTGCGGCGCAGCGGCGTCGAAGAGATTTATATTTTGGGGCGGCGCGGTCCCGCTCAAGCCGCGTTTACCAACCCCGAAATCAAAGAACTGGGCGCGATGGCGGACGCCGACATCGTGGTGGATTGCGAGAACGCGTCGCTGGACGAGATGAGCGCCAGCCACCTCAAAAAAGCGCGCGACCGCGCCGCCATCCGCAATGTCAAGATTTTGCAGTCCTATGTCGACCGCGGCTTGAGCGGCAAATCCCGCCGCATCATCCTGCGCTTCTTGGTATCGCCGGTCGAGATTATTGGCGAAGACCGCGTCCAGGCGCTGAAGCTGGCAAAAAATGAGCTGTATCTCGATGACATGGGCAACCTGCGCCCGCGCGCGACTGGCGAATATGAAGCGCTGCCGATGGACATGGTCTTCCGCTCGGTCGGCTATCGCGGCGTACCGCTGCCCGATGTGCCCTTTTATGACCGCTGGGGCATCATCCCCAACGAGCGCGGGCGTGTGCTGACGCGGCATGGCGGGCGGCAGCGCCTGCCCGGCAATTATGTGGCGGGCTGGATCAAGCGCGGTCCCAGCGGCATCATCGGCACCAACAAGCCTGATGCCGTCGAAAGCGCCGAGCGCTTCCTGGAAGACCTGCGGGCGGGCGCGGCGCTGCAGCCGCGTGACAGCAGCGAAGCGGGCATCCGCGCGCTGGTGGCGGCGCGCAAGCCGAATTTTGTCACCTTTGACGACTGGCGCGCGCTTGATGAAATCGAGCGGCAGCGCGGCGCGGAAGCCGGGCGCAGCCGCGTCAAGTTCACGACTGTTGAAGAGATGCTGGAAGCGCTGGGCAAACTGCCCGAGCTGGCGGGTGACTGAGCCCGCGCCCCTACACTTCCAAATTGGCGCTTAATCCCCCGCCAGCTTCTCCAGCGCCTTGACCACCTCAATCCAGCGGTTCCAGCCGCGGTCGCGATAGATTTTCGCCTCGCTGACGCCCATCGGATTATTGTGGCTGGCTTTGCCAAATGCCGCCAATACGCGCGTCCAGCGCTTGTAATGGTCAGACTCAGTGCCCTGCTCCGCCCGCCAAACCCTGATGTCGTCTATCAGGCTCTGCGGCACGGTATAGCTCTGTGGCACCGGCGTGTTTGTCGGCGGGATTGGCGTGTTCGTTGGCGGAACTGGCGTGTTCGTCGGCGGGATTGGCGTGTTCGTCGGTGGAACTGGCGTGTTCGTCGGCGGGACTGGCGTATTTGTTGGCGGATTTAATTGCGTCAGCGCATCGACCACCGGCTGCCAGCGGCTGCGGCTGTAGGTATCGCGCATGTCTTTCGCCTCTTGCAGCGTCATCGGCGATTCGCCGCTGTCCCAGCCCAATGCCGCCAGCGCCCGCTTCCAGCGCTTTTGATGCTCTGCGCCATAATCCTCCTGCGCATAGACTATTAAGGTGCTAATCAAAGCGGCGTGAGGTCCGCTGGGCGCGGGCGTGTTTGTTGCCGCTGGAATCGGCGTGTTCGTCGGTGGCGGAATCGGTGTATTCGTCGCCGTCGGCAGCGGCGTATTTGTTGGCGTGGCGGTGGCAGTGGGCGTCGAAGTGGGGGTTGAAGTAGGCGTTGCCGTAGCCGCGACTTGCTGCTGCTGAGACTGCTGCTGCATCTCCGTCAGCGCATCCACCACCGGCTGCCAG
>JAJDWK010000009.1 GCA_022825675.1 Anaerolineae bacterium | reverse complement strand
GCTTGCACTGGAAACGTTGGCTGCCCACTTTAGTGTGACCAGCTTTGATCTGATTTTCTGCACTGTGGCAGTGAGGACATTTTGGATTCATCCCTATACTATACAACAATATCCGAAAAGACACTGAATTAGACACTCCCGTTCTTCGGGGCAATCGCATCAAATTATTCTTCACCACAAAGACACAAAGGACACAAAGTTTTTATTGAAATGGCTCTTTGCTTCTTCATTTATCGGGGCAGTCTGTACACACCCTTTACCACCGAGAACACTGAGGAAAATTGAGGAAACCGAGAAAAGATTTAAAGAGATTTTCTCATGCTTTTCTCGGTGTACTCGGTGGTAAAAATCCCTGTCGAGACTTCGCGCCAAAACTCGACAGCCTGCGCCACAGAGTATATACTCGGCGGACTGCGTTGTGGATTGGGGGGGCGTGGCGCAAGCCAAAGTCCATAGAGCAAAAGGACTGTGATTATGCCAGCATTGAAGACCCTCTTCCTTGCTATCGGGATGTTCATGGCATTGTATTTGCCCGCCGCCGCCCAGCCCTACAGCATACGCGTCGAATTTAATACCAATCTGCGCGCCGGTCCCAGCCTGGAAGCGGCAGTGCTTGATTCCGCGCCCGCTGGCACCGTGCTCGAAGTGATCGAACAAGCCAACCGCTGGCTGCGCATCAAGCGCGCCCGTGAAACCTGGATGGCTGGCTGGGTCAATCACGAGCGCGTTGATGCGCCCGCCGCCGGGCAAGCCGCCGCGGCAAACACTGACAATTGCTGCGGCATCGACCGCCAATGCCAAAGCGAGCAGCAATGGATTGATGGCTATTGGGCATATCAAAACCGGCAATGTGCACCGCCCGCCACCACGCCGACCAGCGCGACTGCGCCGTCAGCATCCCCGCCAGCCGCCGATAATTGCTGCGGCATTGACCGCTTGTGCCAGAGCGAGCAGCAATGGATTGATGGCTACTGGGCGTATCAAAACCGGCAATGCGGACCGCCAGCGGCGAACCTGCAGCCCGGCGCCGACAATTGCTGCGCGCTCGGCTGGGACTGCCAGCATGACTATGAGCGGACTTATGGCTGGTGGATGTTCAAGCACAAGCGCTGCACCGCGAGCTACGGCGCGATACCCGGCTTTGCCATCCCGCCCTATGTCGACCACAGCCGCGTGCGCATCGTCGAGCTGAGCCCGGGCTTCACCACGATGGTGAATGCCGGCTTTGAATTGCTGCGCCAGCATGCGCCGCATTGGTACGCCTTCGCCGCCAACGGGCTCAACGAAATCCGCGAAGTTAACGAAGGCAGCAGCGGCGTCTATACTGATTCGGGCATAGCTGTATTTCATCACGCGCCGCATTCCGTAAGTCCTTATATCCGCCAGGATGACTATACAATGGCGGAATTCCTCGTGCACGAAGCCTGCCATGTCTATCAATACCGCGAAGGGCGCAGCATCGACGGCGACTTGAGCTGGCTGATCGAATACGAATGCGAGCTGTATGCGATTCAAGCCGCTATGGAACTGGGCGGCACTTCCTGGAACATCGCGGGCAGCATGGTTTTCCTCAAGGACCCGACCAATCGCGCGCACTGGTGGTGGTAGTTGGGGAGCGCTTAAGCTGCGGTGAGCGGCAAACGGGCGGTCATCGTTCTTGCCAGCTTCGCGGTCAGCCTGGCGACGCTGGCATTTATCCTGCGGGGTATCCCCGCTGGCGATGTCATCGCCAGCCTGCGCGCCGCTGACCCTGGCTACCTGCTGCTGTCGTTTTTCTGCGTCGCATTGGCGCTGGTGGCGCGCGGCTTCCGCTGGCGGGAGCTGCTGAACCGGCGCATCACGCCGCTGCAGGCGACGCATCTCATCAATGTGATGTTCCTGGGCAATCAGCTTCCCTTCCGCGCGGGTGAGGTGGCGCGGGCAGTATTGGCGCGGCGGGTGGGCTTGCCACTGGCGACAAGCGCCGCCAGCATCGTGGTCGAGAGGCTGCTTGACGCGCTGCTGGTCGTCTGGTTTATCACCATCAGCGTGGCGCAGCTGCCGGGCGCGCCATCAGAAGTTACCGATAGCGCCGCGCTCTTTGGCTTGCTGGCGCTGGCGGGCATTCTGGCGCTGATGCTGCTGGCGCGCCAGCCGGGCATCGCCCGCCGCCTGCTGGATTTGCTGCTGCGGCTCATCCCGCCGCTAGAGCGCCTGCCCCTAAAATCGCTGCTGGAAGACACGCTGACCGGCTTGCAGCCGCTCAGCAATCCGCGTACGCTGATATGGACGGCGTTTTGGAGCGCCTGCGCCTGGCTGCTGTCATTCGCATCGTTTTATGCGCTGCACCTCGCGCTGAATATCGAAGTGAATTATATGATAAGCGTACCCCTCGGCATGTCGCTTTCGGCGGTCAGCATCGCCTTGCCGGTCAGCATCGCCGCCCTTGGTCCTTTTGAAGCGTCGATTGCCTTAAACGGGCAACTGGTTGGCATGGCGCCTTTGGATGCGATTGCGCTGGGATTTCTCTTGCATGGGGTTTCGGTCGGCAGTTATGCGGTGGCGGGCACCATCGGCTTGCTGGCGCTGGGGGCATCGCCAGCAGCAGCCTTCCGCGGGGAGGACGAGGACGCAGAATCAGCGCCTTAAGCGCGCGTCACATATTCGTGCACCAGCGATTGAAAATGGTGCACGCCATTCTCCCGCAAGGCGGAAAAACGCCCGCGCTCATAGGCATTGGACTTGAGCCCGCGCTGCACCCATTCGCAGAGCTCGATATCTTCTTGCTGGATTTCGTCGCTGAAGGCGATGATTTGCTGCATGCTCTCCCAGCCGGCACCGGTGCCGGGCGCTTCAAAATACCACTCAAATATGGTCAAAGTCTTGTCATGGCTCAGCGGGATGATGATGTTGATTGAGGTATTGTCCAGGTAGACATTAAGCATGACATTGGGGAATATCCAATAATAAAGCGCGTCGGCTTCGCCTTCGCCGCTGCGCGCATAGCGGCGGTCGCGCGTTTCCCCGGGCTTGACCTCGCGGATGGGCGCGTATTGCTTGGAATAATGCCGATAGGTATCCACGCGATATTGGTCATAATCGACCTCGCGGAACAAGCCGGGATGGGCGATGGGCAGATGATAGCCTTCCAGATAATTGTCGACATAGACTTTCCAATTGCAGTCGATGAGATACTCGCGCCGCTCTATCAGGCGCATCGTTTCTAAATTGAAGCCAGCCGCGGCGATTTCGTCGTGGATCGCGCCATAGAAGTGGCGCATCGGCGGGGCGGCCGCGTCCAGGTTGACGAATACCCAGGGTCCCCAAGCCTCAACTTGCACTGGCTTTAAGCAGACATCCGCCGCCTGCCAATTTTTGACGCCTTCAAATTCCGGCGCGCGCATCAGCTTGCCGTCGAGGTCATAGGTCCAGCCGTGATATTTGCATTGCAGGCTTTTGCGGTTTCCGCGCCCATGCGCCACCACCGCCGCCCTATGGGGGCAGACATTATAAAAAGCCTTAACTGCGCCCGCCTGGTTGCGCAGGACGACCAAAGGCTGCTCCAGCACTTCGCAGGAGAAGAAATCGCCAGGGCGCAATACATCTTCCAGCCGCCCCACCGGCTGCCAAGTGCGGTAGAATATCTTTTCCGCCTCCAGCGGGAGGAAGCGCGGCTCGGTATACCAGCGCGCCGGCATCGTTTCGGCGCGAGCCAAGTCGGCATCGGGGGTATAATCGCTCAAGTCTATTGTCTGCATTCTGCCCTCCCCTGTCGCGCTCGCGGGATGCGCGCAAAGATGCCTTCACTTGACAGCGAGAGTATAGGCGTTTTCTCAAGAGATTTACAGAATGTTTACGATTAAGAAACGGAATGGGCGGCGGCTAGCGTATAATGGGTGTGAACGCTTACTCCGTTTCGCAGGATGTCAGAAGCCGATAAGCGGGAGAAAAGACCGTGCACAAGCGAGCGCGCATATTCTGGGGCAGTGCCCTGCTGTTAAGCATAGTGTGGATGGCGGGCGGCGCATTTTTCACTTCAGCCGCTTTTGATGGCGGCGCAGTTGGGCAAGAGCTTGAAGCGAATATCCAGCGGCTCGCCGCTGATGCCAATGTTGCCGTGCCGGCAAGCCTGCCGCTGTCGCTGGCATTCTTCTTGCTGACGGGGCTGCCAGTCGCCCTGCTCGCGCTTTTTGGGCTGCGGCGCGCTCGAGGCGGGAGCGCCGCCATTGAGGCTGCTTCCGCCGGGAGCAATCTCCGCCGGCAGACGATACTCATCACGATTCTGGCGCTCATTCTGGCGTTGCTCATCTGGAATATCAGCGATATTGAAAGGATGCTGCGCGGTGGCGAGCCGGGCGCTGTCGGCGTCTCGATACTCGGCTATCCCATTCGCCTGTTTGTTACCTTCGTGCACGAAGCGGGGCACTCCCTCGCCGCCTTGATAAGCGGCGGGCAGGTGCATGGCTTCAGCGTCTCGCCAGATGGCTCCGGCTTGGCAAGGATCTCGGGCGGCAGCCTCTCATTGATTTTGCCGGCGGGATATTTGGGCGCGGCGCTCTTTGGCTCGCTGCTCTTTCTGCTGGCGAACCGCGCTCCCCGCTGGACGCGCGCGCTTTCGATTCTCTTGGGTTTGGCAATCATCGCGCTGACGCTGGCATTTGCCATGCCCGATGCCGGCGGCAGCCCCACCGCTTTGATTGTCGGCATCGGCTTTGGGCTGGCGATGCTGTTTATGGGCTGGCAAGCCTCGCGGGTTGTCAACCTGCTTGTCTTGGAAACCCTGGCGATACTGACGGGATTAAACGCCTTGCTAGATTTGTCGATGCTGGTGCAAAACCCGACCGTTGGCAGCGAGTCCCTGCTCAACGATGCTGCCGCTTTTTCCCAGAATATCACGCCGCTGCTGCCGCCAGCGGTGGTGGCAGCACTATGGGCGGCGGTCGCGGTGGCGATGTTGGCGGCCGCCATGTATTTCGGCTTTCTCAAGCCGGCCAGCGGCGAAATCAGCGACACGGTCAAGAGCAAGGCTTGAGGCGGTTCCAGGCTACAATAGCAGGCATGCCTGCTGATTTTAGGAGAGGGATATCTAGCGGGAGGGAAGCACCATGTTAAGAGTATTTGTCGAACGCAAAGTCCGCCGCCAAATCATCTTGCGCAGCGTCTTGATTTCCGCCGCCGCTTTCGCCGCGATATTGGCGATGTGGTATGGCGAGCAGCTTGCAGTTTTGCTGCACCCGCTGCGCATGTTCATCAACAACATTCATGGCGGGCTCAGCGCCTTCGCCATGCAGCTTACCGGCGGCGCCGTTTACAGCTTCACGCTGTCGCCCAGCGGCGCCTACACTATCGAGTTCAGCGGCGGCGCAGACGCGCTTACCATGTCGGCTGGCTACCTCGGCTCGGCAGCGCTGGGCGCGGTCCTGTTCTATTTGGTCAATCGCGCGCCTCATCTGCTGCGCGGGCTGTCCATCGTGACCGGGCTGTTCACCATCGGCTTCCTGGCGCTGTTCATCCGCCCCGATGCCGCCGGCGACTGGCTCTCAATGTTCATTTGCCTGGGCTTCGGCGCGGCTTTGGTGCTGCTCGGCTGGACGGGGCGCGGCGACATCAATCAGTTGCGCTCGCGGAAATCAGTGACGCAAATTGTGATGACGATTGTGTCGCTGATGGTGTCGCTGCACATCGTGCTGGACCTGCCCGCCGTGCTGCAGAATGCGGCGCAAGCGGCGGACGGCGTCATCACCAACCCGGTCGCCTATTTCGCGGAAAATGTCCTGCCGGGCACGGCGGTTGCGGCTGTCGCCTATAGCTGGGCGGGCATCGCCATCGCGCTGCTTGCGGTCGCCTTCTATTTCAGCATCATCGTGCCCTTCAAGAAGATCCCCAAAAACGACGATATCGTCTGAGCAATGCCAACAGCGCCACCGGCGCAATTCAATGCGAGCCCGGACCTGCCATTAGGCAGGTCCTTTTTTCTGCGCAGGGCGGGCGCATGGCTCTCGCTTTTTCGCTAAAATCCCGGAAGTATCGGGATGCGAAAAATTGCTTTATCAATAGTTTGCAAAAAAACTTAACTGGTGTTAAAATGCTTCTTTCATCAAGTATTGAATAGACTTAACTGCGATACAGCCATGAACGTTCATCATCCCGCCAACGGAGTAGTAGCGCCAGCGCTGGAGAGCGGTACTTCCTGGTGCCGCGAAGCCTGGCTGGCGCCGCGCTTGGTTGCGCTGGCGCTGCTTGCCATCCTTTTGAGCTTCGCCGGGGGCAGGCTCGGCGCGGGAGAAGATGTCATACTGGCGCTGCACTTGATTGCCTATGGCGCTGGCGGCTTTTATGGCGGCAAAAAAGCGATCGCGGGCTTGCTGCAGGGCGAGATTGATGTCGACCTGCTGATGGTCTTGGCGGCTTTAGGCGCGGCGGCGCTAGGCGAATGGCAGGAAGGCGCGCTGCTGCTTTTCCTATTTTCGCTGAGCAATGTCTTGCAGGACTATGCCATCGGCCGCAGCCGCGGCGCCATCAAAAGCCTGTTCGCGCTCTACCCGGAAGTGGCAACTATTAAGCGCGGCGGCGCTGCCATGCAAGTGCCAATCAGCGAGATTCAAGTGGGCGATACCGTGCTGATAGAGCC
>JAJDWK010000058.1 GCA_022825675.1 Anaerolineae bacterium | reverse complement strand
GATTCTGGTGCGGCCGTCGCTGTAGGACAAGCCGGTCAGGTAGGACGAAGTCCAGACATTGGTCACGCCCCCGCCTTTGAACATGAAGGAAGTGGTGTCATAGACCTCGTTGGTCGCGGTCTTCCAACTGAATTTCAATTTGCCGTCAGAGAGCATGCCGTCGTATTGGAAGCCTTCCACCGCGGTGCTGCTCGTTTGCGCTTGCAGCGGCAGGGCGGCGATGAGGACGAGCGCGAGCAGCGCCAGCGCCAGCGCCAGGCTGAAAATTCGGACTGTGTTTCGGACCGTATATTGTGTGAACATGATATTGCTCCTTAATTTATTTTTTGGCGTTCACAAATTGCTCGCTCGTCCTGCTCGCCGGCGCGCCTGGCTTAGAAGGTCTTTTCGATTTCCACCCACTTGGTTGCCAGGGCGCTCTCGCAGCTGTCGGGCTGCGCCTGCAGCGGCAGGGCGGCGAAGAAAAATATCAGCGCGATCGTGACGCTGGCAATCCTGCTGACGGGGCGAATGCCCATCTCGATCCTCCATTTGTGAAATCTCTTACTATCATGATACGCGAAAACCTATGCGCCAGTCAATCGAATCACCATTCGGGGAGTGGACAATTCTCCACAGTGCATCCCAACTGGCAGGGGCGACCCGGTGGACCGCCCAGGGAGTCGCTTGCAGGGGGTTTCGCTGAAACGCCCAAGCGGCAGCGCTGGAAAAAAGAAGCGTCTCGCCGAGACGCCCCTGCCAATTAAGCTGTATTAAAAACGCGCCACCGGTATAGCGGGGCGCTAAGTGGCATGGAAGTCCACTTCCACGACATCGCTGAAGGGCGAATTGCCCACCTTGACGCGGAATTGCAGCGGGATGCCAGCTACATTGTTAAAGGGCGTGATGCCCAGCTTGGTGGTGCCGGAACTGTGCGTCAGATAGTTGGTGGAAAAGTACACGCCAGCCCAATTGCCGATGATGCCGCCGCCTTTGACTTGAAAAGTGATGCCGCTGCAATTCACCGTATCCCAAGTGAAATAGTCGAGATTATCCTCATAACCGTCATAGGCGAAATTTTCGGGCTTGGAGCAGGTTGAACTTGCCAGATTCGGCAGCGCTGAAATTGCGAAGAGCAGCGCAATCAGCGCGATTGCGATTGGGATAAACTTTCGCTTCTGCATAGGGCACCACCTTAAGGTATATTGCCTACCTTTATCGTACCGCGAAAATGACGCTTGCAGTCAAGCAAAGCGGCGCGGGCAGCGCGGAAATGCGTTACACTCCTCAGTATTCGCTGCTGCCAAGAGTAAAGAAAATAGAAATAGGAGACGAGCATGAAACTCTTTGACTATCCCCAGGCTTTAGCGGGTTGGGAGCGCAAGCTCAACGCGTATGCCCAACAGAAGGTCGAGTTTGGCGCGCCCGGCGTCGTCGAGAAAGTCGCCGAAATCGAAAGCGTGCTGCAGCAGAAACTCGCGGAGCTGGACGCCCTGCCCGACGACCCGCAGCTGGCGCAAGCGGAACCCGATGACCTGGGGGCGATCCGTCAGCTGCGCCCGCCGGGAACGCGCCGCATGTGGACGCGGCTGGCGGCGGATTTCCCCGAGCGCCTGGCGGGCTCCTGGCTGGGGCGCTGCGCCGGCTGCACACTCGGCTCGATTGTCGAGGGCTGGACTGTCGAGCGCATGGAGCGCTGGGCGGACTATCTCGGCGATGCCTATCCGCTGCAGGATTATTGGAGCCAGGCGGAGCAGCCGCACAACCATAAATACGAGACCAGCCTGCGCGCCGATTTCACGCCGGCGCAGATGAACGGCGTGCCCACCGATGACGACCTGAATTATACCTTGCTGGGGCTGTTGATTTTGGAAGAATACGGTAGCGGCTTCACGACTGATGACCTAGGCAAAGCCTGGGTGCAGTACCTGCCCTTCGCCTTCACCGCTGAGGGCATCGCGCTGGCGAACCTGCGTCAGGGCGTCGCGCCGCTGCGGGCGGCTGAAGTCGGCAACCCCTATCTCAACTGGATTGGCGCGGACATCCGCTCTGACCCCTGGGGCTATGCCGCGCCCGGCATGCCCGAGAAAGCGGCGGAATTCGCCCATCGTGATGCGGTCGTCAGCCATCGGCGCAACGGCATCTTCGCCGCTATGTTCTTCTCGGCGGCGATATCGGCGGCTTTTGCTGTGGATAGCCCGCTGGAGGCGCTGCATATCGGCTTGCAAGAGATTCCCGCGGATTGCCTGCTGGCGCGGGAAATCCGCTGGGCGCTGGATATAGCGCCGTCCATCGCCAATTATCGCGATGCCGCCGCCGCTGTCGAGCAGCGCTATACCACCATGGGCGGCGCCCATGCCATCAACAACACTGTGCTCACCATCTGGGGTTTGACCATTGGCGGCGACAATTTCAGCAAGGTCATCGGCGAGACGGTCGCCATGGGCAAGGACAATGACTGCACCGCCGCCACCGCTGGCAGCATCTGGGGCGCGGTCTATGGCGAGAGCGCCATCCCCAAACATTGGACCAAGAATTTCAACAATACTGTGCACAGCTTCCTTTATGGCAAGCCGTCCTTCGCCATTGATGATGTGCTGGCGCGCTTTATCCGCCAGGCGGAGGGCATAGTCTCCAGTTAGTTTGGCATTAGCCCATCAGCCGCTGGCGACGCGCATGTCGAGCGGGCTGCCCAGGAATGCGCCCAGCTGCTCAGCTTCCGCTTCCAGCAGCGCCCGCTCGCCGGCGCTCAAGCGCGCATAAGGCATGATGGTGAGGCGGGCGCGCTTGCGCCGCGTTTCCAGCTTCCAGCCCGCCCGCGCTTGCCCGTCGATGAGGGCGCATGCCCGTATCAAGCCGCCGCCGGGCTGCACTTTTTTGATGTGTTCGGCGGCGACCATAAAATCGCGGCGGGCGTATGCCAGCAGATAATTGTCATACCGCGGGAGGAAGCGGGCGGAAGCAGGCGGCGGCTCCACAAGCGGAACGGCTTGCGCCACCAGCATGCGCCCGTCCCCATCCGGCAGGCTGACGGCGGCGCATTCGCTGGCGACAGCCGCCCAGGCATTAAGCGCGGCGCGCTTGCCCAAGCCCGACCAACGCGCGAAATCCGCCAGCGTCGCCGGCGCGTAAGCCGCCAGATAACGCCGCGCCAGTTCCGCCGCGGGGTCGGCGGGCAGGCGCGGCTGGAGAGCGGCCGGCAGCCAATCCGCCAGCAGGGTATAGGTCAAATCGCCAGCGATTTCTGGTCCCAGGCAGACAAGCCCGCGCAGCGCTGCGAAGCGAACGAGATGATGAATCGCCTGCCCGGCGGTCGGGATGTGCTTTTCCGCGAGTTTCGCCGCCAGTTCCGCGCGCGGCAGGGCGGCATCACGGCTTAAGATGCGTTGGATTTCGTCCAGCGCTCGCTCGCGTATTGGCTCGCTCAAGCCGAGCTGCTGGTAGCGGCTGTTGCTCCCGCGGATGGCGCCCGCCCCGCAGAGCGCCAGCAGCCAGCCGATGTCTTCCGCCGCGACCAAATGCAGGGTGCCGCGCAGGCACCAGCTCAAGACGAAGCTGCGCTCTTCTTCCCGCGCCTGCGCGATATCCGCCGACCTGATGCCGCGGGCGCGGGCATGAATCGCCAGCCGCGCCGAGGGCAGCTCCTGCGCTTGCAGGGCGACGAGGCGGCGCGCAACCTCGCTGGCGGAATCGGCGCGGCTAGCGGCGCTCAAGCCCTGATGTCGCAGGCGAATATGTTGCAGCTGCTGACGGCTGAAGGTCAGTACCATGGCATCGGCTTGTTTTGGCTAGGCATTGAGCGCGCGGCTTCTGAATGCGATACTAGCGGCGGAATGTATGCCTGTCAAAGTGTGGCGCTATGAAATGCCGAATTTGTCTGCTTGCCTTGCTATTGGCGCTGCTTTTGAGCGCCTGCAGCGCCGAGCCGCCGCGCATCGCTTTCGCTGATATCGACTTCAGCCTGGCGGATGCCGGCAGCGGCGAGAAACTCTTCAGCCAATCCAACGGAGGCGCGCCCGCCTGCTCGGCTTGCCATGCGCTCAGCCAGCGGGATGGCGTCGGCAATGGGCTGGCGGGCATCGCCAATGCCGCGGGCGGGCGCGTCAGCGGGCAATCGGCGGCGGAATACTTGTATTGGAGCATCCTGCGCCCGGGCGAGCACCTGGTCCCGGGTTATGCCGATGTGATGTACGCTGGCTATGAAAACAGCCTGGAAGCGGCTGACCTCGCTGATGTGATTGCCTACTTGCTGACGCTTGAATAGCTCAGCGGGCGGGCGGGGAACACAGGCGCGCGTTATATCGGTCCCGTTTTGGGATACACTTGCAGTGCAGAGGGCTTCAGGAGCAGCGCGATGGCAGTGCCGAATTTCAAAGACAAGACCGTATGGGTGGGCGACAATCTGCCCGTCATGCGCGGGATGAACAGCGCCTGCGTCGACCTCATCTATCTCGACCCGCCGTTTAATTCCAATCAAGATTATGCCGCGCCCATCGGCTCGGTGGCGGCGGGCGCGGCTTTCAAGGACACCTGGACGCTTTCCGATGTTGATGTGCATGAGCATGGCGAATTGGCGGACCGCCATCCCGCCGCTTACAGCGTCATCGAAGCGGCGCGGGTTACCCATGGCAAGGGCATGATGAGCTATCTGATTATGATGGCGGTGCGTTTGATGGAAATGCGGCGCATCCTCAAGCCGAGCGGCAGCCTCTATCTGCATTGCGATACCACCGCCAGCCATTATCTCAAGCTGCTGCTGGACGCCGTCTTTGGCAAAGACAATTTCCGCAACGAGATTATCTGGTCCTACCGCCGCTGGCCCGCCAAACAGAAAAACTTCCAGCGCATGCACGATATTGTTTTTCGCTATGCGCTATCGAAAGATGTCACTTGGAATCAGCTCTATGAACCGCTGGCGGCATCGACCCTCAAAGCGGATGGCGGCAAGAAAATCATCAATGTTTTTGATGAATCGGGGCGGCGCAAACGCGGCGTGAAAACGGGCGAAGATTCGCCAGGCGCGCCAATGCGCGATGTTTGGAATATTGGCGTCATCGCGCCGACAGCAAAAGAACGCACCGGCTACCCAACGCAGAAGCCGCTCGCCCTGCTCGACCGCATCATCGAGGCCTCTTCCAACGAAGGCGACCTGGTCTTTGACCCCTTCTGCGGCTGCGCGACCACGCTCGTCGCCGCCGAATTACAAGACCGGCGCTGGATCGGCTGTGATTTGTCACCCCTCGCCATCAAGCTGGTGAATGAACGGATACGCTCCTATCAGCTGCCGATGTGGCGCGGCGTGAATGTGCTGGAAACGCCGCCCAAACGCACTGATTTGGGCAAGCTGCCCAATTATCGCACCCACCGGCACCGCCTTTATGGCGAGCAGGAAGGCAACTGCGTTGGCTGTGGCTTGCATTTTCCCTTCAATATCATGGATGTGGACCATATTGTGCCGAAATCCCGCGGCGGCAACGACCATCCCGACAACTTGCAGCTGCTCTGCTCTGGCTGCAACCGCAGCAAAGGCAGCAAAACGATGGCGGAGTGGCGCGCCAGCCAAGAACGCTAAGCCCCGCCCGTGTATAACCAGGGGCAGGGCGAGCGAAAGTTGTTCTGATGACCGCGGACGAAGCAAACATGGCGGGCGCTGACGCCGCCCCCGCCGCCCTGCCCGACGAACAAGAGCGCACCAACGCCAGCGTCGCCGGCGCCAGCGGCATCCTGGCGCTGGGCAATATCTGCAGCCGCATCCTCGGGCTCGCCCGCGAGATTGTCATCACCTACCTCTTCGGCGCGACGGGCGCTGTTGACGCCTTGCAAGCCGCCATCATCGTGCCCAAAGCCATCTATGACCTGCTCATCGGCGGGCATATCAACGGCGCGATCGTGCCCGTTTTTAGCGATGTCATCACCAGCCGCGGCAAAGAAGAATTGTGGCGCGTGCTCTCCGCCTTGATGAGCCTCGTCATCGCCGTGCTGGCGCTTCTTGTGCTGCTGATTGAAGCGCTGGCACCGCAGATTGTGCCGCTGGTCGCCTCGGGCGCGGATGCCGCCACCCAGCGCCTCGCCGTTGATTTGCTGCGTTTGACCGCGCCCGCCCTGCTATTTATGAGCCTCTTCGCGCTCTTCAGCGGCGCGCTCTTCGCCCTGCGCTCCTTCACATTGCCCGCATTTGCCGGCGTCGTCTTCAACGCTTGCATCGTGCTGGTGACGCTGGCGCTGGCGCCCTCGCTGACGCTTTTGCCCGCCTTGAATCGGGCGGGCGCGCATGTCGCCCCCTTCGTCTTGGCGCGCCCGGCGGCTGGCATCACCGTCGTCGCCCTCGGCTGGCTCATCGGCGCGGGCGCGCAGATGGCGCTGCAACTATTTGGCTTGCGGCTGGACCGCCTGCGCTTCAGCTTACACTGGCGTCACCCGGCGCTGAAGCGCATCGGCGCGCTTTATCTGCCGGTGATGCTCTCGCTGGTCATCGACACATTAATCATCCGCCCCTTCAGCTACAACCTCGCCAGCCACAGCATAGAAGGCGGCATCACCATCATGAACCTGGCGACCACTTTGATACAGTTCCCGCAAGGCTTGGTGGCGACCGCCATCAGCGTCGCTATCCTGCCGACATTGGCGCGGCAATCCGCCGCGATGACCGCCCAGGCCGGGCGCGCTTTCAAAGATACCTTGGGCTTGGGCTTGCGCCTGACGACGGCGCTGATTTTGCCCGCCGCCGCCGGGCTTTTTGTGCTCGCCGTGCCGATTATCGGCTTGCTCTTTGAAAATGGCGCGTTCCTCGCCGCGGATACCGAAATCACGGCGACTGCCCTGCGCCTCTATCTGCTGGGATTGCCCTTCGCCGCTTTTGACCTGCTGCTGGTCTATGCCTTTTACGCGCGCAAAGACACGCTCAGTCCCGCCCTCATCGGCATCGTCAGCCTGGTCGCTTATCTGGCGGTCGCGCTGATGCTCTTCGAGCGCTTCGGCTTATACAGCCTGATGCTGGCGGACAGCGTCAAACACCTGACGCACGCCGCCATCAGCCTGGCGCTGTTGCAGCGGCGGCTGGGCGGCTTCGGGCGGCAGCGGCTCTTGCTCACGGGCTTGAAGTCGGCGCTGGCGTCGCTGATTATGGCGGCGGCGGCGCTGCTGACGCTGCCGCTGCTGCTGGCGCTTTTTGGCAGCGGCAGCATCTGGCGGGAGCTGGCGCTGGTGGCGGCTTGCGCGCTGCTTTATGGCGGACTATTTTTGCTGGCGGCGCGCTGGCTGGGGCTGCGGGAGCTGTCCTGGCTCTTGAGCCTGCTGCGCCAGCGGCTGCGGGGCTAAGCCAGGGCGCAAGCGCATCAGATACTCATTCACCACAAAGACATAAAGGTTTTTTTCCTATCCGCAGAAAAAGGGGTGATGCAGGGGTGTTTCTGCGGATTTATAGGATTATCTTTGTGTTCTTGGTGTCTTTGTGGTGAAAAATAATTTGGCGCGAGCGCCCGCTCCCGGCGGGGAAGAACCGGTCGCGCGCCCGCCACAACTGGAGTACACTCCGCCAAGCGCCACCGACGCCGAGGCTCATAAGCATGAACAGCAGCAGCCGTGGCGGCACTGTGAAGCTCTTCGCCCTGTCTTGTGCCGTCTTTATCGTCGGCGGCATCTCCGGCAGCGCTATCGGCGTCGTCTGGATTTATGTTCAAGACGACTTCAAGGTAACCCTCAGCGCCCTGGGCGCGCTTGTCGCCGCGGCTACGCTGGGACGGCTGCTCACCAGCGCCGCCAGCGGACCGCTCATCAACCGCCTGGGTTTGGCATGGGTGATGATGGGCAGCCTCGGCATCACCGCCGCCAGCATGCTGGGCTTCGCGCTGGCGCCTTCCTGGCTGGTGGTGATGCTGGTCGCTTTTGGCAGCGGCGTTGGCGCCGGCATCATGGCGACTGGGCTCAACGCCTTTGCCGCTTTGCATTTCTCCGCCCGCCGCATGAATTGGCTGCATGGCAGCTATGGCATCGGCTCCACGCTGGGTCCGCTGCTGATTACCACCATAGTCATCGACCTCAGCCTGGACTGGCGTTATGCCTACCTGCTCTTCACGCTGATTCGGCTGGCGCTGGCGCTGCTCTTCTTCCTCACACGGCGGGATTGGCAGTTGGACGCGGCGCAATCACGGCGGGGGCGCCGCGACAGCGCCAGCCTGCGCGCTACCCTGCGCCTGCCGATACTCTGGCTGATGGGCAGCGCCTTTATGTTCGCTGTCGGCACCGAGCTGGTAACCGGGCAATTCGCAAACAGCTTTTTCATCGACGCCCGCGGCATCACGCCCAAGGTGGCGGGCGTCTGGGTCAGCCTCTATTGGGCGAGCCTGACCGTCAGCCGCTTTCTCGCGGGCATCATCATCGCGCGCATCAGCCTGGGCAGTTTCCTGCGGCTGAATTCGCTGGGCATCCTGGCGGGGGCGGCGCTGCTGGGCGCTAATTTGAGCGCTGGCGGCAGCTTGCTGGGCTTGGCGCTCATCGGCTTTGCCATCGCGCCTTTTTCGCCGCTGATGGCATCAGCGACGCCGGGCAGAGTGGGCGCGGCGCATGTCGCCAATGCCATCGGCTTGCAATTCACCGGCGCCAGCCTGGGCATGGTGATTTTGCCGTGGCTGGCGGGCATTTTGGCGGAAGCCCTGGGGCTGGAAGCGATACCCCACTTTGTCTTTGCGCTGGCGCTGCTGACCTTCCTCAGCCACGAAGCGATACTGCGCCGCGAGCGCCGTCAGCCCCGCTCACGCTAGCGCCTTGACTGCGGCGACCAGCGCCATGATATAGCCAGTCGCATAGGCATGCCCGCGGTGCCGCCAATCGCTGTCATCCAGCATCGCCGGCACATGATCGTCGATGAGGAAGCCGGTAAAACCCGCTTCATAGAGCGTTTGCACCGCCGCCACCACATCAACATTGCCCTCGCCGGGGAAGCATTCCTGGAACTTGGGCACGCAGCCCTGCACATCGCGGAAATGCACATAGAAGATTTTGCCGCGCTCGGCGAAATAGCGCATCGCCGCCAGCACGCCGGCGTTATTGTCGCCATCGGCGTAGACCATCTCGGAAAAGCAGCCCATACAAAAGTCCAAGCCGTGCATGGGGCTGGGCACCGCTTCCAGCGCCCGCTTGAAATTCCGCGGACTATAAAATACACGCGCGATGCCGCCCAGGGCGGGCACTGGCGGGTCATCCGGGTGCAGCGCGATTTTGACGCCCGCCTCTTCGGCGACCGGCAGCACTTCCGCCATAAAGCTGACATAATTGTCAAACATTTCGCTTTCGCTGTAGTCGCGGTCTTCCGCCTCCGCCACCTGCTGTATGCCGACTGTGACCTCGCCCGCCCGCGCCCGCGCCATATCAAAGGCGGTAACGACAGCGCCGCCGCGCCCCCGTTGCAGCGGCGTGCGCCAGACCAGGTTCGGCATCCAGTTCAAGCCCAAAATCGGGATGCCCGCCTCCCCCATATTTTGCACTGTGCGCTGATAGTTGGCGACCTGCTCCGCCCGCCGCGGTCCGTTCAGCATCGCGTCAATATAAAAGCGCCGCGGCACATTTTCGATAGCTTCCAGGCGCAAGCCATAATCGTTGACCCGCTGCTTCAAACTTTTGAGATCCGCCAGCTTCCAATAGCCGTCCGCGCCCGGCAGCTCGTTGGAATCGGGAATCAGGTCAATTTCCGAGCCAATCATGTTAAATTGCACGCCGCTGACGCCCAACTGCTTGGCAAAAGTCAGATAGTCGGCGGAAGCCTCGGCATGTTGCCCCAGGGCGACCCGCATTTGCTCAGGCATGTGTAGTCCCTTCTGATGGTAAGCTGCGCCAATAGTGTAGCCGTTTTTTGCGTGATAAGCGGGCGCGGCGCTTATTGTGTTACTACTTCGCTTAGCGAATATAACACAGGGTATTCACCGCATAGGCACAAAGGACGCGGAGAATTTTCTGGCTGATGAACGCCGGGCGCTTGCAATGCCAACTTGCCCTGTGTTACACTGGCGCTATTGTGTAAGCTGAGTTGCCCAAATATCAGTGGACGAACACCCCGAGCCTCCCTCCCGGAGTCCCTGGCACATAACAGAGTTGCCTGTTGCTGCGCATGGAATGCCATGCCCGGCGTCTATTCGCTTGCCCGCCCGCGCTGATGAATGACTCGACCGTTTTGGCGCTGCTGCTGGCGATCGCCTTGGGGCTGCATGCCATCGTCAGCCTCTTCAACGCGGCGCTGCAAAATGCCAGCCGCAGCGCCATGCGCGAGCGCGCTGACGAGGGCGATGCCAGCGCCCAGCGTTACCTGGCGCTAACCGAAAATCCGCTGCGCCTCAGCATGACGGTGAGCGTCAGCCACATCCTCACGCGCTTCGCCATTGCCGCCACATTGCTGCTGCTTTTGCTTGAGAACTTCGCCGCGGCGGATATGGCGGCGAACCTGGCGCTGGCGCTGGTTACGGTGCTGCTGGGCGCGGGGCTGACGCTGCTGCTGGGCGACCTCCTGCCCGAGGCGCTGGGCAGCGCCCATGCCGACAGCCTGCTGCCCATCAGCACCGCCTTGACGAGCCTGCTGGCGCGCCTGATTTTGCCGCTTTCGGCGCTGGTGCTGCTCTTCAGCCGGCTGATATCCCGCCTTGTTGGGCGCGATGCCCTGGTGAACCTGGTAACAGAAGAGGAGATTGTCACGCTGGTGCAGGCGGGGCACAGCGGCGGCGTGCTGGAGGCGGAAGAGAAGGACATGATCGTCTCGGTGCTGCAGCTGGGCGAAAGCGCCGCCCGCGAGCTGATGACGCCGCGCATCGATATTGTCGCGCTCAGCATCGACACCGCGATGACCGAAGCGCTCAGCGCTTTTGTGGGCTCCGGCTTTTCTCGCATCCCCGTCTACGAAGACAGCATCGACACCGTGCGCGGTTTGCTCTATGCCAAAGACATCCTGGCGCTGCTGGACAGCCGCGGCAATTTGGAAAGCCACGCCATTCGTGATACCATGCGCCCAGTCACCTTCGTGCCCGAAACCAAATCCGCCGATGCCCTGCTGACCGAGCTGCAAGCGGAAAATGTGCATCTGGCGATTGTCGTCGATGAATATGGCGGCACCGCCGGGCTTATCACCATCGAAGACCTCATCGAAGAAATCATCGGCGAAATCCGCGACGAATTTGATTTTGGCGAAGAAGAAGACTATGCCGAGCTGGGCGATGGCGCGTATCTGATTGACGCCAGCATGGACCTCGATGACCTCAACGCCTTGCTGGGCTGCGCCATCGATACCGCCACCACCGATACCCTCGGCGGTTATATTTATCTGGCGCTGGGGCGGGTACCGCGGGAGAAGGAGACCATCAAGACCGATATCCTCAGCATGACGGTGGATTCGATAGACGGGCATCGCATCCGCAAGGTTCGGGTGCAAAAGCTCGCGCCCCAGCCGGGCGCAGCGGCGCCCGCCGCCGATATCGCCCTGCCGAATGGCGAAAAAGCATCCGCCCCTGGCGGGTAGAAAGCGGGAAGCTGCCATGACCGACAAAGAATTGATCGCCGCCGCCATCGCCGCCGCGGAGCATGCCTACATCCCCTACAGCAAGTACCGCGTGGGCGCTGCCCTGCTGACGGCGGACGGCGCAGTCTATGGCGGCTGCAACATCGAATGCGCCAGCTACAGCCCCACCGTCTGCGCCGAGCGCACCGCCCTCTTCAAAGCGGTCAGCGAGGGGCAGCGCCACTTCGCCGCCATCGCCGTCGTCACCCGTGATGGCGGCTCTCCCTGTGGCGTCTGCCGCCAGATGCTCTTTGAATTCGCGCCGCGGATGCGCGTCCTGCTCGCCGATTTAGAGGGGCAACATCACCAAAGCACCACCGTTGCCGAGCTGCTGCCGCATGGCTTTGGTCCCGCCAACCTGGAAAACATGGGCTAGCCGCTCCCGAGACGCTCATGCTCAAAATCACCGTCAATGTCGACTGCGCGGATTCGCCGAAGAAAGCGGTCCTGCGCGATTTGAATATCGCCTATGCCCGCGCTGATGTCGATGCCATCCTCGCGCATTTCAGCGACGACATCCGCTGGCATATCGTCGGCGCATTCGAAATGCGCGGCATCAAACAGGCGCGCCAGGTTCTGCTGCAAATGCAAGACCGCAATGCCGCCGAGCTGATAATCGACGCCATCATCATTGAGGGCAGTCAAGGCGTCATCAGCGGCGTCATCACGCCGCAGCAGGGCAGCGCGGTCGCATTTTGTGATATCTGCCAATTTGCCGGCGCGGGCAGCCTCAAAATCGCTTCGATGAAATCTTTCGCTGTTGAAGTTGACTAAGCTGAAAGTCCCCGACAACCGACTTCATGGGTGATCCGGCGGGTCGCCCAAAAGCTGCCACAGAGACAGGGAGGCGCAGAGGTTTTCTCATGCTTTTCTCGGTGTACCTCGGTGTACTCGGTGGTAAAAATCCTGGTAGCGCTAGCGCCGCCGATTGACAGCCGCGCCGCCGCCGCCTATACTTTTTGGCGCGGCGGGATGGTGGAACGGTATACACGGGTGTCTTAAAAACACCTGCCCGAAAGGGATTGAGGGTTCGAATCCCTCTCCCGCTACTCACGGGTTTTGCTGCAGCGCGTACAAGTGGGCATAGCGCCCGCCGTCCGCCAGCAGCTCTTCGTGGCTGCCCTGCTCGCAGATGCCCTGCTCGCTCAAAACTACAATGCGGTCGGCATTGCGGATGGTCGACAGCCGATGCGCGATGACCAAAGTCGTGCGGTTCTGCATCAGCCGCTCCAGCGATTGCTGTACGGCGCGCTCGCTTTCGCTGTCGAGGGCGCTGGTGGCTTCGTCCAGCAGTATCACCGGCGGGTCTTTGAGGAAAACGCGGGCGATGCTCAGCCGCTGCCGCTGCCCCGCCGAGAGCTTGATGCCGCGCTGCCCGATTGGCGTCGCATAACCCTGGGGCAGCGCCATGATGAACTCATGCGCGTTCGCCCGCGCCGCCGCCGCGATGACCTCGCGCTCGCAGGCATCGGGCTTGCCATAGCGGATATTGTCGGCGACTGTGCTGGCGAAGAGGTAAACATCCTGCTCGACAGTGCCGATGCTGCGCCGCAGCGCCGCCAGGCTAAGTGTGCGGATATCGCGCCCGTCCAGGCAGATGCGCCCGCCATAGACATCATAAAAACGCGGGATTAGGCTGCTCAAAGTGGTTTTGCCGCTGCCCGATGCCCCCACCAGCGCCACCACCTCGCCCTTGCCGATGCGCAGGGACAAATCCCGAAAGACGGTGCCAAATTCTTCTTTGTAGCCAAAGCTGACGCGCTGCAGCTCCAGCTCGCCCTGGACGCGGGCTGGCGTCAGCGCATCGGGCGGTTCTTGCACCGCTGGCGGCAATTCCATCATATCCATAAAGCGCTGGAAGCCGGTGATGCCTTCTTGAAACCAGCGCGCGAAATTGAGCAGCCGCCGGATAGGCTCAATCATGATGCCGACATAGAGCAGGAAGGTGATCAAATCCGACAAATCCAGCGCCGCGCCGAGTATGGCAAGCGCGCCAAAAACGACAACCACGATGGTCATCAGCTGGGTGAAGGCTTCCATGCCGCCATAGAACAGCGCCTCCGCCCGGTATTCCAGGCGGCGGCTGGCGACAAAGCGGGCGTTCGCGGCGTCAAACTTGGCTTGCTCCAAAGGCTCGTTGGCGAAGGATTGCACAACGCGGATGCCCGCGAGGGAATCCTCAATCTGCGCGTTGATTTCCGCCACCCGCTCTTTGCTCAGCAGCAGGGCGCGGTGCATCTTGCGGTTGTAATGCAGCGCATAGAGAAACATCAGCGGCAGAAAAAGCACAACCAGCAAACTCAAGGTCGGGTTGATGCTGAGCGTGATGAAAAAGACGCCGCCAAATTTGACCAAGCCGATGAGCAAATCTTCCGGTCCGTGATGATACAGCTCGGAAAGCGCGAAGAGGTCGTTGGTGATGCGCGACATCAAGCTGCCGGTTTTGGCGTCGTCAAAGAAGCTGAAGGACTGCTTCTGCAAATGGGCGAAGAGTTCGCGCCGCATATCCCGTTCCATCAGCGCGCCCATCATGTGCCCCTGATAATCGATGAAGAGGTTGCAGAGGGCATGCGCCGCCACCAGCGCCAGCATGATGCCCGCCATCAGCGCCAGCTCCGCCCGCGGGTCAGCCGCGCCTGGCGCCAGCAATGCGCCCGTGATATGGCGGACGCAGAGCGGAAGTATCAAAGTGATTGCCGAGACGATGACGGCGCAGAATAAATCAGCAGCCAGCAAGCCGAGATAGGGCTGATAGAACGAGAGGAATTTGGCGGCGCGCGCGGGCACAATGCGGCTCCTTCGCTAGGGCATCCAGTCCGCGCATTATAGCAGCTGGCGGGCATGGAAGATGGGCTGGTGATTTGACAGGGCAATGCAGCAATTATTTTCACCACAAAGACACAAAGGACACAAAGTTATTGGAATTTGTAAGCGCGGAGATTCGACACGGATTTTTACCACCGAGTACACCGAGAAAAGCATGAGGAAATCTCATGCTTTTCTCGGCTCTCGGTGTACTCGGTGGTTTCATTTCCTGTCGAATCTTTGCTGCCATAAGCGCTCACTTATCATCCGCGTAGGGGTCGCGCCCGAGCTTGCTGTCTTTGCGGATAGCCTGCTGCCAGGGTTTTTTGGCGCTGCCCTGATAGCCCAGCTCCCGCAGGCGCTGCAGCTCCAGCGCTTCCAAATCCGTGGCGAGGGCGGCAAAATCCCCCTGGGGGATGGGGCGGTCGCGCCCTTGCCCGTCCCGATAGACATAGCCGACGCCGCGGCACCAATCGCAGTCTTCGCCGCCGCCGCCATCTTCGAACCAGCCGAAGCCATCGCAAGAGGCGCAGCGCATGATGCTATCGGGCGCGGTCATCGCCCACAGCCCGCGGCATCAAGCGCCAGACACAATAAAATGCCAGCAGCCCGGTGCCGATGGTGATGGCGCTAAGCGTCCACCAGATGCTCGTCAGCCCCGCGCCGAAAAGCGTCACCAGCGCATAGAGCGCGATTGCCGGCAGCGCAATCATGCGCGCCATGCTAATCGCCATCGGCAGCAGCGGGCGCTTTATCCCGCGCAGGGCGGCGAAGCCGATGAAACCCAGCGGCTTCGACCAATGCGAGCAGGCGGCGATGCGAATGTAGAGCGCGCCAATCTCGATGATGCCCGCGTCCTCAGAAAATATGCTGACAAGCTCATAGGCGAAGAGGAATACGAGTACGCTGCCGACAGTCATCAGCAGCAAGCCATATCGCAGCGCTGTGCGGAAGGTCTGCCACATGCGGTCGTAGCGGCGCGCGCCATTATTCTGCGCCACCAGCACCAAAGTCGCCATATCCAAGCCCACCAGCGGGATCCAAATCAAGCCGTCCAGCCGGCTGGCGATGCCATACGCCGCCACCGCCTCGGTGCCAAAGCGGCTGACAAAATAGATTACCACAAAGCCGCCGATAGAAATGGTGCTCAGGTCCAGGGCGGGGGGCGCGCCCTGTTTGAGGATTTGCGCGAAGCGGCGGCTGTCCGGCAGCAGCATGCCCAGCCTAAAGCCGTCAAAGAGCGGGGAGCGGGCGGCGCGCGCGCCCAAATAGAGGCTGCCCAAAAGCTGCACCAGCGCGGTCGCCAGCCCCACGCCGGCGATGCCCAGCGGCGGCAGCCCCAAGCCGCCATGGATGAACCAGGGGTCGAGGAAGAGGTTAATCACGAAGCCGAAAAACAAAAAATTGCGGAAGGGGCGCGTCTCCCCCTGGGACGCCAGCCCGGCGTGGAACATAAACACGAGGTTGGAGAAGGCCGCCGCCTGGAATATCGGCTCGATGTAACTCATGTTATAGTCCAGCGCCGCGCCGCTTGCGCCCAAAATCACAAACAGGCGCGGCGAAATGGCGATGCCCACTGCCGCCGTCAGCAAGCCCAGCAGGGTCGTCAGCGTCAAGCCCTGCGCCATCAGCCGCGTCGCTTCGGCGCGGTCGCCAGCGCCCAAGGCGTTGCCAATCAAGGCGGAGGCGCCGGTGCTCAAGCCGCTGCCCAGCCCGGTGATGATGAAATAGATGGGGAAGGACAGCGCCAGCGCCGCCAGCGCCTCCCGCGAGAGCTGCCCCGCGTAGAAGGTATCCACCACTTGAAACAGATTGCTGAAGAGCACGCCGATGCCGAAGGGGATGCCGATGCGCCGTATCAGCTTGGGGATGCGCTCCTGCAGCAGCGGGTTGTCGGCGCTCACGGCGCGCCCAATGCCAGCGCGAAAAGCTCGCGATAGCCGGCGACATAACTTTCGGGCGAGAAATACTCGATGGCGAAGCGGCGCGCCTTTGCGCCCATGGTGTTGACATCGGCGCGGTAGATGCGCGCCAGCGCCGCCGCCAGGGCATCTTCATCGCCCGGCGCGACCAGGTAGCCGGTTTCGCCATCGGCTATCACATCGGGGATGCCGCCGACGCGGCTGCCGATGACGGGCGTGCCCACCAGCATCGATTCGATGACCACCCGCCCCAGCCCTTCTGACAGCGAGGGCAGCACCATCACCCGCGCCGCCGCCAATATGCGCGCCAGCTCCGCTTGAGACACCGCGCCGACAAATCGCACGCGCTCGGCTATGCCCAAAGCCGCCGCTTGCCGCCGCAGCGCCTGCGCATAATCAGCATTTTCCGCGCCGCCGACCAAATGCAGGCGGGCGCGCGGCTGTTTTAAGCGGGCGAAAGCGCCCAGCAGATGATGAACGCCCTTGCGCGGTATCAAGACGCCGGCATAAACGATATCCAGCGCCGCTTCCACCGGCGCGCCCCGCGGCGTCTGACGGAATATTTCGGTATCGCTGAAGGTCATGAAGCGCGCCTGCGGCAAAGTTGGCGCGTAATGGCGGGCGCGCGCCGCTGTCGATGTCGAGATGACGCGCAGGGCATCCGCATGGCGGAAGGCGTAACGGGCAGCCATCAGCATCAGCCGCCGATAGAGCCGCGGCAAGGGCACCCGCCGCTGCAGGAAAAGGTCTTCTTCAAAATTGTTGTGGTTCTCCACGATGAGGCGCGGGCGCGCGCCGAAGAGCCGCGCCACCTGTTTTGCCAGCGCCGCGATTGCGCCTTCGTAGGGGCTTTGCGCCACGATGAGCTGGCTGCGATGCCGCAGGACAAGCGCGAAGAGCAGCGGCGGCGCCAGCGCGAACATCGTCAGATAGCGCAGCGGCGATGTCGGCGGTTGCCCTAGCAGATAGAACTCCGCCGATTGCCGAAAGCGGCGCGGGCGCAGCGAGGTCGAGAAGCCGATGACGCGGAAGTCATATTCCCGCATGCCCGCCATCACCTGCCATTTGAGCGCCTGGTCGGCGTCCAGCGGCTGGCGGTAGCGCCCGCTGCTCAGCCAGCAAATGGTGCTTTTGCCCAGGTGCCGCCCGCTCATTTCCTTTTGCCAAGCTCGCCCTGGATGATGCCGCCTTTATTTTTGTCCTCGTCCTTGTCGTCCAGCTTCAAGACCGCTTCCAGCGTCATCGACACCGCCGCTATCACCATGCCGCCGAGGATAGCGGTGAAGATGCCGCCGTCGATGACCAGGCGTTCCCCCGCCAGCGAATCGGTAATCAGCAGCAGCAAGCCGTTGATGACAAAGAGGAAGAGGCCGAGGCTCAGCACGATCATCGGGCAGGTGAGCAGCAGCAGCAAGGGCTTGAGCAGGGCGTTCACCGCGCCGAAGACGACGCCGATGAAGAGCAGCGTGCCGATGTCGTTGTCGGCGATATGGATATTGGGTATCAGGTAGGCGGTGACGGCGATCGCCACCGCGTTAATCAGCACTCGTATAAGAAAATCCCGCATGGTTCCTCCGCCCGTTGGCTCGCGTCTATGGCTTTGTGCATAGTCTACGCGGCGCGCCGCTTCGGGTTGCGCTAGCGCTCGCGCCGGCGCGAAAGGATGAACAGGATAAGCAGCAGCAGCAAGCCGATGATGACCGCGCCGATGGCGAGCGCGGTATCCAGCGTTGGCGGCTCGTCCGCGGCTGGCGCTTCGATTTCGGTGATGGTGACCGGCGTCAATGTGGGCTGCGCGGTCGGCTCGACAAGGGCGGTGGCGCTGGGCGTTTCGGTGGCGGTCGCCACCGCTTCGGTCGCCGTGTAAGTTGCCGTCGGCGTGTCAGTGGGCGTCGCCGTATGCGTTGGCGTGTCAGTCGGCACTGGCGTATCGGTGGGCGTTGCCGTATCAGTCGGCGTCGCCGTATGCGTTGGCGTGTCGGTTGGCGTCGCCGTATCAGTGGGCGTTGCCGTATGCGTTGGCGTGTCAGTCGGCACTGGCGTATCGGTGGGCGTGTCCGTTGCCGTCGGCGTGTCGGTTGGCACAGGCGTATCGGTCGGCGTGTCAGTCGGCACAGGCGTATCAGTCGGCGTGTCGGTTGGCACAGGCGTATCAGTCGGCGTGTCGGTTGGCGCAGGCGTATCAGTCGGCGTGTCGGTTGGCACTGGCGTATCAGTCGGCGTATCCGTTGGCACGGGCGTATCAGTCGGCGTGTCGGTTGGGACAGGCGTATCGGTCGGCGTGTCAGTCGGCACTGGCGTATCAGTGGGCGTGTCGGTTGGCACAGGCGTATCGGTGGGCGTGTCGGTTGGGACAGGCGTATCAGTCGGCGTGTCGGTCGGCACCGGCGTATCAGTGGGCGTGTCGGTCGGCACCGGCGTATCAGTCGGCGTGTCGGTTGGCACGGGCGTATCAGTCGGCGTGTCAGTCGGGACAGGCGTATCGGTGGGCGTATCCGTTGGGACAGGCGTATCAGTCGGCGTGTCGGTTGGGACAGGCGTATCAGTGGGCGTGTCGGTTGGGACCGGCGTATCAGTGGGCGTGTCGGTTGGGACAGGCGTATCGGTGGGCGTATCCGTTTGCACGGGCTTATCGGTGGGTGTGTCAGTCGGCACAGGCGTATCGGTGGGCGTGTCAGTCGGCACTGGCGTATCGGTGGGCGTGTCCGTTGGCACTGGCGTATCAGTGGGCGTGTCGGTTGGCACGGGCGTATCAGTGGGCGTGTCGGTTGGCACCGGCGTATCGGTGGGCGTGTCGGTTGGCACCGGCGTATCGGTGGGAGTATCGGTATCGGTCGGCAGCGGCGTACTGGTATCAGCCGGGACAGGCGTATCGGTATCGGTGGGCAGCGGCGTACTGGTATCAGCCGGGACAGGCGTATCGGTATCGGTTGGTACTGGTGTATCAGTATCAGTCGGCAGTGGCGTGACGGTCGGCAGTTCGGTCGCGGTGGCGCTGGGCGGGCTGGTCGCTGTTGGCGCTTCGGCGGTGGCGGACGCGGCGACAGTAGCGGTGGTGGTGGCGCTGGGCAGCGGCGTATGCGTCGGCGTATCCGATGGCACTGGCGTATCCGATGGCACTGGTGTATCGGTGGCGGTCGCGGTGATGGTGGCGGTCGCGCTGGGCAGCGGCGTGACGGTTGGCGTTGGCGGCAAATCGACGCTGAAAGGCAGGGTAACCGTGGTCGATTCCCCGCCGGCATTGGTCACCGTGATCTGCGCTTCGTGCGCGCCATCGCCCAATTCTTCTGCCGGGATGGTGAAGCGCGGCTCGGCGATGGTTTCCGCCGCTCCGCCATCATAAGACACTTCGATGCGGGCGATTTCGGTCTGCCCGCCGGCTTCTATCGCGACCTCCCGCGGTCCATCAAGAATCGCCTGGACGGCGACCCCGCTCAGCGCCACTGTGGGTGGCAGCGCCGCCACATTGAAGTCCAAGGTACGCACCGTTTCCGCGCCCGCCGCATCCACCGCGCGCACCGCGATGCTCTGTGGTCCTGGCGGCAAGTCCACCGCGTCCAAAGTGAATTCCAGTTGATTGCCGCGCAAAACCGCGCCGATATCCGGCTCGGTGCTGACGCTGGCGAGCGGCGACTGGCTTGCGACAGTTACCGTGCCGGTCACCGTATCGCTCAAGACTGTATCCGGCAGCAGCCCCTGCACATCCAGCCGCGGCGGCAGCGCTTCCACCTCGAAGGTCTTGTCGACAGTGGTCGTCTGCCCGCCGGCATTGGTGGCGCGGATGCTCAAAATATGCGCTTGCGGCAGCAGCTCGAAGGGGTCGAGGTCAAGCTCATAAGGCGCTTCGCTGTCGGTGGCGATGACCTCGCCATCCAGCAGGAACTCGACGCGCGCGATTTCTGTCTGTCCGCCAGCCGCCACCGAAATCAGCTCGGCTTCGGCGATATCTTGCGCCGCCGGCTCAAAATCATCAGACAGCACTGGCGGCAGGGCGGCAATCTCAAATTCTGTGCTGAGCCGCCCGATATCGCCTTCAACATCGCTGACGGTAATATCAAGCTGATGCTCGCCCGGCTGCTGCCGCGCCGGCTCAATCGTATAGGTCTCGTCAGTGGATACCACCTCGCCATCAACAGCGTATTCCACGCTGGCGATATCCTGGTCCGCCTGGATTTCTACCTGGATAATCGTATCTTCGGCGATGGCGTCGGCGAAGATGTCGTCCGGCAAGAAGAGCAGCGGAATCGGTATCGGCGCGCGCAAGGTGGCGCTGCCAGAAGCGGTCGCGCCCGCTGGCGTCGTCACCTCCAATGTGAAGTCGTAGCGCTTGCCATCGGCGGGCAAATCCGCGCTGATGGTGACGATATACTGGCTGCGGAAGAGAAAGGCGAGCTGCTGATAGATGGCTCCCAGTTCTCCCGGCGTCGGCGAATCAAAAAACTCGGCGTTTGATTCCGTCGCTATGTCTTCCAGGAAGCGGCGGTCGATGTCCCAGCCCAAGCCGACAGCGTAGACCGGCACGCCATGGATCGTGGCGGCGCGCAGGCTCTGCTCGCGGGTGCTCTCGCTGAAGCCGCCATATTCGCCGCCATCGCTGAGGATCACCACCACTTTGCGCGGCAGCGGCGCTTCCCGCGCCAGCTCAATGCCTTTTAAGGTGGCGTCATAAAGCGCCGTTGGTCCGCCATATTCCACAATCTGCATGCCCTGGAGCAGCGCCCCGCGGTCGGTGGTGAAATCGACCACATTTTGCACGCGCCAGTTGAAAGTGACGATGGCAACGGGGTCCTCGGGACCCAAGGCGTCGATGTATACGCGGGCCGCCTGCAGCGCCTGCTGCATAGGCTGCCCCACCATGCTGGTGCTGGTGTCTATCAGCAGCACACTGGCGAAGTTGAGTTCGTCGTCAGTTATATTGGCGATTTCGCGCACCTGCGCCCGCCCCGCCAGCTCGCCGCCAATGCTGAAATGCTCCACACCCAAGCCCGAGACGAGCTGCCCGCTGGAATCCAGCACCGCCGCGTTAAGCGTTATCTGCTGCAAATCTGTCGAATCGATGCCGATGATATTCAGCGAGATGCCGCTCTCTTCTTGTGGCGATACCAAGCCCAGCGGCAAGCAGAGCAGCAAGAAGACGATGGCTATGCAAGTCTTTCGCTTCAAGTCCAGTGTCTCCAATGCGCGCGGGCGGCGCTTGCTCCGCCACTGACTGTACCCAATCCCGGCGCGCTTGTCATCTTTCGGCGGGGATAGCTTAAGCATTATAGGCAGGCGGGGGCGGAAAAGGTAGATGAAACTTGACGCGGCGGGTACTCGCAGCCCAAGTCAGCCGCGAGCACGGCATCAAAAATTCGGTATTGCACCGCTGGAAAACGCAATTCCTGGCGGGACTGCCAGAAATCTTTGCGCCCAGGCAGCCGGCTGATGCGGGAGCTGGGGCTGATGGTCAAGCGCAAGCCGCGCCAGCGCCTGCTGCAAGCGGCTTGCGGCAGGCGCTGGCAGCGGCTATACTGTCGGTACTGGGTAAGGAAAACGTTGAGGTCATACATAATGGGCTGGGAACAGGTTCTTATCATCATCGGCACAAATATCACAGTTGTCGCCGGCATATTCTTTTGGCTGCGCGCGGATATCAAGCGGCTGGAAGACAAAGTGGATCAGGGTTTTGGCAACATGGACGACCGCATGCGCAAGGTAGAAGCGGGGCAAGCGCGCATGTCCGGCTTGTTGGAAGGCTTGGGGCTTTCGCGCAAGCTGCCTGTCAACGAATAACCCGTTCCCGCCTGCTGCGGCAATCGTTGCAAAATAGGGAGAAATCGCAGGCAAGAAAAAGAGGCGGCTGATAACAGCCGCCTCTTTTCTCGTTAATGAGCGCTAAGGCTTAGCCCTCGATCGTCCACTTGTGGATATCGGCGGTATAGCCATAGAAAACCCAGAACGGCGCTGGCTCAAAGTTGCTGACGCGCGCATTCGCCGTCTGCCAGATGTTGGGCACAAAAGACCAGTCGTAAGCCAGGTCTTCGTGCGCGATGCGCTGGATTTCGCGGTAGATTTCGCCGCGGGCGGCGGTATCACAGCCGGGCACCGTGCGCGCCGCGTCAATCAGCGCATCCACCTCGGGGTTGACATAAGACGCCAGATTGTTGCCGCTGCCGGGCACATCCTGGCGGCTGTCAATCAGCGTCATGAAGTCGTTGGCGTCCGGCGCGCCGCCGGTGCCGCCGCTGTTGCTCATGGAAGTGGCGTCGTACATCTGCCCCAGGTAGATATCACTGATGTAATTCGCCCATTCCACCTTCTCCAGCGTCACATCAAAGCCGATGTCTTTCAGCTGGTCCTGCGCCACCAGGACATGAGTCTCGAACATCAGCAGGATGTCGCTGTAAGAAATCGTGAATTCCAGGCGCTGCCCGTCTTTCTCGCGTACGCCATCGCCGTCATCATCCACCCAGCCGGCGTCTTCCAGCAGCTGCATCGCCGCTTCGGGGTCATAGGGATAGGGGTCGAGGTCATGGTTATATGCCCAGCCGATAGCGGGGTTGACCGCGCCAATCAAAGGCGTGCCGCCGTCATCGCCGCCCATGGTCGCCAGCACATCGCTCTTGTTATAGCCCATCGCCACCGCTTTGCGCACGGCGGGGTCGCTGAAAATCGGGTGCGGCGCTTGCTCGATGGGGTTGCCATCGTCATCGTGAGCGGCACCCGGCTGCGTTGGGTCCGCCCAGTTCAGCGAGAAGAACTTGACCGACATCTGCGGGAATATCTGCCACTGCAAGTTGCTGGTATCGGCAATCTGCGTGAAGAGGTCGCCATGCAGATAGGTGTAATCCACCTCGCCCGCTTGTATCGATTGCAGCGCCACCGCCTGCTCTTTGATGTTGCGGTTCACCAGGTAGGGGATGCCGACTTCGCCGCCCCACCAATCGGGATTGGCGTGATAGGCTTGGTAGGCGTCTGGTGCCCATTCGTCCAAAATGTAAGGTCCGCCGCTGATGCCCAGCGGCTCGTGCGAGACCATGCCCTCTTCAAAGTCGCTGAAATCTTCGGCGAAGAGGTGCGATGGCAAGAAGCGCACGCCACCCAACTGGCTGAAGGCGGCGCAATCCAATTCCTTCAAGACCACTTCATAAGTCTTGTCATCCACGATGCGCACTTCTTCGACCGCCTGCACTTCCGTCTCCTGGATGGAGGCGACTTCGTCCGATTGGATCGCGTCAATGACAAATTTGATGTCATGCGATGTAATCGGCATGCCGTCCGACCAGTTGGCATCCTCGCGGATGTGGAAGGTGTAGACCAAGCCGTCTTCAGAAATCTCCCAGCGCGTCAAGCCGGGCATGGGCGCCGAGGTGGCGGGGTCAATTTCGTAGGGCTTGGGCCAAAGCACGCTGAAAGCCTGGAAGGAAGCGCCATCGCTGCTGAGCGCCGGGTTAAATGTGCTGATGTTGCCAAAACCGCGGATGACGATTGTTTCCGCATCCTGCGCCGCCGCCAATGCCACCATCAGCAGCAGCAGCAAAACAAATAGTACCTTTATTTTCCGCATGGGATGTTCCCTCCTCTGCATATTCTAAAATGGTATGCTCCCGCTGCGAATATACCATAGTCCCGCCGCGATTACGAAATGCGGGGCTTTGGCGCAGGGCAATCGCGTCAAACAGTGATTCACCACAGAGGCACAGAGGGCACAGAGATTTTTCTGCAAATTTGCAGAAAAGAGGGATAATGCAGGGGTGTTTCGCCGAAACGTCCTAGCGTTTGCCATGGGAAAACGGGCACCTCGTTGAGACGCCCGCGTTTCTAGGGCGCGTGGCTGGGCGCTTAGATCAAAGCCAGAATGCGCGCCGGACCGCCCGAGCCTTCTTCGTATTTTGGAATGCCGCAGACGATGGTCGCCTGGCTGCCCATAATCGCTTGCAGATTCGCCACATTCTCAATCCCCACCAAGCCAGCGCCTAGAAACTGGTAGTGGGCGTCGAAAGTCGGGGTGATGGCTTGGTCCAGGCTGAGCGTATCGACGCCGACGCCGTGAATCGCCCGCCGGGTAACCAGCCATTCCGCCGCCGCGCCGCTGAAGCCGGGGAAGTGCAAACTCGTGTCATCGCCGAAGAATTCCGGGCTGCCGATGCGATGCTCCCAGCCGGAATACATCAAGACAAACGCGCCTTCGGGGATTTCGCCGTTTTCCATCTCCCAGGCTTGCAGATCGTCGACGGTCACGCCGGCATCAGCGTCTTCTTCGGCGCGGGCAGCAATATCGATGACAACCGCCGGACCCACCAGCCCCTCCGCCGGGAAGGCATCAACGCGCAGCCCATCAGCGATGAAGTGGGCGGGGAAGTTCAACCGCTTGGGCAACATGGGCATTACACATAATGCGACTCCTGTCTAATGTTCGTTTATTTTGCATGCGCTGGTGTGCCTTATTTGTCAGCTGCCCGCTACACATTTGGCGCGGCGGCAGCGGGCGGGTATACTCCTGTCGCTTGCCCGCCGCTATGGGAGCGCCGCCATGCCCAAGCCGAATATCCTCTACATACATTCGCATGACAGCGGGCGCTACCTCCAGCCTTATGGCTATGCCGTGCCCACGCCCAACTTAAAGCGCCTGGCGGAGCGGGGGCGGCTCTTCCGCCGCGCCTACTGCGCCGCGCCCACCTGCTCGCCCAGCCGCGCCGCCCTTTTGACCGGGCAAGCGCCCCATAGCGCCGGCATGCTGGGGCTGGCGAACCGCCACTTCATCCTGCGGGACTTCCGCCAGCACATCATCCACACGCTGAAAGGCGCTGGCTACCAATCTGCCTTGGCGGGTATCCAGCACTTGGCGGGCAGGGCGCATCACCGCGGCGCTGAAGAAATCGGCTATGACAGGGTGCTGACCACGGAGCACAGCCAAGCCCACAGCGCCGCGGTTGATTTTCTGCGCGGCGCGCCCGCCGAACCCTTCTGGCTGACGGTCGGCTTCTTTGAGACGCACCGCGAATTCCCGACCGCGCACAGCATCAATCCCGATTTTGTGCAGCCGCCCGCCTGCCTGCCGGATACCCCCGCCGTGCGCCAGGATATGGCGAATTATATGGCGATGGCGCAGACGCTTGACGACAAAATCGGCGTCGTTTTAGCCGCGCTTGATGCTGCTGATTTACGCGAAAATACCCTCGTCCTCTACACCACTGACCACGGGCTCGCCTTCCCCGGCATGAAATGCAATCTCACGGATGACGGCATCGGCGTCGCTTTGATTATGGCAGGTCCGCCGCCTTTCGCTGGCGGCGCGGCAATTGACGCGCTCGTCAGCCATATCGATATTTTCCCCACCCTCTGCGAGCTGACGGGAACGCCGCCGCCAGCCTGGCTGCAGGGGCGCTCGCTGCTGCCATTGCTGAGGGGTGAAAAGACGGCAGTGCGGGATGAACTTTTCGCCGAGGTCAGCTATCACGCCGCTTATGAGCCCAAGCGCGCTGTGCGCGGCGAGCGCTACACATACATCCGCCGCTATGACGGGCGGGAAGCGCCGGTGCTGCCCAATATCGATGACGGCTTGGCAAAAAGCGCGCTGCTGGCCGCGGGCTTCGCCCAGCGCCCGCCCGCGCCCGAGCAGCTCTACGATACCCTGCTCGACCCGGCGGAGCGCGTCAACCTCATCGGGGACAGCGCCCATGCCGCCGCGCTCGCCGATATGCGCGCCCGCCTTGACCGCTGGATGCGCGCCACCGATGACCCGCTGCTGCGCGGACATATCCCCGCCCCGCCCGGCACTGTCGGCAATGACCCTGACGGCGCTTCCCCGCGGGATGCCCTGTATCCGCTGGACAGCGCGGACGGCGCAAAAAACTTGAGGCTGCCATGAAGGACTTCCTGCAACATCAAATCGACTATTACAGCGCCCGCGCGCCCGAATATGACGACTGGTTCTATCGCCGCGGGCGTTATGACCATGGCGCGGCGCACAAAAAGCAATGGCAGCAAGAAGTGCGCCAAGCCCGCGAACAGCTGCATAGCGGCGGGCGGCAGCGGCAGATACTCGAGCTGGCGCCTGGCACCGGCATCTGGACGGCGGAGCTCATCAAAATGGGCGAGCGCGTTACCGCCCTGGACGCGTCGCCAGCGATGCTCGCCATCAACCGCGCCAAGCTGCGTTCGGACGCGGTCGAGTATCAGCGGGCGGACCTCTTCAACTGGCAGCCAAGCCGGCAATACGACATGGTCTTCTTCGGCTTTTGGCTCTCGCATGTGCCGGCGGACAAGCTGGAGGCATTCCTGGGGGCGGTGCGCAGCGCGCTCAAGCCCGGCGGGCGGCTCTTTTTTGTCGATTCCCAGCGCCCCGATTTGTCTCAGCAGCGCGTCCGCAACGCAAATCTCGGCGAGGACCGCCAGGAGCGCCTGCTCAATGACGGGCGGCGCTTCGAAATCGTGAAAATATATTACGAGCCGGCGGCGCTGACGGAGATTTTGCGCCGCCACGGTTTTGAGATTGAGGCGCGGGCGACGGCGCGCTTTTTCATCTACGCTGACGGGCGGAAGCCGCGCTGACTGGTTATGCCAATGCCGCTTGATACTGCGCGCGGACCTGCTCGGCGACGCTTGCCCAGGTTTGCGCTTGTGCCCGTTTTCTGCCCGCCGCGCCCATGCGCGCCGCCAGCGCCGGGTCTTCCAGCAACCTCAGCAGCGCCAGCGGCAGCTCTTTTTCGACGCGCGCTTGGGAGATGACCAAGCCGCTGACGCCATTTTCGATCGCGTCCGCCACGCCGCAGCCGTCTGTGCCCACAACCGCCGTGCCCGCCGCCCCCGCTTCCAGCAGCGCCAGCCCAAAGCCCTCAAACCACATGCCATCGTTGACCGCGGGCAGCGCAAAGACATCCGCCGCGGCCAGCCAGGCGCGCTTCACATCAGCCTCGACGAAGCCCAGGATATGCACTGTATCCGCCAGGTCCAGCTCGGCGATACGCTGGCGCAGGCGCGCGGTATACGCGCTGCCCTCCTGCGGATTACCGAGCAGGAGGCACTGGACATCGGGGATGCGCCGGCGCAGGAGCGCCATCGCCTCCACCAGCTGCAAACTGCCCTTGCGCGGCTTGATTTCGCCCAGCGTCAGCACAGTGGGTCCCCGCTTGTTGACGGCGGGCAGCGGCAGCGGCTGCAGCAGCGCCGCGTCCAGCCCGTTGTTGATGACGATGGGGCGCTGGCGGGGCATCAGCGCGCGCGCGACTGCCGCCGTATGCCGGCTGACGCAAATCAGGCGCGCCCGCTCAAATGCCCGCTGATACAGCGCGCCCACAGGGAAGCGCCGCAGGCGCGGCAAATTGATATAGCTGCCATGCGCGGTCACGAAGAAGGGGCGCCCGCCCGCCGCCAGCCATGCCAATATCGCGTAGGGCTCGGCGGTGGCGTGCAGGACATCACAGCCGCGCAGCAAGCGCCGCGCCGCTGGCAGCAGCCGCAGCGATTTCGCAAAAATATGCCGCTCGGGCGGGGAAAGCGCCGGCAGCAGGGGGTGGCTTTCAAAGGCGGCGGGCGGGCTGTTGCGCGCGCAAAGCACGGTGATGTCAATGCCCAGCGCCCGCAGCGCCCGCGCGAGATGTAAGCTGTAGGTAGCCCAGCCGTTGCTGCCGCTTAGCTCGGCGGTAATCAGTCCGATGCGCATGGCTGGCTGCGCGCCGCTTAAGCCTCGCTGGTGTCCGCTGGCGGCTGCGGTTCCTGGGCGGCTGCCAAGCGCGCGCGCCAGGTCAGCACCGCCGCCGAATCTTCCGCCGCGACTTCGCTGTGGAAGTCTTCCTGCGTGCCGATGCGCATCACCGCCAGCAGCAGGGCGATATTTATCAGGATTATCACCGCCATCACGGCTATCGCCATCGCTGTCCTCCGCCATCTTCCGCGCTGTCTGCGCCATTATGACCGAGCTTGCCGCTGGCGTCTAGGCGTTTTCGTGGCGGTATGCTCACAAGCTGGTCGGGGCGTTTTATGTTTAACCACCGAGTACACCGAGGGCACCGAGTTTTGTGCGCTGGGTCAGGGAAAGTCGATTCATGGAATGCTTGCTATTCTCCGGCACTGACCACAATGTATTCTCTGCCACGCTCGGTGGTACAATAGAGATGATACAATCGAGGAGGTGTTGAGTATTGAAGAAGCAATTTTCCAAAATTGTTAGCCCTGTCAATGGGTCGGCTGAATATAAAGCGCGGTCCTTTCTGCAGAAGCTGCTCCGCTTGCCTGGCGCTAAAATAGAGCGTGAGGCTTTCCTGTACCAACAACTGAGCAGTTATTTTCCACCCGAACAAGTAGACCTCGCTGTTAGGTTTAACCCAGCCTTTGCCGGAATTCCGCTCGATAAGATTGATCAATTGGCAGACAGTGTCATCCAGTCCCATATGCTCAAAGCCGGAGCCAAATCTTTTGTTACCGGTGTCCCTGGCGGGTTGGCATTGTTCGCTACGATCCCAGCCGATGTAGCGAATTTCTATTATCACGCTCTGATTCTAGCGCAAGAACTGGCGTATCTTTATGGCTGGCCCGATTTGGCGGTAAGTGATGGTGCCGACACAGAAACTGAAACCCTTATTTTCCTCATGCTGGGCTCAATGATCGGCGTAGAAGCAGCCAACAAAGGGCTGCGGGCGTTTTCTGCGAGGTTTGCGGTGGAAGTGGCTAAAGAGCTGCCCAAAAAAGCGTTGACAAAAACAGCCTATTATCCTGCCATTAAGCAATTGCTTAAATTGGTCGGTGTCAAGCTAACAAAAGATGCCTTTTCCAAAGGAGTCGCCCATGCGATTCCGGTTATCGGCGGATTTGCTAATGCTGGCTTAACCACCATAACGCTCCGCTGGAGGGCGCGCCGCTATAAGAAGCACTTGCGAAAATTGGAATACGCTCGACCACAGCGCCACCGACGACTCTATCCGGAGATCCCATGACCCCCGCACAGCCCTTCCCCCCCATCCATGGCGTGATGACCCTGCCCCTCCAGCCCTTCGGCGACGAGCGCGGGCGCTTCATGGAAACCTTCCGCGCCGAATGGTTCCCGGGAGTCGACTGGACGCGCCTGCAATGCAACCGCAGCGACAGCAGCGCCGGCGTCCTGCGCGGCTTGCATTATCACTTCAATCAAGTGGATTATTGGTGCCCGCTGCGCGGCGCATTACGCGTGGGCTTGGTGGATTTGCGCCGCTCTTCGCCCACCTATCTGGCAGCCGCCAGCCTCGATATGGGCGGCGATGGACTGCGCGGGCTGTTCATCCCCGAAGGCGTCGCCCATGGCTTCGCCGCGTTGAGCGACTGCACCTTGATGTACATTGTCAACAATTATTATGACGGCGCGGATGAATACGGCATCGCCTGGGATGACCCGCAAGCCAATATCGACTGGGGCATCAGCGCGCCCGCCCTCTCCCGCCGTGACCAAAATAACCCGCGCATCGCCGACATCCCGCCCGCCGCGCAGCCACGCTGATGAGCCGCTAGACGCGAATCCCGCTGTGCCGGGCGACAGTCAGCTCCCGCATGCGCTCGAAGACATCAACGCCCAACTGCTTGTAGACATCCAGCAAATCCACCAGCACCCAGTTCTCGCGGATTTGCCCCTTTTCCAGCCGCCAGAAATCCAGGCTGCGCATGGTGATTTTTTGCCCCGCCGGCGCGATGCCCAGCCAGCCATCGCCGCTGATGCTCATCGTCATGCCAGGCCAAGCGGTGAAGCCGACATAAGCGCCATCGCCAAACATGATGCCCGTGCCCACAAAAGCATCGCGGTCCGGCATCGCCTTGAGGAAGGGAATCTGATGCCAATGGCGGAAGCCCGATACCCGCCGCATCGAGCCGATGCCCGCCGGCCCATACCACATCATGTTCTTGTGCCAATACTTGTCCAGCTCCATCGCCTCGGTGCTGATGACATTGCGCTTGAGCGCAGTCAGCATATCTCTAACCCATTCGAGGCTGGCTTGCGATTGCGCCGCGTCATAGGGGCTGCTGATGATGCCATCGTTGGTCGCGGGTCCTGGCACCACCCATTCTGGCGCCAAAGCCGGCGAAAGCGCCCAAGCGCCCGCCTGCCGCATCAGCTGCGGGATATCCCACAATGCCTGCATCTCGACGATTTGCCCATCTACCAAGCGGAAGAATTCGTGATAGCGCATCGCCATCAGGTGCTGCGTCGGCGGGATGCCCAGCCATTCCCGCTCAAATACGCCCATATAATGCCCGGCGCAGCCCACCCAATTCTGCCCCTGCGTCTCCCCCGCCATCACGATAAAATCACGCCGTTCCAAATCTGGCACTGCCGCCAGCAGCGGCGCATAAGCCTCTTCGTACAAGCCCGCCGCCCCCGCCAAAGTCTCCAGCGGCTGCGCCAGCTGCACCAGGCACTCGGGCGCGAAAATCGCGTCCAGTTGCCGCCGCAGTGTACTGGCATCACAATCGTAGAGCGCCGCCCGAAATTTCTTGATATGTTCTTTATTCTGGTTGTGGATTGAGACTGCCATTGTCCCGCCTGCCTCTATTCCTGTTGCTCGCGCCCGAGCAGCCACTGGCTGGCGCTTAGGGCATCGCCCTGCCGATATTGATGGCGCATACGCCCGAAGATATCCACGCCCATCTGCAGCAAAATATGCGGCACATCAATCGGCACCCAATTCTCGACTATGGTCTCGTCATCACAGCGGTAGAAATCCATCACCCGCATTTTGATGCGCCTGCCTGTTGGTCCCAAACCAAAAAGCTCGCCGCCAGTATGCGTCGCCCGCAGGTAGCCCCAGCCGCCCGTGACCGCGAAATAGCCATCGCCGATGCGGATGAAATGCCCCTGCTCGCTGCCAGCGCGGTCGGGGAAAGCCAGCAAAAAGGGAATCTGGTGATAGTCTTCAAAGCCTTGTAAGCCGCGGGTTGTGCCGATGCCCGCGGGACCATACCACATGAAGTTGGGATGCCAATGCCGCGCCTGTTCCATCTCGTCCAGCGTTTCCCGCGTGGGCGCGCCGCCGCGATAGTAGCCCAGCGCCCGGTGCATTTTCAGCACGGTCTCAATGGTGCGGCGCGAGCGCTCGTCCGCCTGCGGGCTGAGGATGACGCCGTCCAATGTGCGCGGCGGCAGCCAGCGCATCTCGCTGCCCAGGCTGGGCGCCAGCGGGAAATAACCCGCCTGCCGCATCAAATCGAGAAAGTCGATGAAGACATAGCTGTTGACGATGCGCCCCTCGCGCAGCTCATGCCCTTCGCAATAACGCAGGCAGACCGCGCCGCGCGTCGGCGGGATGCCCAGCAGATCCCGCTCGAAGCTGCCGAGATAATTGCCCATGCAGGCCACCCAATCGCCATCGCGATAGCGCCCGCCCGCCACAAAATGCTCGCGCCGTTCCATATCCGGCAGCGCCCGCCGCAAGGGGCGCCAGAGCTGCGTCAGCGCCGCTTCGATGCCGCGCAATTCGTTGACCGGGTGCGTAACCTGCAAGCTGACATCCTGCCCGTAGCCATCGTTGGCGGCTTCTTGCAGCTGCCGGGGCGGCGCCTCCGCCAGCGCTTTTACTATAGCAATCGCCCGCGTTTTATTGGCGATATTAAGCCGCTGGTCTATCGGCTGGAATTGGAATGAAGTTGTGAAATACTTGCTGTCCGCTTCTGTCATCGCGGGCTTCCCTTCTAACATTGCAAACGCTAGCCATGGATCTGTTTGAGCAGGGCGAATTCATCAAAGCGCGTGAACTCATCGCGTATCAGCCCATCGTGTATGCCGTGATGGCTGACGCCGATGAGGCGAATCGGCTTGCCGGTCGGCTCGCCATAGATGCCATAGCCGGTATGCGTGCCGCGCAATGTCCAGCGCGTCGCCACGCGATAGCCCGCCGCTGCCGACCCCACATGGCAGAAGTGGTCGCAATGCAGCGCCAAATCGGGGAAGGGCGCAAGCAGCGACAGGATAAAAGTCTGCAAATCGTTGACGCCGCTGAATGCCCGCCGCGATGGACCATCGAAAACGACATTTTCGGCATAAAATTCGCGCGTTTTATTCAGCAGCCGCCAATTCCAAATCTCGTGAAACATCTTGGCGATGAAGGCTTCCGGCGCGAAAGTTTCGCTCTCTTCCGCTTCCCATTTCGGCGGCGGATACTGCCCGATGCCGCGCTCGATGTCGCCGGCAATCTGCGTATCCAAGCCCTGGTCGCGCGCTTTTGCCGCCTGCTCCTTGGCGGTCTTGACCGGGTCCAAACCCAGCTGCATCACCAGCGTCAGCTCATCGCGCACGATCCATTCTTCCACCACCATATTACGCCGGCAAAAACAATCGGCGACGCCGCTGTAGCGCACCCGTTTGCCCGTCGGCGGTCCATAAACCGTCCAGCCGCGGTTTGTGCCTTCGTGCGTCAAACGGTGGGAGGAATACAAGCCAGCGACATCGTCCCCGCCCCAAATCACATCATCGCCGTACAAGCGGCGGTCTGGGTATGCCGCCAGCGCCGCAATCGTCATCGCGAAGACGGCTTCCCGCCCGTATATCAAGCCGTCCGAGGTGTGGATTTGTATGGTATTCGCGTAATAGTCATAGAGCTTGCCGATGCCTTTTTCTTCCCAAATCTCATGCGTGATGCCGATTATCCAATCGACAAAGTCCGCATAGCGCGGGTTGAAGCCCGCCATCGGCTGCGCCCGCGCGCCCGCCGCATCCCGCATAAACTGGATGTCTTGCTTCTGCGCCAGCGTTATGCGCGCTTTTTCGGCCTGCGGCTCGCTCAACTGCAGGTTCCCGCCCGCTTCGCCTTTGTCCGGCATCTCTCACCAGCTTTCTCTTTTGATTCGGCAATTCTACTGTTTACTCGGTGTACTCGGTGGTAAAAATCCCTGTTGAATCCTCACTCCCCCGCCAGCGCCCAATCCACCGCCGCCAGCGCATGCAGCTCGGCGCTGTCAAAGCTGGGCAGCGGGCTGTCCCCTGGTTTGATGAGCAAGCCAATCTCGGTGCAGCCCAGGATGACCGCTTCCGCGCCCGCCGCGCCCAACTCCGCGATTATTGTTTGATACTGCCGCCGCGAGTCATCGCGGATTTCGCCGCGCACCAGCTCTTCATATATGATGCGGTGCACAATATCACGACTTGCCGCAGGCGGGATGCTCACCTTTAAGCCGAAGCGCGAAACCAGGCGTTCTTTGTAGAAATCCTGCTCCATCGTGAACGCCGTGCCCAGCAAACCCACCTGCCGATAGCCCGCCGCCACGATGGGCTTGGCGGTGGCATCGGCGATGTGCAGCAGCGGCAGCGCCAGCGCCGCTTCGACAGCGCCTGCCACGCGGTGCATCGTGTTGCTGCAGATGACGATGCCCTCGGCGCCCGCCTGTTCCAGCCGCGCCGCCGCCGCTGCCAGGCGCGCGCCCGCCGCCGCCCAATCGCCCGCCGCTTGCAGCGCCTCAATCTCGCCGAAATCAAAAGAATACATCAGCAGCGCCGCCGAATGCAGCCCGCCCAGGCGGCGCTGCGCCTCCTGATTGATGATGCGATAGTATTCGACGCTGGATTCCCAGCTCAAGCCGCCGAGTAAGCCGAGCGTTTTCATGCGTCCCCCTGCAAGCGCAAAAGCCGATGCAAGGCGATATTGTGCCGCGTCCCGCCTGTCTGCGCCAAATCCGCCAGGATTTCGCCGATAACGCTCGCCATTTTGAAGCCATGCCCGCTGAAGCCCGCCGCCACCGCCACCTGCGGCGCGTCCGGCAGCGTATCCAGGATGAAGTGCTCATCCGCCGTATTCGTGAACATGCAGACTGTCATGTCCAGCGTCGCGCCCGCGCCTTCGGGGAAATAGCGCTCAGCGAAGCCCCGCAGCAGCGATTCGTCTTCGGCGTAAAGTTCGCGGTCGACCGTGTCGGCGTCGCAAGCCTCTCCCCGATGATGATAGCGCCCGAACTTCATGCCCGGGGTGGCGCCGCTGGGATTGAACTCCGGGAAGCCATAATAGCGCCCTTCTTCCACCGCGGCATTCCAAACGGGGAAGCGCTCGGGAGTGAAGAGCGCGGGCGTCTTGGTCTGCAGCCATATCAAAACCTGGCGCTCGGGCTGGGCATGCCCCTCAAGCGCTGGCAATAGCCTGGAAGCCCAAGCGCCGCCGCAGAGCAGCAGCTTCTCGCAGGTATAGTCCGCCGCGTCCGTGATAACGCGCAGCCGGGCATCCGCCAGGATTTCCCAGCCCAGCACCTTCTCGCCCACGCGCACGGTCGCGCCGTGATGCCGCGCCAGCCGCGCATGCGCCGCCACGCAGCGCTCCGGCAGCAGCAATCCCCCCTGCGGCTGGAATAGCGCCATCGTGCCCGCCGGCAGCTGATAGCCGGGGAAGCGGGCGCGCAGCTGGCGGCTGTCCAGCACCGCATGCGGCAGGTCATTTTCCAGGCAGCTTTGCAGGCTGCCGCGGAAGACCTCGCTATCGGCGGGACCCATATCGATGCTGCCCGTCTGATAAAAAAGCCGCTCGCCGCATTCGCGCTCCAATTCTGCCCAGAGCGCATAGGCGCGGCGCAGCAGCGGCACATAAGACGGGTCTTCGTAATAGGCGAGGCGGATGATGCGCGTCAGCCCATGGGAGGAGCCCATGCTGTGCGGAATCTCAAAGCGCTCGATGCCCAGCGGCTGCAAGCCGCGCTTCGCCAGGTGATAGAGCGCGGCGCTGCCCATGCCGCCCAAGCCGATGACGATGAAATCGTGGTGTTCGCTCATCCCGCAACTACATCCCAATTCTCATTAATCTAGAAACAGCCCGCCGCGACATCCACCAGCCACAGCCCGCTGTTGACGCCGTTCGCCGCCAGCGCCAGCGTCCTGCCATCGGGCGAGAGCCAGCTCCAGGCGCGCCCGTCCCGCGTCAAGCGCAGCGGCAGCGGCGTCATCGTGCTGAGCGCGCGTGACTCCCGCCCAAAACATTGCAGCGCCGCGCTGCCCTCGACATCGCGCACGATATACATGCCGCGGCTGGTGACCAGCGGCGCGGGATAATTGTTGCCCGGCAGCTCCGCCTCGAAGAGCAAGGTGCTGGCACCATAGATATGCTGCCAATAATAGCCGCGGACGCCAGCCGTCTCCCTGCCGACAACCACGGCGTAACCATCAGGCGCGGGACCCGGCACCGTCTGCGATGGCGGCAGATCGTCCAGCCAGTCGGAGAGCATCTGCCCGTCGACATTCGCCGTGAAATAATAGACCGGGTCGCCATACGCGCCGTAATAATAGGCGAGGAAAACGCCCGGATTACGCGACCACAATATCCCGCGCAGGCTGTGGCGGTGCAAGCCGGGATGTATCAGCCGCCGGTAGGAGCCATCCGGCTCGGCAGTGAAGATGCTATGCAAATCGTTCTGATAGACAATGCGCCGCGCTGTCGGCGCATAGGTCAGGCCGGAGCGGTAATACAGGTCGGGGTTCTGCTCGCCCGCTTGCGTCACCAGCGTGATATCGGCGATTTCCAGCATATGCGGCGTGACGCGGTGGGCATCCGGGTGCTGCGTCGGCGCGCTGCTGCCATCACGCAGGCTGTAGGCATGCCAATCCAGCTCCGTGAAGACATCATCAGCGCAGCCGACGCCATATATCAGCGACTGGTCGTCCAGCCATTCCAGCATCACCACTTCGGCAGCGCTGATGCGGGTGATGTCAGGTATATCCGCCGCGGCTGGCGGGGGCGCGGGCGCGGGACGGGCGTCAATGTCTATGTCCAGCCGCGCCATCGCCTCAGCGGCATAAAGCTCGTAAGGCGCGCGGAAAAGCTGGCTGCGCCCGGGCGGCAGCGCATAGTCCCAGAGCGCGCTGCCGCAGGCGTCCACCAGGTAGCCGAAGCCCTCGCCAATCGCCTCGTCCGCGGCGTTGAGCGCGGTTACATACACATTGACGCCGCTGTAGGCCTCATCGCCATAATTGAAGACTTCGCCCTCGACCAGCAGCTGCTCGCCGCCGAAGCCATCGGGCTGGCTGCCGGTGCGGATGTCCGTCAGGCTAAGCGGCAGCAGCGCTTGCGCCCGCGTCAGCAGCCCGCCCGCCAGCGCCAACAGCAGCGCCAAAATTCGCAAGCGCGAGCGCATCGTTAAATCAGCGTGATGCCCCGGTGTCCGCTTGCATATCAGCGAGCGCCGGGGCAAGTATGCGGGCGACGGCTATTCGCTGGCGCCGGTCATGCCTTCCAGCAGCTGCGGCAGGAACCAGATATCCAGCAGGCTCACTGCTTCCATATCGCCCGCCAGCGGGCTGCCATCCTGCAAATTCAGCGGACCGTGCCAGAGGAACATCTCGCCCGCGTGCATCGGGTCCGTCTGGAAATCGTGGATTTCCTGCGCGAAGGCTTTCAGCGTCTCGCGGTGTTCCATGCCCAAGCCATCGCCGAAGACATAGCCGCCGACGCTGTAATCGCTGTCGGTGTAGAAGCCATCATCGCCGATTTCGTCCCACTTCGGCTCCCACCACAGCCATTCTTGCGTCCAGGTGCCATCCACAACGCGGTTGACCACATCGAGATAGGCGGGACCCCAATTGTAATAGGCGGCGCCCAGGCAAGCCTCCGGCGCTTCTGAACAGCCGTTGACATTGCCATAGGGCACGCCATAGCTGGCATCGCCTTCCGCCATGTATTGCCCGGCGACGGTGATGGCTTCGGTGGTGTCGATGCCGGAGATAATCACATCCGCGCCGCCATCGAGGAAGCCGGTCGCCACTTCGGTCGGGTCCAAGGTAACGCCGGGGATATTAAACCAGAAGCCGATCCAGACGACTTCAAAGTTGATGTCATCCGCCATCATGTCATCGCGATACTGCTCGGCGCAGTAGCGCGCGCCCAGATAGCTGGAAGCGGCGAGGCGGCGCGTCTCCGGGTTAATCAGCGCGCCCAGATAGCCGATATGCCCCGATTCGCTCGCCAGCGCGGCGGCGCAGCCGGCAATCATGCGCGGCAGCTCCATATAAGTGTTGAAGTTGCCGACATTCGCCGATGGCAGCTCCGGCAATTCGTGCATCAGCGCGTGCTCGCCCTCGACAATCGGGTTCGCCATAATCGCATTGCTGCCGGTGATGTTGATGAAGGTTACATCGGGGAAGGCGGCGGCGACCACATTGGTGTCTTCTTCAAAGCTGTCCGAGGTGGTGAAGATGACAGAAGCGCCTTCGTCGACCATCAGCTCGACCACATCCATCAGCGTTGTCTCGGGCGAATCCGCCGGGTTCAAGCTCTCAAATTCGAGGATGGTCGCGCCGGTATGGGCGGCGACATACTCGCCCGCTTCGTGATGAGAGGTGCTCCAGCCGCGGTCGTCATTAGGACCGACCAGCACCACGCCCACCACCAAATCGTCTTGCGCCAGCGCGGGGACCGCCGCCAGCGCAACCAATGCAACAATAAGAACACAGAAAGGCAGCCTGCGGAACATATACTCCTCCAGTGGAATACCGTCGAAAGTGACTCTGTGGCAGCGCGCCACGCCGCGAGTATAGCAGAAAGAGCGGGCGCTTCAAAAGATTGGCATGTTTGGGAGTGGGCGATTGCATCAAAATAGTATTCACCACAAAGACACAAAGGACACAAAGATATTCTGTAAATCCGCAGAAAAGGACTCGATGTAGGGGCGTTTCGACGAAACGCCCTCAATATCCCTCTGTGTCCTCGGTGGTAGGATGTGTGTGCTGACTGCTCAGCATCGATACAATTTTCGCATTACTTACTTGCATTTACTGAGATTTTCTCATTTTTCTCGGTGTATCTCGGTGTACTCGGTGGTAGAAATCCTTGTTGAATCTTCGCCCGTTCAATTTCACATTATTTTGCGGCATTTCAAAGCGCGCGGTAGCGCCCGATGCTCATCTCCCGCCGGATGCGGATGCGGAAGTCGCCGCTGCCCGCCGTCAACTCCTGGATGCGGCGCGGCAGCGCTGGCGGCATCACGCTGCGGCGCAGGCTGGCGGCAAATTCGCGTAAATCCGCGACGGTGTCCAGGTCGCTGACATACTCAAAGCGCTCGTGATGCTCGCGGCGGAAGCGCCCGCTGTCCACAGCGCTTTGCAAAGCCGCGTCCGCCAACCGCTTGTCTTGCGCGGATTTCGCGCCGTCAATTTCGCCGATGTACAGGCGCGCGCCCGCCAGCTCCAGCTCGACGCGGCGGTTTCTCGCCGTGGGCTTGAGGTCAATCAAGACGCCGCCGGGTTTGAGCGCGCGCCGCGCTTCTTCCAGGGCATGGACCATGCCCGCGGGCGCGATTCATCAGAAGGAGAGGGAAAACAGCGCCACATCAAAACTGGCGGCGGCGAAGGGCAGGGCGGTGGCGCTCGCCGCTGCCGGCAGCATCAGCCCCGCCAGCGCGTGCCCAGGCGGCAGGGCGGGCGGCAGGTCAATGCCGATGAGGCGCTGGGCGCGGGCGGCATATTTACCCGTCAGCCTGCCAGCGCCGCAGCCAATCTCCAGCACCTGCCCGCCAGCGCCCGCCAGCATATCCAGCAGATACTGCTTTTCCTGCCCCGTGCTGTCGCCGCGTATCGCCATCGCGCCTACTCACAGTCGCCGCTGCGCAGCAGATACTCGCCATGCACCCAGCCCCGCGCGCCCTGATATTCGACCTGGTACCAATCGCCCGCTTTTTCGTCTGACTGCAATTCCGCCCGGTTGGGGATTTGCGCGAGGATGTCGCTGTCGGTGCTCGCATCCGCCCGCAGGTTGAGGATGGTGCCAGCGCGCAGCTGGCAGCTGCCCGGCGCTTGTTCTGGCAGTCCCTCAAAATGGCTGAAAGAATTGCAGCCCAGGCTTTGCATCACAACTGATTTATGCACCCAGCCGCGCTGCTCATCATAAGCCACCTGGAACCAATCGCCCGCGCGGTCCCAAGGCTGCAGCATTGTCTGATAGGGGATTTCCGCCAGGACTTCGCCGCTGATAGCGGGGGCGGCGCGCAAGTTGATGATGTCGCCGCTGAGCAATTGGCAGATGTAAGGCGCGTTGCCCGTTGGCACCAGCGGCGCGGGCGGCGGTTCTGATGCCGGGGGCGCTTCTGATACCGGGGCGGCGACAGCTTCGGCTTCGCCTGCCAGCAGGACGACGGTGCCGGGGCGGTCGATGCGCCCGCAGGTCATGCCATCGCTGGTTTCCGCCGCCAAGTCCGATTCCGCGCGCGGCGATGTCGCCGCGTCCAGGAACTTCAGCCTGCCCGCCTGCTGGAAGCAGAGGCGCAGCTCGGCATCAAGCTCGCCGAAGACATCCACCGCCGCCAGCAGTCCCTGCGCCATCAGCGCGGGGATGCCAACGCCAGCCGCCCCCACCAGCTTGCATTGCGTGTTCACGCCATAGCCGCTGACGCTGACGCCCTCCAGGAAGGGGCAGGTCACCGGCGGCGGCTGATGCAGCGGCTCCCCGTCTTTCGGGGGCTGGGATAAGGTCTGCCCGCTGGTGCGCAGGTAATCCGAGCTCGCCAAAGGACCGGGCCAATCCAGGAAGATGGTGTAGCGGGTGCCGGGCTTAAGCCCCTCAATGGTGAAGGAGCTGCCGCCGGTGCTGCCGGCGTGACGCTCGTCCCCGCCGCCGTTGCGGTAGTTGATGCCGTAAGACGCGATGCCGCTGCCCGGCTGCCAGCTCACGGTTAGGGAGCTGCTGCTTCTGCTCACAACTTGGAAGTCGCTGGGCGCGGTCTGCGCCAGCGCGGCGCTGAAGCCCGTGAGCAGCAAGGCGCAGCATATTAAAATACATAAGCAATTTCTAAAAGCGGCAGCGGCAAACATGTCAACTCCCCCATAAAGCAGTTTATAGTATGTATAATTGTAACAAATGGCGGGCGCGGGCGTCAACTTGGGGCGGCGCAGCCGTCAGCCGCCCTCAACGATTTGCATTTCTTCGTCGCTCAAGCCATAGAAGTAATTACAAGTAAGTAATGCGAAATCGCGCCTCAAGCCCCCATCCCCCAGCCCCTTCGCCATCTCTATGGCGAAGTATCCCCAAAATGAGGGAAGGGGAGAATCCCCAGTGATTACAAGGGTTTTAAGCCCCTCCC
>JAJDWK010000047.1 GCA_022825675.1 Anaerolineae bacterium | reverse complement strand
AGAGAAAAAATGAGGACACCGAGAAAAGCATTAAAGAGGCTTCTCATGCTTTTCTCGGTGTATCTCGGTGTCCTCGGTGGTTAAATTTTCGTTGGATTCCGCTTGTTGTGGCGAATGTCTTTTTTAATGCAATTGCCCTGGGTTTATCCGCTAAAGATTTTTTGGCGCGCATAGTGCTATACTCTGCCTGTCAGGAAGGCGCGGGAGGCAAGCTCATGATTGACGACCCGATTCTGCTTAATGACTGGCATGCGGTGCTGCCACTGGCGCAGCTTGAGGCGGCGGGCAATGTTGCCGGCGCGCGCCTCTTGGGCGAAGATATCGTGATATGGAAGGCGGGCGAGCGCGTGAACGCCTGGAAAGATCTCTGTGTGCATCGCGGCACGCGCCTGTCCCTGGGCGCGTTGCAGCCTGACGATACCTTGATGTGCCCCTACCACGGCTGGACCTATGACGGCGGCGGGCAATGCGTGCGCATCCCGGCGCACCCCGAGCAGAAGCCGCCGACAAAAGCGCGGGCGATTACCTATCAGGCGGCGGTCGCTTATGGCATGGTCTGGGTTTGCCTCGGCGAGCCTGCCAATGCCATCCCGCCCTTTGAGGAATGGCAGGACGAGCGCTATCGCAAGATTCTCTGCGGCGCTTACGAATTCCAGGCGGCGGGACCGCGCATGGTCGAGAACTTCCTTGATGTCGCGCATTTCCCTTTTGTGCACGAGAATATCCTGGGCACACAGCAGCGTCCGGAAATCCCGGACTATGAGGTCATCACCGATGAACAGGGCGTTACCGCATCCAACATCCGCGTGTTCCAACCCAACCCCGATGGCTCTCACATCCCGAATTGGGTTACTTATACCTACAAAGTGCATCGTCCGCTGGTCGCCTACTTCCGCAAAGAAGCCGAAGAGAAATTCGCCATCCTGCTGATGGTAACGCCGATTGAAGAAGTCAAATCGCTAATGTGGATGTGCATGGTGATGACGCAGGCGGACAGCAGCGATGACGCCCTGCGCGCTTTTCAAGACGAAATTGCCTATCAAGATTTGCCGATTGTCGAGTCCCAGCGTCCCGAGCTGCTGCCGCTGGACCTGCAAGCCGAGCTGCACCTGCGCAGTGACAAGACGGCGATTGCCTATCGGCGCTGGCTCAAGCAGCTCGGTTTACGCTACGGCGCGAGCTAGAGAGCTGGCGTCCGCGTTCCGTCAGCGCCCGGCAACGAAGCGCCCGCGGCGGCGTACACTACTCTGAGCGCTTGCTGCCGCGGGCAAAGCCTCACAATTGGAGCAGGGATGAAACAAAAGAATTCACAAGATATCGAAGCGATAACGCGGCGCAAGGTCGAGCAGCGCTATGACGCGCGCCAGGAACTTTTGCAGCACGCGCTGCCATTTGTCATCGTCAATGTCGTGCTCTGGGGCATTTGGCTGACGAGCGGGGCGGGCTTCCCTTGGCCCATCTTTGTAACTGGCGGCTGGGGCATCGGCTTTCTCAGCCATGGCTTGGACTATTACAACAAACACGGCAGGGGCGCTCAAAAGCGCGAAGCCGAAATCGAGGCGGAAGTGCAGCGGCAATTGAGCTTGACGCATACGGCGGAAGCCCGCGACCGCCTCAGCGACGAGGGGGAAGCAGGCGCGGCGGTCTATTCGCTGGAGAACTTCCAGGGGAGTGGCTTGCGGCTGAGCGATGATGGCGAGCTGCTGGATAGCCAATCGGGATGAACTGGCGCGCCCTCACGCTGGCTGATGCGGATACCGCGTTCTCACGGCTCTTGCGGAAATCTGCGGTGATTGCCCCTCCCGACTTGAGTTCACAATAGGAAGCGGCGCGGAATTGATGGTAAAATAGCCCCAATGCGGGATACAGCGGCGGCGCATTGCCGAAGCCGCACGGTGAATTCATGATTCGCTTAAAACGACGCAACACCGCCTGGCTGATTACAATGGCGCTGTTGATTGGCTTCGCCTTGCTGGCAGCGCCGGTTTCAGCGGCGGTGCAGCTATCGCTGATTGGCGCCCTGGCGGTGGCTGTCATCGCCTCCATGATCGAGCTGGGGCCGGAGCGCGAGACTTTGCTGCAGGTTTTGCATCGCGCGCCGGTGCGGCGGCGCATCACGCCACAAGCGCGCGAAGCCTCGGAGCGCGCGGCCGCCCGCGCCGGCTTTTTTAATCGCAATGGCATCGTCATGCTCGATATCGGCTTAATCGCCATGCAGTCCGGCGCCGAAGGCTTGGCGATGCGGCGCACGCGCAATATCTCGAAAGACGATGACGGCGTCCGCCCCTTCATCACTTTGCATGTGATGCCAGAAGAGGCGGAGCGGCAGGCGCTGGTGCGCTACGAAATCTACAATCACCTGGGCGAAGAAGAATATGTGCACGAAATGAAGACCTACCTGCGCGAGGGCGAGCTGAACTTGCTGGCGGATCATCAACTGCCTTTGGCGGGCAACAGCGGCATCGATGGCACGGGCGATTGGGATTTGCGCGTGTATGTCGACAACAATTTGATTGGCATGCACAATCTGATGCTGGCGCCCTCGGTGAAGGAGCGCCGCCGCCGTCTCAGCGGCGAAGAAAAACGCGGCGATTCCCTGCAGCGCCGCCGCCGCAATTTGCAAGATTCTGTCATCATTGAAGAGGCGGCGCAGCCACAGGCAGCCCAGCTCAAAGACTTGTTGCAAACGGCGGGCGGGCAAGCGCGGGGGAAGCGCCCGCGGCGGCGCGGGAAATAGGGGCGGCTTATGTCTGACAATCGCAATACCTGGTTTCTCGCCTTTGTTTTGTTGGGGCTGGGCGCGGTGGCGCTGCTAGGGAACAGCTTCCCGGTCATCCTGGTGCTGCTGGGTTTGCTCTTTTTGGTGCGGCAATTTGATACTGACGAAAGCAGCTCCAACCTCAGCAGCGTCGCGCCAAGTTATGAATACAGCCAAGATGCCGCCAGCGCCGAAGAAGAAGACTATGACGATTACGAGATATTTCATCAGCAGCCCGCCAGCGACGACCAACGGGTCTATCGCCATGCGCTGGAATCGGTCACGCGGGCGGGGCTGGACCCGGACGAAGTGCAGGTGCTGGCGGTGGATATCGGCTTGGTGACCAACAAAGGCGATGGCGAGCCGCAGGTCTTCCGCACCTGGTCGCTACCGGATGACATTGATTATATCCGCCCCTTCGTCCAGCTGCGGGTGCCGATGGAAGCCAACGGCAACATCCGCTTTGAGATTATCGACGCCGTTGGCGAGCCCGTGTATATCCACGAAGACAGCTTCAAATTGACGCGCGGGCGCAACTTCCTCACGCCCAATACGCGCATGCCGCTGCACGATCAAATGGAGCTGGATGGCAAGTGGTCGCTGCGCATTATCGCCGATGGCTTGCCGATTGCCGAGCACCGCTTTGAATATTCCGAAGCCACCGGCGCCAATATCCGCCGCCATATCGGCGAAGATGGCGAAATCAACACCGAGATGCGCGCCGTCATGGCGGAGACGCGCATGCCCAAAATGTCGCTTGATGACCTGCTGGCATACCAAGGCGAAGAAGACGAGGGCGAGGCGCGCGCGCGTTAAGCTGGCTGGGCGCATCCTGGCTTTCCCCGCTGCCGCTTAGCGCCTATACTGGACGCATGGACGCGCGATTGCAATTCATCCCGATTATGATTGTCGGCTTTGGTGCCACCCTCTGCCTGACGCCGTTGACGCGGCAAATCGCGATGCGGCTGGGCGTTACCGCCGCGCCCAACACCCGCAACATCCACAAGCGCCATGTGCCGCTGATGGGCGGTGCCGCCATCTATCTCGGCTTCGCCTGTTCGCTGCTGCTCTTCAGCCCGCCCGACCACCTGCGGGAGCTGGGCGCAATTGTGGCGGGCACGACCTTGCTGGCAATTGTCGGCTATTTGGACGACCGGCGGCATCTCAGCCCGCGCATCCGCTTGCTGGCGATGACAGCCGCCGCCCTAATCGCGACGGCGGCTGGCGTACAGATTCAGCTCTTTCACCCGGCAATCGACATCCCGCTGACGCTGTTTTGGATTGTCGCCCTCATCAACGCCATCAATTGGATTGACAATATGGACGGCTTGGCGGCGGGCACCTCGGCAATTGCCGCCGGCTTCTTCCTGCTGCTGGCGCTCTCCCAAGGGCAGATTCTCGTCAGCATGCTGGCGGCGGCGATTTTTGGCAGCGCCATCGGCTTTCTCATCTACAACTTCAACCCCTCCAGCACCTTCATGGGCGATATGGGCGCCTATACCCTGGGTTTTGTGCTGGCGGTGCTGGCGATAAAGCTCAAATTCGCCGCGCAGCCGCTGAATGTAACCTGGATGGTGCCGATATTTGTGCTGGCATTGCCGGTCTTGGATATGAACTTGGCGATTTTCACGCGCCTATTAGAGCGGCGGCCGCTGATGCTGGCGGCGAAGGACCATGTCTCCCACCGGATTCTGGCGCTAGGTGCCAGCCAACGGCAAACCCTGGCGCTGCTTTATCTCTTTTCGCTGGGTTATGGCGCGCTGGCGCTTTATCTCAGCCAGGCACCGGTCGAGCCGGCGCTGGCGGCGGGCGGATTGGGGCTGCTGGGGCTCGGCTTGATCTTTGCGGGTTTCATCGCCCGCCGCTGGGCTGCCCAGCGCAGCGCGCATGAGAAGCGCTAGCAGGGCGCGGGGCAAAATCCCGCCTGCACATTCTCCGCGAATTTTGCCATAATGCCGCATACTTGTACTGTTGATGCCTAAGCTGGCTCATTTATGACACGAATCGCCATCTCCGAGCATTCCTTAGTCGATTTCAGCGCCGAGCGCTGGCGGCTCATCCATATTGAAGACCTGGAAGCGCCGAAGCTGGTTGTGGAAGCCAAGCAGGACCAGCCCTTCCGCTATAACGGCTATTTCGCCGTCAGCCGCGACTTGCCAGAAGCGGGCGAAATCGCGCTTGGGGACTTGGGACAGGTGGTGCTTGGCTGGTCGCAAGAGGCGGCATCCTGGCAACTGGGGCTGACCCTGTCGCCAGATTTTGCGCGGCTGCGCTCCAGCCGCTGGTTTGAGGTGCTGCGCCTGGCGCATCCTGACCCGGCGGAATATCAAGCGGCGGCGACACAGGTGGGCAAAGCGCTGGCGGCGGTGCTGAGCATCCCCTTCGCGACAACCACGGCAATCGAGCCCGAGCCGGAACCAGAGCCGATTGCGCTGGAAGCGCTGCCGCTGGAATTGGGCATCTGGCGGCTGGATGCCGGCGGCGAGGCGGAAGGCGAGCTGCAGTTCCAGCGCAGCCCCAGCTGGCTGCGCGGCAAACAGCGCCAGCTCGCATGGTATGCTTTCCTGGTACTGCTCTACACTTGGGTTTCTATCGCAACTTTGACCGGCGACTTGGGCTTGCCCAACGCCGGCACCCTCATTCCTGACCCCAGCTGGCTGCCCTATTTGGGGCTGGTGGTCGCCGTTTTGCTGATATTAGCAATTGCGCGGCAAGCGCTGCTGATGCTGCGCGCGGCGGATCGCCTGCGCATCAGCGCCAGCCACGAGACTGTCAGCGCCTGGCGCGGCAGCGTGCAGCTGTGGCAGCTTGAGGCGAGCGCAGTGCAAGCGGTGTATGTCAGCGAAGTCTTCAAAAAACGCGGACGCCGCCCGACAGTCCTGCATGGCGAAATTAACTTGCATCTCTTGGATGGCAGTTTCCTGCCCTTGCTCATTGATGCGGACAAGGTGGTTGACGCCGCTTTGCCCAAGGCCGATGCGGACGCGCTCAAGCAGCTGCCGGCGGGCATCAACGCGCTGGAAGCGGATGAGGCGCAGACGGCAATGCAAGCGGCCGCCGCCCATGTCGCCGTCACTTTGGGAGATTTGCCGCTGTATTACGATCGCCGCACGCGCTGAAAATCAGCGAGCAGAATGGGGCAGCTATGAAAAAGACAGTGATAGTCGACCCGAACTTCCGGCGGATGGATGAAATCTTCTCGCCCAGCGACCAAAAGCGGCTGCATGATGTTGTCGATGTCATCTGGGGCAAGGACGAGCCCATGCCGCAGGCGGACTTCCTGCGCGCGCTGCCAGCGGCGACGGCGGTGGTCTGCGCCGATTGGCGCTATGGCGATGTCTTGCGGCAAGCCTCAAACCTGCGGGCGATACTCTCTGTCAGTGGCGGCTTCCCCCAGGCGCTGGATTATGAGCAAACTTACCGCCAGCGGATACGGGTCTTGAGCGCGGCACCCGCTTTCGCGCGGCAAGTGGCGGAATTTTCCCTGGGGCTGGCGATAGCCTCGGCGCGGGAAATCGCTTATGGCGACCGCCTCATGCGCCGCGGCGAAGAAGCATACCTGTGGCATGGCAATGTCGGCACTTATATGCTCTACGAGCAACCCGTCGGCATCATCGGCTATGGCAGCCTGGCGCGGGAGCTGCACAAGCTCTTGCTGCCTTTCGGCGTCAAGCTCGCCGCTTATGACCCCTGGCTGGGCAATGGCTATCTGCGGCGGCAAGGCTTGCAGCCGCTGCCATTGGCGGAGCTGATGGCAACCTCGAAAATCATCTTCATCATGGCGGTGCCTTCAGCCGAGAACGAGGCGATGCTCTCCCGCGAGCTGCTGGAACTGGCCCAAGAGAACGCCCTGCTGGTGCTGGCAAGCCGCGCCCATGTCATCGATTTTGAGGCGGCGACCGAAATGGTGCTGGCGGGGCGCTTCAAACTGGCGACCGATGTCTTCCCAGTCGAGCCGCTAGGGGCGGACCATCCCATCCGCCAGGCGGAGGGCGCGCTGCTCTCAGCGCATCGGGCGGGCTCGGTGGCGGGCGGCATGTATGACTTGGGCGAGATGGTCATCGACGATTTGGAAGCGATTGTGCAGGGCTTGCCGCCGCGGCGCTTGCAACTGGCGGAGCCGGAGCTCAGCCGCCGCTATGTCAGCAACCGGGCGAAATCCCCGCCGGCGGACGAAACTTAGCCCGCGCGCGGCGCTAGACAACCCCGCGCAGCGTCTCCTCCCGCAGGTGATCGACTACCGCGCGCAGCGCCTCTTGCTCACTGGCGCCGTCATCTTTGCAGCGCTGATACAGCGCCATCTGCCGGTCCGAACTGGTCCCGCGTTCCAAAATCGTATGCAGGTATTCGATTTCTCTGCGTGAGCCGAGCTCGTCAACAACATCGTCCAGCAGCTCCAGCAATTCCAGCGCCAGGAAGCGCGCCGGCACCGCCTCGCGTTTGCCATAATCCACCAGCCTGCCGTCCAATCCAAAGCGCATCGCCCGCCACTTGTTCTCGGCGATGAGCTCGTTGGGGTAAATGCGCCAGCTCAAATTTTGATTGCGCAGCTTGATAATTTTGGCGACCAGCGCTTGCACCAACGCGGCGATGCATATCGCCTCGTCCACCGTGCTGCAGATATCGCAGATGCGGATTTCGATAGTGCCGAAATCTTCGTGCGGGCGGCTGTCCCACCAAATCTTCGTATAATCGGCTTTGCCATCTTTGCGCCCCTTGCCCAGCGCGCCGACCTGGCCGAAGGTGTCAATCATGTGCGTATATTCGCTGAAAGATGAAAAAATCGGCGGGATGCCAGTGCGCGGCAAATTGCCAAAGATGATGCTGCGGTAGCTCTTCAGCCCCGTCGGATGCCCCTGCCAAAAGGGGGAACTGGTGGAGAAGCTCAAAAGATGCGGCAAGAAATAGCGCAGTTGATTTTGAATATCTATCAACAGGTCAAGCTGGCGCGGGCTGGTGCCGATGCCGACATGCACATGCATGCCAAATATCAACATCTGGCGGGCGACATCCTGCATATATTCTTTTAAGTCTTCATAACGCTCGCCCGGGTTGGCTTCCTGCTCTTCCCATTTGGAGAAGGGATGGGTGCTGGCGGCGAGGATGCCATAGCCATGCCGCTCCGCCACCCGGTTGACTTCGCGGCGCAGGCGCAGCAGCTCCAGCCGCGCCTCCTGCACATTGCGGCAGATATCGCTGCCGATTTCGATTTGCGACTGCATGAACTCCGGCTTGACCTGGTCGCCGATTTGCCGCAGCCCCTGGTCCAGCAGCAGCTCTTGCACCGCCGATGCCAATTGCCCGCTGTTCAGGTCAATCAGCTGATATTCTTCTTCTATGCCAAGTGTTAATGGCGCGGAATACATGTGCGCAGCCTCATCAAAACGCTATTGAACCCCCAGCAATACTATCATATTTGCCGCGGCAGGCGAAAGGCGTAGGCGGCAAAAAACGCCCTTCTTCGCATTTCCCTAATACTTGTGGCAATGCCTTAACCTGACGGCAGCTTTCGCGGCTTTAGACAAGGGGCCAACTGCGCACCTCACAGCGCTCTGCCCACTGTTGATAGAGCTGGCTCAGCGCGCGGACGCGCTGCGGCTCACTCTCGCTGCGGTCCCTAAGCTCGGTGCGGTCTTCCAGCAGGTTATACAGCTCCCAGTCCCCCGGGAATTTGCTGACCAGCTTCCAATCGCCCCGGCGCAGGGCGCGGTTGCCTTCATGCTCCCAATACAGCGGCTGCTGACGCTGCCAGTCGCGCCCATCCAGCGCGGGCAGGAAGCTCTCGCCCTCGGCTGGCTGGATGGCATTGCCGCGGTACTCCGCTGGATAGTCCGCCCCCGCGGCATCAGCGAATGTCGGCAGGATATCGATGAATTGCAGCGGACTGTGAATGGTCAGCGGCGCGGTAATGCGCTGCGGGTAGTGCAGGATGCAAGGCGACGAGATGCCACCCTCGTGCACCCAGTGTTTGTACAGCCGGAAGGGCGCGTTGGAGGCGTTTGCCCAAGGCAGGTCATAGCTCATATAAGTATCGGCGGTGCCCGGGCGCATGCCAACGCGGTTGCCGATTTGCACCCGGCGCCCATCGGGCAGGTCAGGCACATAAGAATTGATCCAGCCGTCCTCCGCCAGATATTCGGCGCAGCCGCCATTGTCCGAAAGGAAGATGATGAGCGTGTCCTGCAGGATGTCCAGCGCCTCCAGCTGGGCGATAATGCGCCCGATGCCTTGGTCCATGCGGTCAATCATGGCGGCATACGTCGCCATGCGCAGGTCTTCCCAATCGCTGTGGGCGGCGGCTTGCCAGGGCGGGGCGGCGGCATCACGCGGGGAAAGCGCCCATACGGGATCCAGGATGCCCAGGCTGTTCAAAGTCTCGTGCCGCTGTTGGCGCAGAACATCCCAGCCCTGGCGGTAGCTGCCTTCGTATTTGGCGATGGCAGCTGGCGGCGCATGCAGGGGCCAATGGGGCGCGGTATAAGCGACATGCAGGAAGAAGGGCGCGCCACTGCCATGGACCTCCGCAATCATTTCCGCCGCCTTGTCGCTGATGGCGTCGGTGTAATAAAAATCCTCCGGGAAATCGTCGATAAATGCGCCATCTTGCATCAAAGCATGGGGAAAATAGAAACTGCCAGCGCCAGCCAAAGTGCCATAAAATCGGTCGAAGCCGCGGTCCAGCGGCGTGGGGAAGCCGGGCGCGCCCGGCTGCCAGCTCTCGGGCTCCCGCGCCGAAAGCGCGCCGCCGACATGCCATTTGCCCGACATCAAGGTGCTGTAGCCAGCGCCTTTCAGGACTTCGGCGATGGTCACGGCGTCATCACGCAGGTAGCCCTGATAGGCGCGCGTACCGCGATTTTCCACCATGTGCCCCACCCCCGCCTGATGCGGGTTTAAGCCCGTCAATAGCGCGGCGCGCGAGGGGCAGCAGCGCGCAAAACTGTACATCTGGGAGAAGCGGGCGCCCGTCTCCGCCAGCCGGTCAAGGTTGGGCGTGGCAATTTCAGAACCGAAACAGCCGATATCAGAATAGCCCAAATCGTCTGCCAGTATCAAGATGATGTTTGGCTGGCTCATGCGCGTGCCTCGGTTATTGTGCCCGCTCTGCTTGGAATGCCAAAGCCTGCGCCATCGTCGGCAGCGAGGGTATCGCGCCTTTGCCCAGGCAGGTCAACGCGCCGACAGCATTGGCGAAATCCAATATCGCCGGCAGCCGCTCGTGATAGTTCTCGCGATGCGGCAGCAAGCCCGTCAGCATCGCGGCGGCGAAAGCGTCGCCGGCACCAGTGGTATCCGCCGCTTGCACGCGGTAGCCGCTGCGTTCGATGCGGCTGCCATCACGCAGGTGGATGACCGCGCCCGCCGCGCCATAAGTAACGCAAATCAGCTCCATTCGCTCCCGCCACAGCGGGCGGACATCGGCGCTGCCCGTCAGAAATTCCAGCTCTTCTTCGCTGATTTTCAGCAGATTGGCGTAGGGCAGCCCCGCGAGCATGCCCGCCTTGGCGGCGGCGGCGCTCTGCCAGAGTGGCAGACGCAGGTTCGGGTCATAGGAGATGAATTTGCCGCGCGCCACCGCATGCTCCAGCGCCAGACGCAGGGCGGAGGCGGCTGGCTCGTGAATAAAGGTGATGCTGCCATAGTGGAAGGCGGCGTAAGCGTCAATCACGGCGGTATCGACTTCATCCGCCGTCATCAGCATATCCGCCGAGGGGTGGCGATAGAACATAAAGCTGCGGTCGCCATCAGCGGTGTTGGCGACGAATGCCAGCGCCGTGCGCGCCTCGCGGGAGTATGTCAAGCCGCTGATATCCACCGCTGCCGCCGCCAGGACGCCCGCGAGATGCCGCCCGAAAGGGTCATCGCCGACTTGCCCCATGAAGGCGCTGGCATGCCCCAGGCGGGCGACAGCGGCGGCGACATTGGCGGGCGCGCCCCCCGGCGCTTTGACAAAGCCCGATGCCTCGCCGACAGTCCGCCCCTGTTCCAGCGCGACGAAATCAATCAGGAGTTCGCCAAAAGAAAGCACCGACATGCTTTTGCCCTATCTGTTGAAACGCTTGCTAGCTGGCGGAATCTTCCTGCTCGCGGCTGACGAATTCATGGATGAAATCGCCGCAGTCGCTGGCGAGCAAGACGCCGCAGGTGGTATGGATTTCCAATTTGCCCAGCAGGTGCAGCAGCTGCGTCAACTGTTGGCGCATAATCAACAGAATGTCGTCCCAGCTGACATCTTGGGGCAGGTCTTGCTGCCGCAGGTCGCGCATGCCATCCAGGTAGTCTATCGCCGCGTCGACATCTTCAAAGACCAGGTTGCAGGGCAAATCGTGGCGGACAACCGCATAAAAATGGTGCGAGAGGATGCGTGTGCCATTCTCCAGGGCGAAGGAATCGCAGGGCAGGGACGGCGGGGCAATGCGCGCGCCATTATCGCTGAGCAAAACGATGGCGCGCCGCAAAAGTACTTGCAGCTCCGGCAGGCTGTGCAGGCTGTCAGTGGTCGCCAAGAGCCGCCCCGCCGGCTTGAGCACACGCTTGATTTCTCGCAGACAGCCGTCAATCTGCGGCAGGTGATACAGGATGTGGTTCGCCAGCACCAGGTCAAAGCTGTTATCCGCGTAGGGCAGCCGCAGCGGGTTGCCCTGCGCCAGGCGGTCGCCGCCAGGATAGCGCCGCAGCACGCCCGGCGACAGACTGACGGCGTAGAAGCTGAAGCCCGGCCGCGCCTTTGCGAGGCGGATAGCCTGCCCAGCGCCGCCCGCGCCTATATCGAGGATAGCTTCATCGCCTTGCCAGGCGACTGTGTCCAAGCTCCATTGGGCGAAATCGACTGGCGGCACCGCATAGCGCGCTTGCGCCGCTTCACAGTTGCGAAGGTAGCGATCGGTCGCGTCAAAGCGGCGGATAGCATCGGATTGCTGCGCTGCGGACATCACAAATCCCGCCTGACTCTGCGCCCACTTCGGTCACTATTCTTACTATACAACCGAATTTGCGCTGGTCAAGCATTTGTGAATATGCGACAAAAACTTCGTGTACTTCGTGTACTCGGTAGATAAAATACTCAGCTGCGATTGCCCGGTGTAGGCGGGCGGATGCCGCTAGCGGCTGCCCCAGGTCTCCCAATAGGTGAGCTCGCTGGCGGGGATGCGGTCAGCTTTTTGGAAGGTCTCGCCGCGGAAATAAGCGACAGGCAGCAGCGCCGCCGTCGTAACATCCGCCGGGATGCCCAGTATCTCATTGCATTCCCGCTCATAGCTGAGGTGCAGCGTCGTCCAAGCCGCGCCGATGCCGCGCGCCCGCAGCGCCAGCATCAGCGACCAGGCGGCAGGAATGATGGAGCCGTACAAGCCAGCGTTTGCCGCGGCGCTGTCGCCGCCGGGGCGCCCCTGCACGCAGGGGAAAATCATCATCGGCGCCTCGTGCATGTGGTCCGCCAGGTATTGCGCCGAGCTGATGACGCGCCGCATCTGCGGCGATGGCGTTTCCCCTGGTGCCGAGCGCGCCGCCACGCCGGCATAGGCGTACCAAGACTGCTTGTAATAGTCGCCGATGCGCGCCTTTTTTTCGGCATCGGTGACGATGAGCCAGCTCCAGCCTTGGCGGTTGCTGCCGGTGGGCGCTTGGATGGCGATGTCCAGGCAGCGCGCCACCGTCTCTCGGTCAACCGGGCGCGTGAGATCGAGGCGCTTGCGCACGCTGCGGGTGGTTTCGAGGATGTAATCGACAGATGCGAGGTCGTAGTTCATGGGGCTGTCCTTTCTGTATTGGTTTAAGGTATTTAGTGTCGGCGCAAGGGAGCGACTTCTGTCAGTCAAAATGTGTTGAACAGAAGAATAGCATACGATAGAATATATTCGCTATGCGCCAATTTTCGTAGCTAAGCTGTATGGCTTGGGGCACAAGCAGGATGTCGGAGGCAAGTATGCACACTTATAAAAAGACTCTGGGCGAAATGCTTTTGGTAAAAGCGCAGCACATCATCCCAGTTTTCCAGAGACCGTACTCGTGGACGCAAAAAAATTGGGTAGCATTATGGGATGATATTAGAGCGCTAATAAATGAAGGGGACAAAAGCCCGGAACATTTTTTAGGACCAATGATAATTGATAAGGGAAAAACAGGCGCATATCTCCCAGAAAAATACTTGGTGATCGACGGTCAACAACGATTGGTCACACTTTCGATATTGTTATGCGCCCTGCGTGATATTGCCAGAAAACATGAACTTGAACACTTCGTTTCATCCGTAGACGAGCTTATATCGTTTACGACAAATGATGGCAAAACAGAGCGCAGGATATTGCCGAGAGCATCTGACAGAACCGCTTTTGAGTTAATTGTGAGTTCAGCGTCAACATTACTTTTCGATAAACATAAAATTGTCAAAGCGTACAAGTTTTTCTTGGGTCAAGTTAGGAGAGAATTGCGAACCGGAGAGCGGGAAACTTTCGCTATTCTCAACGAGATCTACACGGTGATTGTTGCCCGAATAAAATTCGTTTCTATCACCTTGGAAGATATGGACGATCCTACAAAGATTTACGAGAGCATGAATTTCAAAGGGAAGCTGCTCTTTGTCGCGGATCTGATTCGAAACTTTGCACTGATGCCACTGTCTACAAGCGAAATGCAAGATAAGTTCTTTCATGAAGAGTGGGAGCCGTTTGAGCAACTATTCGCTGAAAAAGAAAATGGTCAGCTAAACGCGAAAGAACTGGAAGATTTCTACTACCGTTATTTGATTGCGAAGCAAGAGTACTTTGCAAAACGTTTAGTGTATTCCAAGTACAAGGACGAGTTTGATGCTCGTGTGGGAAATCTTCAGTGCGACACGAATGAGGGTGAGGCGAAATTGGAAGCGCTTCGTCTTCTCGTTGAAGATCAGAAACGATATGCGTCGTATTATCTAAGAATTGTCCATGCGGATCTCGAACCCAGTGCAAAATTGAAAGCGGCATTTGAACGGTTTGCAAGCCTGGACGCAAAAACTGCTATCCCCTTTTTGATTTCAATGTATGCACGGTATGATGACCAGCAGCATCCGTACCATATCTCTGAAGACGAATTTCTTAATATTTTGAATGCGGTTGAAAGTTTTATTTTGCGGCGTTCAATCATGCGACTTAGAACTAGGGGCTATGGGCTTGACTTTGCGCAGGCGATCAGCAAGTCCAAAGATTTGCAACAACTGTGGGCTCACTTTGAGGGCAAGGAGTGGCCAACAGACCATCAAATCCGCATTGCCCTAATGGGATTCCCTCTTTACCAGCGAGAACGAAAAAAGACCCGCTTGATCCTGGAGCAGCTAGAACTTTCTTTTGGACACAAAGAGCAAGTTGACCTCAGCGATCCTAATACCATTCAGATTGAACACATCATGCCCAGAAAAGAGGACTTATCACTAGAATGGCGCGCAATGCTCGGCGGTGAAGCGGATCAAATTCATAAAACTTATCTGCATTCAATAGGAAACCTCACATTATCGGGATACAACCCGGAGTTAGGAGCAAAATCATTTCATGATAAGAGAGCGATATACGCTGACCTTGGTGGCAGCAACTTGGGACTCAACAAATTTGTCCTTAAACAAAATCAATGGACACAAGCCGAAATACTAGAGCGAGCGCAAATGCTCATTGAACGCTTTATCGAAATCTGGCCGCGACCACAAACCCCAAAGTAATAAGAATCTCGGTCGAGCACTATACTTTTTCGCTTCCGTTTCCACATGCGACAATGAAATTTGTCAGCCGACTCCAGTTGATTCTAGAGTCTTCGTCGCATAACTCCATGCAGAACTGATGCGTCAGTCGGTTATTTGCTCGGTCCTGCGCTTCCAACAATTCAATCCGCAATGGCAGAGCGTCTTGAGCAAATACTTCAGCGAAGGCGCAAGATTCTAGCAATTGCAGGCTGCGCTGAGCCTCGAAAACCGACAATTCGCGTGATAAGTCTTCAAAAAGAATCTCGTCAGCTGACAGCAGATAAGTGTCCAGACAATAGCTCACCAGCTTAGAAGCGACTTTTCTGGTCGACCGCAGAAAAAGCGGATTTCTGCCCTTGAACAAGTCTTCAAGCATTGCCTTGTTTCGTATATCAAGCCGAGCTTCTTGCAAGCGCTGGATACTTGTCTCAAAATACTGCCTAACATCGCCATTCAGAGAAACAGCGTAGATTGCCTTATCAAATAACATACTCAATCGCTCTTCCCTCTCCTCCCCACCCGCCGCAACAGATACAACACACACGCCAGCGCCACGCCCACCAGCGCCAGCTTGTCCCAGGGCGAGAGCGGGGCGGGTGCCGCCGCCTTCGATATCACCCGCACCAGATGTGGCATGTCCTTGCCGCTGTGACGATAGAGCAACAGTTGCTCCTCCTCCTTGAACTCGTATTCGCCATCGCTGATCTCGACGCGAAAACCCTCGGGATATTGCGCCGCCGGCACGAAAATCTCGGTCGCTTCGGTAACTTCGCTGTCATGGCGGAAGCTGAAAGTGAAGAGGCGGCTGGCGCGGTCAAAGCGCATGTTCAGCGGCTCGCCAGCGACCTTACGCGCGTATGGGCGCAGCAGCGCCGAAAGCGCCCGCCCACCAGAATTGATGTCGGCGGGGTCCTCTTGCTGGTCGCGGCTGAAAATGGACAAATCTTCGCCGTTCCAATTGTCGCCGCGGGCATTGCTGTTGTCGGGCGTATAATTCCAAATGGTGTAACTCAGCAGATGCTCGTCCAGCGCCCCCAGGTTGTAATCCAGCGCTTTGGCATGGGACGAGAAATCACCATTTTGATAGGCGGCGGCGCCATTGAGATCGAAAGGAATGCCAAATTCGCCGATGAGTATCGGCACATCGCCCATGGTCGCCTCGGCATATTGGCGAAAGCGCCCAAATTGCTGGCTGAAATAACGGCGGATATTCGGCTCGCCCACTATCGGGCGGCGGCTGCCGAAATCAAAGTTGAGCTGCGGACTAAAGCGGCGCGTGAACAGTGTGATGCCGTCGTAGAAATGCGGCGCATACACCAGCTTGCTGGCGTCCTCATAATGCGGCGGCGGCGCGAATGGCTCCGCCTCGATGAAAATGCGCGCCTCGGGCAAAACCGCCTGGATGCCCGCGGCGAAGCGCTCGCAGAAAGGCTTGAGGAAATCCTGCGGGAAATCGGCGCGGGCGAAATGCGCGGGACGGCGCAGCTGCGGCTGCCCCTCGCCATCCAGCCCCCAAATGCCATGCGCCCGCCAGACATCGTCACAGCCCGCCTTCCACACCGTCTGCCCAGCGGGGTCGAGCCGCACGCTGCGCTCGCGCTGCTGTGGGAGGCTGGGCAACGGGCTGCCGAAATCGGCGCAGTCCTGGGCGAAACCATTGGCGAGGAAGATCGCCTGCGCCGGTGTCGGCATCACACCGCGTTGGAATGCCAAATGGTCGAGCCGGCGCAAGTCAGGCACGCCGATTAAGCCGTAATGCGGCTCGTTCATCGCGCCGAAGCCCAGCAAATTCGGCAGCTGCCGCAAGCGCTGCGCCAGACGCGCGTAGGCGGCGACATAATGCTCCTGCAGATACTGCTGGATATTGCGCCCATCTACAAGACAATCGGGCGCGAAGGTCTCGCCGCCGAAGAATAGCGTGAACATGGTAAAGGCGGCGAAGCGATAATAGTTGTTCGCCCACATCAACTGCGGGAAATCGTCCGGCTGGTCGCGATGGAGCAGGGCGGCGCCCGTCTTTGAAAAGCGCGTTACATCCAGCCCGGCGGCGTCGAAGGTCCAGGCGGGCGCGCCATCGCCGCCCGAAAAACGGCTCCAGACATCCTGGTGCGGGTCGATAACAAAATGCAAATCGTAGGCTTGGGCTTTTTCCAGCAAGGCGGCGAGATAATCAAGGTAGTCTTCGTCATAGATGCCCGCGCCCGCGTGCTCCAGCGCTTCCCAAGTGACGATGAAGCGCAGAAAATCCAAGCCCCAATGCTTGAGCCGCCCGAAGTGCTCGTCCGCTTCTTCCAGCGGGAAGGGACGGCCGATGAAGGAGACAGCCTGTTTTTCGCTGAGAGACTCGGGCAGGTGGGTGAAGCCGGGCGGGTCTGCGGGGACTTTGCTGCCGCCGCTCAGGTTGACGCCGTGCAGGATGCGGGTGCGTCCCGTTTCGTCGATGAACCAGCGTCCGCGGGTTGTGATGGGCATGGGCAATCCTCGTCTGTGAGTGGATTGCGGGCGATTATACCATAGTCAAGTGAAACCAGAGTTGCGCATTCACAATTAGAAATGTATGGGCTAAAGTCTGCAACGGTTATCGATTTCAACAACCTAGCTATAATGGATTTTATCAAGCAAATCGAAATCAAAAACTTCCGTTCGATTTACAGATTGGACTTTGACGAATTGTCTCATGTCAATGTCTTTTCTGGATTGAATGACGTCGGCAAGTCAAATGTAATCAAGGCGCTAAACCTGTTTTTTAGTAATCGGGTTGATTGGCAGACTGATTTGGATTTCGAGCAAGACACCAACACTTTTCATGCTAACAAGCCAAGAAACTGGAAGACTAGAAAGTTAATAGCTGTAAAGTTGACATTTGAGCCTCCAAGAGATAGATATCCCAGCTTGCCTGAGAAGATTTGGGTCGAGCGACAGTGGGACAAAGACCATCTGACACAGCCGCGGGAAACTTTCGGTGACGTAAGTGGCGCTATTTCCGATGGCCGAAAGAAGAGTGTAGTTACAAAGTTTCTTAAACGCTGCCGTTTCTTCTATGTTCCCGCAATACGGGGTCAGGCCTACTTTAGACATCTGGTCCAAAATCTTGCAGCTACTCTTGCCAATCATCCCAGCGCTGAATTGGAAAAGGCGAGTAGCCAGGTAGAGCGCGTAATAAGCAATAGGAGCGCGCAATTGATCGCCAAACTACAAACGGTTACCAACCTAGATTTCGAATTGCAGCTGCCAAGTAGCATGCGCACGTTGTTGGAATCGGCTACATTTCGCACACAGGGGAATATACCATTATACTTCCGTGGCGATGGGATCCAGAGCATGACCGTGCCTGCGATTTTGTCTTATTTGAGTAGAGAAAGCAGAGATTTCTATTTTTGGGCGCTTGAGGAACCAGAGAATTCATTGGAGTATATAAAGTCGACCGAGTTGGCCGATGAGATTTACCGCTTGTACTCGCACGATGCACAGATTTTCATTAGTACGCATTCGCCTGCATTTGTGGCCATGCGCAACAATAGGACATCAATTTACAGGACATATAAAGGGCAAGCAAGGTACGAAAGTACTGATCACGAGGAAGCGGTTACGAATGTTCAGGCGGTTTCGGTGCGAGGATCGGGAAGCAATGAGCCTCTATTGCCGGAAGAGCTGGGATTCTTCCAAATTGCAGAAGAATTCGACTGCAAAATGAGAAAGATGATCCAAGAAAGAGATGCCGAGAACTGCCGCCTCAAGGAGGAAAACAGACTACTTACCAAGCCGACATTACTTGTAGAAGGCAAATCTGACAAGAAAATCCTCAAAGAAGCCTGGAAACGGCTGTATGGTGGGCACATACCATTCAAGATAGTTGACGAAGAAGGTTCTGACAGAGTCAAAGCGCGTACATTGGAGTGGATCGGGATAAACGAAAACAGGATGTGCGCCGTGTTAGACAATGATCACGAAGGTATAATAGCTTTTAAGAGAATAAAGAAGTGCCGGAGGCACTCAGTTCAAGACAATAGCCGAGACTTAAATAAACAATGTATCCTGGCAAATCAAGTAATGGCGCTTACGCTACCAATACCCCCTTTCTATAATCGCAGACAACATGCGAAAAATCAAAATCTTCAAATTGAATGGTATTTCTCCGATGCGTGTCTGGATAAGATTGAAAACGTCGTCCCTGATGGACTGTATCGAAGAGATAGGTTTGTTGAGATGCAGGGAAACTCACGGAAAGTACTTACTGTAGGTGAGGCTCGGTTACGGCCAAATTTGGAAGAAGAGACTGTAAGACACGAACATCGCATCATTACCGATTCCGGCAAGGAGCATCTTGCAAACAGCGTTACCGAATTTGATGATCGTGAGTTCCTTAACTTTCACTTATTGTTTGCCACCGTAGTGCCACATCTTGATCCAGCGTATTTGCTTCAGTTGAGAGACCATTTGAAGAACGCGCTCCCACTGTAACGGTCATTGCTAAACCGCGGGCCAGGGACGGTTGGGACCCGGTCCCGGCAGCGGAAACCTGCCATCAGCCAGCAGCTCCTGCACACGCCGCCGCAGCATGCGCAGCTCGCTTGTGGAAAGCAGCCCCCGCATTGCGCGGGTGTAGGCGTCGTCATCATCGTCCAGCCGCGCGCAGAAAGTATGTAAATCCGCCAGGATTGCGGCGGGTATCGGCATGCCCGCGTATTCCCAAATGACCGTGCGCAACTTTTCGCTGGCGTTGAAGGTCAAGCCGTGGTCGATGCCCCAAAGGCGCTCTTCCGTATCGATGAGGCAATGCCCGCCCTTGCGGTCGGCATTGTTGGCGATGGCGTCAAATATCGCCATGCGCTGCAGCTGCCGCTCCAGGCGCGCCCGGTCGAAGGTGTAATAATGCGTTTCCGGGTCGTGATCGATAAACAGCTGCACCGAGCCGATGCCGCGGGTGCCAGCGCGTAGCGCGGTGGGTGGGACAAGTCCCCAGCCCAGCGCCTTGGAGGTCAAATAGGCGGCGGTTTCCCGGTTGCAGAGCGTGCCATCGGGAAAGTCCCACAGCGGGCGCTCGCCATCGCGCGGCTTATAAATCGCCAGCAAGCCAGCGCCATCGCAAACGAGGGTGACGAGGAAGGTATAATTCGAGCCCCAGCGCATCAAGCCGACTTCTTCGTCCATCTCGCCGCATTCTATAGTGTGCAGCGCCTCTTCCAGCGGGAGGCGGACAGGCTCATCAAGGGCGCGGGCGGTATAGACGCGGATATCGGTCATGCGGCATGCCCTTGTCTGGGCGGGATGTTTTCATTGTACCGCCTCGGCGCTTCGCTCTGCAAGGCGGCGGGAGCGGCGGACGGAGAATATGTTGCCACTACAAAGACACAAAGGGCAGGATGTCAATTTGGCATCTGCCGATGCGCTGCTCTTACTATCCGCGGGCAAAATTGACGCCGCGGTAGGCCTGCGTGAGGGGCAGGCGGCAGCCCAAGGGCTCAAGCGCAATTTCGTCTGCCGCGCTGCTGAATTGCTTTAAGTTCCAGCCGCCCTGGTCACGGCGGTACCAATCGGCAAAGACGCGCTCCTGGTCGAGTATCAAATAGCCTTGCACGCTGGGCAGGGCGCTGTAGAAAGCCAACTTGTCCACATGGTCATAGCTGTAGGACGAGGGCGATGTCACCTCAACCACAACTGTCGGATTAAGCAAGACCACTTCCCGCTCGTCCGCGAATCGGGCTTCCCCGCAAACGACGCTGACATCGGGATACACATAGCGCGAGCCAGCGACGCGCACACGCATATCATTGGTGTGGACCTCGCAATTGGAATCAGCCAGCAAATTGATGAGCGCGGCGATAGTGTAAGCGATGATGCTACTGTGCTTTCTGCTGCCACCGGACATGGGAATAAGGTCTCCGTCAATGAATTCGTGACGCATTTCGCTGGCTTCGTCGAATGCCAAGTATTCTTCTGCTGTCATCTGGCGGAGGCTTTTGAGCATCATGCGCCCTCGCTATCGCGTTTCTTCGCGGCTGATTCTGATTGGCGGCGGCGCAATCAAGTCCAATAGAAGATGATGCGCCCGTTCTGTTTGGCGTCGGGCCTGCCTGATTTTACTGTGTCCATCGCCTGCAGGCTGAGGGCGCGCATCTGCTCCCGCGTGCACCACATGCGCACGATTTGCGGCTCACTGCTGCTGGCTTGGAAGAGATTGAACGCGGATTTCGCTTCCGCCTCTTCATAGTCATCGAGGGTGTCCAGCTCGTCATCGTCTGGAGCTTCCTCGTCGGCTTGCGGCGACAGTTCTTGCGCGACCAGGATGACTTTGTCAGAGTTCGCGTCGTATGCCAAGCCCATCTGGGCTATGCGAAAGAGCGGCTCGATTGGTTCGCGCAAATCCATATCCATGCGGCTGAAATCGACATCGGTTTTGCGGTCGTCTTTCGCGTCAAGAATATCATCCAGCATCTCAGTAATCGCGGCGGACAGCGCCTGCGCCTGCTCCTTTTCGATAGTGAAAGAGATGATGCGGTTGTCCTTGCCCGCCTGCAAGTGAAAGGTGCGGTTGCCCTTGGGACCGATGGTGCCAACCGTCACAAAATCGACCGGATTCAGCTCGATAACATTTCCCATTGTTGCCTCCGACCGCGCCAGTGACGAACGCGTTGCCTTGTCCTGGTCTTGGCTGAAATTCTACCCCGCGCCCGCGGGCTTCGCGGCGGGGGATTTTGGCTTCTGCTCGAGCGGCCGCAGGTGGGCGATGTCGTTCATGCCCACGATGAAGGGGCGGCTATGCCCCAGCCGCACGATGCTTAGCGACGCCGGGGATATCACGATGCGCTGGAAGACATCCAGGTGCATGCCCAGGTAATGCGCCAGCGCCATCTTTATCAAATCGGCATGGAATACCAGGGCAATCATCTGCTCGGGATGCTTCTGGGCGAAGCCTTCCAGCGCGTCGACGATGCGGGTTTGCGCGCCGCGCAAACTCTCCCCAGCCGGGAAGCGGGCGCGCGAAGGATATTCCTGCACGACGCTCCACATTTTGCGCCGCTGCAAATCGGCAATTTTCTTGCCCTGCCAATCGCCATAGAGCACCTCGCCGATGTCCCAATTCGCCTCGACCGCCAGCCGCGGGTGATGCTGGGCGATGGCGGCGGCAGTCTCCATAGTGCGCTCGATGGGGCTGGCGTAGATGTGGTCCAGCGGCGCCGCCGCCAAACGCGCCCCCAACGCCTGCGCCTGCGCCTGCCCTTCGGCGTTGAGGCGCACGCCTTCCAGCCTGCCGGCGAGCTTGCCCGTCTTGACAAAGTCGTTCACCGCATGTCGTATGAGCAGAAAGGTTGTCATCAGCCAAGCTTTGCTTGTGAGAGATTGCGCCCGATAATACCATATCGCCGCGCAAAGCGCTTATATGTGTTGAAGTGGGCGTGGCGAGTTTTGGACAGGTTGTTTCACCACAAAGGCACAAAGGGCGTAGAGATTTTTGTGGGCTTGGCGGGAGTTTCGAGTTCTTGGGGTAGTGCTCCCTTGAGCTTGGCATCTTGCCGCAGTATTAAGGAATAGGTAAACTTTAGGCTGCGGGCGCAGAAATATGCTCTATTGACAAAATGCACGAGGCTGTCATGCAAAGTCAGGAAATTTCAATAGCAACTCTTGACATTCTAAGGGCTGTTCGAGACGGGCTGGGTAGGTATGTTCTTAAGCAGTATAAGCAGCGATATTCCCGTAATGGGTATCTTGTCGAACTCCAAAGAACCTTAGGCTTGTCAGTCACATATAGAGATGAGGAGCAAGCAAGGAAAGACTTAGACTTGCAAGCTTGGCTAAGAGCAATCCAAAGCCAATGGGATGAGTTATTTTCGTCGAAACTCGGCCATAAAGCTCATAAGGCTGATAAGAACATTTCAATTGCAAATGCTAGAAACTATTTATATGAAATACAGAATGCCCGAAACATCTTTGTCGCACACGAGAAATCTGGAACTTCGATAAGTTATGAAGATGTTTACAGCCTAGCAGATACAGCTTTTCGAATATTGATGGTAGTAAAAGCAAAAGAAGAAGCCGCGAAAATTGAAGAGATTAAACTGGAATTCGGTCGCAAGTTATACAGTTCGGCAGCCGAAGAAGGCAATCCCGAGCCCCAGATAGAGCAGGCTACTATCACCGACAACGATGAACCTGTATCCGAAGTGCAACCAGCGGAAGACGACGAAGACAATGCGCAAGTTCGCGTTGACCTTAGCGGTCTCGATTTATCGGGCATAGTCGGGAACGGGAGAAATCTGCATCTGGCTGACTTGCAGGGCGCGAATTTGGAAGGTTCAAAATTGCAGAATGTACGCTTGGCTGATAGAGATTTATCCTACACAAAGCTGTCGAAATCGGATTTGACAAGCGCGGATCTTAGTGGCTCGAATTTAATTCATGCGGAAATGTCCGATGCCAAGCTAATAATGGCGAATCTGACGAAATCGAACCTTTCACGCGCTAAGTTGGTGAGGGCGAACCTGCGCTATGCCAAATTTATAGATGCAGACTTTAGCCATGCCGATTTGACTGGCGTAGACATAAGCAATCCCAAGCATATAGATTTCGTCGATGATGATTTGGGATGGCAATCGTTTGATATCGAAATACTGAGTTGGGACATTTTGGACAATGATGAGTTGTTTGACTGCATGCAGACATTTGCACCCCACAAAGCGAACTTTAGCTATGCGATATTACGAGGGGCGAATTTGCAGCAAACTTATCTTGGGTATGATGTAAACTTCACTAAGGCAGATTTGACCAGAGCAAACTTTTTTGGTTCGCGGATTGGTGCTTCTTTTGTTGGCGCGATTCTCGACGCGGCAATTGTAACAAATTGCCACCTGCTGGACTGTGATTTTTCAGGCGCGAAAATGCAGGGCGTAGATTTTTCAAAATCTGAGTTCATGCGCCCAATATTTGCAAACGCCGACATGCCTGGCGCTAATTTGGAAGCAATACATGCCGAGGTCGCGGATGATTTAACATATGAAGAAGGGCAGTCTTGGGATAATGTGAACTTGGCAAAGGCGAACCTGAGAAGCGCACATCTATCAAAAGTCTCATTCCGAAATGCCAACCTGGCAAAAGCATGTTTTGAGGGTGCCAATCTATCTGATGCAGATCTGTCGAACACCAATCTGAATGAAACCGATTTTACCGAGGCCGACTTGACAGGCGCAGATTTCTCCGGCGCTCAGTTTTTCCCACTTTCAACTATCCTCCCCGACGGCAAATACTGGACCGAAGACACCGACATGACCCGATTCACCGGCGAAGATGACGCCTAAGCCCCCGCCTTCTCCCGCTGCGCCCGCCACGCCGCCTCGCTGACCAGCTCGCCATTCTCCACCTCGCCGCCAGTGTACTGCTTGCGCTTGTCAAAATGCAGCGTCGCCTCCGCCTGGAAGGGGCAGCGCGCCGCGCTCGCCAGCTTGCGGCACCAATAGCCCTTGCCATCATCGGTCCGCGATAAATCATTCAGCGGGTCAACACGGATGCGCAAGATTTCCCGGCACATCTTCGGACGCACATAAAAATAGATGCCGCGGTCTTCATCACGCCCGCCGCCGCCAAACAAGCTCTTGAGAATATTCATCGCTCTTTGCCTTTCTCCCTGCCTTATGGAATTGCCTGGCGATTACTGGCAGCGCGCTCAGGGCAGCCGCAGCTCCCAGGCTTCCAACGGCGCCAGAAAGCGATGCGCCGTCATATCGAGGTGCACCGGCGTAACGCTTACATAATTCCGATGCACCGCCCAGACATCGCTGCCCAGCTCATCGGTGTTGGCGCCGGGCGGCTCCCCGCCGATGCGCGCGATGCCCGCGGCAACCGCTTCCAGGCGGTCGCGATAAATGCGCAGCCCCTGCCGCGTCAGGCGGATGCCGCGCAGGTCCTCAACGCGGGCTGCCGGCGGGATATTCACATTAAGAATGGTGAAGGGCGGCAAGCCCTGCCGCAGCGCATAACCCGCAATCGTCAGCGCCACCTGCGCCGCCACGCGATAGTCCGCCGGGCTATCGGCAGTGTGATTAGCCAGCGAGAAGGCGATGGCGGGAACGCCGCCGATAGCTGCTTCCAGCGCCGCCGTGACTGTGCCGCTGTAGGTCAAATCTTGCGCCATATTTTCGCCGCGGTTGATGCCCGAGACAACAATATCCGGCTGCTCCGCCACCAAACCCAGCAGCGCCAGCGCGATGCAATCCGCCGGCGAGCCGTCCACGACCAGCGCCGGGATGCCAGCGCCGATGCTGCGGCGCGCATAGTTCAAGTCTTGATGCAGCGAAATTTTGTGCCCGCTGGCGCTTTGATTACGCGCCGGCGCCGTAACTTGCACCGCGCCCAGGCTCCGCATGGCTTCCGCCAGCGCCAAAATGCCCGGCGCATCATAGCCATCATCGTTGCATACCAGTATCGAAGCCAATGGTTTCCGCCTTTCGGGCTTGCCGCCAGCGGCTTTAGCAGCTGCCGGGCGCAAGCGTGAAATCGATGCTGTGGCTGTTGTCCTCTTTGTTGGACTCCGGCACAAGATTATCGCTGTCAATCGTCACGCGCAGGCGCAATTCTTCGCCATGATGGCGGGAGACGCTGTCGCTGAAAGGGATTTCGGCGCTGGTGCCCGCGGCGAGGCTTTGCGCCACTGGCGCGCTTTTGCTCTCGAAGATATCGCCCGTGCTGAGCCGTATGAACTCCCAACCGATAAAGCCGACAATGGAAGCGTCCGCAGCCCCCGCGTTCTGAATTGTCGCCGTGATGGTAACGCTCTCGCGGCAGACTGGCGCCGGCGGCTCCAGCGCCAGCGCAACCAGCTTCAAGTTGATGCCGTCGTCCGTTGGCGTCAACCCGTCTTCTGCGGGCGCGTTGCTATCAGGCGGGGGCGCGGTTGGCAGCTCGGCGCTGCTGCCGGCGACAACCTGCACGGCGACATCGGCGCGCCCCTCGCTGCCATCGGCGCGCTCCGCCCGCACGGACAATGTGAAGCGCCCCGGCTGGCTGGTTTGCCAGTCAATCGTCAAGGGCAGCGAATCGGCATTGCTGCTGTTGGGCAAGTCTTTTGCGCCCAGCAGCGCCTCATCCAGCCAAACGCTGACCCGCGCCAGGTCTGGTCCCGCATTATCCACGCGCGCTTGCAGGATGAGCAGCGCGCCTGCCTGGAATACCTGCTCGGGCTGGGGCGCTGCGATCTGCACAACGGGCGCTCCGTCAAAGCGGGCGGCGGCGCTGGTATGGGCGCTCAGTGAGCAGCCGGCGCAAAAAACAATAGCCGCCAGCAGCATCAGGCAGGGGAGGATCTGCCCCCAATTTGCAGCGCGAGATGGCATTAAATGCCTCCTGCATGGATGGCGCTTAATCGCCCTCAACTCTAGCAGAGCTTGTTGGATTTGGCGACTGCGCGCTGCCACTCCTGCCGCCAAACGCGGGCTCAGCTGTAGCCAGCCGCGCCGCTGCCGATAAGGCAAGCGCCGGAGCTGCTCTGGCGCACATAGCGGGCATAGCCGATAGCCCCAGCTTGCCCCGCGCTGACCGCGCGCGCATACAGTGCGTATACCGTGCCCTGCGTCAGCGGGAATCGATATTCCAGCGCATCGCCGACATCATGCCAGTCGAAGCCCGCCGGGTCGGCAAAAATGTCGCTGGAGCTGGCGACTTGGTAGCTCTGCGCCCCGGGGACGGCTGTCCATTGCTTCGTCACCGCATACTGCCCATCGCAGCCCCACTTGCTCAAGCCATGGAAATGGGGCAGGGCAGCCTGCGCGAAGCTGGGCAGCGCGGCTGCCAGCAGCAGCGCCGCGAAGAGCATCCTGAACATAGCAATCCCCAATCCCCGGCGCGGGCGGCAGCGGGCAATCGTGACGCCGAATATTTGTAAGCTCGCGCTTAGCCTAGCATGGCAAGGCGCAGGAAGGCTGCGCCCGCGGGATAGCGGTGGCGAAACGCCGCCGCTGCGTAGGCGCGGCGTCAGCCAATGCGCCGCGCTAGTGAAAACCGCGCCGATTTGTTATACTGCTTGTGGAACCGGATACCAGAGACGACGATTATGCACATCCGCTTGCCGCTGCCGGCTGCCCTTCGTCAGCGGGCGCAAGCCGAGCCATACTTTTGGGCTTATGTCGTCTCAACGCTGTTCAGCCCGCCGGTACTCTGGGCGCTGTGGGTGATCTGCCTGGCGCTATCGCGGGAGGCGCGGCGCGCGGAAACCATCACATTCGCCGCGCTTTTTGTGCTCTGCATTTGCGTCGCGCCGATGCTCTATGTCGCCTGGCAGGTGCGCCGCGGCGCTATCAGCGATATGCACATGCGCTACAGCCACGAGCGCACCGTGCCTTATGCCATCGCCATTGTCGCCGGGCTTATGCTGCAAGCCTGCCTGCACTATTTTGACGCCGACTTGATCCTGCAGTTGGTCACCCTTGTCAGCATCGTGGAGCTGACTATCATGCTCATCGGCACATTTTTCATCCACATCAGCCTGCATACAATGGCGATGTCCAGCATCATCTCCGCCAACGCTTTGATATTCGGCCTCCGCCAAAGCCTGGTTTTTGTGCCGCTGCTGATGCTGGTGGCATTGGCGCGCCTGCTGCTCAAGCGGCATACCGCCAGCCAAATCCTGGTTGGCGAATGCATCGGCTTGTTGACGCCGCTGGCGGTTGTCGCCGCCCTCGGGCAGATGCTTTAGCGCCGAGTTACACTTTCCAGACGCGCGCGGTGCCATCCCAAGACCAGGACAAAACGCGCTCCCCCGCCGCATCCCAAACCGCGCCGCGCAGCAGATTGCGATGGCGGAAGCGCTTGACAAAGCCGTCAGCGTCCCAGAGATAGACATAAATATGCGACCAGGAGAGCACACGGCGCTCGTCATGATCCCAACGGGCGCCGATAACCCAATCCTCGTGGCGATAGACCTGCTGGGAGCGCCCGTCCCGCGCCGACCAGATATGCACAGTGTCATCGCCCGCCCAGGACATCACCATCGATTCATCGCGCGACCATATCGCCCGCTGCACAAAACTGTTGTGGCGCAGCCCGCTGATGCGCCCGCGGCCGATGCTGACGCCGTCGGATTCATAGAGATTGACCAGCCCATCCGCGAACCAAGCCAGCACACGGGCATCATCCGCGCTCCATTGTAAGCCGAGCAGCAAGCCGCGGTGGGGCGGGCGCGTTTCTTCGGCGGTGCCCGCTTCCAAGTGCCAGCTGAAGACAGCGCCCTCTTCTGTCCAGGCGCGCAGGCGGCTGCCATCAGTGCTCAAAGAGGCGCCGCTGATTGCGCCGCTGGCGGCAAATTCCATGCTCTGCCCGCCCGCCGTCAGCGGGAGCAGCGCGCCGCCGCCACTATCTGTGAATACCATCGCGCTGCCGCCATCGGCAGCAACTTCGAGGGCGACCGGCATGCCAGCGAATTGCCAGCGCCGCAGCTCGCTGCCATCATGCGCCGCGCTCAAGCGGACGCTGCCGCTTTCATCGGCGGAGAGTATCTGCGCGCCAGCCGCCACCCACAGCGCGTGCGTCAAAGGGATGCCGCCGTGTTCAATCGTCAGCAATAATTCGCCCGCTGGCAGCGCCCACACTTGCACTGCGCCGCGCTCGGTCGCCGTGAGTATCTGGGTTTCGTCGCTGTTCCAGGCGGCGGTTACCACGCCCGCTTCATGTTGGAGGATAACTTCCGCCTCGCTGCTTTGGGCGAGGCTGGGCGCGAGCAAGAACAAACATACAATCAAGGAGAAGAAACGAAGCGGCATAACACTCCCCTAGGCTAATCAAGCGGAAACATGCGCCTAGCTTAGCACAGAAATCTTACTTTCCGATGACAGACTAAAGCAGAGTGATTACGCCTGTGTGCTTACTAAAAGCCGCCAAGCGCGCAAAAATCTCTGTGTCCTCAGTGTCTCTGTGGTAAATATCCTATGTCCTATTCGCCGCCACTTGCGAGGCGTCGCTTGCAGGCGCGCCCGGCAGCGGGTATGATGATTTCAAAAGCTAAGAGCACAAGGCTAGCGCGATGAGCCGACCGAATTTCCTCTTCATGATCGCCGATGACCACCGCCATTCCGCCATTGGCGCGCTAGGGGCGGAAGGCCTGCTCACGCCGACTTTGGACCGGCTGATTGCCGAGGGCGCTTGCTTCACCCAAGCGCATATCATGGGCTCGACTTCTCCCGCCGTCTGCATGCCCAGCCGCGGCATGCTGATGTCCGGGCGCAACCTCTTTGATACGCCCGACCCGCTGCCAGAAGACATCCCGCTCTTGCCCGAATTGCTGCGCCAGCATGGCTATACCTGTTTTGGCACTGGCAAATGGCACAACCGGCGCGGCAGCTATGCCCGCTGCTTTGATAAAAGCGGCAAGGTATTTTTCGGCGGCATGTCCGACCAATACGCCGTGCCCGTGCATGACTTTGACGCCGCTGGCGCTTATGACCCGGAAAGCGCCTACATCGCCGATGGCTTTTCCACCACCGTTTTCAGCGACGAAATGATACAGTTCCTGAATACGCGCGGGCAGGACGATGAAGAGCCTTTCTTCGCGTACATCGCCTTCACCTCCCCGCACGACCCGCGCACAGCGCCGCCGCCTTTCGACCGCATGTATGACCCCGCTGCCATTCCTTTGCCGCCCAATTTCTGCCCCGAGCATCCTTTTGATACCGGCGTGCGCGCTATCCGTGACGAAGTGCTGGCGGGCTATCCGCGGACGCCGGCGGAAATCCAGCGCCACATCGCCGACTATTATGGCATGATATCCCACATGGATATGGAGATGAGCCGCATCCTGGAAACGCTTGCAGCCCGCGGCTTAAGCGAAAATACGGTTGTCGTTTACACCTCTGACCATGGCTTGGGGGTGGGGCAGCACGGGCTGATGGGCAAGCAGAACCTCTATGAACACAGCATGCGCATCCCCCTGATACTGCGGGGACCAGGCGTCCCGGCAGGTTTAAGCAGCGGGGCGCTGCTCTATTTGCTTGATATGTACCCGACCTTGCTGGAGATGGCTGGCGTCCCGCCACCAGCGGATTGCGCTGGGCACAGCCTCTCCGCCGTGCTCTCGCGGCGCACCAACAAACACCGCCGCGATATATTCTCCGCCTATCAAAGCATTTTTGGCCCGCCAGCTGGCGCGCCCTATCAGCGCAGCCTCAAGGACGAGCGCTACAAAATCATCCAGACTGTTGTGGATGGCAAGGTCACCTGGCAGCTCTTTGACCTGGATATTGACCCTTGGGAAACAAAAAATCTTATCGACGAACCCGGCTATGCCAAGCAAGCCCAGCGCTTGCGCCGCAGCCTCAAAGAGCGGCAGGCGCGGGTAAATGACCCGCTGCTGGCAGAGGCATAGCCGCCGGGCTGAATGGAGGGCGAGTATGACTGAGCACATCCGCGTGAATGGCGCGCGCCTGTGGGATAGCATCATGGCGATGGCGCGCATTGGCGCGACCGCCAATGGCGGCAGCCACCGCCTCACGCTCAGCGATGAAGACCGCGCCGCCCGTGACCTCTTCGCCGAATGGTGCGCCGCTGCCGGCTTGAGCATGACAATCGACGCAATGGGCGATATGTTCGCGCGCCGCCCCGGCGCGGATGCGGCGCGCGCGCCAGTGGGCATGGGCAGCCACCTGGATACCCAGCCCTTTGGCGGCAAATTTGATGGCGTCTTTGGCGTTCTGGCGGGCTTGGAAGTTGTGCGCACTTTGAACGACCACGGCATAGAGACCGCCGCGCCGCTGGAAGTAGTGAATTGGACAAACGAAGAGGGTGCCCGTTTCGCCCCCGCCATGCTCGCCTCTGGCGTTTATGGCGGCGCATTTGATTTGCAGTGGGCGCAGTCGCTGCGGGCGGTTGATAGCGGCGCCACCGTGCTGGAAGAGCTCAAGCGCATCGGCTATCACGGCGCGGCGGCGGTGGAAGCTCAGGAGTTTTCCGCCTTTTTTGAGTGCCATATCGAGCAAGGTCCCATCTTGGACAGCGCGGGAATCTCTGTCGGGGTGGTCAACGCGGCGCAAGGCTTCCGCTGGTACGATGTCGCGCTGACCGGCTTCGCCCAGCATACCGGCTCAACACCAATGGCGGGGCGGCGCAACGCGCTGCTGGGCATGGCGCAGGTTGTGCAAGCGGTGGAAGATATCGCGCTGGAGCATGCGCCACTGGCGCGCGGCACTGTCGGCAGCCAAATCGAAGTTGGTCCCGGCTCGCGCAATGTTATCCCCGGCGTCACCCGCTTCACGGTGGATTTGCGCCATCCCTCAGCGCCGGTCTTGGCGGCGATGGACGCCGCGCTGCGTGAGGCTTGCCAGGAAGCGGCGGCTACCAACAGCTTGGCGCTGTCGCTGGAGCAGATTTCGTACACCGCGCCCGTCGCTTTTGATGCCGATTGCGTCGCCGCTATCAAGCGCGCCTGCCAGCGGCTGGGCGTCTCGCATCAAACTATCACCTCGGGCGCGGGGCATGATGCCTGCTATGTCGCCCGGCGCGCGCCGACTGCCATGCTCTTCGCGCCTTGCAAAGATGGCATCAGCCACCACGAATCGGAAAGCGCCGAGCCAGAAGACCTGGAAGCGGTCTGCAATGCGCTGCTGGGGGCGGTGCTGGAAGTCGCGGGCAGGGCGGAGTAAGCGCCCCGGCTGTTACCAGGCTGTAAGCGGTCTGTAATCTGACGGCAATACTATTGCCAGCAAATTGGCATATACTACGGGCAATTGAGAATGCGGATGAGTAATATGGAGCTTTCAAATCATGAATGATACCTTGCGCAAACCCACCATTTGGCTTGGCGCTCTTATAGGCGGCATGTTGACGCTGCCGATGATGGCGCTGATGTTCCTTGCCGATCAACTGGCGGGGCTGCCTTTTATCCCCTTCGACATTTTCGACTTTATGTCCCAGAATCTGCCGGGTCCGCTGTTGACATTTGGCATCGACCTGATGGTGGATATCATCATCGCGCTTAACCTGGGCGAGACCTCCGCCGCCGCCAAAACTGCTGAGCAACTGATGGGGCTGGCGGCTTCGCTTGGGTTGGGCATCGTTGCCACCGCGCTGCTCTTCGGCGCGCTCAACCGCAGCAAAGGCAGCGCCCGCAGCCTCATCCCCGGGTTGATTGTGGGCTTGGGCGCGGGCGCGCTGCTGATGCTGGTTTCCATGCGTGTCAACTTGACTGCCACTGCCTCCGGCCCCTTGCAAGTGCTGTGGGTGCTGCTGATCTTCGCCAGTTGGGGCGCTGCCGCCAACTGGGTCTACAACATGCTGGCGCATAGCGATGCCAAGACCAAAACTGACGAAAAAACGGGCGAGACCATCGCTGTCGAGGCGCTGGACCGGCGGCAATTTCTGGTGCGCATTGGCGGTGCCAGCGCGGTCTTGACTGTCACCGGCGCGGGAATCGGCGCTATAGTCGGCAGCCGCCCAGGCGACGGCGCGCTCGTCTCGCAGCTGCCGGCGGGGGAGCTGCCCGAAGGCGTTTTGCCCAATGCCGATGACCCGATGCAGCCAGCGCCGGGGACGCGCCCGGAATACACGCCGCTGGATGACCATTATCGCATCGACATCAGCTCGCGCCCGCCGGTGATTGATTCCAACGAATGGCGGCTGGAAGTCACCGGCTTGGTGGACAACCCGGTGAGCCTGTCGCTGCAAGATCTTTATGACAAATTTGCCCGCGTCGAGCGTTATGTCACCCTGTCCTGCATCAGCAATCGCATCGGCGGCACCTTAATCAGCACCACCAAGTGGGCGGGCTTCAGCGCCAAAGAATTCCTGGATTTGGTGCAGCCGCAAGCGGGGGCGGCGGCGCTGAAAATCACCGGCGCGGATAATTTCGACGAATATGTCATGCTTGATCTCATGCGGGCGGACGAGCGCATCATGTTCGCCTACGAGTGGGACGACCAGCCTCTCAAACAGAAACATGGCTTCCCGCTGCGCATTTATATCCCCGACCGCTATGGCATGAAGCAGCCGAAGTGGATAAAAAGCATCGAATTTGTGGATGCCTGGGCGGAGGGCTATTGGGTGCGGCGCAGCTGGAGCCGGGAAGCCATCGTCAACGCCACCTCAGTCGTGGACAGTGTCGCCACCGACTACATCCTGCAAGATGACGACGGCTATGTCGTACCGATTGGCGGCATCGCCTACAGCGGTGCCAAGCAAATTTCCAAGGTCGAGGTCAGCGTCAACGATGGCGAATGGCAAGAAGCGCAGCTGCGGCAGCCGCTAAGCGAGCTGACCTGGGTCCTCTGGCGCTATGACTGGCGCTTCCAGGAAGGTTCGTTTAAGTTCCAGGTGCGCGCTTATGATGGCGCGGGCAATTTGCAGAGCCTGGAAAACCGCGGGACGCGCCCCGATGGCGCAACTGGCGTGCATTCACAAAGCGCGTCCATGCCCGCTTTAGCTGACCTGGAAAATCCACCGCAGCCGGAAGTGCGGGGCTAAGCCGTCCCGTCGGCTATTGGCGTCGCCACAAATCTCACGGCACAGGGGCGGGCCTTGGCTCGCTCCTGCTGCTTCTGATGGGGCAGGGCGCTTGCGAAACCGATTGCCTGCTGGTATTGTCATGGCATAGTCTCTCGCATATAAGACCTTGTTATGCCAACGCGCATCTGTCTCAGCCTCATCATCGCGCTTTTGCTGACGCCCATTAGCCTGGCGCTGCGCATCCACGCGCCGGTATCGGTTGAGGCGACGCCGCTGCAGGCGCGCGCGGAGTGCAGCGGGCGCTTCACCGCCCATCAGCTGGATCACATCACATTGCCAAGCGCGAGCCCGGTCGGCTTTTATGACAGCAATGGCGCGGGGCTGGCGGTAAATGATTTGAACGGCGACCGCCTGCTCGATATCGCGCTGGCGAACTTGGCGGGAGACAATCACATATTTTGGAATCGCGGCGGGCTGCGCTTTGAGCGCCAGGCGCTGCCATCGCCAGCGCCAGCGCGCGCCGCGGCAATCCTGGATGTTGATGGCGATGGGCTGCCCGATATCGTCTTCACGCAGCAGGCGGCCGCCCCGCTGTTTTGGCGCAATCTCGGCGGCGAACGGTTTGAGACGGAGAAGCTGCCCGGCGTCAGCTACATCGGCTATGCGATGAACTGGCTGGATGCCGACCGCGATGGCGATATGGACTTGGTAACCGGCTCCTACGATGTCGAAAACGAGATGCTGCTGGGGCAGACAGCAGCGCGCAACGGCGTCATCGCCTACGAAAACCTGGGCGAGCGCTTCCGCGCCACGCGCCTCGGCGAGCGCAGCAATACCCTGGCGATTTTGACGGACATCAACCCCGCCGGCAATCACGAGATTGTCATTGGCAACGACTTCGCGGTTGAAGACCGCCGCTTTGAATTTGCTGATGGCGGCTGGCAAGAGGCACAGTCACCGCCCGTGATGCCGCACAGCACGATGAGTTACGCCGCTGCCGACCTCAACAATAACGGCGGGCGCGAAGTCTTCGCCGTTGATATGAAGCCTTATTCCGAGGATGCGGCGACCATGGCGCAGTGGCAGCCGGTGATGGACAAAATGATGGCGCTGCCGCATGTCGAGGGCGACCCGCAGATTATGGAAAATGTGCTTTACGCGCGGGACGAGCGCGGAGCAATGCAAAATATCGCGCGCGACCTGCGGCTGGATGGCACGGGCTGGAGCTGGTCGGCGCAATTTGGCGACTTGGACAATGACGGCTTCCAAGACCTCTATGTCGTCAATGGCATGATTTCTGTCGAGCTATTTTCGCATCTGCCACAGAACGAGCTGATAGAAGAAAACCTCGCCTACCACAACCTGGGCGGCGCGGGCTTCCAGCAGCGGGCGGACTGGGGCTTGAACGACCGCGCCAGCGGGCGGGGCATGGCGCTGGCTGACCTGGACGCCGATGGCGATTTGGATGCAGTCGTCAATAACTTGGGCAGCCCCGCCAAAATATTCGAAAATCGGCTTTGCGGCGGCGATAGCATCGAAGTGGACTTACATTGGCTTTCCAGCGGCAACCGCCGCGGCATCGGCAGCCAACTGACGCTGGAAACCGCTAGCGGCAGCTACCGCCGCGACATCAGCGCCGTGAGCGGCTACCTCTCCGGCGAGAGCAGCCGCGCGCATTTTGGCTTCCCCGCTGGCAGCGCCCTGCAAAAGCTGACTGTCGTCTGGAACGATGGCGAGGTCAGCGAAATCGCCGACATTCAAGCCAATATGCTCTACAGCATCACGCGGGCTTAACCGCCGAGGCAGGTTCAGCTTGCATTGCGAAGTCATCATTGAGCCCAAATCACCACTCCCTTCGCACTCTACATTTGACAGCCGAAAACCTTCGTGCTACAGTATTGTTTCGGTTGCGCAATCGGTTTTATGACGCAGATTTTTATACTTCGGGAATACTACTTTGGCAGCGAACCTGGCAAGCGCCGACGGGCAAGACAAAACGAAACCCAGTGGCTGGGCGGAAGTCAAGCGCGCCTTCACCGGCTTGCGCCGCGGCGAGACTATCGCCGGCTATCTTTTCCTCCTGCCCAATTTTGCCGGCTTCCTGGTATTCATGCTCTTCCCGATATTTTTCGCCTTCTATATCATGCTGACCGATTGGAGCCTGGCGAAGCCGCCAGAGTTCATCGGCTTAAAAAACTTCGAGACCATGGTCAACGACCGGCTGTTTTGGAAGTCTCTCTCTAACAGCTTCTATTACACCTTCATCGCGGTGCCGACCGGCATTTTCATCGCCTTTTGGCTGGCGTTGGCGCTTAACCGCAAGATGCGCGGCATCATCTTCTTCCGCACCGTCTACTTCCTGCCGCAGATTACTTTGACAGTAGCGGCGGCGACCGTCTGGCGCTGGATCTATCAGCCGGAAATCGGCATGATAAATCATGCGCTGGAATGGTTCGGCATTGACGGTCCCAAGTGGATACACGATACCCGTTGGGCGATGCCCAGCGTCATCATCATGAGCAACTGGCAAGGCATCGGCTTCGCCATGCTGATATTGCTGGCGGGTTTGCAAGGCATCCCCGAAGAATTCTACGAAGCAGCCGCCATTGATGGCGCCAGCAGCTGGCAGCGCATGCGTTTTGTTACCTTGCCCATGCTCTCGCCGGCGATATTTTTTGTGGTCGTCACCTCGCTGATTGGCGCCTTCCAGGCATTTGACCAATTCTTCGTTTTGACGCAAGGGGGACCCGCCGACGCCACCACGCCGTTGACGCTGTATATCTTCAACAATGCCTTCAAGTTCTTCAAAATGGGCTATGGCGCGGCGCTGGCGGCGGTGCTCTTTGTGATAATTCTTATCATCACCATCATTCAATGGCATTTGGCGCGGCGCTGGGTCTTCGGCTTTGACGAGGACTAAAACTATGGAACAAGTTGGTGCGGCTGATGGCAACTAGCGACAAGCCAAAACGGACGCTGATTGGGCAGAAGCAGTCCAAGCTGCTGACAGACCTGCTGGTGTATGTGGTGCTGTCGGTTGTTGGCGTCATCTTCATCATGCCCTTCGCCTGGATGGTGGCGAATTCCTTCAAAGACATCCGCGGCATCTATACCTATCCGCCGACGTTCATCCCCGATGTTTGGCGCTTCGAGAACTATACCGAAGCCTGGTCGATGACGCATTTTGACGCCGGCTTCCTCAACAGCGCGATTGTGGCGGCGGCGGTGGTGTTCGGGCAGCTGCTGACTGCCAGCCTGGCGGGCTATTCCTTCGCGCGGCTGCGCTACCCCGGGCGCGACAAAATTTTCCTGCTCTATCTTTCGTTGATGATGGTGCCCTTCACGGTGCTGCTGATTCCCCTCTATGTGCAGATGCGCGCCTTCGGCTGGATCAGCACTTTGCAAGCCGTAATTGTGCCCTTCCTCTTCACGCCCTGGGGCACATTCATGATGCGGCAATTTATGGTTACCATCCCGCGCGAGCTGGAAGATGCCGCCCGCATCGATGGCTGCGGTTTCTTCCGCACCTATTGGCTCATCATCTTGCCATTAACCAAGCCGGCGCTCGCCACGCTCGCCATCTTCACTTTCGTTAATACTTGGAACAGCTTCCAATGGCCGCTGATTGTATTGGGCAAGCCGAAGGTCAAGACCTTGCCGCTGCTATTGGCTTCTTTCCAAAACCAGTCGGGCATGCGCACACCGTGGCATTTGATTATGGCGGCGGCGACATTTGTTGTCATTCCCGTCTTGATAGCATTCATCGTCGGGCAGAAGTATTATGTCCGTGGCATCGTCACGAGCGGCATTAAAGGAGGTGCCTAAGGACCAAACCAGCGAGCTTCGTAAGGGAATCGTATAAGCACTTGATGAAAGGACAGGCAGATGATTCGCAAATTCGCGCTTCTTATCACCGTGCTGGCGCTCTTGAGCTTCGGCTTCTTGGCATCGGCGCAAGACATGATGGACTGGACCTGTGGCATGGTCGATGGCGACACCGCTGGCGCCATCACCATCACCGGCTGGGAAGGTCCCGGCGAAGTCGACAAATTCTTGCTCGCCTTCGATGAATTCTTCGGGGAATATTACCCCAATGTCGAGCAGATACTGAACACGGGCGTCGCCTGGGGCGACTATTGGACGACCCTGCCGGCACAGTTGGCTGGCGGCGCCGAGATTGACATGGCGTGGATGCACGACACGCGCAACGACACCTTCGCCGCCAATGGCTGGGCACTCAACCTCGACAGCTATTTGGAAGCCTGCCCCATCCCCGGCTGGCCCGAGATGTTTGTCGCTTCCCAGGTCGATGCCTTCAACTTTGAGGGCAGCCAATACGCCATTCCCTATGACCTGGCGCCGGGCGGCTTGTATATCAACCTCGATCTCTTTGAAGCGGCTGGGCTGGAACCGCCGGGAGAGCACACAACTTTCGAGGAATTCACTGAATTGGCGATTGCCCTCACCGAAGATACCGATGGCGATGGTTCAAACGACATTTGGGGCATCAGCAACCTGGCAAGCGTCGGGCGTGGCGCTGGCGGCGCATACTGGATCATCAAGAGTTTTGGCGGCGAGCTGTTCAACGAGACCAACACCGCCTCCGAGATGAACTCGCCAGAGACGATCGCGGCATTGCAATGGCTGGCTGACCTGCTGTGGGACAGCGGCGCGCACCCGACGGCGGATTCGGTTGCCGCCACCGGCTTCACCACCGAGTTCCTCTTCGCCAATGGCAATGTGGCGATGCACTACGCGCTGAACGACGCCGCTTCCCGCATGTGGGAGCTGGTCGGCGACAGCTTCAACTGGACGGTGGTGCCGACGCCGACCGGTCCCGCCGGGCGCTACAATTTCATCGGCGGCTCCGCCTTTTCCATCCCGACTTCCGCCGCGCACCCGGACTTGTCCTATGAGCTGATTCGCTTCACGCTCGCCAATCCCGATCACCTCTGCCGCACGGCGGCGATGGGCGCCGCGCTGGTAAGCCAGTCAGAATTCCATGACTGCGCCGCGCCGGATGACGCGCCGTATGCCGATGCCTATCACGAGGTCTTCTCGGTCATTGGCGCGCGCGATGGCGTGCACCCCGCGTACCATCCGAAATATCTGGAATGGGAAACTTCGGTCTGGATCAGCAATATGGACTTGCTGTGGACCGGCGAAGAGCGCGATGCCGCGGTTGTGGTGCAGCGCGCGCATGACCAGACCAACGAGCTTTTGGGCGGCTAAAGCCAGTTAGCAACTTTTGGCGGCTCTATTTAGAGGGCTGTTGAAACACTCCGCAGCCCCATCCCCTTCGCCGATAAAGAGGGAAGGGGAGCCAAATGCCGCAATGAGCTGTAGTAAAGCCCCTCCCTCTTTATGGGGGAGGGGTTTGGGGTGGGGGAAGCCGCTTCCTGGAAAATCTCACCCTGCCTTTTGGCGCGGGCTGTGTATAATACAGCTCATCAAAAGCCAAAAATTGCGGGAGTAGGGTAGCCGTGTCAAAAAATCGCCTTAAAGAGCTGCGGGACGAGATTGACCCCATCAATCTGCAAATCCTGGAATTGCTCAACAAGCGCGCCTCGATTGCGCTGGAAATCGGACAAGTCTTGAAGCAGTTGGGCACGCGCAACTATGACCCGCAGCGCGAAGCCGAAATGCTGACGGCGCTGCAGCTTGCCAACGAAGGTCCTTTCAGCAACGAAACCATCAGCAAAATATTCCACGAGATTTTCCGCGCTACCCTTAACCTGGAAGAAGAAGACGCCCGCGCCACCATCTTGGTGCAGCGCAAACAGCCCGACCAGCACACCATCATTGAATTTGACAATGGCTTGCGCCTGGGCAATGACTCCTTCGAGGTCATCGCTGGTCCTTGCGCTGTCGAAAGCTATGAACAGATGGACACGGTCGCGGCGGTGCTCAAAGAGCGCGGCGTGAAGATGATCCGAGGCATGGGCTTCAAGCCGCGCACCTCGCCCTACGACTTCCAAGGCATGGGCGAAGAAGGCTTAAAAATCGCGCGGCAGGTCGCCGATAAATATGGCATGGTGGTCATCAGCGAGGTGCTGGATCTGTCGCTCATCCCGATGATGGACGCCTATGTGGACGCCTTTTGGATCGGCGCGCGCAATATGCAGAACAGCTATTTGCTGCGGGCGCTGGGCAAGCAGAGCAAGCCAGTCCTGCTCAAGCGCGGCTTTGGCGCCACTTTGAAAGAGTTCATCTACGCCGCCGAGTATATCATGGCGGGCGGCAACCAGCAGGTCATCCTGATGGAGCGCGGCATCCGCACCTTCAGCGAATGGACGCGCAACACCCTGGATATCAGCGCCGTACCCCTGCTCAAGCAAGAGACGCACCTGCCGGTGATTGTTGATATTTCCCACTCGGCGGGCCGCCGTGATATCGCCAATCCGCTGGGGCGGGTTGCGCGCGTCAGCGGCGCGGACGGCTTGATGGTGGAGGTGCATCCCAACCCGGATGTGGCGATGTCCGATGCCAAGCAGCAGCTGAATCTGGCGCAATTCAACCAGTTGATGGACGATGTGGAATCCATCAGCGCCCGCTATCAGCAGCCCGCCTAAACCCTGCCCGGCAGCTGCTTTTCGCTGGCGCGCTTCAAGTGTCCGCCGCTGCTGATGCTTCGCTGACCTGTCGTCCAGCGCAATAGTGCCGAGCTCGGCGGATGCTGACAATAGCAAAATCACACGCTCTGCTGATTGTCCTGGCGATAGCGATTGGGGCGCGGCTGGGCGTGTTGCTCGCCTTCCCGGATATCTTCGCCTATACCGAGCCGGGCGTTGCCATTCAAGGCTCGGCCGCCTATGACGCCTATGCGCTTAATCTGCTGGATACCGGCGTCTATGGGCGGCAGCCTGGCATCGCCGATGCCGTCTTGCCCCCGCTCTACAGCTACTTGGTCGCGGCGGTCTATCGCATCTTCGGCGCGCAGTATCTCGCAATCGCAAGCCTGCACATCGTTTTTGACGCGCTGTCAATTGTCCTGCTCGCTGCGATTTGTCGGCGGCTCATGCCCGGGCGCGGCGTTTGGGTGGGCAGGGTCGCTGGGTTGTTTTTTGCGCTCTATCCCTATTTGATATTCCAAAACCTGACGCTCAACGACACCGCGCTTTGGATTTTGCTGCTGCATCTTTTTGTCTGGCTGCTGATATGCCTGCGCGAGCGGGAGCGGCTGGACAAAGCCACCTTGGCGCTGGCGCTGGCGGCGGGCGCGGTCTTGGGCATATCGGCACTGGCGCGTTCCACATTGGCACCCTTTGCATTGCTCGCCGCGCTGTGGTTTGGCTTGCGCCTTTCCTGGCGGCAGACAGCGCTGCGCTTGCTGCCAGTCGCGGTGGTGAGCGTTCTGGCGCTGCTGCCCTGGCTGGCACGCGGCTATGCCATCTATGGCGATTTTGTGCCGATAGCGCTCAACAGCGGCGAAAATATATTCCAGGGCAATAATGCGCAAACAGTGCCGATATTCCGCGCCGGCTACGATGCGCAGTGGGCGGCGCCCCCGCTTGATATCCCGCCCAAAGAGCAGCCGCTGGCGCGCAACGCCGCGCTGGCAGCCGCCGGCTGGGGCTACCTGCGCGCGCATCCCGCGCGCATCCCCGAGCTGCTGCTGGTCAAGCTGCAAGTCTATTGGAGCGCGCAAATCACGCCGCGGAAGAATTTGCGCCTGGGCGAGAAGCTGCAAGTTGATGCCGATGGCGCTGTGCGCATCATCACTGGCGCGGGCTCCCATGCCGGCGTGAGCGCCGCCAACGCCGTCTACCAGGACAGCCCGCTCTCCCAGCTGATGCGGGCGGCGCATGTCCTGTATTTCGGCGGCTTGTGGCTGTTGGCGCTGGCGGGCGCCTGGCGGAGCCGGCGCTGCTGGCGGGCGCTGAGCCTGCTCTACTTCCTGCAGATTAGCCAAACGCTGGTGTATCTGCTCTTTCATCCATCGACGCGCTATCGCTCGCCGACAGATCCGTTGCTTTTTGTGTTCTCGGCAGTCGCGGTGCTGGCGCTGGTGGAATGGTGGCGAAAATCGCGGAATATGCGCTTGCATGTATAATACATATGTTCTATACTTGATGCAATCGCGGAGGATAAAATATGAACAAGCAGCGACCGCCCAAGGGCATCGAGTGGACACGCATACGCCAAGCCGACGGCACAGAATTGCCGGGCTACACTTGGAATCCCACTGGCGGCTGCTTGCACGGCTGCACCTGGCGCATGCCGGACGGCTCGACAACTGAATGTTATGCCAAGACGATAGCTGAACGCTTTACTTCGGGATACCCGAAGGGATTCGAGCATCATTATTGGCGGCCGCACAGTCTCAGCGCTCCGCTGCGGGTCAAGGAAAAATCAGGCATTTTTGTTGGCAGCATGGCGGATCTTTTCGGGCACTGGGTGCCAGCGGAGCAGATTCAGCAGGTGCTGGATGTGATGCAAGAAGCGCACTGGCATACTTTTCAGACGCTGAGCAAATATCCGATTCGGCTGCCTCGCTTCAATCCGTTCCCGAAAAATGTTTGGGTGGGAATCAGCACACCTGCAGGTCATGCCATGTCTCATAGTGGCGCTGCTCGCGCCTTTCGCGTATATTTACGCCATTTGCACAAAGTGGACGCGCCTGTTCGTTTTTTGAGCGCAGAGCCATTGTCTTTTGATGTTGCGACATCTCTTGAAAATCACCTATCACACTACAATAAACTACCATTTGAGTGGGTGCTTATTGGTGCTGCATCGTATGGCAGCAGAGTGTTTCAGCCAAAAGCAAACTGGACAGCCCGATTAGTTAAGCTAATGGATGACCATGGGATACCGGTGTTCTTCAAAGGCAATCTAATTTGGGATGATTGGCGAGAAGACTTCCCTCGCTGAGTATTCACAATGCTAAATCTCAAAGCACTAATTAATACTTCACTTTGGAAATGACACAACTACACTATCCGCAAACGAATTACGTCTGTGTTGTGTCGCAGTAATTCTCCCCCCTTCCTCGAGTTGCCAGAGTATTTCCTTATAATTCCTTTTGATGAAAGGAGTGTCGACACTATGTCTTTCGTAAATCTCCTTCATCGAAATCTTTTGACCCGCGAACTCACGCAATAGCATTTCTCCCAATTCATCCAAAGGTCTCGACAATCTGAACAAAAGGGGATGTCTTTTTGTTGCGAGATTATATTCGAAGCTAGATACACCTTGAGGAGAATCTGAGCTCTCTTTTGCCATGATCTCTTTCATTTTCTCGTAGCCAAGGAAATGCCTAGAAACATGAATTAAGTGATGGCTAGTCCTTGAGCCTACAGCATTTTTGAATCTGAAAGGCAAGACATAACGGGGAGTTCCGTCGGTGCTAGCCTCCTTTAGAGCGGCGGAAAACTCCTCCAAAATTACCAGTTCTCGATCCTTAGGCTTACAGTTTGCCAGCTCGTTACGAAGTTTTGTGGCGTGGTCATTCCCAAAGAGGTTGTCTATGGATTCTACTATACGCGGGTTCTCTATCGCTGCATTTATGCGATTGAAGTTAAAGAAGAAGATACAGTCCGATCCCCATTTTTGCAGTACCGACTCGAACAAGTCTATTGATATCTCCTTATATCCCCAAGCGTCGACAAACAGTAGTGTGGGCATATCGGGAAGTGCTCGAATGGAATCCGCTAGTTCTCTTTCAACTAAGAAGTTTTGCACATGTGGTTCAAAGCGAAAACGGCTGACTCCGTCGAAGTCTTTAATTGCTTGCCGAAGAGACTCAGCATGTTCACTATTAACATCATTGAAAGTAATCTGGAGTCTGTCGAGAATGTCTGCGCTCTTCAGTGATTCTTGAAGAACTAATAATGGCGTCGAGAGCGTACCATCGTCATAACTTCCAGGTCCAGCGAAAAGATCAATGTAAGCAATAGGTTTTTTGAAACTTCCAAACTCATCTCGCTTGAGGATATGTCCAATTATGCTAGCCCAGGTAGCAAAGTACTTGGAAACGATAGCCGCTTTCACCAAGGAGTTTTCGCGGGGCGAATTAAAGAAGGTCTGCGGCATATTTCATCCTTGCTCTTTCCGACCAACAGTGAATTTGCAATTCAATGTTAGCACAATTATTCTAAATCTACAACCCCCTCACTCCCGATCCGGACTCAGCAAATCCCAGAACCGCCCCAGCAAATAGCGATAGCGCAGCCCATGCGCCGCCAGCGCCATCGCCAGCAGAAACAGCGCCGCCACCGCCACCAGCATCAAGCTGCCGACGCCGCCATCCCAATACAGCGGCGCATACTCAAAAGGCGCGCCCACCAGCAGGTGATCCAAATGCAAGACCGCGATAGTCGCGGCGGTGAGCGCGCTTGTCAGCAGCGCGATGCGCCAATGCTGACGGAAACTGCGCGGCTGGAAAAGGTCGATGCCCTGCACCTGCCAGCTGATGAGCATGCCAAATAAAGCGACCATAATCGTTATCGCCGAGCGCGTCAGCCGCAAATCGCCGCCGCCGCCAAACCAGACGATGAGGTAGAGCAGCGTCAGCATGACCGCGCCTATGAAGCCCATCGTGAAAATATAATCGAGCACATCGTGGCGGAAGCGGCGGATAGGCTGCGGCCGCAGCCAGCCAAATGCGATTAATGTGGCTGTCAGGTTGATTGTGCCGAAAGTCGCCCAACTGATTTGCACCGGCGTAATCGGGAAGGGCAGCGCCATAAAGGCGACAAATACAAAAAACGCCACCATATAAAAGTTGCGCGCGAGGAAGAGTTTCATCGTGCCGAAAATCGTCTGCGTGGTCTCTTTGCCTTCGCGGAAGGCGCGCGGCAAGGTGGACATCGCGTTGTTGAGCAGCACGATATCGGCGACATCTTTGCTGATTTGGGTGCCATCGTTCATCACAATGGCGAGGTCAGCCGCTTTAAGCGCCGGCACATCGTTGACGCCATCGCCGACCATAGAGACATAGTCGCCGCCACGCCGCAGCGCCTCGACAATGCGCTGTTTGGTATCGGGCTCGACGCGGGCGAATACATGGCTTTCGCGGGCGGCGCTGTCAAATTCGCTCTCCGCCATCGTGTCCAGCTCGGCACCAGTATAAGCGCGGCTGCCGACATCCATGCCCGCCGCCTGGGCGATGGCGCGCACTGTTTCCAGGTTGTCGCCCGAAATCACTTTCAGCGTCAAACCCTCTGCGCGAAAAGCGCCGAGGGTCTCTTGGATGTCTTCACGAATTTGGTCGCTTAATACTATCAGCGCCAGCGGCTGCGCGGCGTAGGATACGCGCCCCGCCGCCAAGTCCGGGTCGCCTTGCATTTCGGCGAAGGCGAGCACGCGCATGCCCGCCCGGGATAAGTCTTCGGCTTTTTGCTGCCAGGCATGCTCGGCTGGCAGCAGCCGCTCCGGCGCGCCCAGCAGCAAAGTCCGCTCCGCCAGACAAACCGCCGACCACTTCCGCCCCGATGTGAAAGGGATTTCTTTGAGCTTTTCTGGCGCAGCGACTGGGGCGACCACACTGTCGATATAGCGGTCGATGGCTTGGGCAGTGTTGTTGAGGTGCGCCAGGTTCTTGAGATAGCTGTGCAGCGCCCGCTGGATTTCGGCGATGTCGTCACCCGCCGGCGGGATAATCTCGCGCACCGCCAGCTTATTCTGCGTGAGCGTGCCCGTCTTGTCAAAACAGAGCACAGTCGCGTTCGCCAGCGATTCCACCGCGTTGACGCGCTGGATCAAAGTCTGCTGGCGGCTTATTTTGACGGCGCCTATCGTCAGCGACAAAATCGCCACCAGCACCAGCCCCTGCGGCACCAGGCTGGTGGTGAAGACCACCGCGTTGCGCACAATCTCCAGGATGTCATTGCCCTGGCTGAAGCCGGTCACAAAAATCAGCGGCACAAAGATAAGCATAAGCACAACCGCGATTTCGACCGTGATATCGATTTTGATTTGCGTCGGCGTCTTGACGATTTTGTATTGCTTGGCGATGACGGAAAGGCGGTTGATATGGCTTTCGGCGCCGACACGGGTCGCGCGCATGATGCCCGCCCCGGCCGTGCAGAAGGAGCCGGAATACAGTTGGTCAGCCGGCGCTTTGGGCACGGCGTCCGATTCGCCCGTGAGGTGGGATTCGTCCATCTCCAGCGCATCGCATTGCAGCGCGGTGCCATCGACCACCAGTCGGTCGCCCGGCTCTATCTTGATAATCTCGTCTTTGACGACGCCGCGCATCGGCACCTCGACCCAAGCGCCATCGCGCCGACAGCGCACCACCTGCTCGGAAAGCGCCGCCAGCCGGTCCAATTGCCGCTTGGCGTTAAATTCTTGAATCATGCCGAAGAAGGTGTTGGAGACGACGCTGAAGCCGGCGAAGACCGCCGTGGCATAATCGCCCAGCGCGATGACAAAGAGCAGCATGCCACCCAGCGCGACATTAAACAGATTCAGCACATTTTCGCGGAAAATATGCCAATAGCTGCGCCCCACCCGCGCTTCAAAGTCGTTGCTGTCGCCGCGTTTGATGCGCTGCTGGACTTCCGCGCCGCTAAGCCCGGGGATGCTGCCGCCGGGCTGCCGCCCGCTGTCAGATGCCGCTTGCATGTTCGTTATGCCGCCTGCCAAATCCGCCATCAATCCTTGTACGCAGCGCCGGGCAAAAGGATGTATTGCGCCCGGCAAAGCGCCGATATTGTACCAGCGCTGACGCCAGCGCCTAGTTGTACCTCAGCCAGACTATCGAGTATGCTCGCGGAGAGCTTTTTTGTTTACATAAGCATCAGGGGCAGCTTAAGCATGCAAATCGCTGAATTTCTTCCGCCAGTCTATTCCCCGCTCTGGGACCTCGCCGCCCAATGCGGCGTGACACAAGTTGTCGGCGCGCTTGATTTTGACTGCGCCCTCGGGGACGCAGCGCCCTGGAACGCCAGCGGCATCGCCCGCATCAAAACCGCCTATGCGGCGAAAGGTTTCGAGCTGGCTGTCATCGAGAGCCGCCCGCCATTAACCCGCGCCAAGCTGGGCTTGCCCGGGCGTGATGCCGAGATAGATGCCGTCTGCGAGCTGCTGGAAAGCATGGGGGCGCAGGGCATTCCCGTCTGGTGTTACGAATGGATGCCGGTGATGAATTGGCTGCGCACATCAACCGCGATACCGACGCGCGGCGGCGCGCTCGTCACCGGCTATGACCACCGTCAAATGCGGGACGAGCCTTTGACCGAATATGGAGAAGTGGGCGAGCAGCAGCTTTGGCGCAGCCTGCGCTATTTCCTGGAGCGGGTGCTGCCAGTGGCGGAGCGGGCGGGCGTGCGCCTGGCGATGCACCCGGACGACCCGCCGCTGTCGCCAATCCGCGGCTTGGCGCGCATCATGCGCAGCGTCGAGAACTTCCAGCGCTTGCTTGCGCTTGTGCCCAGCCCGATGAACGGCATCGCCCTCTGCCAGGGCAATTTCCGCTTGATGACGGCGGACCTGCCAGCCGTCATCCGCCAGTTTGGCGACAAAATCTTCTTCGTGCACATGCGCGATGTCGCGGGCACTGTCGAGAATTTCCAGGAGACTTTTCACGACGCTGGTCCCACCGATATGGTCGCCTGCATGCGCGCCTATCGTGATATCGGTTTTGCTGGCGCGCTGCGCCCCGACCATGTGCCAACGATGGCGGGCGACGACAATCAGCAGGCGGGCTATTCTTCTATTGGCAGGCTCTTCGCGCTCGGCTATCTCAAAGGCATCCGCGAGGCGGTCTACGGGCAGAATGCTCCCGCCTAGACCGCCGCTGCGCCCAGCTCGCCATCGTCTTCAACCGCTTGCCGGCGCTTTTGTTTCAGCTCGCGGTCGTCAATGCCCACCAGGGCGACAAGCGCGCCTAACAGGCAGAATACGGCGGCGATAGACATCAGCGCGCTATACATATTGGCGAAGGATTTGCCAATCACAGCGCGCACTTGCGACTGCTCCGCTTCTGACAGGCTGTCGGGGATGGAAGTTTCCGCCAGGTCGCCCGCGTCCGCCGCCAGGTGGCTCTGCGCCTCGGCTGGCAGCGACAGGATGTAAGGGTCCTTGGTCAAATTCTCCCCGAACCAGGTTATCGCCAGCCCGCCCAAAATGCCGATGACCAGCACCTGCCCCGTGCGCACCACAGTATTGTTGACGCCCGAGGCGATGCCGGCGTTGTTTGCTGGCGCCGCTGCCATCGCCGCCATCGTCAGCGGCGCGAATACCAATCCCCAGCCGATGCCGAAGAGGAATATCGGCGGGAAAAAGCTGCTGAAATATTCGGATGCGCCCGCCGTCACGCCAACATTGCTGAAGACGACAAATCCCAGCGCTGATATGCTCAAGCCGCATACCAGGGGCAGCCGCGGTCCCCAGCGGTCAAGCACCGGTCCCACCGCGGCGGATACGATAGTGGATATCAAAATCAGCGGCACGGTGGCGAGCCCGGTGGCGGTGGCGCTGTAGCCCTGCACTTGAATCAGATTGAGCGGCAGATAGACGGTCACCGGCTGCACCACGCCATGGAATATCAAGGTGATGAAATTGGCGGCGCTGAAGGTGCGCGAGCGGAAGAGCCACAGCGGCAAAATCGCGTGCTTGGCGCGGCGCTCGTCATAGAGGAAGCGCGCCAGCGCCAGGATGCCGATGATGATGGACGAGAGTATCAGCGGGCTGTCGAAGCCAAATGTCGAGCTTTCGATGAAGCCAAAAGTCAGCCCGCCCAGCCCCAAAACCACCAGCAGCGCGCCCGAAAAGCTCATGCGTTTGGGTGCCGACCGGTCGAAGCTCTCGGGCACATAGCGTATGATGGCAAATGCCGCCATCAGCCCCAGGGGGATGTGAAAGAAGAATACCAGCCGCCACATGCCGAAATCGGTGACGACCCCCGCCATAAAGGGCGCTATGCCCGATGCCAGCACCGTGAAGCCCGACCAGACGCCTATCGCCAAGCCCTGCCCGCGCTTGCTGAAGTAGGACGAGGCAATCGCCAGGCTGTTGGGCACAATCATCGAGCTGCCCACGCCTTGCGCCACCCGCCCGGCGATTATGGTGTTGGTCGTTGTGGAGAAGCCGCAAAATATCGACGCGAGCGCAAAGAGCAGGATGCCCCACAAACAGACGCGATTGCGCCCAAAATGGTCGCCCATCGAGCCCGTTACTACGATGAGCGAGGCTTGCACCATCACATAAGAATTGGGAATCCAGATGAGATCAGCGCCGCGCGCGCCCAATTCAACCTGAATCGCCGGCAGCGCCACATTCAGCGAGGTGCTGGCGACAAAAGCCATGCTCGCCGCCGAAATGGAGGCGAACAAGACCCAATAACCAGTCCGCCGGCTGGATGCTGCGCTAGAATCTTCTGCCATCAATCCGCTGCTTGATTTCAATTAAGAATCTTTATACTTTCATCATAACTTCATCATAACACGGAAATGCGCGCCGCCGCAAAGCAATGCCTTGCTCGCAGCGCCTAATGCAAATGCGGCAGCTCCCGCTCGATAAACAGCGCCGCCAGCAGCCCGCTGAGCGCGCTAAGCGCGGCGGCAATGTACATGACGACGCTGATGGTATCGGAGAAGGTATGCCGAATCAGGCTTTGCAGGCGCTCGCGCTCCAGCGGGTTCAGCGACGCGGGCACTTCGGTCTCCGCGAGTTTATCCGCTTCGGCAGCCAGCTGCGCCTGCGCCGCTTCTGGCAGCGCGGTGACGGCGGGGTCGCTCAGCAATGCCTGCTGGAACAGCAGCAGCACGATGCTGCCCATCACCGCGATTGCCAATACTTGCGCCGAGCGTGACACCGTATTGTTTAAGCCGGACGCGATGCCAGCGTGGTCCTCGTCTACCGAAGCCATGACCGCGGTCGTCAGCGGCGACAGCGTAACGCCCAAGCCGATGCCGAAGACGCAAATGGCGGGGAAGAGCGTACTCCAATAGCTTGCCTGCCCCGAGCCCGGCTCAAGCGCCGCGAACATCACGAAGGACAAGCCAATCAGCAGCGGACCAAATACCAAAGGCAGGCGCGGACCGTAGCGGTCGACGATGCGGCTCATCACAAAAGAAATGGCGACCATCAGCACCGTCATCGGCAGCAGGGCGAAGCCGACCGCGGTCTCGCTATAACCCTGCACTTGTATCAGGCTGAGCGGCAGGAAAAACAGCACGCTGTTCATCGCGCCATAGAGCAGCAGCGTCAGCGTGTTGGCGCCGGTGAAAGTGCGCGAGCGGAAGAGATTCAGCGGCATCATCGGGTGGTCGCTGTGCCCTTCCACCCAGACAAAAAGCGGCAGAATCACAAGAGCGGTCGCGCCTGCCAGCAGCACCAGCGGGTCATCAAAGCCGCGGCGCGGTCCTTCGATGAAAAAATAGCCGCTGAGCAGCAATGCCAAGGTGCTCAAGGCGGTGCCGCTGATGTCCAGCTCCCGCGGGGCATGTTCATCGAGGCTTTCGGGAACGAAGAGCAGCAGCACAACAATCACAACGAGGCAGAGCGGGATGTTGATAAAAAATATCATACGCCACAGCGCGGCTTCCGCCAGCCAGCCGCCGAGGATGGGTCCCGCGCCCGAAATCAACATTGTGGAGCCGGACCAGACGCCTATCGCCCAGCTGCGGCGGTGATAATCAAAGAGGGCGACCAGCAGCGCCAGGCTGCAAGTTACCATCATGCCGCTGCCGACGCCTTGCAGCGCCCGCGCCAATATCAAAACTTCCGCCGATTGCGCGCTGCCGCAGACCAGGGAAGACAGCGCGAAAATGACAATGCCTATCAGATAGACCCGCTTGCGCCCATAATGGTCGCCATACGCGCCACTGAGAAAGATAAATGCCGCTTGCAGCAGCGAGTAGGCGTTGACTATCCAGATGAGGTCGGTGCCGCTGGCGTTAAAATCTCGCTGAATTGCCGGCAGCGCCACGGTCAGCGCCGTGCTGACGATGAAGACCATGCTCGGCGCCAATATGGTCGCAATCAGTACCCAGACATCCTGGTGCCAGGCGTCTTTGGCGTCGCGGCGTAGAGCCATCGCTGGTGTATCCAAAAGTGCTTGCGGATATGCCCGCCGCTATGCCACTAGCCGGCGCGCAAGTCTTCCAGTTCTTTTTCCAGTTCCGCCCGCCGCTGGGCGCTCGCCTCCCGCCCCGCTGCCAGCGCCCGTTGATACTGCCGCTGCCAGCGCTGACGCAGCTCATCAGCGGTGATAGGCGCGAAGAAGGCGGCAATCAACGCGCCGATTAGCGAGCCGATGCCCATGCCAAGCAGCAAGCTTAAGAATTTGCGCATCAATAGTATCCCATCTTCACAAGCTGACAGGCGCAAACGGCGCGCCGCCTAGAGCAAAAATGCCAGCAGCGGCAGGGCGATTATCACGCCGAAGAGCCCCATGCCAAAGGGCAATTTAAAGAAGAGCAGGCAGCCAACAGCGAAGCAGAGCAAGCCGGCATCACGGCAAAAGCGCTCCCATTTGCGGCAGGAGCCGCTGCGGAAATGGCGGCGGAACCAGCCGAATTGACGCGCCGTCTCCCAGACTGTCGCTTCCCGAAACAGCAGATAGACGCCGATGCTATACCAAAATGCCGCCACGCAGATTTGCACAATCCACATAAGCGCTCCCGCTTTCCCCAGCACAGCGCCATTGTACCGCCTTTTTCCCGCGTGTTCAATTGCCCGGCACTTCCGCCATTACCGCCGCTACAGCAGATCCAGCGGGTCGATGTCAATCCGCCAGCCGGGTGCCGGGCGCAGCTGCCGCAGTGCTGCCCGCGGGTCTGGTCCCCGCAGCAGCAGCTGCCAGCGATAGTGCCTATCAACCCGGGCATAGAAACAGGGCGCGGGACCGATAATGGATGTCGCCCTCAGCCCCTGTTCGGCGAGGATCTTCCGCAGGCGCGCGGCGGCAGTTTCCGCCTCTTGCCGCGCCCGTTCCTGGCTGGCATGGCTGAAGACGATGCGCGCCAGCCGGCGGTAGGGCGGGTAGCCCATCTCTTTGCGATAGGCGAGCTCGCGCTCGGCAAACGCGGCGTAGTCCTGCCGCGCCGCCGCCTGGATGACATAATGCTGCGGCTGATAGCTCTGCAAAATGACTTTGCCGCCCAGCAGCCCGCGCCCCGCCCGCCCCGAGACCTGCGTCAGCAGTTGGAAGACGCGCTCGCCAGCGCGATAATCCGGCAGCGCCAAGCCATAATCAGCGCTGACGACGCCCACCAGCGTAACCAGCGGCAAATCCAAACCTTTGGCGATCATCTGTGTGCCGATGAGCACATCCGCCTCCCGCTTGCCGAAGCGGTCGAGGATCTCGAAGTGCATTTTGGGGCTGCGAGCGGTATCAATATCCCAGCGCAAGGCGCGCGCCGCGGGGAAGAGCCGCGCCAGCGCCGATTCCACTTGCTGTGTGCCAGCGCCAAAATGGCGGATGCGCGCCGAGCCGCAGGCGGGGCAGGCGCGGGGATAAGGCTGCCGCGCCCCGCAATGATGACAGCGCAAGCCGCGCTCTACCCGATGATAGGTCAGCGGGCGGTCGCAGCGCTCGCATTGCAAGACATTGCCGCAGTCACGGCAGAAAATGTAAGTGGCTTCGCCCCGGCGGTTGAGCAGCAAAATCGCCTGTTCGCCGCGCTCAAGCGCATCAGCGAGCGCTTGCCGCAGCGCCCGACTGAACATGCTGGCGTTGCCCGCGCGCAGCTCCGCGCGCATATCTACTACTTCCACCGGCGCGAGCGGGATCGTCAGCGCCTCAGCATACTCTTGGCGATAGCGCGCCGCCTGTCCCAGCCGCTCCGCTTGCTGGCGGATGCGCTGCCGATGCCCCATGATGCGCTGCGGCAGCCGCAAAATCCGCAGCCCGCCGCGCCCCGCGCGATACCAATCGCCGAGGTCGGGCGTGGCGCTGCCCAGGATGAGCGCCGCGCCGACCCGCTGCGCCAGGAATTCCGCCGCGTCCCGCGCGTGATACTGCGGCGGCGGCATGAACGCGCCCTGTTTGTAACTGCCGTCATGCGCTTCGTCCAGCACAATCAAGCCGAGGGCGGGCAATGGCGAAAACAGCGCCGAGCGTGTGCCAACGATGATATCGATTTCGCCGGCGCGCGCCCGCTGCCAGGTGTCATAACGCTCGCCGCGCGGCAAGCTGCCATGCGCCAATGCCACCCTGCCCGGGAATCGCTCATAGACCCGCCGCACCGTCTGCGGCGTCAGCGCGATTTCTGGCACCAGCAGCAGGGCGCGCCGCCCCTGCGCCAAGGTCTCTTCAATGGCTTGCAAATAGATTTCGGTTTTGCCGCTGCCCGTCACGCCATGCAGCAGGAAACGCGGTGCCCCTCCAGCCGCCATCCCGCGGCGGATAGCCTGCCAGACAGCCTGCTGATCAGGCGTCAGCGTCGGCGGGCTGTCGGGCACGAAGTCAAAATCACGCAGGGAATCGCGCCAGACCTGCTCTTCCCGCGCTTCCAGCAGCCCGGCGGCGATGAGTTTTTTGATGCGCGCGCGCGATGCGCCGGTCAGTCGCAGCGCTTCCGGCAGGGTTGGCGGCGCGGGCAATGCCGCGAGCGCGCGCAGCAGTTCTGCGCTCCAGCGGCTGCCGCGCCAACGCGCCAGCGCCGCTTCAATACGCGCCGGTTCCGCTTCCAGGATAATCAAATCCTGCTCGCCGCGGGCGGTCTTCTCGACGAAGACCAAGCCATCATTGATGAGGCGCTTGAGGGGCGCTTTGGATTTTGCGCCGACCAGGTCCAGCGCGTCTTGGACGCCGATGGCGTCTTCGGCGCGCTCGGCGATAGCGGCGAGCAAGGCGGCAGGTTGAGTCGGCTTGTGGAAGCGCTGCGCCAGCGCCTCGACATCAGTGAGCCGATAGTTGGGATAGAGCCGCGTTACCGTCTTTTTCCTGGCGGCTGGCGGCGCCAAGACCGAGTCTTCCGCCAGCGCGCCCGCCGCTGTCAGCCGCTCCAGCGCGCCTTCAATGCGCTGTTTGGGAAACATGGCTTTGAGCTGGCGCAGCCGCCGCGGACCTTTGTCGCTTAATGTCTGCAGCAGGCGCTGCTCCAGCGGCGGCGCGGCAGCAGGCTCGACGCCGGGCAGCGCCGCTTGCTGGGGCGCGTTCTCTGCCAGGGTATCGCGCAGGAAGCGGTAACGGCGGTCGGATTTGCCAGCGAAGCCGGGCGGCAGCATCAGCCAGACGCAAGCGCCGATGGGCGCGAGGCAGCGCTCGCTCAGCCAGCGCGCCAGCGCCAGCATATCGGCGGAAAGCGCCGGCTGCGGGTCAAGCAGCTCGAGTATCGGCTTGGTTTCGGGGATATCGCAGTCTTCATGCAGGGCGAGCAGGACTGCCGGCTGCATCGCCACGCCGAATTGCACCCGCACCAGGCAGCCCGGCGCGACCCGCCCGCGCAGCCCCGCGGGCAAATGATAGCTGAAGCTCTTGTGCACAGGCACATCAAGCGCGACTTCGGCATAGCGCATCGGGCGCGGTTCTCCTGAGGCAGTATTTCACCATGCTGGATTGTGTTTGAAGTTATAACACAATTGGCTTCAAAAAAATTTGCGCGCCTAAAACGCCGTGATGTAGCCTAGCCGCGCTTGAGCTTTAGGGGTGCCATTTCTCGCATCTGTGGGCGAGCCTTGGTACGCTCCTGCCTTCCATACGCTGAAATGACAAAATCAGCTTGCTCATTTTGACGCCGCGCAGCATAATTGCGCGGTAATTCTTTTCTCTCAACTTTCTCAAATCGAAGGATGGACTGCCCATGCCCAGAGAAGTCATCTCAACACCGAATGCGCCCGGCGCTGTGGGCGCGTATTCCCAGGGAATAATCGCCAATGGTTTCATCTTCACCGCCGGGCAGATACCGCTGATACCCGGCAGCTCCGAGCTGCGGGCGGGCGGCATCGCGGCGCAGACGCGCCAGGCGCTGCAGAATATCAGCGGCGTCTTGCAAGCGGCTGGCAGCGGCATGCAGAATGTCGTCAAGACCACGGTCTTCCTCGCCGATATCGGGGACTTCGCCGAGTTCAACGCGGTCTATGCCGAGTTCTTCCCGCAAGCGCCGCCCGCGCGCACGACGGTGGCGGCTGGCGGCTTGCCGGCGGGCGCGCTGGTGGAGATCGAAGCGGTGGCGCTGCTGGAATAAGCGCCTACGCAGCCCGCGCCCCGGCTGCTATACTATGCGCCAGTTACCAGCGAGCTTTATCAGGAACACTCGACATGATTGATGTGAATCAGCTGCGCAAGGGCACCACCTTCACGCAGAACAGCAACCTCTACCGCGTTATGGAATACCGCCATCACAAGCCCGGGCGCGGCAAAGCCACCATCCGCGTCACCGTGCGCGACCTGCGCAGCGGCGCTACCACCGAGATGACTTTCAACTCCGGCGAGCGCGTTGAAGATATTCGCGTCGAAGCCAACCGCGTCGAATTCCTCTATGCCGATGATGATTTCCTCACCTTCATGAACACCGAAACCTACGAACAGCCCCAGCTCAATCGTGCGATATTCGGCGATGATATCAATTACATCAAAGACAGCATGGAGATCAAGCTGCTCAGCTATGAAGGCGAAATCATCGATTATGAATTGCCCAAGACGATGGAATATAAAGTCATCGAGGTAGAAGCGGCGGTGGCGGGCGATACCGCCAACAGCCCGACCAAAAAAATCAGGCTGGAGAGCGGCTTTGAAGTGAATGCGCCGATGTTCATCAATGTTGGCGATGTGGTGAAAATCAACCTCGAAGAACTGGCGTATGTAACCCGCGTCAGCAAATAATGCGCCTGAGCGCCCGCATCATCCCGGCGACAAGCCCGGCACAATCACGCGGAAGAGCAGATAGACATCCAGCGCCGACAGGCTGAAAAATGCCAGCGGCAGCAGCCAGCGCGCCGCTGCCCAGCGCGGGAACAGGCGCGCCCGCCACTGGTCAATGCCGAGAACAAGCGCCAGCGCCAGCGGCAGCAGCGCAGGGAAGAAATAGCGCCCCTGCCATTGCAGGAACTCGAGATTGTAATAAGCGAATTGCAGCGCCACAAAAGCAATTGCCGCCATCAGCAGCGCCCCGCTGGCGCTTTTGAGCCGCCGCCACCCCAGCAGCGCGCCCGTCACGCCCGCCAGCGAGAGCAGGGCAAAGCCGCGATAGAGCCAACCGCCAAGCACACTGTCCAGCGGCAGCGCCATCCAGCCGAACTGTCCCCAAAAACTCTTGAAGGTCGTGCTCAGCAGGGCTTGGGCGGTGGCTGGCGCGCCGTGCTCGGCGATATAGTCCGCGGTGCGCGGCTGGTCATGCGCCACTTGGTGATGCGCCGCCAAGCCGAAAAAGTCCGGCAAGCCATAGACCTGCGCATTGCGCAGCCACCAGGGGCTGCCGAAAATGCCCGCCAAGAGCGTGAACAGCAGCAGAGAGCGCAGCAGCTCCCGCCGCGGGCGCTGGCAGCGCCGCCAACGCAGCCAAATCGCCAGCAGCGCCAGGGGCGCCAAGAAATAAATCGTGAGCTTTGTCCAGAACGCCAAGCCAATTATCACGCTCAATTGCCAGAGCGGGGGCGACTCCGCCCGTACATAACGCAGCAGCCACAGCAGCGCCAGCGCCACCAGCAGCTCCGCCAGCGCATCGTTGTTGACGGCAGCCATCATGCTGATGTGCTGAGGCAGGAAGGCGACCAGCGCCATCACGCCCAGCGCGACCTGAGGCTGGCGGGGCAATACTTGGCGGCAGATGGCATAGCTGAGGGCGAGCGTTCCCGCGCCCAGCGCAACGCTGAACAGCCGCAGCGCCAACAAATCGCCGCCGCTGCCGCGATATACAAGCGCCGCCAGCATGTAATAGAGCGGGGGGTGATGGTCTTCGTACTGGATGCTGCTCAAATTGCCCAGATGCTGGGGCGCAAAGCGGCTGCTGGTCAACCGCGCCAGATAGGCGCTGTCCCAATCACCCGCTTCTATGATGGGGCAGCAGCCATTTTCGGCGATTTGCCGCAGCGCATTGTAATGCGCCGGCTCATCAGGATGCTGCCAAGCCGGCGTGAAGCGGGCGAAGAGGCTCCCTACCATGAGATAGCCAAGCAAGATAAGCGCCCAGGCTGTTTTTTCCAGCGCTGATTTTGGCATAGAATTAACAATACTTGTCCGCCAGTGTTCTTCCTATGATGGCATAGTTTCGGCGCATTGCCAGCGTTGCCGCGCCTTCGCGCAGGGCAATCGCATCAAATATTTTTTCACCACAAAGACACAAAGGGCACAAAGTTTTTTCTTGAAATGGCTCTATGCTTCTTCATTTATCAGGGTAGTTTGTACACACCCCATACCACCGAGAACACAGAGGTAAATTGAGCACACCGAGAAAAGATTTAAAGAGTCTCTCATGCTTTTCTCGGTGTATCTCGGTGTCCTCGGTGGTTAAATGTTCGTTGGATTCCACTTGTTGTGGCGAATGTCTTTTTTATTGCAATTGCCCCGCGCCTTCGCGGCTTGCGCCAGATTCTGCCGATATCTGCGACCGCCCAAGCGGGAAACTGCGCTATACTGAATCGAAATCGGCGGCAGCTTCGAGGCAACTATGGCAGCGAGCGGGATGAAAGTGGTGTCTATCGGCGGCGGTTTGGGCGCGGTGCAAGTCATGCGCGGCTTGAAGCGCCACACCGATGCCCTGACTGGCATCATCGCCGTAACCGATACCGGGCGCAGCACCGGCATCGTGCGCGAATTCGCCCAAATCCCCGCGCCGGGCGATATCCGCAACGCCATCGCCACCTTGGCGCATCAAGACGATTCTTTGCTGACGCGGGTGCTGCAGCATCGCATCACCGCGCCGGGAGAGCCGCAGCTGGATGGCATGGCATTCGGCAACCTGTTTATCGCCGCGCTGACGCAAATGTCGGGCAGCTTCGTCACCGCTATCCAGCAGTTGAGCGCCTTGCTCGATATCCAGGCGGATATCTACCCGGTCACCGAAGAAAATACCCATATCTGCGCCGAGCTGGTGGATGGCAGCATCGTCGAGCAGGAATTTAATGTGCGCCAGTTGGATAAAGCCGCCATCAAGCGCATCTTTGTGCAAAACCCAGCCGCCACCGCCTACCGCCCCTGCCTTGACGCGCTGGAGCATGCCGATTTGATAACGATTGGACCCGGCAGCCTCTTCACTACCATCATCGCCTGCCTCGCTTTCAAAGAGATTTCCCAAGCCATTCGTGATTCCAAGGCGTTGAAAGTCTTCGTCTGCAACACAACAACGCAGCCGGGACAGACCGATGGCTATTCCCTCTCCGACCATGTGCAGCAGGTGATGTCCTACCTCGGCATTGGCGTGCTTGATTATGTCGTGCTGAATGCGACCGTGCCCAGCGCCGAGCTTATGGAGTTATACGCCCGCGAGCAGGTGGATGTGCTGCTGCCGACGACCGATGAAATCCACCGCATCTTGACGATGAATGTGACGCCGGTGCAAGCCGATGTCGCCGATACCACCTCGGGCAAGCGCGAGCTCTGGCAAAAGCAAGATACCATCCGCCACAAGCCGGAGCTTATCGCCAATACTTTGATGGAGCTGATGACGCGGCGCTCCGCCAGGCTGACAAGGGCGTAGCCGGCTTACGGCTCAAGCACATCATCGTCTGCCAGCGGCAGCGGCGCGTCGCTGCCGTTGTCGACCTCGTTACTTTCGAGCATAACCTCAATTCGGTCAAAGCGCCGGTCGAGCGCCCTTGCTCTGGTGAAATTCAATCGGTGGAAGTTATCGTTGACGGATTTGAAGCTGCGTTCAAGTTTGTTCATTTGATCAGCATATTTTTTCCACTCGGCGCGGATGTCATTTACCAAGCTGATGATTTCTCGCGATTTCTGTTCTACATTAAAGTTTTGCGAGGCTTGACGGATGACAGCCAATACAATGTATAACGTCATCGGTGAGCACAAAATGACTTTATTTCGCAGGGCAGTGTCTATCAAGGAACTGCCTTGCTCGTTTATGAAGCGGTATATCTGCTCGTTGGGAATGAATATTAGGACACAATCCACCGTTTGCGAGTTGATATAATCTCGTTTCGTGACATCGGTGACATGTTTCTCGACATTGCGCAGGAAATTCTTGCTGTACTCTACTCTTTTGCTGTCATCATTCTCATCGACATATTTCAAATAATTGTCAATGGGAAACTTGCAATCCATATTGAGAGACAATTGATTGGGTAAGAGGAAGGTGTAATCGGGGCGTTCCCCCGATGGAGTGGCCAATTGCTGCGTGTAGCTGATGCCTTCACGCAAACCAAGATATTCAAGAATCTGCTCGGCAATCCGCTCGCCCCATTGGCCTCGCGCTTGATTATCCGCGAGCGCTCGTTGCAAAGATGAGGTTGTCGCAGTCAGGCTTTTTAACTGGTCGTCAAGCGCGCCCAGCTTGCTCTCACGCGCCTTTTCAAACTCGGCGATGAGCGACTGCACCTTGTCCAGCTTGGTGTCCATCTCGCCCAGGCGGCGGTTAATCTGCGTCTCTTTTTCAGCCAGCTTGGCAAAATGCTCTTTAGTCTGAGTGCTGGATTTTTCTTGTAATTGGTGTAGATGAGCTTTATTCGATTCTTCTAAACTCTTGGCAGATTTTTCAATCACCTCGCTCACATTTCGCTGGTTCTTGTCCAACTCTGTTGGCACAGTTCTTAAGGTAGTGGACATCTGTTCAAGCTGCTGGTCAATGAGCTTCTTTTTCGCTTCTAATTCCGCGATATGCTGTTTCGTTTGCGCCTCGGCTTTTTCTGCCAATTGATTGAGATAAGCTTGGTTGGATTCCGAGAGCTGGGCGGTAGATTT
>JAJDWK010000033.1 GCA_022825675.1 Anaerolineae bacterium | reverse complement strand
TGGAAACGTTGGCTGCCCACTTTAGTGTGACCAGCTTTGATCTGATTTTCTGCACTGTGGCAGTGAGGACATTTTGGATTCATCCCTATACTATACAACAATATCCGAAAAGACACTGAATTAGACACTCCCGCTAGATTGCTGCCCACTAGCCGTATCTAGCCGAGCAGCGCGTCCACCGCCGCCCGCTGGGGCATGCTGCGGGCGGTGCCGCGTTTGGTCACGCAGAGCGCCGCTGTCGCATTGGCGAAGCGCGCCGCCTGCGGCAGCGGCCGCCCTTCCGCCAGTGCCACCGCCAAGCCGCCGTTGAAGGCATCGCCCGCGCCGGTGGTATCAAGCGCAGCGGCTTCAAATGCCGGCACCTGCTGCGTCGCATCCGCCGTGACGATTTGCGCGCCGCTTGCGCCCAGCGTCACCACCGCCGTCTGCCCCGCCCGCGTCAGCAAGCGGCGCGCCGCCGCCGTCACATCGCCCGCCCCCGCCAGCGCCGCCAGCTCGGTTTCATTCGGCGTCAGATAATCCGCCAGCGCGATTATCTCCGCCGGCAGCTCCGCCGCCGGCGCGGGGTTGAGGATGGTGGTGACGCCCAGCTCCTTCGCGGCGCGCAGCGCGTATTCGACGGCGTCCAGGTTGATTTCCAGCTGGGCAATCAGCAGATCCGCCGCCGCGATTGCCGCCCGCGCCGCGTCGATATCCGCTGTCGCCACCCGCAGGTTGGCGCCCAGCACCACCACAATCACATTTTCGCCGCTGCTATCGACCATGATGGGCGCGACACCGGTCGCCCGCTCTTCATCTTGCGTGACGAAGGCGCGGTTTATGCCCTCGGCATCCCAGAGCGCATAGGCGATTTCGGCGAAGACATCGCGCCCGACGCGCCCGATAAAGCTGACATCCGCCCCCAGCCGCGCCGCCGCCACCGCCTGGTTGGAGCCTTTGCCGCCCGCGCCGGTATCAAAACGCTCGCCATGCACCGTCTCGCCCGGCTGGGGCATGCGCTGCATGTAGGCAATCAAATCGGCATTAAAACTGCCCACCACCACAATCTTCGCCGCCATCGCCGTCCTCTTTCCGCTCATTTTTCTCTTTATTATTTTGCCGCTTCTGGCTACTCTATTGTTATCGATTTTAGTGTGCGCGACTAGCGATTGCAGGCTTATGACAAAACTGCAGCTGGCGCTGGATGGCGATATGGCTTCCGCGCTCAGGATTATGGAAGCGGCGCGTGCCTTCGTTGATATTGTCGAGGTGGGCACACCGCTTGTCATCCGCGAGGGCATGCACGCTGTGCGCCGCCTGCGCGCCGAGTACCCGGCGCTGCCGCTGGTCGCCGATCTCAAGATTATGGACGCCGGCGCATACGAGACGCATATCGCGCTTGATGCCGGTGCCGACCGCGTTACCGTGATGGCGCATGCGGACGATGCCACCATCCGCGGCGCGGCGGCGGCGGCGAATGCCCGCGGCAAGCTGCTGATGGTGGATATGATGGGCTTCGCCCAGCCTTTGGCGCGGGCGCGCCAGCTGCGGTCGCTGGGCTGCCAGTTTTTCTGCCTGCACCGCGCTCACGAGCTGCGCATGGAGCAGGGCTCGCCGCAGGGGCAGTTGGCGCGGCTGCGCGCGGAAATGCCGGCGGTCACGCTGGCGATTGCCGGCGGCATCCGGCTGCCCGCTCTTGATAGCATCCTGCCGCATGCGCCGCAAGTGATAATCGTGGGCGCCGCCATCAGCGCCGCGGCTGAGCCCGCCCGCGCCGCCCGCCAATTCCAAGAGAGGCTGCAGCGCCATGCGCTATCCCGAGCTGATTGACGCCATCCTCGCGGATATGCGCCGGGCGCTGGCGCAGGTCGAGCCCGGGCAGGTGGCGGCGCTGCAAGCGGCATTGCTTTCCGCGCCGCGCATATTTATCGCGGGCAAGGGGCGCACCGGCTTGCAGATGCGCGCCTTCGCCATGCGCTTGATGCACCTGGGCTTGACGGTGCATGTTGTCGATGAAATCACCACCCCCGCTATCGGCGCGGGCGATTTGCTGCTCATCGGCTCTTCATCCGGGCGCACCAGCGCCCTGCTGCCCTATGTCGATGTTGTGCGGGCGCAGGGCGCGCGCCTGGCGCTGCTGACGGGCAACGGGCAGTCGCCCATCGCCGCCGCCGCGGATACTGTTGTGCTTTTCCCGACGAGCAATTTCAAAGCGGGCGCTGGCGGCGAGGGCTCGGTATTGGTGATGGGCGCACTCTTTGAGCATTGTCTGGCTGTACTCTGCGACCTGCTGGTCATCCGCTTGAAAGCGGCGCTGGCGGTGCCGGAAGCGGCGATGAATGCCCGTCACGCCAATTTGGAGTGATGGAATTGTTTTTTTCCAACACAAGAAGTAAACGCAAGTAAGTATTGCGAAAATAGAATGGCTTCATTGGCGCAATACTCGCACTACATCCCAACCGGAGGCACAGAGATTTTCTCATGCTTTTCTCGGTGTATCTCGGTGGTAAAAATCCTTGTCGAATCTCCGCGCTTGCAAATTCCAATTACTTTGTTGCATTTACTGAGGGCGCAGAGTTCTTTGCGCTGCTTGATGGCGTTTCGTAAGTCCGCGGAATTAGGGAGTGTCTAATGTTGTGGATATTCGCGCCAGCCCCCCTCCCCCGGCCCCATCCCCCCAAATGAGGGAAGGGGAGATTTACTTTGTTTTGAAGTCCCTCCCTCTTTATGGGGGAGGGATTTAGGGTGGGGGAAAACGCTGGTGTATCCACGCATTTAGACACTCCCCGGAATTAGCCACTCCCGACCGGGAGCCAGCCCCCGCTTTCCGACGAGCGCTCCGCCGCCTGCATGATGCGCTGGATGTGCAGCGCCTCCTCAAAAGACGGCGTGGCGGGCGCATCATCCCAGATGGCGCGGATGAATTGATATTGGCATTCGGCATGAGCGCGCATGAAATCGGGCGTCATCGACCAGTCGGGCGCGCGTTGCCCCGGGTAGCGCCCCGCCGCCTCCAGCTTGCGGAAGCCGCGCTGCCCGCCCAGCGGACTGTCGCTTTCGCGGGCGTCATAGGCATACAGCCAGCCCGGCTGCGCCAGCTCCCAGCGCAGCGCGCCTTTATCGCCAAAAATCTCCAGGCAGAGGTCATTGGTGGCGCCCGTGCCCATGCGTGAGATTTCGACGCTGCCCAGCGCCCCGCGCTGGAGCCGCGCCTGCAGCAAGGCGATATCATCAACATCGACTGCGGCGCTTTCGGCGCTGCCTTTGGCGATGGGGCGCTGGGCTATCAAGGTATCCAAAGTGGCGTTGACAGCCGCGAAATCCCCCAGCAAATAATAGAGCAGGTCGAGGATGTGCGAGCCGAGATCGAAGAGAGCGCCGCCCCCCGTGATTTCCCGCTTGAGGCGCCAGGACATTGGCTTCCCGCTGTCGATATAGCTGGAGCGGTGGTAGCGCCCGCGGAAGGAAAATACCCGCCCGGCAAAGCCGCCGTCCATCAGCGCCTTCGCCCGCGCCAGCGCCGGGAAAAAGCGGAAGTTAAAGGTCGCCTGCGCTTTGACGCCGGCGCTACGCGCCGCCTGCGCCATGCTTTCGGCTTCCGCCACCGTCATCGCCAGCGGCTTCTCGCAATAGATATGTTTGCCCGCCGCCGCTGCCGCCAGCGCGATGCGGTGGTGAGAGTTGTTGGGCGTACAGATGTCGACGGCGTCAATGTCTTGACGCGCCAGCAGCTCGCGAAAATCGCCGCTGAAAAAATCACAGCCGATTTCGGCGGCGGCGGCGCGCGCGCTTTCCACGCGGGAGGTGGCGACGCCAGCGATTTCGACGCTGTCGCTGGGCAAGCCGTAGTGGAAGGGTATGGCGCGATAGGCGGCGGCATGCACCCGCCCGATGCCACCATAGCCGATAAGCCCGATTTTGATTTTTGGCATCTTGCTTTCCTATCTTCTACGGGGCGGCCGCAACAGCAATTTTACCCACAGAGCACACAGAAGTAACTCCAACAAAGTAATTGGAATTTGCAAGCGCGCAGATTCGACAAGGATTTTTACCACCGAGTTCACCGAGATACACCGAGAAAAAATGAGAAAATCTCTGTGCCTCTGTGTCTCTGTGGCAATTTTTGGGCGACCCGCCGGGTCGCTCCTACCGTTGGGATGAATGCGGGCGATACCACTCCTGCGAATACTGTTCTTTGTCACATTACTAACTTGCATTTACTGAGGGCACAGATGTAACTGCTACTCTGTTGTGAGAACTTAATGCGGCAAAGTTTCGGTGGTAAAAATCCTTGTCGAATCTCCACCCATACCAACTCACTCTTGTGGCTTCAGCCCGCTCTCATCGCGATAGTGGTCGCTGGCGGCGCGCATGACGGCGCGCAGCTTCTCGACAGCCTCGCCGATTTCCCCCGTGCCCGGCTGCAGCTTGCCGCCAGGACCCTTCAACAGCGGCGAGGAGAACTCGCCGACAGTCATGCCCGCGGCGATGAATTCAGCGACATTGCCGGCGTTTAAGCCGCCATCTTCCATCAGCTCGATTTGTTTTTCCATGCCCGCTTCGGCGATCATCTCGTGCAGGCGGCGCAGGGTATCCACCACAATCGGGTCGATGGTATGCGGGCTGGCGCCGCCGCTGGTCGGCTTCCAGAAGGGGGCGCGGCTTTCGTATTCAATGATGTCGATGTAGGGGTGTATAAATTGCTCGAAGGCACTGGCGGGCAGCCCTTGCCATGCCCAGACGCCCACCTTCAGCCCCAGCTTTTCTTTGATATAGGTGATGTTTTGGAAGATCATCTCATCGCTGGTCTCCAGCGGCAGGCTGATGAGGCTGACGCCGAGAGCGGCAAGCTGCTCAAAGACCTGGAAGTTGGGGCGCATCATCTGCAGCTGCGCCTCCACCTCGAGGCTGGTGCTGGCGCAGACGGCTTCAATGATGTCATAGCCGCCGCGGGGCATCGCAAAATCCATATATTTGCCGTCGCGCACTTCGATGTGCAGCCAGTCAACGCCAGCCGCTTCCAAGTCCCGCACTTGCGCGCCCAGCGCGCGATAATCCGCCCAGAATAAACCGGCGGCAATTTTGACCTGCTGAGTTACTTCTCCGATTGGCATGTGACCCGTCCCTTCCTTTGCTGGCGGCGCGTGATTCGCCGCTAGGGCTGCTGCTGCAGCACCGCTTCGGCGGCGCTGTCATCGGTGCAGAGCACATCAATGGCGCGTGAATGTAAGGCGCCGGCGATGGCGGCGGCTTTGCCCGCGCCCGCCGCGACCGCGACTGTCAGCGGCAGCGCGCGCAGCTCTTCCAATGTCAAGCCTATAATGCGCTGGTTCAGCGCGCAGGGGAAGAGCCTGCCGCCGCTATCAAACAATTGCCAAGCCATATCGCCGCTTGCGCCCGCCTGGCGATAGGCATGCAGCTCGCTTGCGTCCGCGACGCCAGCGCGCGTAAAGCTGGAGCTGGCGGGGTCCAGGTCGCCGATGCCGACGAGGGCGCAATCGGCGCGGCGGGCTTGTGTCAGCGCGCGCGCGACCGCGCTCTGCCGCTTGATGAGCGCGGCGGCAGCGGCATCATCCGCGAAGAGCGGCGCGGACAGATACAGCGCCTCCCCGCCCAGCTTAAGTGACAATTGCCGCGTCAGCGAGGCGCTGTCAAATTCCTTGAGCGCCTGCGGCAGGCTGCCGGTGGCTTGCACCACAGTGACCCGCGCCTGAAAATCAGGGCGGATGGCGTGGATGACTTCGTAGGTGCTGCTGCCGAAGCAGATTGCCAGCGCCATATCATCTTTGAGCGCGGCTTCGAGGCAGCGGGCGGCAAGCTGAGCGATCTGGCGCAGGCGCAGGGCGGCATCGCTGGCGCCCGCCCGCAGCACCCGCGCCGCCGTCAAGCCATAGCGCCGCGTCAATTGCGCTTCCAGCGCCGCTGACCGCTTCAGCCGCCAGTCGATGCTGATTTGCACGATTTGCGCCTCCCGCGCTTCTTTCAGCAGACGGTGCACCTTCACGCGGGAAAGCGCCAGCGCCGCCGCGATTTGATGCTGCGTCATCTCGCGCTCGTAATACATCGCGGCGACCTGCGCCAGCAATTCGTGGCGGGCGGCATCGCGCATTTTTACACCCCCTCCCGGCTGCGGCGCAGGATTTCCGCGCTTGCCTGCTGGCTGCGCGGCTGATAGCCGGGCAGCGGCAGCAAGCGCTGATGGATGATGTCCAGCATCCAGGCGGCGCTGGGGAAGAAGCTGTCGTCCAATTCCGCTGGCGGCGTTATCCAATTGCGCGCGCCCAGCACCGCGACGGGACCATCGAGATAATCAAATGCCAGTTGGCTGATGTTTGAGGCCATTGTATGCAGGAAGGAGCCGCGCTCAGTCGCGTCTGATGCCAGCAGCAGCTTGCCCGTTTTCTTGACGGAAGCCACCAGCGGCGCATAATCAAGCGGATTGAGGAAGCGGGCGTCGATGACCTCGGCGCTGAGATTATGCTGGCTTTGCAGGATATCCGCCGCTTCCAGCGCGCGATAGAGCGCCGCGCCCAGCGTGATGATGCTGATGTCGCGGCCGCGGCGGTGTAGGTGCGGCGCGCCCTCGGCGACTTCGTAATAGTCCCGCGGCACGCCGCCTTTGAAGAGGGTCTCCGGCTGATTGTAGAGGCGCTGGCTCTCGAAGAAGATGACCGGGTCCGTCCCGCGCAGGGCGCGGTTGAGCATGCCTTTGGCGTCATAGGCGGTCGCCGGGAAATACACTTTTAAGCCCGGGATATGCGCCACCAGCGAGCTCCAGTCCTGCGAATGCTGGGCGCCATATTTCATGCCGACAGAGACGCGCAGCACCAGCGGCAGCCGCAGCAAATGTGCCGACATCGCCTGCCACTTCGCCATTTGGTTGAAGATTTCGTCGCCTGCCCGCCCCATAAAATCGCAATACATCAGCTCGGGCACAGCGCGCCCGCCCGCCAGCGCATAGCCCACCGCAACGCCGACAATCGCCGCTTCCGATATCGGCGTATTAAAGAGGCGGTGGTAGGGCATGGCTTCGGTCAAGCCGCGGTAGGCGCCAAATGCGCCGCCCCAATCGCGGTTTTCTTCGCCAAAGGCGATCATCGTCGGGTCTTGATAGAAGCGGTGCAGCATCGCTTCAAAGATGGCTTCGGCATAAGTCAAAGTTTTGAGCTTGGGCAGCGGCGCGCCCGCCGCGTCAAAGGCGTAACGGTGCTTGCCCGCCGTGATGGCGAGGCGGCTCTCGCCGATGGGCTGCAAGGTTTCTGGCGGGCGCTCGCCCAAAGACTCGGCAGTGCCATCAGAGAACATCAGCGCGCCGATGGCGTCATCAGCGGGGTCGAGGCGCGGCGAGCGTTCGAGGTCAACCGCCGCGCCGACCGCCAGCAGCACCTGCTCGCTGGCAGCCGCTTGCAGCGCCTCCAGCTGCGCCGCCGTGGCATGCCCATTGGCGCGCAGATAGTCGCCGTAGCCGCGGATGGCATCCTGGGCGCGCCAGCTCTCGATTTCCTCACGCCCGCGGTAGGACGAGGCGTCACTGGGCGAATGCCCGCTGTAGCGGTAGGTGATGACATCCAGCAGGGCGGGACCCTCCCCCGCCAGCAGCAGCGCTTTTTTGCGGCGGGTGGCATCGGCGACCGCCAGCGGGTTATAGCCATCGACCCGTTCGCTGTGCATGCCCGCGGCGTTGACCGCCAAGCCGACCCGCGCCAGCATGCCAAAGCCGAGGGTTTCACCCTGCGGCTGCCCGCCCATGCCATAAAAATTGTTGACAAAATTGAAGAGAATCGGTGGCGCGCCGCCCAAATCGGCATCCCAAAGCGTCTGATATTGGTCCATCGCCGCGAAGTTCAGCGCTTCCCAAACGGGACCGCTGGCGACCGAAGAATCGCCGATATTGGCGATGACGATGCCCGGCTGGCGGTTGATGCGCTTGAAGAGCGCCATGCCCAGCGCGATATCCGCCGAGCCGCCAACGATCGCGTTGTTGGGCATGATGCCAAAGGGCGGGAAGAAACTGTGCATCGAGCCGCCCATGCCTTTGTTGAAGCCGGTAGCGCGGGCAAAAATCTCGGCATAGGCGCAATAGAGCAGCCAGGCGCGGGCGAGGGCGCGGGCATCGGCGAAGGCGTCCAGGCTTTCCACCACGCGCAGCGCCGCGCCCCCCATAAACTGGCGCATGATGTCCAGCAGCGCCGCTTCTTCCAACTGGCGGATGGCGGCGAAGCCCTTCGCCAAAATCTCGCCATGGCTGCGGTGGGAGCCGAGGATGAAATCCCGCGGCTCCAGCGCCAGGCATTGCCCGACAGCCGCCGCCTCCTGCCCGATGGACAAATGCGCGGGACCCGCGTGCGTGTACGCGATGCCGCGGTAGCTGCCCTGCTTCTTGAAGCTGTCCAGCGCGCTCTCAAACTCGCGGATGAGGCACATATCGCCATACACATCCAGCAGTTGGGCGCGGGAATAGAGCGCCGCTTCCGCCTGGGGGTCGGGCGCATAGGCGTTGACGGGGATAGCCGGTGCCTGGATGCGCCCGCGCCGCCGCGCTTCTGTCGGGTCAATAGTCAAGGATTTTGGCAAGGTATCGCTCCTGTTGTAGATGGGGCACAGTTTTTTAACCACGGAGTACACAGAAGTAAATGCAAGTAAGTTATGCGACAATCTAGTGGTGGCTGAGCAGTCTGTACACAGCCCTTACCACCGAGAACACAGAGGAAAATTGAGGACACCGAGTAAAGATTTTATGAGATTTTCTCATGCTTTTCTCGGTGTACCTCGGTGTACTCGGTGGTAAAAATACCTGTCGAATCTCCGCCATCATCAGCCTACAGCGCCAGCAGCAGGTCAATTTGCTTGATATTGGCGCTGAGCCGCTGCAAGAAGCGGGCGGCGGGCGCGCCATCCACAACTTGATGATTGACAGTCAACGACAAGCTGATATGCGGCTGGAACTCGACGCTGTCAGCGGCTGGCAGCGCCTTCGAGCTGATGCTGCCGACGCCGAGGATAGCGACCTGCGGCGGGTTCAATAGCGGCGTGAAGGACTCGATGCCATACGCGCCGAGGTTGCTGACGGTGAAGCTGCCGCCGCTCAGCTCCTGCGGCGTCGCTTTATCGGCGCGGCAAGCGTCCGCCAGCCGCCGCGCCTCGGCTGCCAGCGCTTTCAGCGGCAGGCTGTCGGCATCACGAATGACCGGCACAAGCAAGCCGCGCTCACAATCCACCGCCATGCCGAGGTGCGCCGCCTGATAGCGCTTGATGACCGCGCCGTCAAAATGCCCGTTCAGCGCGGGGAAGGCGGGCAGGGTGCGCGCGGTGGCGAAGAGCAGCAAATCGTTAAGCGTGATGCCGCGCAAACCCAGCGCCTCATCGCTGTCTTTGAAGCGGCGGCGCAACGCTTTTAGCGCCCGCGCGTCGGCAGTGGCGTTAAGCGTGAGCTGGGCGCTGTTTTGCAGCGATTGCAGCATGCGCGCGGCGATAGTTTTGCGCCGCCCGCTAAGAGGGATCTCGGTGACGCCGCGCTCTGCTGACGCTGGCTGCAGGTCAGCTTTGCTGATGCGCGCGCCGCCAGCTGGTGCCGCCTTGAGTTGGAATGCGCCGCTATCGAGCATGGCTTGGGCGACTGGCGTCACCGTCACGCGGGCTTCAAGCGCCGCTTGTACATCCCGCTCGATGATGCGCCCGCCCGGCCCGCTGCCGCGCAGGCTTTGATGGTCGATGCCTTTGCGCTGCGCCAGCTTCAAAGCGCGCGGGGAAATCGCCAGGCGCGGCGCTGGCGCTTCCCGTTCCGCTCGCTCGGGCGCGGCTTCTGGCAGGCTCTCGCCCGCCGCGCCGACCAGGGCGATATCCGCCAAGACGGGGACTTCGTCGCCTTCCTGCGCCAGGCGCGCCAGCAGGATGCCGCTGGCGCTGCTTTCCACTTCGACGGTGGCTTTGTCAGTTTCAATCTCGCAAAGCAGATCGCCCGCTTGGATGGCGTCGCCGACAGCGGCATGCCAGGCGAGAAGGATGGCGCTTTCGACCGTGTTGCCCAGCTTGGGCAAGATGATGGTTTCCGCCATAAGCGCTCCCGATTGCGGCTGCTGAACAATTGCACATACATTGTACAATTGAACAAAATGTAGCGCGGCAGGTTGGACTTGTCAAGCGCGGAGATTCGACAAGGATTTTTACCGCCGAGTACACCGAGATACACCGAGAAAAAATGAGGAAATCTCAGTAAATGCAAGTAAGTCATGCGAAAACAAAATGACCTTTGTCCCAGTATCTCATACCCACACAACATCCCAAGCCGTAGGGGCGAGCCAAGGCTCGCCCCTACATTTCCAATTACTTTGTTGCACGTACAGAGATTTTTCTGCGGATATGCGAAAAAACTCGGTGCATCTCGGTGTACTCGGTGGTAAGACTTATTGTTAAATATTCGCCCCTAACCCTTCGTGTCTTTGTGGTGAATTCCAGCCTTAACCCGCCGCCATGCGCTGGAACAGCGGCTTCAGCGCGCGGTAGGCTTCACGGAAATGCTGATATTTACGCGCCAACCGCGCGTGATGGCGCGGGTTCGGCTGCAGCATGCGCGTAGCCGCCGGCGGCGGGATAGCATACTCCCGCTGGAAGCCCCGCCTCACCGCGACCGCGCGCAAAGCGCCATGCAAGCCAGCATTTTCCGCCGCTGGCGGCAGCTGCACCCGCAGCCCGATGCCATCGGCAAATAGCTGATTAAACGCGGCATTGCGCGCGCCGCCGCCAATAAGCGTGAGCTGGTTGGGCGGCGGCGACATCAAAGCGCTGAGCGTATGCCGATAGGCGAAGACGATGCCTTCCAGCACGGCGCGCCAGAGGTCAGCCTTTTCGGTGGTACCAGCGATGCCGATGAATGCGCCCCGCGCCAAGGGGTCGTTAAAGGGCGCACGCTCGCCATGTAAATAAGGCAAAAACAGGAGTTCGCTGGGCGGGCGCGCCAGCGCCGCCGTGATGATTTCGTCATGGCTATGGTCCGCGAAAATGCCTTGCAGCCAATCCAGATTGCCGGCGCTGGTCATCATCGGCACAACTTGCACAAAATTGCCGCGCCGGGGATGGGCGAGCGTCAGCGCGCCGGCGGCGGCATCGCCAGCCTCCCGCGCTGTGAAGCCGACCCAGCCGCTGCTGCCCACATAGGCATAGGCGGGGCCGGGTTCGCCGCAGCCCGCGCCAATCGTTGCCGAGCCGGCATCGCCCGGCGCGAGATAGACCGGCAGCCCCGCCGCCAAGCCCAGCGCCCGCGCCGCCGCCGGCGTCAAAGCGCCGACTTGTTCGCCGCCGCTTATCACCGCTGGCAGCATGCCGTCCAGCCAGCCCAGCCCCAGCTGCTGCAATTGCGCCGCATCCAGCAGGCGCTGCCGCCGCAGCTGCCACAAGCCAGTGGTGCTGGCGGTGGTGGCATCGCTGACAAAAGCGCCTGTCATGCGCGCAGCGATGAAATCGGCAGCGCCAAAAAGCAGCCAGGCGGCGCGGCTGATGCTCCGCGGCTCATGGTCTTGCAGCCAGAGCAGCTTCGCCAGCAGGCTGCCGGCGGTCTGCTCGTTGCCGGTGATGGCGATAAGCTCCGCCGAGCTGACGCGCTCGTGCAGGCGCTCAAGCTGGCGCTGGGCGCGGGTATCGCTGTAGAGCATGACCGGGCGCAGCGGCAGCCCCTTTTTGTCCAGCAGGATGACAGCCTGCATCTGCCCGGTGAGGGCGATGCCAGCCAGCGGCGGCGGCGCGAGTTCGCGGCAAATTGTCACCACCGCCCGCCACCAATCCGCCGCCGCCTGCTCCACGATGCCGCCGGGATGCCGCTGCGTTGCGTAGGCGGCGGCGCGGGAGCGCAGTATCCCGCCATCGGCGATGAGGGCGGCTTTGGCGCTGCCGCTGCCGATATCCAATGCCAGCCAGGGCGCGGTCATCAGCCCCGCCCCGGCGGCTGGCGGCGGAAAAAGCGCCGCAGCCAGCGCCCATAAGCCCGCCGCTGCTGGGAAACGCTGCTGAGCGTAACCGCCAGGATGATGATGACACCCGTAGAAATCTGCTGGATGTAAGTGTCGATTTGCATCTGCGTCAAACCATTCGCCAGCACGCCGAGTATCAGCACGCCGATGAGCGTGCCGCCGACATTGGGCTGGCTCTCTTCGGAGAGGGTCATGCCGAGGAAGACGGCGGCGATCGCTTGCAGCATCAAGCCCTCGCCCTGGGTGGGGTGGGCGGTGGACAGGCGGCTGAAAAGCATCAAACCCGCGACCGCCGCGCCCAGCCCGCTGATGACGAAGCTGAGTAGCCGCAGGCGGCTGATGCGCACCCCGCCGAAGCGCGCCGCCTCCATATTGCCGCCGATGGCGTACAAGCGCCGCCCCGCAACCGTATAATTGAGGAAGACAAAAACAAAAAAGAATATCAGCAGCGCCAAAATGGTGAGATTGGGCAGCGCCAAACCGCCGCCAGCGCCCAGCGGGATGGCACCGCGCCCAAAGCTGGAAAACTCGGCGGGAATCGCCCGCCCGTATATCGAAGCGCCGCCGCTGATATACAGCGCCAAGCCGCGGAATGCCGTCAAAGTGCCCAGCGTGGCGACAAATGCCGAAATGCCGACATAAGCCACCAGCATGCCATTCAGCACGCCGCCCGCCACGCCGACCAGCAAGCCGAGCGCCACCGCCTCCGCCACGGTGCCCCCGCCTTGAAAGACGGTGCCGGCGACAATGCCAACCAGGCTCGCCAGCGCGCCGATGCTGAGGTCGAAATCCCCCGTGACCATAACAATGGTAGAGGTGAATGCCACCACGCCCAGGATGCTCATCTGCCGCGTGATATTGATCCAGTTCGGCGCGGTCATGAAGGTCTGCGGGCGCTGCGTCCAGAAGAACAGCACAATCAACAAGAAGCCAATCAAAGTGCCATAGCGGCGCAGGAAAACCCCCGGGCTAATCGTGTCGCCCGCTGGCTGTTTTGCGTCGAGCCCATTCATGCCGCCGCCTTAGGGCTGTGCATAACAGCGCTCGAGCAGTTGATTTTCCGTCAGGCCGGCGCTGCTCAAGGCTTCCGCCGCGCGCCCTTGGCGCATCAGCAGGATGCGGTCGCAGAGGGCGATAAGCTCGTCCAACTCGGAAGAGACGAGCAGGATGCCCGCGCCCGCCGCCGCCAGCTGGCGGATGAGGCGGTAGATATCGTATTTCGCGCCGACATCCACGCCGCGCGTCGGCTCATCCAGCAGTATCAGCCGCGGCTGCGCCAAAATCGCGCGGGCGAAGAGCAGCTTCTGCTGGTTGCCGCCGCTGAGCTGCCGCGCCCGCTGCTTGATGCCAGCGCTTTTTAAGCGGACGGCAGCGCCCAAACGTCGACTCTCGGCATGGGCAGCGCCGCGATTCAAAAATATCTTGAGGCGGCTCAGCCGCTCCCAATGCGGCAAGGTGATATTCTGGCTGACGCGCTCGCCCAAAAACAGCCCCTGGGAGCGCCGCTCTTCCGGCACATAGGCGATGCCCAGCTGCCAGGCGCGGGCGGGCGACAAGGCGAGCAGCGCCTGCCCATCCAGCTTGATGCTGCCCGCCAGCAGCGGCTCGATGCCCAGCAGCGCCTGCAACAATTCCGTGCGCCCCGAGCCGACCAAGCCGGCGATGCCCAAAATCTCGCCCGCGCCCAGGCGGAAGCTGGCATGGGCGACCGCGTCCGTTTGCAGCCCGCGCACAAGCAGGCGGGGCACACCCTCAGCAGCCGCGGCGCGGACAGCCGCTTTTTCGCCGTCAGCGGCACCGCGCCCGGTCATCGCGCTGATGAGCTGGGCGGTGCTGGTCTCGGCGATGGGCTGGCTGCTGATGACGGAACCATCACGCAATACAGTAACCCGCTGCGCGATGCGGAAGAGCTCATCCAGCCGGTGGGTAACATAGAGCAGGGCATCGCCGCGGGCGCGCAGCCGCGCTATCACCGCGAAAAGCAAGTCCACTTCCGCGCTGTTGAGGGCGGCGGTGGGCTCGTCCATAATCATGATGCGCGGCTCACCGCTATCCGCGTCGCCGATGAGGGCGCTGGCGATTTTGACCAGCATGGCATCGCCCGCGCTCAAGCTGGCGGCGCGCCGCCGCGGCGATATATGGCGGATGCCCAGCGCCTTCAGCGCCGCTTCCGCCCGCCGCTGCAGCGTACTCCAGTCGACGAATATGCCGCCGCGGCGCGGCAGCGGATTGTTGATGAAGAGATTCTCGGCGACGCTCAAAGCGGGCGCGATGTTCAGCTCTTGATGAATAAAGCGCAAGCCCAGCCGGTAGGCGGCGGCGCTGTCACCGATGTCGATGGCGCTGCCATTCAAGCGCGCCTGCATGCGGTCAGGCGCTTCCAAGCCCGCCAGCAATTTGATGAGCGTGGTTTTGCCCGCGCCATTTTCGCCTATCAAGCCATGCACTTCGCCGCCGCGCAGCTCAAGGCTGGCAGCCACCAATGCCGGCGCGCCGCCATAGCTCTTGCTGGCATGGCGCACCTGGAGCGAAAGCGCGGGGCGGGACATCACAAGGGCGGGGGACTGCCGCTGCCTATCGGCAGCCCCCGCAGGCTATAGTCGCCGCTTACGCGCTGAGGTCCGCTTGGGTTACCAGCTTTGCCGCCACATAATGGTTGACTTGGGTGATAGCAGCGCCGCCGATGTGGGAAGCGACCAAATCCGCGACTTTCTGCGCCATGCCGGCAAAATCCTGGGCGACAGTCGCTTCAAAATTGCTGCCGCGGGCGATGGCGTCCCGCGCTTGTTCGGTCGCGTCAATGCCAACGATGACGATGCCTTCATCCGCGCGCCCGGCGTCTTCTATGGCTTGCAACGCGCCCAGCGCCGGGTCATCCCAAGCCGCCCAGACGGCGGAAATGCTGCCCGCCTCGGGGTGCGCCAGCAGCACCGCTTCCATGGCATTGCGCGCGCCTTCCAGCGGACCATTGTCAAAGCTGGGCGTGATGGCATCCGCAATCGTGATATCGGGAGTATTCTCGAAGATGGCGCGGGCGATAGCGCCGCGCTTCTGCACCGGCGGGTAAGGCTCAAAGATGAACATGATGACAGCGCCCGCCCCGCTCAAGCGGTCAACGACATAGGTCGCCGTTTCCGCCGCCATCGTGTAGCCATTGCTGGTAACATTGGTGACGAGCAGCGGGTGCGCGCCCGAATCCAAACCGAAGACGGGAATGCCGGCATCCGCCGCCGCTTGCAGGCCGGGCTCAACCTGGCTGGGGTCAACATTGATGACAATCGCGTCCGGCGCTTGCAGGGCGATATCTTCCATGCGGCTGACGAGGGCGGCGATATCTTCGTTGGTGTCGATGACATTCACGCTCCAGCCTTTTTCCATGGCGGCGGCTTCAAAATGCTCCACCATAATTTGCGTGCCCGGCTGGGCGAGGAAGGGCGTCATCACCGCGACGGTCGGCGCATCCTGCGCGAAACTGACGCCAGCCACCAGCAAAAGTGAAAGCGCCAAGAGAAGTCGTAAACTACGCATGATATTCTCCATTTCCAGTACAATCAAAGTGTAGACGAGACGCGCCTATTCTAACGCATGGGCGCGGCGGCGGCAAAGGTTCAACAGCGCTTTTACCACCGAGTACACCGAGAAAAAATGAGAAAATCTCTTTTAATCTTTTCTTGGCGCGCTCAATTTTCCTCACTGTTCTCGGTGGTAAGGGCTGTATGCAGACTGCCCTGATAAAAGAATATGCTGATGTAATTGCCCTGCTATTGCCAACAGACGAAAGGACAGCACGATGAAAGCCAGGCTGCAGCATGTCAGCATTCCCCGCCCGCCCGGCAGCGATGCCGCTGCCCGCGCCTTCTTCGGCGATGTGCTCGGCTTGCGGGAAATCCCGCCGCCAGACAGCTTACAGGACATGCGCGTGATTTGGTTCCAACTGGACGGCGACGCCGAATTGCATGTCTTTTTGGAAGCGCCGCTGGGCGATGCTTCCAACCGGCATTTCTGCCTGGTGGTGGAAGACCTGGCAGCGCTGCGCACGCAGCTACGCGCCGCCGGCTACGCGCCTTACGATGTCGAAAACATCCCGGGAAGACCCCGCTTCTTCTGCCGCGATCCCTTCGGCAACATCATCGAATTCACCACCATTGAAGCCGATTACCGCCAAGCGCAAGCCCGCTAATCATAGCCCTGCCCATAACGCAGCGGTCCCCGCCAGGCCCAGGGGTTAAGCGCGCGCAGGGCGTCTATATCCAGCTCGGCGGGGTCTATGCGCAGCGCGCCCGCTTCTACTGCCGGGCGCTGATTAGCATTTAAATAGCGCAGCAGCCCCGCTTTGAGCGCCGCTTGCGCCGCCGCGTATTCGCCGCTGCCCGCCAGATTCTGGCGGTCGTCGCTATCACGGTTGAGGTCAAAGAGCTGCTCGACAGCGCCGGCGAAATAATAGATGTATTTAAGCGCGCCATCGGTGGCGAATACAGCATCCCGCGTCTCGCCATAAATCACGCGCCTCTCGGGCAGGTCAAGCAGGGAAATGCCAGCCATCGCCGCGTCCGGCTGCAAGCCCGCCAGCTGCAGCAATGTCGGCGCGATATCCGCCGTCAGCGCGGGGCTATCGACGCGGCGCTGGTACTGCCGCTGCTGCCGCGGCAGGCGCAGGAGTATCGGCACACGGGCGGAAGATTCCAGAAAAGTATATTTGCCATAGAGCTGATGGTCGCCCAAGTGCTCGCCATGGTCAGAGGTGATGACAATCACCGCGTCATCATACAAGCCCAGGCGTTTGAGCTCGCCGAAAAAACGCCCCAAAGTATAATCAATATGCGTGATTTGCCCGTAATAATGGCGGCGCAAACGGCGCAGAACTTGCGGCGGCAGGCGGTCGGCTTTTTTGCTGATGCGCTCGGCAAGCAGCGCCGGCGGCTCCGCCGCCGTGCCCACCCAATCGCCGATGACGGCTTCGGGGATGTCAAAATCGTCATAGAAGCGGTCGTAGGGCGGCGGCGGGTCGAAGGGGCTGTGCGGCGCTTCAAAGACCAGCCACAGCAGGAAAGGGCATTCGGGGTCGCGCTGCGACAAGAAGCGGATGCCCTCATCGACTATCCAATGGCTGTGCGTCAAATGCTCGGGCACGGCGCTGACCGCCGGGACGACTTCGTTGCCGCCCAAGCCATGCCCGCGGTAGGCGCCGCCATAGCCATTGTCTTCCAAAAAGTTGAGATAATCGTTGGGATGCAGGCTGATATGCTCAAAGCCGAAGCGGGCGCGCTCGGGGTAGAAGTGCATTTTGCCGACAGCTTTGGTCTGATAGCCGGCTTCCCGGCTTAAGCGGTAGGGCAGGCTGCGCGCATTCGGGATGGGACTGCGCGGACCGCGCATATTGTTGTAGGGCATGCCATGCTGGCTGGCGGTGAAGCCCGTCAGCATGGTGGCGCGCTGCGGCATGCACACCGGGCAATCGGCATAGGCGCGGCGGTAATAGCTGCCCTCCCAGGCGATTTGGTCAAAATGCGGTGTCAGCACGGGATGGGCGCTGTCGGCGATGCCCAGGCAATCCCAGCGCCATTGATCCAGCACGATATAGATGATGTTGGGCTTGGCTGCATCCGCCCGCTTCACGGGCTAGCCCTTTAAACTGCCGGAAGCGGTAACGCCGGTGATGAGATGCTTCTGCCCAAAATAGAAGACGACCAGCATCGGGATAATCATGAACATGGAGAAGGTCATGACGATGTTCAAGCTGCTGTCCGCGCCTTCAAACCCTTTGAGCGCGTTTAAGCCCAGCGCCAGCGTCCACAGGTTTTGGCTGGAGCCGACATAAATCAGCGGGTTCAAAAAATCGTTCCAGGCGAATTCGAAGGCGAATATCGAAACCGCCGCCAGCACCGGGCGTGACATCGGCATGAAGATGCGCCACCACACCCCAAATTCAGAGCAGCCATCAATGCGGGCGGAATCATAAATGTCATCGGGGATGCCGCGGAAAAATTGCCGATAGAGGAAAATATAAAAGGCGTTGTGCCCCAGCAGGCGCGGCAGAATCAGCGGTCCAAAGGTGCGCGTCCAGCCGATTTCGTCAAAAAAGAGAAAGAGCGGGATGATGCGCACCACATAGGGCAGCATCATGGTCGCCAGCAATATAGGGAAGAGGTACTTGCGCCCGGGGAAGGGGATGCGCGCGAAGGCGTAGCCCGCCAGGGTGCAGGGCACGAGCGCGCCAAAAAGCGAAGCGACCACGATAATCATGGTATTGCCGGTGAAGCGCAGCATCGGCTGCACCTCAAAAAGGTTGGGATAATTCTCCAGCGCGATTGGGTCGGGAATCAGCTCCAGGCGGCGGATGGATACCTGGTCGCGCGTTTTCAGCGAGGTGGAGACCGTCCACAGCAGCGGCACCATCATCACGATTGCGCCCAGCGTCAGCACGGCATAGACCAGGACATGGCGCAGGAATTTGCGACTGGGCTGCTCAATCATGGCTTATGCCTCATTGCTTTCTTCGTCGCCATAATAGACCCAGCGGTTGGAGGAATAGACGAGGGCGACCGTAAAGAAGAAAATAATCAAAAAGAGAATTACCGAAAGCGCGGCAGCATAGCCAAACTCAAAGTCGCGGAAGGCTTTGTTATACACATGCAGCATATACACCAAACCCGCCTGCAAAGGACCGCCGTTGGTATCAATCATCACAAATACTTGCAAGAAGACCTGGAAGCCGCCGATAACGCCGATGAGCAAATTGAAGAAAATGGTGGGCGTCATCAGCGGCACGGTGATATGCCGCAGGCGGCGCAGGCTGCCGCCGCCATCAATCGCCGCCGCTTCGTAGAGGTCTTGCGGGATGCTCTGCAAGCCGGCGAGGAAAATAATCATCTGCGCGCCAAAACCCCAGAGGCTGAGGATAATCAGCGACGGTTTGATCCAATCCGGCGAGGACAGCCAGCGCACCGGCGGGATGCCAACCAGCACAAAGAGCTGATTTATCATGCCATAGCGGGTGTTGAGCAAACCTGCGAAGATGACAGTCGCCGCTATCAGCGGCACCACCGACGGCACATAAAAAAGCGTACGGTATATTTGCATGCCGCGAACGCGCAAATTGAGAATCAAGGCGATGAAGAAGGCGAGAAACAAACGCAGCGGCACACTGAAACCCAGATAATACACCGTGTTGTACATGCTTTTGCTGAAGAATTTGTCTTCCGTGAAGATTTTGATGTAATTGTCCAGCCCAATCCATGGCGGCGCGCCCCGGGTGCCAATCTGATAATCGGTGAAGCTGAGATACAAATTGTAGATGAAGGGCATGACATCAAAGATAATCAAGCCAGCGAACCAGGGCGCGATGAAAACAAAGCCAATCAAGCTGCGGTGGCGGAACCACCATTCCCGCAGCCGCGTCTGCCAGTTGGCAGCGCCGCTATTGTGCTTGGCTTGCAGTGAGGCTTGCATGGGGGGCTTGTTCCTCCAGCCCAAGCCCCTCCCGGTTAGAGGGAGGGACTTATTCCATCTTCACCCGATGAATGTAGTTCTCCCCTTCCCTCATTTTGGGGATACTTCGCCATAGAGATGGCGAAGGGGTCGGGGGATGGGGGATAGACCCAGCTACATCCCGGCGTCAAATTCCGCCCAGAATTCGTCGAGAATGGCTTGCCCCTCGGCCGCGGCGTCGTTGAGGGCGTCTGCCGCCGATTTCATGCCGAAGAAGGCTTCTTCAATGTGATTGCGCAGAATCTCCGCCAATTGCCCTTGCACGGGCGTAATCGGCACGGGCGTGTCCGTTTCCAAACCCGCCAATACCACCCCCCAATAGGGGTTGACATCGTAGTAGGCTTGGTTTTCGTTGCAGGCTTTGACGGGCGAGGGACGCCCCTGCTTGAACAGGAAGGCGCAGCCGCCAAGCTCGTGCGTGCCGATGAACTCGGCGAATTTGAAAGCGGCTTCCTGCATTTCTGGCGGGTGCTCTTTGGGGATGGTATATGCCCAGCCGCCGCTGAAGCCGTAGCCGGTCACGCCCGCGTGGGTGGCCTCCGGGTTCTCGCCATTGTAGGGGCGCAGCATCGTGCCCCAATAGCTGGTATCGGCATACAGCTCGGGGCGGTTGACATTGAAGTGGCCAAAATGCGAGGTGTTGATGGACATAAATGCCAGCTCGCTGTCATACCAGGGATGGTCGCCTTCTGGCAAAGAGGCGTCTTGATAGAAGTCGGTGATGTTCTCTACGCCGCCGTTGATAGTATTGGTGAGGTTGATCATCCATTCCAGCGTCTCCACGCCTTCGGCGCTGTTGTAGAGCAGGGTGCGGGCGTCATCGGAGACATATTTGCCGTTGTTGGTGTAGAGCCAGTTGACAAAGTCGGTATCGGTGGCGAAGGGGCTGACGCCCAAGACATCAACGCCGAGGGGGTCGCCCACGGTGATGGCAGCCGCCATCGCTTCCAGCTCCTGCCAGGTTTCGGGCGGGCTTTCGGGGTCGAAGCCGGCCGCTGCCATCAGCTGCTTGTTGTACATGAAGAGGCTGGTCAAGCCGCCGGCGGTCGGCATCGGCAAGCCATACAGCTCGCCATTCCAGTATTGGATGCCGATTTCGCCATCATAAAAGACGCTGAGGTCGGTGCCATGCTGCTCGACAAACGCATCGATGGGGATAATCAAGCCGGACATGGCGAATTGATAGGTCTCGGGGCGGGTGGTCATGATGATGCCCGGCGGGTTGCTGCTGGCGGCGGCGGTGGCGAGCAATTCAGCGCGGTTGTCCCAGGGCTGCACCTGGTTCTCGATGCTGATGCAGGGGTTCTCCGCCTGGAAATGGCTGATAAGCTCGTCCATATAGGCTTCGCGGGCGGCACCCCACCAATTCATAAATTCGAGGTTTATCATCTCGCCGTCACAGCTTTGCGCCGCCGCGGGCATCAAGCCCAGCGCCAGCAGCATGCCAAGAACGATAGCGAGCCGTACAAGTCCTGATAACTTCATCTTCTCCTCCTAATAGAACAAACAATTCGCAATGCTGGCAGGGGATTGTCGGCGCTATCGCGGCTTTGTTGCAGTCTGCCGCCTACCCGCTATACTTGGGTGTGTCGAACCCGCTCCCACCAGCGCTTGCATCAAATATAACCAGAAAGCGGCAGGCTGTCAAAAAATTGAGCTTGCATCTGCGAGAAGCCATAGCGCAATGACTGTCATCAGCGCGGACCCGCGCCTAAGCCGCTTTGACCCGCTGCGGCGCATATATTTCTATGATGATTTTGACGACGGCATGAACGGCTGGTCCGAGCTGATTGGCAATTACGAGCGCAGCCTCGATTCCATGCTGCCCGAATATGCCGATATGCGCCCGCCCATGCTCAGCGCCCAATCCATGTGGGATACCGGCACCGCCGGCTCGATGCAAGGCACCTATTCGCTGAAATTGGCGAGCCGGGCGCGGGCGGGCGCGCTGGCCACCAGCATCAAACGGCTGACCTTCCGCCGCCGCGGGCGCATACAGTTGGAGTGCTATTTCACCTTCAAGCCGGAAGCCAGCGAACTGCGCCTGTCTTTACACGATGTGCGCGCCTTCGGCATCTTGTTTGATTTGCAGGATGGCATGAATCCCGAATATCGCTGGATGCCGCATCTGCGCTATCTGAACGCCAGCGGCGACAGCATGGTCAATCGCTGGCAGATGAAAGGCGCAACCCGCGCTTTCAGCAAAATCGGCGATTCTGGCGAGACTGTCTCCCACTTCCATCTGGGGGCGGAAAACTGGGAAGATATCGACCTGCCGCCGCAGACGCTCGCCTATAACGAAATCGCCACCAAGATGAACTGGCATTATCTGCGCGTCAGCGTGGACTTGGCAGCGCGCAGTTTCCTCGGCTTCCAATGCAATGACCTGGTGTATGAAGGCGCGCCGCTCAGCTATATTAAGATGCCGGCGATGCCCAATTTGAACTGCATGCTGAACACGGCATTCTGGGTGGAGACGAACCGCGATAAACGGGCTTTCTTCTATCTCGATTCCGTCCTGCTCAGCGGGGAGTTTTGACAGTGGCGCTGCGCCGCAGTTATACCGCCATCGTCGAGCGCAATGCGCGCTGGCAGGGGGACTTCGCCAGCGAGCCCTACGAAGCCGCCTGGGCGAGTGAGGCGATCTTTTTTGTACGCGCGCTGGAAGTTTCGGATGCGTTCACGGGCAGCGCCCGCCTGCAAATTTCCGCCGATGGCATGCACTGGGCGGATGAAGGCGGCTACTTCGCCCTGCCAGCGGCGGCGGACGCGGTCAGTTTTTGTCGGGCGCGTCACTTCGGCGGCTGGCTGCGCATCGCAGGGGCGCTGGCGCCGGGCAATGCGATTACGGTTTTGGTCTCGCTGGTGTTGAAGGAATGATGATGATTTTTGAATACGACGCCGTCATTGTCGGCGGCACACCCGCTGGCATCATGGCGGGCATCGCAGTCGCCCGCGGCGGAGGCCGCGCCGTCATCCTGGAGCGGACGGCTTATATCGGCGGCTTGCCCGCCAATGGCTTGGGCGCTACCGATATCGCCACCCGCGGCGCGACTGGCGGGCTTTTCCTGGACTTTGTGCGCCGCGTGTATCAGCACTATTGCGCTGCTTACGGACCCAATTCACCGCAAGTCGCGCTCTGCTCGGACGGTTACCGCTTTGAGCCGCATGTCGCCGAGGCTATCCTGCTGGCGATGATTGCGGAGCAAGGCGAACGCCTGGAAGTACGCAGGCTGCGGCAATTTACTCACGAGCCGCGTAACGCCCTCAAAGACGGCGCCGCTTTGAGCGGCATTAGAATTGTCAACCGGGAAACCGGGGACGAAGAAATCTACCGGGCTTCAGTCTTCGTGGACGCCACTTATGAGGGCGATTTGGCGGCGGCGGCGGGCGCGCCTTATATGCTGGGGCGCGAAGGCGCTGCGGAGTATGGCGAGCCCTGCGCCGGCAAGTTTTATCAGCGCTGGCGCGGTCCCGTTGACGAAGTCTATACCACCGGGCAGGGCGATAATGCCATCCAGTCCTACAATTATCGGCTGCCGCTGACGACTGACCCCGCCAACATGCGGCGCATCGAAAAGCCGGCGACCTACAACCGCGCTGAATACCTGTCTTTGATAGAGGACCTGCGGCTGCAGCGCTTCGCCGGTCCGCCGACCCCGCTGGAATTTGATGGCATCGGTCTCATCACCAATATGGTGCGCCTGCCCAACGACAAAGTTGACGCCAACAACCAGCATGCCGCCTTTCTCTCGACCGATTTGCCGGAAGAAAATTGGCCCTACCCCACCGCCAGTTGGGAATGGCGTGACCGCTTCGCCAGCCGCCTGCGGGAGTATACCCTCGGGCTTTTGTATTTCGCGCAGAATGACGCTGGCTTGCCGCCAGCTTTCCGCGAGCGCTGCCGGCGCTGGGGCTTGTCGCGGGATGAGTTCGCCGATAATGACAACTTCCCGCGGCAAATCTATGTGCGCGAGGGGCGGCGCATCCGCGGCGAATACCTCTTCACGGCGCATGACGCCTTAAAAAAGCGCCATTCGCGCGCGCACAGCAGCAGCATCACCGCCAGCCATTACGCGCTGGATTCCCACGCCTGTCTCAAACGCGAGGCAGGGCGTCCGCATCTGGACGGCATTTTCTCCCACCGCACCCGTCCCTACAGCGTGCCCTACGGCGTGATTGTGCCGCTGGCAGTCGATAACCTGCTGATACCGGCACCGGCATCGGCGACGCACATCGGCTTCAGCACTTTGCGCATGGAACCCTGCTGGATGGCGCTGGGCGAGGCGGCGGGCGAAGCCATCAATGTCAGCCTGGCGGATGGCAGCAGCGTGCGCGCCGTGAATGTCATTGAGCTGCAGCGGCGGCTGCTGGACGCTGGCGCTGTGCTGAGCTATTTTGAAGACGCTGCGCCCGGTGACGCCCACTACCCGGCGCTGCAATTTTTTGCCCTGCGCGGCTTCCTGGGCGCGGGTTATCAGGCGGGGCTGGACGCGCCAGCATCAGACGAAGAGCGCGCCCGCTGGACGCGCTGGGCGGATGCGCCGCCGCTCGCCGATTTTAGCGGTACGCGCGGCGCGCTGCTGGACGCGCTTTATGCTGAAGTCAGCGCCCGCCCTGACAGGGAACAAGCCGCGCTATTCGCGGATTTGGAGGAATAAAAAATGCAATTTCGGCACATCAGCCCCCGGCAGAAACGGCAATTTGATGAAGAAGGCTATTTGATTGTGCGCGGTGCCATCGACAGCGAAACGATAGCGGCGCTGACAGCGGCGGGCGACCGCCTCATCGCCTCCGACCGCGAGCGTAACCGCCAGCGGCGTCCCGGCGGCTTATATGACGGCTTTCGCAATTGCGTCGCGCTGGATGATGTTTTCCTGCCGCTCATCACCAACGAGGAGACTTTTCCCCTGGTGGCGCAGCTGCTCAGCCCGCATCTGTCGCTGCTCACCAGCCATTTGATTTACCGCTATCCCGACCCGCCAGGCTCGCCCGCTACCGAGCGGCTGCCGGGCTGGCATCGCGACCATTATATGTCCATGCGCGACTTGGGCGATGAGCATATCCCGCGGCATTCGCTGAAGGTCGCCTATTATCTGACGGATTTGAGCGAGCCCAACACTGGCGCGACCATGATGGCGGCGGGCAGCAACCAGCTCAAAGCGCCAATCGAGATTCCCGAAGGCGCTGTTGACCCCGCCAGCAAGGTCGAGCCGCTGCTGCAGCCGGGCGATTGTGTCTTCTTCGAGAACCGCACCTGGCATGCCGGCGCCGCCAATTTGAGCGCGCGCGTGCGCAAGGCGGTGATGATCGGCTACAGCTATGATTGGATCAGCCCGACAGATTATCGGCGGCAAGCGCCCGCAATGCTGGAGAAGCTGAGCCCGATGCAGCGCTATTTGGTGGGCGAGCCGGCGGATGATTCGCCGCAATTTGATTTCACCGGCGGTCCTAACCCGATTGCCGATTGGTGCGCCGAAAATGGCTATCATCATCAGCCGATGCGCGGGCGCAAGCATTTCGTCGCGCCCGAAGCCAAGCATTAGCGTATACGCATTCGGGTGATGTATTCACCACAGAGGCACAGATGTAAGCGCAACAAAGTAATTGGAATTTGTAAGTACGGAGATTCGACAAGGGTTTTTACCACCGAGGACACCGAGATACACCGAGAAAAGCATGAGAAAGCCCCTTTATATCTTTTCTCGGTGTGCTCAATTTTCCTCTGTGTTCTCG
>JAJDWK010000106.1 GCA_022825675.1 Anaerolineae bacterium | reverse complement strand
CCTAAGTGGCGCGCAATCCGACGGTAACTGAGTCCATCGGCATAAAGTCGGATGGCGAATTGCCGCATCTCGTCACTGTACATCTGCTTGGGTTGCGGGGTGTAACGGCGATTGCAAGGTTTGCACTGATACATTTGGCTACCGGCACCGGTGCGCCCTGCTTTGACTTGATTTTCTGTATCTTGACAATGGGGACATTTATTCATATCTCTAAGTTTAACACCTATCGACTAGATTCACCACTCCCGCACCGGCGTCGGCTTGAACGCGCGGCAAATCATCAGCAAAATCATCGTCTACGCCATCCTCGGCTTGGGCGCGATTGTGATATTGCTGCCGCTGCAATGGATGATTTCGACCTCGCTCAAGCCGCTTTCCCATGTCTTCCGCTTCCCGCCGGAATTCTGGCCCCAAACCGTTGTCTGGGAGAATTACGCCGACGCTTTGACGCAACTGCCTTTCGACCGGTACTTTCTAAATACCGCCTTCATCGTCATCCTCTGTCTGCTCGGCGAGTTGATTGTCTCGTCCATCGTCGCCTATGCTTTTTCGCGTTTGCGCTGGCGCGGGCGCAACGCGCTCTTCATCGTGGTGCTGGCGACCATGATGCTGCCGCGGCAAGTAACGCTGATACCGGAATTCATCGTCTTCCGCCAGTTGGGCATGATTGACACCTTCTGGCCCCTGATTTTGCCATCCTGGTTCGGCAATCCCTTTTATATTTTCCTGCTGCGGCAATACTTCCTGACGCACTCGCGGGAGCTGGACCAAGCGGCGGTGATTGACGGCTGCTCCCGCTTCGGCGTTTTCTGGCGCATCACGCTGCCGATGTCCAAGCCGGTGCTGGGCGCGGTGGCGATATTCTCGTTTCAATTTCACTGGAACGATTTCTTCCGCCCGTTGATATTCCTGCTCGATCAAGACAAATATACGCTGGCATTAGGCTTGCGTTTTTTTCAAGGCACCTATGGCACCGAATGGAATTCGCTGATGGCGGTGTCGCTGGTGGTGATGCTGCCGCTGATACTCGTATTCTTCTTCGCCCAAAAGCATTTTATCCAGGGCGTCGTCTTCACCGGCTATAAATAGATACAAAGAATTGAGGATACTATGACCCATCAAGCACCCTATCAGCGCTTGCAGCCGCTGGCGCCGGACGCGGTAACTTGGAGCGAAGGCTTCTGGGGCGACCGCTTCCAGCTTTGCCACGAGGTGGTTCTGCCCAGCATGCGCCAGGCGCTTAACGAGCTGGAAAATGGCGCCGTCTTCAGCAATTTTTATGTCGCCGCCGGGCTGCAAGCGGGCGAGCGCAAAGGCACCATGTGGAGCGATGGCGATTGTTATAAATATATGGAAGCCTGGTGCCATATCTATGGCTTGACCAAAGAACCCGCCATCCTCGAAGAATTGGACGAGCTCATCGCCGTAATCGCCCAAGCCCAGCAGGCGGACGGCTACCTCAGCACGCCGATGCAGCTGCGCGCCGACAAGACCTACTGGACCGACCATCGCGATCATGAGCTGTATAACATGGGGCATTTGCTGACCGCCGCCGCCGTGCATCATCGCATCACCGGCAAAGAGAACTTCCTCAACATCGCGATTAAGCAAGCCGATTATCTCTATGACCTTTTCATGCCGCGCCCGCCAGAGCTGGCGCATTTCGGCTTCAACCCCTCGAATACCATGGGCGCTGTTGACCTCTACCGCGCCACTGGGGAGCGGAAATATCTCGAGCTGGCGCAATGCTTCGTTGATATGCGCGGCTCTCAGCCGGGCGGCGGCGATCAAAACCAGGCGATGCTGCCCCTGCGTGAAGAGACGCGGGCGGTGGGGCATGCGGTGACGGCGGGTTATCTCTACAGCGGCGCCACCGATGTCGTCGCCGAAACCGGCGATGAGGCGCTGCTCAACGGGCTGCTGCGCATCTGGGACAACGCCGTCAACAGCAAAATGTACATCACCGGCGGCACCTCGGCGCAGCATCACGGCGCTTCCGAGCGGCCCGAGTTTGGCGGCAGCGCCTCCGATGTGCATGAGGCTTTTGGCTATGAATATTCCCTGCCCAATGCCACCGCCTACAACGAAACCTGCGCCAATATCGCCCACGCCATGTGGAATTGGCGCTTGCTGAATGTGACCGGCGATGCCAAATATGGCGATATTGTCGAGCGTGTGCTTTACAATTCCATGCTGTCTTCGATGACCCTGGACGGCATAAAATTCTGTTATACCAACCCGCTGCGCTGGTACGGCGCGGAGCATCCGCTGCTCAGCCAGGATGCTTATGAGCGCTGGTTCATCGCCCGCTGTTATTGCTGCCCGCCCAATACCGCCCGCACCCTCGCCCTGCTGCACAATTGGTTCTACAGCGTGTCGGATGCCGCGCTTTGGGTGCACCTCTACGGCAGCAACCGCGTACAAACAACTTTGCCCGATGGCGCGGCAATCGCGCTGACGCAGCAGACCGATTACCCCTGGGGCGATACCATTCGCATGCAGATTGAGCAGGCGCCAGCGCAGCAAACCGCGCTGATGCTGCGCATTCCCGCCTGGGCGCAAGGCGCGAGCCTGCGCATCAATGGCGAGCCGAGCGCTGCGCCGCTGCCGCCGCAAGCCTACGCCGAGATAACGCGCGTCTGGCAAGCTGGCGATGTACTGGAGCTGCAGCTGCCGCTGGTGCCGCGCGCCCTCAAAGCCCACCCAAAGGCGGAAGAAATCCGCAACCATGTCGCGTTTATGCGCGGTCCCATCGTCTATTGCCTGGAAGGCGTCGACCTGCCGCCAGAGGCATCGATTTTGGAAGTCTATGCGCCGGACGGGATGCCGCTGGAAGCGCGGCGGGAAGAAGATCTGCTGGGCGGCGTGGTAACGCTCAATGGCAGGGCGCGCCGCATCGTGGATGAAAATGGCGCGGGCGCGCTCTATTGGGAGGCGGGCAAAGAGCGCGAAGCAGCGCTGGACATCCGCCTCGTGCCGTATTATGCCTGGAACAACCGCGGCGTGGCGGAGATGACAGTCTGGCTGCCGCGCCGCTTTTGAGCCGCGGCTCACGCGCCCGCCGCGCGGATGAGCAGTTCCTGCCCGGGGTAAATCCAGCGCCCCGGGTTCTCGAGTTGGCTGAAGATGATTATTTCCAGCTCAAGCGGGAATGAGCCAGAGCAATCGCACCAGAAGCATAAACATCAAAAGCGTCGCATAAATCAAGCAAAATGTAGTAGTGAACCTTGGATCGTCCGCGCAAATCAACAGAATCTTGCGGGCATTTCGGCGAGACGCCCCTGCATCTATCTACTTATTTTGCGAATATGCGGAAAAATCTCGGTGTACTCGGTGGTAAAAATACTCTGGCGCGATTGCTCTGGCTCTTAAGTATCCCTGCATTGACGCGGCGTTTCTCGGCGGCTATACTGGCGCGACAGCGCTCCCTCGTGATGATGAGCCGGGCCCCTTGCGGCAGAAAATTCCGAACCGTGTCAGGGCTTAACGGCAGCAGCACTAAGGAAAACCTCTGGGTGTCTTGTGGTTTCCTGGCTCATCTTCACGGCGGAGCGCTTTTTATTAGCGCAGTGTCGCCACGGTGATGACGGTATCAAAATGGCGCGAGAAGACCACGGCGGAGCGGTAGATAGTCCAATCGTGGTCGTCAGAAAGAAAATAACTTTGCTCGCCGATATTGCCTTTGAGCCGCCCGAGATCGAGGAAATCACTGCCCAGCTCCAGCGCGCTTAAGGGCTGCAGGTCGCGCGCCAGGTAGACGCGGGCGTCCGCGCCTGGCGGGCTGCGGAAGTCTTTGAAGCGCAGAATGCGCCTGCCATCCGCCAGCTCATAGATGGCGGCGCTGCCCTCGCCCCAATTCAAGGCGTTCACGACGATGAAGTCGCCACGCGCCAGCGGCGCCGCCCCTTCCAGCGCCGCGCCGAGTTCGTCGATGGGCGCGGGGCTGTCGCCTTCCAGCGCCAGCGCCACCATCTCCAGCGCGCGGCTTGGGCTTTGGCGGTGCATATTCAGCAGTTCTTCGCGCTGCGCCAAGGGCAAAGACAGGAATTGCTCTTGCATCGGCAGCGACAAGCCGGGGAAGGGGTCGCTGGCGCTGGGCTGGCGGAAAGCGCCGCGCCACGCGGGGAAGGTCCAGACGGCGGCGGCGATAAAAGCCACCAGCAGCAAAAAGATGAAGCGTAAGCGAAATTCCATCCTGCGCGCGCCCGTTTATAGTGATAGGGCTTTAAGTATTGTGTCATAGGCGGTCGCGCGAAACAAGCCTGCCCGCGCAGACCCCAGGGCGATTGCATCAAGTATCAGTTCACCATAACAAGCCGAATAAAACGCAAATTAACCACCGAGGACACCGAGATACACCGAGAAAAGCATGAGAAGCCTCTTAAAATCTTTACTCGGTGTCCTCATTTTCCTCAGTAAGTGCAAGTAAGTCATGCGAAAACAAAATGACCTTTGCCCTGGTATCATACCCACACAACATCCCAAGCCGTAGGGGCGAGCCTTGGCTCGCCCTCTCCACATTAGCAGTATGCTTTATGTCTGGAGTTTAGTGCGGGCGGTTAAGCGACGTTACCCCTCCACCTTGGTTCAAGAGGGCGAGCCAAGGCTCGCCCCTACATTTCCAATTACCTTGTTGGATTTACTGAGATTTTCTCGTGCTTTTCTCGGTGTATCTCGGTGTACTCGGTGGTAAAAATCCCTGTCGAATCTTCGCGCTTGCAAATTCCAATTACTTTGTTGGATTTACTGAGATTTTCTCATGTTTTTCTCGGTGCATCTCGGTGGTAAAAATCCCTGTTGACTCTTCGCCCGTACCGATTCTCATTATGTAACGGTAACTGCATCTGTGCTTAAATAGTCCTGAGACCGCTCACGCAGCCGATGGGACCTGTGCAATGCTGGACGCTTACGCCGGCTGGCGGCTTTTCTACGGCGACATCCACAACCATTGCAACCTGAGCTATGGCGCGGGCAGCCTGGACGAGGCGCTGCATAACGCCCGCCTGCAGCTGGACTTCGCCAGCGTTACCCTGCACGGGCATTGGGACGACATGCCACAGGACGACCCCGCCCTCGGCTATCTTGTCGAGTACCATCGGCAGGGCTTTACGCGGGCGCGCGCCGCCTGGGGCGGCTACCTGCGGCGCATCGACGCCGCCAACCAGCCCGGCAGTTTTGTTACCTTCCCCAGCTTCGAGTGGCATTCCATGCGCTATGGCGACCACTGCATCCTGTTCCGCGATATCGCCACGCCCGAGATTTTCCACGCCGCGCATATCGAAGAGCTGCGCCAGCGGCTGCGGCAGCACCCCCAGCCCAGCTTCCTCATCCCGCATCACATCGGCTATCGGCAGGGCTTCCGCGGCATCGATTGGCGCAGCTTCACTGCGGAGCTGTCGCCCGTGGTGGAGATCATGTCCTTCCATGGCGCGGCGGAGCACAGCGAGGCGGCGCCAGACTATCTGCACGCGATGGGACCGCGGGACTACCGCAGCACGGCGCAATACGCGCTGGAGCGCGGGCATATCTTCGGCTTCATCGGCTCCAGCGACAGCCACAGCGCCCACCCCGGCAGCTATGGCTATGGGCAGATTGCCGTCTGGGCGCGGGCGCTGACCCGTGAGGCGCTCTGGGAGGCTATCGGCGCGCGCCGCGTCTATGCGGTTACTGGCGACCGCATCGCCCTGGCTTTCGCGCTGAATGGCGCGCCGATGGGCGCTGTCCTGCCGTATCAGCGGGAGCGGCGCATCGAAGTAGCGGCAGCGGGCGCCGCCGCCATCGACTATATCGAAGTGCTGCACAACAACCGCGTCATCCAGCGTGAGACGCCGCCGCCTGCCGCGCTTGATCTCTCGCGCCCGCTGAAGCTGCGGCTGGAGCTGGGCTGGGGCGAGCTGGAAACGCTTTTCGACTGGGATATCGCCATCAGCGTTGAGGGCGGCGAACTGCTGGGCGTCGAGCCGCATCTGCGCGGGCATGACATCGGCATCCCCGATACCACCGCCGCGACACCCTGCGTCTTGAGCCACCTGGAGTACACTGCCGGCGACAATCGGCTGCGGCTGCGCAGCCAGACGCCGCGCAATGGCAGCGTACGCAGCGCCTCCACCCAAGCGCTGACGCTGCATCTGCGCGGCGGGCGCTCGACGCTGCTGCAAGCGCGCGTCAACGGGCGCGAGCTGCGGCTGCCGCTTGCTGACCTGCTGGCGGGCGCGCGCAGCTTTTATACTGGCGGCTTCGTCTCGCCGAGTTTTGTCTTCCACCGCGCCGTGCCGGCGGCGGAATATCGGCATGAGTTTACGCTGCGTCACACTGCGGACGGCGCGCGGCGGGATTGGTATTATCTGCGCCTGCGCCAGCGCAACGGGCAATGGGCATGGAGCAGCCCCATCTGGGTGGCGGGCGTTTGAGGCTTCAGCCGCCGCTTGCCGCCAGCCGCTGCAGCGCATCCAGCGGCGCCAGGGTTTTGGTAACGCCGGCGACTTGGCAAATCAACGCGCCGGCGGCCGCGCCCCAACGCGCCGCTTCCAGCAAGGGCAGCCCCTGCCGCAGCCCATAGAGCAAGCCCGATTTGAAGACATCGCCCGCGCCGGTGCTATCCAGCACTCGCACCCGCGGCGGGCTGATGGCGGCTTTTGCGCCGTCCGGCGTCAAAATTGTGAGCTCGCGCCCGCTGTCGGTTACGATGACATTGCAATCGCCCGCCGCGCCCAAAGCCCGCGCCAGCGCCAGCGGAGCGCTTTTGTCATATTTGCTGCGGATGACGGCGGCGGACAGCACCAGCGTATGCAGCAGCGGCAGCAGCGGGTTGTCGCGCTCATAGATGTCGTTGACGACAATCGGGATGCCGCGCGCCGCCGCCATCTCCGCCGCTTGCAGGCGCTGCGGCAGCGGACCCGACATATCGAGGTTGAGCCAACGCGCATCGGCGAACATCGCCGCGCTGGGCGGGCAGAGCCGCATCTCCCGCGCCCAATGCGTGATGAAACTGCGCTCGCCATCGGGCGTCACCAGGCATTGGCAGCGCGGCGTTCGATAGCCCGCATGGCTGCTGATGAAGCTGCTGTCGAGATGGGGGCGCCCGGCGAGCGCCTCCAGCAGCACCGCGCCCTCGCGGTCCGCGCCCGCGTCATGCCCGGCAAGCCGCGTAGGCACCTCCCAGTTCGCCAGCCAGAGCGCGCTGTTGGCGGCAGCGCCGCCGATATTTTCAAAGTCCTCAGTGCTCCAGGCGGAGCGCTCTACTGTGGGCAGCTGGTCAAGCGCCACATAGATATCAAGCCCGATTTCGCCGTAGCAGAGGATTGTCATGGTTCGCTATCCGAGTGATTATAGGTGACGGATGCCAGGGCGTCTCGCCGAAACAAACGCCCCTGCATCAGCTCCTTTTTCTGCAAATTTGCAGAAAAATCTCAGTAAGTACAAGTTAATTATGCAACAGAATTCCACATATTCCCCCACCCCAAACCCCTCCCCCATAAAGAGGGAGGGGCTTAAAACCCTTGTAATCACTGGGGATTCTCCCCTTCCCTCATTTTGGGGATACTTCGCCATAGAGATGGCGAAGGGGCTGGGGGATGGGGGCTTGAGGCGTGATTTCGCATTACTTACTTGCACTTACATCTGTGGCAGATTTTAGCGTTGCCGCGGAAATCCCCCTACAGCGGGCGCACTTCCACATCTTCACAGCCGATGCGCCCTTCTTCACAGATGAGAGCGATGCCGCCACCCGCGAAATGCGCTTGCCCATCCGCTGCCGTGAGCGCCAGCTCGCCATTGACATAGCCGCTCAAGGTATTGCCCTGCGCCGTCAGCCGCAGTTGGCAAGGCTCACCGAAGTCCCAGCCGCCCGCCGCCGTCGCCAGCACGGTATCTTCGCCCTCCAAAGTCGCCACCAGGCGCGCGCCTTCGGTATCGCAGAGCAGGGCGTAATGCCGCTGCATGCCCTGTACGCGGATGCCCAGCCCGCCCGCTTTGCAGCTATGCGGCGTGAAGGTGGCGCTGACTTGGTAATCCGTCCAATCGCGGCAGCCGTGCATCAGCAAACCGCGCCCCTCGTTTTGGATGAGGCGATAGGTTTCGGGATAAAAATCCATGTAGACCATCGAGCCGCGGGCGGCATCCAAGCCATTGACCCAAGCCCGCCGCCACATGATGCCGCCCACATTCCGGTCCCAGCGGGAGAAGTCCCGCCGGTGCGGGCGCTTGAGCTGCACGCTCGGCGCGCCATCCCAAGTCAGCCAGTCGAGATAGACAGTGCCGCTGGCGCTGCCCGTCCCGCTAATCTGCAGCCCGACTTTGGCGATGGGGAAGCCGCCCAGGTCCGGCAGCTGCCATTCCAGCAGCGCGCTGCCGCCCGCGCTCAGCTGCCGCGTGCCGCCCGTCAGCACTTCCAAGTCGTCATCGCGGTTGTACTGCTGCACATAGAGCGCCACCGCGACCGAACTGGCATTGGCGCTATCGGCGAGGACGCGGGCGCGAACCACCTGCCCGGGCGAGAGGCTGGGGCTCGCCAGCAGCTTGTAGCCGCGTCCCTCAAAATGGGCGTTGACGGCGGCGGAAGGCGTGAAAGTCGCCGTCTCGACCCGTCCCACGCGCCCCGGCGCCAAACCCGCATAGTCCAGCTTCAGCAGGCGCTCGCCATTTTCGCTGAGTTCAGGCGCATGTACATTGCTGATGGCGACGACATCACGCGCCGCGATTGAGTCTTCGTTCATGAAGCCTTGCACCGCGCCCGGCAAATCAAAGTGATAGCGGGCGCCATCTTTGGGCGCGATGGGCGTCATGCCCTGCAGGGCGCGCCCGCTGTTGACCAGGCGCACCGTCTGCGTGACGGCATCGGTGATGGCATTGCCGCCATCAGCCGTCGGGATGTAGAGGCGGTCCGCCACTGGTCCGCGATAATCAGGACCCGTCGCCAAGCCCGCCAGCCCGTCTTTGATGCCCAGCAGGCAGCCGATATTGCCAGAATTGCAATCGGTATCCCAGCCGCTGGTGTTGACAATCATCAGCGTGCGCTGGAAATCGTCATCGCCATAGAGCAGCGAGAAAATCATCAAGCCATGGTTAGGTACCATGTGGCAATTGCCGCCATAAATGTGATAGCCATAACGCTCAGCGAGCAGTTCCCGCCCTTTGCGCCAATCGGGCTCTTTGGCATGCCAATCGCGGATGTCGTTAATCATCGCGTAGATGACCGAATCCCGCGGGATGACCGAAAGCCCGGTGTCGATGAGCGCGTTGATATCGGCTTCGACGAATGCCTGCGCTTCCATCGCCGCCAGGCACTGGGCGCCATAGACCGCCTCGCCATCGTGGCTGACGCTGCCGGCGCGCCGCGCCAGCTCCGCCGCGAATTCGGGGTCGCCCGGCGCCACCAGCGCCCAGCCATCGATGAAAATCTGCGCGCCAATCTGCTCGGCGACCACCTTACCGTTCAAAGCGATAGAGCCGCTCTCCGGCGCGTCATAGCCATGCTTCAGCCGCAGGTAGGCGGTGTGCTCGGTGGAATTGCCCATGCCGCCCCACCAGAGCACTGTCTGCTCTTCGATGAGGTAGTTGAGCCAGGTTTTGCCGATTTGCGCCGCCGTTACATCGCGGTCAAAGCCATAATCTTCCAGCGTGCGCACAAAGGTGAAGGTGCCGGAAATGTCGTCATCGGTAACTATCAGCGGCACATCCAGCTTGTCATGCACATAATAGTTGATTTCGCCCAGATGTTCGCTGATGGCTTCGTAGCTCCAGCCTTCAAATGGACGCCCGAGGTAGACGCCGATGAGCTTGCCGAGTACGCCGGCATATACCCGTTCGAGATAATCGGGGGGGAGGGTCATTTTGGTCTCCTGTAGCTTCAGCTATTGGTAAAGCATTAAAACAAAATTATTTAAGTGTGTACGGGCATGAAAATATGGGTGCCCCAGCCCCTTCGCCATCTCTATGGCGAAGTATCCCCAAAGAGCTGACGAGGGGACACCTTTTTCTACCCCATCCCCAGCTAGAGCCCCCTCGGTCCCCCGCCTGTCGGGGGAAGCATCCCGTATCAACGGAGAAGGGTGACTCGTCGCTGAATCCGTGTGTTTGTTGGTGATATGTATGCTGCTGAATCGCTAATCCTAACTGCTTCTTTTGCGATTCCCCCTCTCCGATGATTCGGAGAGGGGGCTAGGGGGTGAGGTTGTAGTGGTCCTATAAAACTGGACACGAGAATGCAGAATTTGAGGGAGGATTTTAGCACCATCCCATCTCGAATTCTGCCGGCGTCAGGTAGCCCAGCGCGCTGTGAACACGCTCGCGCGCGTAGACCACCTCGATGAAA
>JAJDWK010000034.1 GCA_022825675.1 Anaerolineae bacterium | reverse complement strand
AATTATGCAACAGAATTCCACATATTCCCCCACCCCAAACCCATGCGCCATCTCTATGGCACATTTTCCCATAAAGAGGGAGGGGCTTAAAACCCTTGTAATCACTGGGGATTCTCCCCTTCCCTCATTTTGGGGATACTTCGCCATAGAGATGGCGAAGGGGCTGGGGGATGGGGGCTTGAGGCGCGATTTCGCATGACTTACTTGCACTTACTGAGAGCACAGAGTTTTTTCTCATGCTTTACTCGGTGTATCTCGGTGTACTCGGTGGTAAAAATCCTTGTCGAATCTCCACGCTTACAAATTCCAATTACTTTGTTGGGATTACTTCTATGCCTCGGTAGCGGATTTCGGGCGCGCCAGCGACCTCCCGCCGTTTGAATGCGTTATACTCTCCCTCGCCTGCGCAGCGGGTTGACGCGCCGATAGCTTGCGGGCGCAGCGTCTACACGATGCAGCCACTGGGGGAAGTATGCATGTTTTTAGTTTGCGCGACCGCTTAATCGACAAATACCGGCAATACGCGCACAGTTTTATTCACATCAAAGACGAGCGCATCCGCCGCCGCATCGAGCGCGGCATAAACGATGGCGATTTTTTGCCCGAGCCGCTGATACAGCTCAACCCACATTATGAAAGCGGCGGCAGCGTGCGCCAAGCCATCGCCGATGGCTATTTGCACCCCGGCTGCGAGCGCATATTTCTTTATGACAAGGAAAATGGCGGGGTGGCGCGCCCGCTGTATCGGCATCAGCGGCGCGCCATCGAAATCGCAAAAGGCGGGCAGCATTTGGCGCTGACGACGGGCACCGGCTCTGGCAAAAGCCTCGCCTACATCGCGCCGATTGTCGACCATGTTTTGCGCTGCGGCAGCGGGCGCGGCATCCAGGCGATACTCGTCTACCCGATGAACGCGCTGGTCAACAGCCAGGAAGAAGAACTCAACAAATTCCTGGTTGACGGCTTCGCGGCGGGCGAACAGCCGGTGACCTTCGCGCGCTATACCGGGCAAGTCGACAAAGCGGAGCGCGACCGCGTCATCAATTCCCCGCCCGATATTTTGCTGACCAATTATGTCATGCTCGAGCTCATCATGACGCGCCCGCAGGAGCGGCGGATGCTCGAGCGGGCGCGCGGCTTGCGTTTCATCGTGCTGGATGAGCTGCACACCTACCGCGGGCGGCAGGGCGCTGATGTCGCGCTGTTGATGCGGCGGGCGCGCAACCGCCTGGAGACTGAGTCGCAGCCGATTCAGTTCATCGGCACCTCGGCGACTTTGGCGAGCGAGGGCAGCTTCGGGCAGCAGCAAACGGAAGTGGCGGCGGTCGCGACTGACATATTTGGCGTGAAAGTCGCGCCGCAGCATGTGGTTGGCGAGAGCCTGCGCCGCGTAACCCGGGGCGCTTTTGATGCGGCGGCGCTGGCGGCTGCGGCGGCCGCGGGCGCGGGCGTCAAAGCGCCCAGCGACTATCAAGCCTTCCGGCGCCATGCAATGTCGATTTGGATTGAGCGGACTTTCGGCTTAAGCGAAGATGCAGCGGACGGGCGGCTGCGGCGGCAAGAGCCGCGCGCCATCAAAGAGGCGGCGGCTACGCTCAGCGCGGAAACTGGCGCTGATGCCACAGCCTGCGCGGAAGCGATAAAGAAGTGGCTGCTGGATGGCTACCGCTTTGAAGACCCGGAAACGGGCATGAAGCCTTTCGCCTTTCGGCTGCATCAATTCATCAGCCCGGGCGATGCCGTCTACGCCACGCTGGAAGCGGAAGCTGCCCGCCATATCAGCTTGAGCGGGCAGCGGATTGCCCGCGCCAGCCCGCAAGCTGAGCCTAAGGCGCTGTTCCCGCTCTGCTTCTGTCGGGAATGCGGGCAGGAGTACTACACCGTCAGCCGGGTGAAAGACGAAGACGGCAAAGCCACGCGCTTCGTACAGCGGGAATTCCACGAACAGCGCGCCGACAGCGGCAGCGAGATCGGCTATCTCTACATCAGCGAGGGCAATCCCTTCCCGCATGATGCCGCTGCTGCCTTAAAGCGGCTGCCGCCAGACTGGCTGGAGCCGCATCGCAATGGCTGGCGCGTTCGCAGCATTCGCCGCAAATACCTGCCCGAGCATGTCAGCCTGGATGCCTGGGGCGGGCAGGCGGACGCGGGGCAGACGGCGGTATTCCTGCCGGCGCGCTTCATGTTCTGCTTTTATTGCGGCGTCAGCTATCCGCCGCGGCTGCGCAGCGAATTCTCCAAGCTGGCGACGCTCAGCGCGGAGGGGCGCAGCAGCGCGACCACTATCTTGAGCCTGGAGGCGATACGGGCGTTAAAAGACAGCCCGCTGGCGGCGGAAGCGCAAAAGCTGCTGAGCTTCACCGACAATCGTCAGGACGCCTCGTTGCAGGCGGGGCATTTTAACGATTTTATCGAAGTCTGCCTTTTGCGCGGCGCGATTCACAAGGCGGTGGCGGGCGCGGGCAGCGGCGGCCTGCGTTATGACGAAATTGCCAGCGCCGTCTTCAAGGCATTGGATTTGCCTTATGATGAATACGCCTCAAACCCGCAGGCGGGCTTCGCAGGCAAGCGGGAAACGGAGCGGGCATTACGCGATGTTTTGGGCTACCGCGTCTATCGTGATTTGCGGCGCGGCTGGCGCGTTACCCTGCCGAATTTGGAGCAGTGCGGGCTGCTGCGCGTCGACTATGTTGACCTGGCGGAAGTCTGCGCGGCAGAAAGTATCTGGGCGGGATTCCACCCGGCGCTGGCGGCGGCATCGCCCTCAACGCGGGAGAATATCGCGCGGGTTTTGCTGGATTTGCTGCGGCGTGAGCTGGCGATAAAAGTGCGTTATCTCGACAGCGCTTTTCACGAGAAGCTGGTAACGCGCAACCATCAGCACCTCAAGACGCCATGGGCGCTGGACGAAGACGAAGAAGACAAATTGGAGCCGGCGCACATCGCCCTCGCCCGCTCGCAGCGGAAAAAAGAAAGAGGCGCTAACTTCCTATTTGTTTCGGCGCGGGGGAGCTTTGGGCAGTACCTGCGCCGCCGCAGCATAGTGCCCGAATACGGCGGCGAGCTCGACACTGAAGCGACACGGCAGCTCATCCGCCAGTTGCTGTCGGCGCTGCAAATCGCTGGCATTGTGGAAGAGGTGATGCCCGCGCGCGGCGCTGAAGATGTGCCGGGCTATCAGCTGAACGCGGGCGCATTACGCTGGCGCGCCGGGGACGGGCAGGCTTTTCACGACCCCTTGCGCATGCCAAACGCGCCCAGCGCTGGACGGCGCGTTAACCCCTTTTTCCACGCATTTTATCAGCAGGCGGCTGATTTGCGCGGCTTTCTGGCGGCGGAGCACACGGCGCAGGTAGCCAACGAGATGCGCGAAGAGCGCGAGGCGCATTTCCGCAGTGGCGCGCTGCCGATTTTGTATTGCTCGCCGACGATGGAATTGGGCGTGGATATCGCGCAGTTGAATGTGGTGAATATGCGCAATGTACCGCCGACGCCCGCCAATTATGCCCAGCGCAGCGGGCGGGCGGGGCGCAGCGGGCAGCCGGCGCTGGTATTCACCTATTGCGCCAGCCGCAGCCCGCATGATCAATTTTATTTCAAGCGCCCGGCGCAGATGGTATCGGGGGCGGTGATGCCGCCGCGCATCGACTTGACAAATCGCGATTTGCTGCGGGCGCATATCCACGCGATTTGGCTGGCGGAAACCGGGCTTGAGCTGGGAAAATCCTTGACAGATGTGCTGGATATGAGCGGTGACCCGCCATCACTGGCGCTGCAAGCGCATGTGCGCGAGCAAATCAACAGCGCCACCAAGCGGCAGCAGGCGCGCCAGCGCGCCGCCGATATACTAAGTACCATCATCAAGGACTTAGACGATGTCGACGCGCTGCTGGACAGCACTTTGCCGCAAGTGGCGCTGGCATTCGACCGCGCTTGTGACCGCTGGCGCGGCTTGTATCTCTCGGCGCGGGAGCAATTGCAGCGCCAGCAGAAAATCCAGCTAGACCATTCGCGCAGCCCTGCCGACAAAAAACAAGCCGAGCGGCGCATCCGCGAAGCGATGGCGCAAATCAACCTGCTGACGGATATCAGCAACCTCGTACAGTCGGACTTCTATTCCTATCGCTATTTCGCCACCGAGGGCTTCCTGCCCGGCTACAGCTTCCCGCGTTTGCCGCTTTCCGCCTATATCCCGGGGCGCCGCCACAAACAGGCGGATAATTACCTCTCGCGCCCGCGTTTCCTGGCGATATCGGAGTTTGGTCCGCGGGCATTTATCTATCACGAAGGCTCGCGCTATACGATTGATGAAGTGATGCTGCCAGTCACGGAGGGAGAAGACAGCCTGCTGACGGGCATGAAGCGCTGCGCTGCCTGCGGCTATATGCACCCGCTGTCTACAAAAGCGGAATATGACCTTTGCCAGCGCTGTAAAGCGCCGCTGCCGGCAGCGATGAGCTCGCTGCTGCGCATGCAGAATGTGAAGACGCGGCGGCGCGACCGCATCAGCGCGGATGAAGAAGAGCGCATGCGCTCCGGCTTTGAGCTGATAACCGGGCTGCGCTTCCGCCAAAATGGGGAGCAGGCGGCGGCGCGCAGCGCGCAAGTTACGCTCAATGGCAGCGAAATCGCCCAGTTGATTTATGCGCCGACAGCGACGCTTTGGCGCGTCAATTTGGGCTGGCGGCGGCGTCAGAACAAGGGTCAGCGCGGCTTCTTGCTGGATATGGAACGGGGGCGCTGGCAGCGGCGGGACAGCGATGCCGCCGATGCGCAGGACCCGCGGGCGCGGCTGATGCAGCGGGTGATACCCTTCGTGCAGGACAATCGCAACTGCCTGCTGCTGCAGCCCAAGTTCGCCGCCAGCCCCGAGCAGTTGGTATCGCTGCAAGCCGCGCTCAAACGGGCTATCGAAAGCGAGTATCAGCTCGAAGACAATGAGCTGGCGGCGGAAGCCTTGCCCGACAGCGACGAGCCGAAGCTGCTGCTATTCTATGAAGCGGCGGAAGGCGGCGCGGGCGTGCTCAAACACCTGGCGGAGGATGCGGCGGCGCTGGCGCAGGTGGCGCGGGCGGCGCTGGATATCTGCCATTTTGACGCCGATGGCAGCGACCGCGGCAAGGCGGACAATGCCAGCGAAGACTGCGAAGCCGCCTGTTATGACTGCCTGCTGAGCTATGGCAATCAGCGTGACCATGACCGCCTCGATCGCAAGAGCATCCGTGAGGCGCTGCTGCAGCTGGCGGCGGCGGATGTCAAGCCCAGCCCGGCTCCAGGCAGCCGCGAAGAGCACCTGGAAACCATGCTGAGCCAATGTGGATCGGACTATGAGAAACAATGGCTGCGGCTAGTCGCCGAGAGGGGCTATCGCCTGCCCGATGCCGCCCAAAAGCGCGTCAGCGAGTGCGAAACCATTCCCGACTTTATCTACAACTCTGACGGGCAGTACGCCGTGATTTATGTCGATGGCTATCATCATCTGTTCCCGGAACGGCAAGCGCGCGACCGGGAGCAGACGGAATGCCTGCGCGATTTGGGATATACGGTGCTGCGCTTCGGCTTGCTCAATGATTGGGACCGCCTCTTCCAGGAACACAGCTACCTATTCGGGGGTGAGCAATGAAGTATTCGGTCGGCTCGCTGGTGCGGGCGCGGGAGCGTGAGTGGGTCGTCCTGCCGGGTTCGGATGCGGACTTGCTGCATCTGCGCCCCCTGGGCGGCGCGGACGATGAAGTTGCCGCGCTGCTGACCAGCCTGGAAGCGGCGGAACCAGCGAAATTTGCCTTGCCCGACCCGGCGCGGCTGGGCGACTATCGCTCGGCGCGGCTGCTGCGGGCGGCGGTGCGCCTCGGCTTCCGCGCCAGCGCGGGACCGTTCCGCTCCTTCGCCAGGATCAATGTAGCGCCGCGCCCTTATCAGTTGGTGCCTTTGCTGATGGCGCTGAAGTTGGACCCGGTGCGGCTGCTGATAGCCGATGATGTTGGCATCGGCAAAACTGTCGAAGCCTTGCTGATTGCCCGCGAGCTGCTGGACCGCGGCGAGATTAGCCGCCTGGCGGTGCTCTGCCCGCCACAGCTCGCCCAGCAATGGCAGCGGGAAATGCGCGAGAAATTTCACATTGATGCCGAGTTGGTGCTTTCCAGCAGCGCCAATCGGCTGGAGCGGCGCTTGCGCGCTGGCGAAAGCATCTTTGACCATTACGATTTCACGGTGGTATCCACCGATTTCATCAAGTCGGAGCGGCGGCGGGACGAATTCCTGCGCACGGCGCCGGAGTGCATCATCGTTGATGAGGCGCATAGCGTGGCGCATGCCAATGCGCATCGCGGCGGGCGGCAGCAGCGCTACGAGCTGGCGAAGGCGCTGGCGCAAAATGCCGAGCGGCATCTGCTGCTGGTGACGGCGACGCCGCACAGCGGCAAAGAAGCAGCCTTCCGCGCACTGCTGGCGCTGCTGCAGCCGCGCCTGGCGGCTTTGCCAGACGACTTGAGAGGGGCGGAGAACGAAAAGCATCGGCGCGAAGTGGCGCGTTATTTTGTGCAGCGGCGGCGCGCGGATATCCAGCATTATCTGATGGAAGACACGCCCTTCCCCCAGCGGGAAGCGGCTGAAACCGCCTACACCCTGTCCGAAAGCTACAAGCGGCTCTTCGACCGCATTTTGAACTATGCCCGCGAGATTGTCAGCCAGCCGGGCGAGCGGCACTATCGGCAGCGGGTGCGCTGGTGGTCGGCATTGGCGCTGCTGCGCTCGGTGGCATCCAGCCCGGCGGCAGCCGCCGCCACCCTGCGCAACCGCGCCGGCAAACTGGAGGAAGAGAACCTGGAGCTGCTTGATGCCCGCGGGCGGCGCGGCGTGCTGGACGAGATGACCGACAGCGCCGCCGAAACCGCGGACACGGTGCCGGCGGGCGATATCTGGCAGGACGAGAGCGAAGACAAAAGACAGCGCCGCCGCTTGCAAGATATGGCGCGCCAGGCGGAAGCGCTGCAAGGCGGCGACGACCGCAAACTGACGGGCTTGCAGGCGATACTCAAGAATTTGCTGCGGGATGGTTATAGCCCGATTGTATTCTGCCGCTTCATCCCGACTGTGGACTATCTGGTGAGTGAATTGCGCGAGCGGCTAAAGAATGTCGAAATCAGCGGCGTTACCGGCGCGCTGCCGCCCGCCGAGCGCGAGCTGCGCGTGGAGCAGCTGGGGGAAGCGGCGCGGCGCATCCTCATCTGCACTGACTGCCTCAGCGAGGGCATCAACCTGCAGGAGGATTTTGACGCGGTAGTGCATTACGATTTGTCCTGGAACCCCACCCGCCACGAACAGCGGGAAGGGCGCGTCGACCGCTATGGGCAGCGGCGGCGGCGCGTCAAAGTGCTTACTTATTATGGCGCGGATACCCAGATTGATGGCATTGTGCTGGATGTGCTGCTGCGCAAGCATCAGGCGATTCGCAGCTCGCTGGGCATTTCGGTATCAGTGCCCGGCAGCAGCGAAGATGTCATCGAAGCGATATTTGAAGGCTTGCTGCTGCGGGAAGAGCAGCTGACCCTGCCCGGCTTCCGGCAGCAAAATACCTCAAAACTGCTCGACCTGGACCTGCGTTGGGAAGCGGTGAAAGAGCGGGAGAAGCGCTCGCGCACGATGTTCGCCCAGCGGGCGCTGCATGTGGAGGCGGTGGCGGCGGAGCTGGCGGCGGCGCGGCAGGCGGTTGGCAATATCGCGGAAGTGGCTGATTTTATGCGGGACGCGGCGCGCCTGCACGGCGGCACTGTCGTGGAGAATGGCGCAGCGCATTTCGATTTCAGCGAGTGCCCGCGCGCCCTGCGGGATGCCCTGCCGCGGACGGCATTCCAAGCGGGCTTTGCGCCGCCGCTGCCAGCGGACGCCATTGAGCTGACGCGCACGCACCCAATTGTGGAGAGCCTGGCAAATTATGTGATGAACAGCGCGCTGGATGAAGTGGCGGCGGACGCGGACAGCTCCCGCCCCAGCCGCGCCGGCGCCATCCGCACGCGGGCGGTACAAACGCGCACGACGCTGCTGCTGCTGCGCTTGCGCTATCATCTCATCACCAGCGGCAAGGCGGGCGAGAAGCCGCTGCTGGCGGAAGACAGCCTGACGCTGGCATTTGAAGGCGCGCCGGAAAATGCGCGCTGGCTGGATGCTGAAGCCGCCGAAGCCTTGCTGGCGGCGATGCCCGCCGCCAACATCCCGCCGCAGCAAGCCAGCGACTTCCTGCGAGAAGTGGTAGAAAAGTATGCTGAGCACATTCTGCCACAGCTGGAAGCGCGGGCGCGCCAGCATGGCGAGGCGCTGCTGGCGGCGCATCAGCGCGTGCGCAAAGCCGCCGATATGCGCGGGCGGCAGCAGCGCATCGAGCCGCAACTGCCGCCCGATGTCATCGGCATCTATGTCTATCTGCCCGTGCCGGGGAGCCAGTAGCCATGCCAAAAGCGATTGAGCAGCTCAACACCATCCGCAGCGAAGGCAGCCTGCTGCCGGCGGATTTGCTGGCGCGGGTCAGCGCCGAAGACCGGACGCTGGCTGGCATGAGCGCCGCCAGCTATCACCGCCCCGGCGAGCGGCTCAACGAAGTCATCAGCCGCAGTTGGACGGCGCTGCAAAGCGCTTGGGAGCACTTCCGCCAAGAGCGGGAGCAATCGCCCGCCAGCGCCATCGGCGCGGGCACGACCCGTCAGCGCTGGCTGCTGCCGCTCTTCCGCGAGCTGGGCTATGGCAGGCTGCAAGCCGAGAGCGGCGCTATACATATTGAGGACCGCGCCTACCCCATCAGCCACAGCTGGCAGCTGCATGTGCCGATTCATCTGGTCGGCTACCATGTGGATTTGGACCGGCGCAGTAGAGGCGTGGCGGGCGCGGCGCAATCCAGCCCGCACAGCCTGCTGCAAATCTTCTTGAACCGCAGCGAGCGGCATCTTTGGGGTTTCGTCAGCAACGGGCGCAAGCTGCGGCTGCTGCGCGACAATTTGACGCTGACGCGGCAGGCTTATGTCGAATTTGATTTGGAAGCGATGCTGGAGGGCGAAGCCTACAGCGATTTCCGCGTTTTGTGGCTGCTCTGCCATCAATCCCGCGTGGAGGCGGCGGGCGAGCGCCCCAGCGAATGCCGCCTGGAAGACTGGATGAAAGAAGCTGAGCAGCGCGGCACCCGCGCCCTGGAGCTGCTGCGGGACGGCGTCAAAGACGCCATCAGCGCGCTGGGCGGCGGCTTCCTCGACCACCCGGCAAACGCGGCGCTGCGGGACAAGCTGCAAAGCGGCGCGCTGCCCAAGCAGGACTATTATCGGCAGTTGCTGCGCATCGTGTATCGGCTGCTGTTTATGTTTGTGGCGGAAGACCGCGGCCTGCTGCTGGACCGGGCGGCGGCGGAAAGCGCCCGCGAACTCTATCGTCAGCATTATTCGACGCAGCGCCTGCGCGCCATGGCGGCGGGCTTCAAAGGCAGCGAGCATCACGACCTCTTTGAAGCGCTGCGGCTGGTGATGCGCCTCCTGGGCGGGGAGGGCTCCCCCAAAATGAGGGAGGGACTTTCGCCGCCTTCAGCAAGCCCGCCACCAGATTTTCCCTCAATCGCTCTTGGGGGCTTGGGCATCGCGCCGTTGGGGTCGTATTTGTTCAGCGACCGCGCCGTGCCCGCTGTCATCGGCTGCAAGCTCAGCAATCGCCAACTGCTGCGCGCCATGGTTGCGCTCTCCCAAATGTACGACAAAGATGCGGGAAATTATCGCAATATCGATTACAAAAACTTGGGACCGGAAGAGCTGGGCAGCGTCTATGAGAGCCTGCTGGAGCTGCACCCGGAGATCAACATCGAGCGCCGCGAGTTCACGCTGGAGACGGCGGGCGGCAACGAGCGCAAAACAACAGGCAGCTATTATACGCCGGCGTCGCTGATACAAGCGCTGCTCGATTCGGCGTTGGAGCCCGCGCTGAGAGAAGCGCGGAAGCAGGGCGAAGAGGCGATACTGGCGCTGAAAATCTGTGACCCCGCTTGTGGCAGCGGGCATTTTCTCATCGCCGCCGCCAACCGCATGGCGAAGGCGCTCGCCAGCCTGCGCACGGGCGAAGAAGAGCCGGCGCTGCTGGCGCTGCAAGCGGCGAAGCGGGATGTCATCAGCCGCTGCATCTATGGCGTCGACATCAACGCGGACGCGGTCGAGCTTTGCAAAATCAGCTTATGGCTGGAAGCGCTGGAGCCCGGCAAGCCGCTCAGCTTTCTCGATCATCATATTCAAGTGGGCAACAGCCTGCTGGGCACGACGCCACGGCTGCTGGCGGCGGGCATCCCCGATGATGCTTTTAAGCCGATTGAAGGGGATGACAAGAAAACCGTGCGCGAGCTGCGCAAGCAGAATCGGCAGGAGCGTAAACAGCGGGCGGCGGGCGTGCAGCAGTTGAGTTTTGAAGAAGCGCGGGAAACCCATCACAGCTACCTGCGCGAGAGCCTGCACCTGCTGGCGGACGCGCCCGATGACAGCCTGGCGCATATCCGCGATAAAGAAGGATTCTACGCCGCGCTCGCCGAGGATGAAGCCCACATCAGCGCCCGCCTGTTGGCGGATGCCTGGTGCGCCGCCTTTGTTTGGGAGAAAAGCGCCCCCAGCCCCCCCACCCTAAATCCGAAAGCTGTCCCCCATCCCCCAGCCCCTTCCCCCACAAGGAGGGAAGGGGAGCTAAGCTCCGGCGAGCTCGCTGATAGCGACGAAAGTCCCTCCCTCATTTTGGGGGAGGGATTTAGGGAGGGGGCTAGGCAAGGGGCTGGGGGATGGGGGCAAATGCCCCTGACCGACCGCTTATTCCGCCGGCTGGAAGAAAATCCCTTAGCCGCGCATTTTCAAGGGCTGCGCCAGCAGGTGGCAGCGCTCAGCGACCGTTACGGCTTTTTCCATTGGCATATCGCCTTCCCCGATGTCTTTGAAGTGCCGAAGCCGCTGGAGCTGGCGGACAACGAAGCGGCGGGCTGGAATGGCGGTTTTGATGTTGTGCTGGGCAATGTACCTTGGGAACATACCGAAATCAAAGAAAAAGAATGGTTCGCCCAGCGCGACCCCGATATCGCCAAAGCGCCAGGCGCGCGCCGAAAGCGACTAATTGCTGACTTACGAGAAAGCAATCCAGCTCTGTATAAAGAATTTGCAGCGGCTAAAAGAATCGCCGATTGCATTAGCCACTTCGTTCGCACATCAGGCAACTATCCACTGACTGGGAGAGGCCGAATCAATATGTACCCGCTATTTGCGGAAACCGATCGGCGGCTGCTGGGCGAGCGCGGGCGGGTGGGCATGATTTGCCCCTCGGGCATCGCCACGGACGATACCACCAAGTTCTTCTTCCAAGATCTGATGCAAACGCAATCGCTCGCCAGCTTTTATGATTTTGAGAATCGGCAGAAGCTCTTCGCTGATGTGGATAGCCGCATGAAATTCGCGCTGCTGACGATGACGGGCGCGGGCATCCGCTCGTTGGAGAGCGAGTTCATCTTCTTCGCGCAGCAGGTGGCGGATTTGGAAGACGGCTGGCGGCGCTTCAAGCTGTCGGCGGCGGATATCGCCCTGCTCAACCCCAACACGGGCACGATGGCGACTTTCCGCAGCCAGCGCGATGCCGAGCTGACCAAGGCGATTTATCGGCGCGTGCCAGTTTTGATTCGAGAAACGCCGTTACAAAATCATTGGGGGGTAAGTTTCAAACAGGGGCTGTTTAATATGACAAGCGATTCCGACAAATTCCACAGCCGCGAGGAGCTGGAAGCGCGCGGCTTGAAGCTGGAGGGCAATCATTTTGTCAGGCGGGCTGACGAAGCTGGCGATTGACTAGCCGAGAAAATACAAGAGCGCGGCAAACAGCGCGATCTGCGTGGCGATGAACCACATGACTAGCAGGCGCGTATGCCGTTCCATGTTGGCGCGCAGCAGCGCGACATCTTCTTTCGTCGCCAGGTGCGGGCGCTCGGATTCCAAGCGGGAAATCCGCTCGGACAGGCGATGCGGTGAAGTGGCGTCCATGGTTGCCATGTCTGCTCCGTTGCAGTCTGTTAGTGGGTGGCTTAGGGCAAGCTGCGCAGTATCGCGTTCAGCTGTTCATTGAGGTAGAGGAAGCCGGCGGCAATCAGCCCGAGCAGCGTCAGCGACATGCCGACGAACCACATGATGATTTGGCGCGTCTGCCGTTCCAAATCTGTGCGGACATTGCTGACATCAGTTTTGGTAGCGAGGGGCGGGGCTTCGGATTCCCGTGTGGCAGGCTTACACATTATGGCGATTGCGTGATTGCCACAAATATGGCGGTGAGTATGCTCATCGCAATGACGATGCGCCAAGTCAAATCTGCTTTTAGCTTCTCGATATCTTGTTTGGTCGCCAGGTGCGGGCGCTCAGTTTCCTGCGCGGTTTCCAGGCGGGCTACTCGCTCGGAAAGGTGCTGCTGTGAAGTTGCGTCTATGGTTGCCATGCGGGCTCCGATACAGTATTTAGCGATTGTTAAAGTATAGCGGTAGGAATTGAGTTTGTCAATATTTGTGGTATGTGGCTAAATGCGCAAACCTAAAATCTCCCCTAAGAATACATACAAACTCTGTGCCCTCTGTATCTCTGTGGCAGCTTTTGGGTGCCCCACCGGGTCGCCCCTACCATAGGGAATGTTTGCGGAAGATACATGTTAAGCGGTTGACTTCGGGGCAATTGATCACCCCCTACAGCACATCCCAGGCGGCTTCCACCCGGCCCTGGCGCATGCCATAGAGCTTGCGATGCAAGATGATGGTGCTGTCGGTATAGCCGACAACAAAATCAATTAAGTCGCCCACTTTGACGCTTTCGTTCGCCCGCGCCAACGTGAGGATGCCATGCTCGGCGGAAGAGGCGTGGCTTTTGACGCCGTCGATGCCGATGGCGCGCGGCTGCGCATGCCAGACAGGCAAGGTTTTGAAGCCGGCGTCCACCACGATGCGGTCGGGCGCGGGGCGGCTGCTGACGATGCTTTGCACAAAGAGGCAGGGCGTGGTTTCGACTCCCCAGCTTTGATAGATGACATCGCAGAAGATGGCGCCGCCGGCTTGAATTTCGGTCATGCCTTTGAGGAAGGGCGTGGTTTTGTAGGTGCCGCTGCCGCCGCCGCTGACGATAGCGACTTCTAAGCCAGCGGCGCGGCAGCTATCCGCCATTGCCAGCAGCTTTTGGATAGCGGCGGTGGCCGCCTGGGCGCGGGCGGCGGCATCAGGCAGCGCCAGCGTATGCCCCTCCCAGGTCATCAGCCCGAGGAAGCGCAGCCCGGCGCTGCGCTCGACAAGCTGCGCCAGCGCAATAACGGCGGGACCCGGCAGCAGCCCGGTGCGGTCCATGCCGGTGTTGACATCAATCAAAACGCCGATGCTGGCGCCCTGCTGGCGGGCGGCGGCGCTCAAGGCAAGCGCATTATCGGCGTTATCCACGATGACTTTTGCCTCCGCCCGCTGGCAGAGCCGCGCCAGCCGCGTGATTTTGCGCTCGCCGACCATTTGATTGGCTATCAGAATATCGCGGATGCCGCTCGCCGCCATGGCTTCCGCTTCGCGGATGGTGGCGCAGGTAACGCCGATGGCGCCAGCGGCGATGGCTTTATGCGCGATTGCCGGCACGCGTACGCCTTTCATGTGCGGGCGCCAGCCCACCCCCGCCGCCGCGAAATGCCGCGCCAATTCGGCGATATTGCGCTCCAGAATGTGCAAATCCACCCACAGCGCCGGCGTATCGAGCTCGGCTTTAGCTTTTCCCGCGTGGCTCATGCTCTCGCTCCCGCTTGCGGCGCGGATGCGCGCCCTTTGTTCTACAGTCTTGTTCACGCTGGCTCACGGCAGCCCCCAATTGCTTGGGTCCAGCAGCTCGCTCCGCTCGCAGCGCAGCTGGCGGAAGCGCAAAAGGGTCTCATCGCTCCAGCGGGGGGCATGCGCCGCGTGCAGGCTCGCGTCCAGCTCGGCGATATCACGCACTCCGACCAGGGCGCTGCTGATGCCGGGCTGCGCCAGGACAAATTGCAGCGCCGCCGCATGCACGGTCCGCGGCGGTTTGAGGGCGGCAGCGGCATTTTGCACCGCCCGCGCCCGCGCTTTCAGCGCTTCCAGGCGTGGCGGCAAGGTTTCCAGCCGCGGGCTGAGCGCGCCTTTGAGAAATACCGAGCGCGCGATTATGCCCGTCCCGGCGCTTTGGGCGCGCGGCAGAATGTCATCCGCCAGCCGCTGATCGAGGATGTTAAAGGCGACTTGCAAGGCGTCAACGCCTTTTTCAATGGCGATGCGCGGCGCGGCGATGCCGTAAGTCGACGCGCCGATGTAACGCGCTTTTCCCGCCGCCTGGAAGTCTTTCAGCAAGGTGATAACATCGCTATTTTCCAGCGCATCGCGGCTGGCGCTGTGCAAAAGCAGCAGATCGACATAGTCCGTGTTGAGCAGGCTTAAGCTGGTATGCAGGGAGCGCGCCATAGTCTCCGCAAGCTGCGCGCCCCGCCAGACAGCGCCATCAGCATCAAGGCAGCTCAGCTTCGTCGCCAGCAGTACCGATTGGCGGCGTCCGCGCAGCGCTTTGCCCAGCAGTTCTTCGCTGCGCCCATAGGCGCGGGCGGTATCAAAAAAGTTGATGCCGCGGTCGATAGCGTGGTGGATGAGCGCGATGGCATCGCTGTCGGCTGGCGGCGTTTCCCCGCCAGCGCCATAGGGCATGCCCAGCGCGACTGTGCCCAGGGACAGCGCGGACAGCTGCAGATCCGTGTTGCCCAACTGGCGATAGCGCATGACGATTCCCCCGATTTAATGCCGGCGCGAAAAGGCGTCTCGCTGCCGCAATTCCGCGCTTAGATAGCCCGCCGTCTCGGCGGCGCTGAAGCGGGCGGGCGAAAAGGCGCTGATGTCCAGCATGGTCGCGCCGCTGCTCGCCAGCTGCGCCAGCAGCATACCGGCGACTGGATTGTACGCGAAGCCGCCCGAATGAAAAGCGGCACCCAGCAGCAGGTTCGGCAGCCCGGGCAGCGCGCCCAACAGCGGCTCGCCATCCGCGCTGAAGCTGATAAGCCCGACCCGTTCGTCGCTGATGGGCAACCCCGCCAGCAGGGGCAGCAGCGGCTGCACTTGTTCGCGCAGGCTATCGCCGAAGCCAGGTGGCGCTCGCAGCTGGTCCATTTCAAATGCCAGCGGCGGATTGCCAAATTCGGCGCGGGCGGCAGTCTCGCCACCAAGTAAAATGCGCTTGCCTTTGGCGGGGCGGAAGTAGGCGCCGTAGGGGTTGGCATTGACAGCGGGCAGCGCCGGCGCGTTTTGCAGCGGCGCGGTCACATAGCGCTGATGCACAAAAGACTTCAGCGGCAGCGAGCGCCCCGCCGCCGTCAGCAGGCGGTTCGTCCAACTGTGCGCGGCGCAGATGACGCGCTCGGCAGACAGCGCTTCGCCGTCTGCGCTTACGCCGCGGATGCGCCCGCCCCGGATGTCAAATGCGCTCACGGTGACGCCCTCGCGGATGTCTACGCCCAAGTCTCGGCAGCGCCGCGTCAAAGCGGGGATATAGTCGGCGGGCTCGCTGTAGCCGCCCAGCGGGTCAAACAAGCCAAGGGCATCCGCTGGCGGCTTCAGCAAAGACCAGCGGCGGCGCATCGCAGCCGCGTCCAGGATTTCGTAAGGCACAGCGCAGGCATCATAGAGCGGCAGCAATTGCTTGCGCGCCGCCCATTCGGCGGGCGAAAACAGATTCAAGCAGCCGACCGCTTGAAAACGATAGCCATAGTCGCCCAGCTCCTCAGACAGTTCGTTAAAGCGGCGCAAGCTGATTTTGCGGGCGGCGATGCCGGTCTTTGACCAAAGATGCGCGGTGATGATGCCGCCAGCGCGTGAGCTGGCGCCACTGCCGACCGCGCCCTTCTCCAGCAGGGTAACGCGGCTGCCCGCCCGCGCCAGGTGATAGGCGGCGCTCAAGCCGATGACGCCGCCGCCAACGATAAGCGCATCCGCCGCGTTCTTGGCTGCTGGCTTAGCGCTGGCGAGCATACTCTACCTTATATATGGAATTCTGAGCCGGCATTTGTACTATGCGCGAATAGTGATTCACCGAGATAGCGGCGTCCAGCGGCGTCGGCACTTGCAGGATGCATTCCGCCCAATCAGCGCGGTTGAAAGCGATATAGGCGAGGTGGAAGCTGTCAATCCAGCGGCGGCAATCAGCGCTCATGGCGGGCAAGGCGATAGGTCCCGTATCCACCTGGTACATAAGCTCGCGTTCGTTGGCGTTCATCGTTTTGATTGGGAAGTCGATTTCGATGTCATAGCGCCCGTGCAGGCGGTAGGCGCAGCGCCCCACCAGCGGCGCATTCACCAGCGTCGCCCGCACAATCGCCTCAGCGCTTTTTAGCGGCTGCGCTGGCAGCTGGCGCAAATCAATGCTGACGCTTTCATAAGTATCGCTGACTTTGCCGGACTGGCGCTCGGGCTGTTCGCCCAAAGACGGCGGATAGCGCATCACGCCTTTGTTGTTGCGGTCCCAGCTTTTGAGTATCAGGAACTCTTCCGCCGAGAGGATGATGCAGAAATCGGCATTGGGCGTCGTCCACAGGTCGCGCGGGACGCCGACAAATTCAGTTTTGCAGGCGGCGCCCAGCACAAAAGTTTGCGAGACGCCGCTTTGACGATCGCGGATTTTGCAAGTCGATTCGATGAGAATGCGCGCGTTGTTGAGCGTGAAGGGCGGCTTATGCGAGGAGGTGAGGCTGGGCTTCAGCTCCCAGTCGATGCGGAAGGTCAGGAAAGACGCGCCAAAATCGGGGACAGTCATCAAGAACTCTGCGCTGGGCGCGGGCTTAATGCAGGCGCTGCCATGCGCCTAGCCTTTGAGCGCGCCGACGGTAATGCCTTTGATAAAATAACTCTGGAAGAGCAGGAAAATCAGCAGCATCGGGATGAAGGCGAAGGTCGCGCCCGCCATGCCCACGCCGACATCCACGCTGCCGACGCCCGATGCCGTCAGCTTGGCGACGCCCACCGGCAATGTCAGCCAAAGTTCGTCAGTCGCCATCACCAACTGCCAGAGATAATCGTTCCAGCCCGCCATGAAAGCGAAGATGGCGATAGCGCCAATGGCGGGGCGGCTCAATGGCAGGATGATATGGCGGAAGAGCTGCACTTCGCTGGCACCGTCCATTTTGGCGGCTTCCAGCAATTCATCGGGGATGGACTGCATATATTGCCGCATGAGGAAGACGCCAAAAGGATAGACGAGATAGGGCGCGATCATGCCTTGATAGCTGTTGAACCAGCCGAAATTGCGCATCAGCACAAAGAGGGGCACGATGTAGATTTGCCGCGGCAGCATCATCGTCATCAGTATCAGCCAGAAGAAAAGCGTGCGCCCGGGGAAGCTCTTCTTGCCAAAAGCATAGCCGGCGCAAGTGCTGCTGATGACGGCGAAGATGGCGATGCCGCCCGCGACGATAAAAGAATTGAGCAGCCAGCGCAGTGAGGGGCGGTTTATCAAGAGCCGTTCCCAATTGTCGAGAACCGGGTTGCTGGGTATCAGCTCCGGCGGGTATGCCATGGCGACGCGCTGCAATTTGAAGGAGCCCAGAATCATCCAGAGGATGGGGATGAGCAGGATAATCGCGATGAGCACAACGACTGCCAGCGCCAGATAACGCAGCCAGCGTCCAAGCTGATAGCGGCGGCGCAGCGCCTCATCGCCGGGCAAAAAGTCCTGGCTGGGGCGGATGCTTGTCTGCGTCATAGCGCCTCACTTTCTCGCTGGTTTGCCGCTTAGGTCAGCTGCCGGTCCAGCAGTTTGAATTGCGCCGCCGCCGCTGCGCTGACGATCGCCAGCAATATCACCGCCATCGCCGAGGCATAGCCGAACTTGGAGCCGACAATGCCCGTAACCCAGATGCGATAGACGATGGTTTGGGTGGCGTTGGCGGGACCGCCCAGGGTCATCAACTGCACGACGACAAAGACCTGGAAGACGGCGATGGTCAAAACCACCAGGACAAAGAGCATCGTCGGGCGCAGCAGCGGCAAAGTAATTTTCCAAAATGCCTGCCAGGAATTCGCCCCGTCGATTTTGGCGGCGTCATAGAGCGTTTCGGGTATCGCGGCCAGCCCGGCGAGGAAGAGGATAAGCGGCTGCCCCAGGCTCCAGCTCAAGACAACAACCGCCAGCGAGAACAGGGCGGTATTCGCCTGCGCCAGCCAGCCGATTTTCTCGCCATTGTTGAGCAGGTCGAGCAAACCCAGGGAATCAAAAATGTAATTGAGCAAGCCATATTCCTGGCTGTAAATATAGACCCATACCATCGCCAGCACCACGCCCGCCGAGACCACTGGCATATAAAACGCGGCGCGGAAAAATGTCTGCTTGCGTTGGCTTAGCGGATAAATCAACACCGCGACGAAAAGGCAGATGACCATCGCCGCGGGCACCACGCCCAGGACAAAAAGAAAGGTATTTTTGATAGCGGTGGGGAAAACGGGGTCGCGCGTCAGCAGGTTGGTGTAATTCTTGAGCCCGATGTATTGCCACTTGGCGCGGTTGATGCCCGCTTTGTAGAAGCTGAGCAGCAGGCTTTGCACCAGCGGATAGGCGATAAAAATGAGGAAGGGAATCATCGCCGGGGCGATAAATACATAGCCCCAGCGCCCCTGCCATATTTTTGTCGCAAATCGCTTTAGCATCAGAAAAACCTGCTGCTTGCTTATCACTCATCTATCCATTGTAACGCGGGTAACGCGCCGGCAGATGTATCAGCACCTGTCACGCGGCTGGGGGGGCAGCTGACGCTTGCCAACTGCCCCCTTGGCGTATACAGCGCTTACATATCCAGGATAAAGGCGGCTTCGGAAGCCAGTGCCTCAAGCGCTTGCTGCGGCGTTTCCTGCCCGAGGAACATCGCTTGCCAGTGCGGCGGCTGCGAAATGCGGACTTCGTAGAAGCCGGGGCAAGCCAGCCCGAGGTTCTCGGTGCCGCGCTCTTGAATCAGCGAGAGCGTCAAGGCGTAATTCTCGTCATCCGCCAGCGGGACGCCCGCCGAAGCGCGCGCCGGGAATTGCGCGTTATTCTGGGTATAGGTAACTTGCGATTCGGTCGAGTTCAGGAAGAGCAGGAATTCGGTAATCACCTCCAGCTCATAGTCCGAACGGCCCTTATCAAAGACGGCGAAGCCGGTGGGACCAACGCCCAAGCCGGGCACTTCGCCCTCGGCATGGGGGTAGGTTACGATGACCGGGTCCATATCAACGGTGATTTCACCATCGCGCATGGCATTGCCGATGCGGTTGTTCAATACGCCCATGCCGCCGCCCATGATGGCGCTCTTGCCGGTGAACAGGTTGTTGACCTGGTCGGCATAGGCGGCAGTGGTGGCGTCCGAATTGATCAGCCCCTCTTGATAGAGCTTGTTGACAAATTCCAAGCCCATCAGGGTTTTGGGGTCTTCAAAGCCGGGGGTGCAATCGGGGTTCCAAATCTCGCCGCCAGCGCCCCAGATGAAGGCGTGGAAGTCATAATCGCCTTGCTCGGAGGCAACTTGCAGGGTGTAGGGGAAGTCGACGCCGATATCAGCGGCTTTGATGGCGGTGGCGGCTTCATAGAATTCGTCCATGGACCAGGCGCGGTCATCGACGGGGATCATATCGCCCAAGCCCGCTTGATCAAAGAGCGCTTTGTTGACGATCATGGCGTGGTTCCAGAAGTAGGTGGGCATGGCATGCAGCGCGCCATCAATGGTGTAAAGCTCGACCAAACCCGGCAGCAGGTCATCAATTTCTTCCTGCGGCAGCAGGCTGAAGAGGTCAACAGTTACGCCTTCGACGCCATAGCCGGAGGTGCGCCCCAGGTAGTCTTTGAGGATATCGGGCGGGTCACCAGCGGCGAGGGCGGTGGGCACAACCGTTGCCAGGTCGGGCCAATCCAGGCCGCGCACCTCGACAGTAACATGCGGGTGCATTTCCATAAATTGTTCGGCTTGCCAGGTTTCGAAGGCAGCCAATTCGGTGAATTGCGGCAGGCTGATGGGCTGCGCCAGGGCGGGGTCCGTCCAATAGGTGATGGTGACCGGGTCTTGCGCTTGCGCCGGCGCCAGCAGCATAAGCAGCAGGCTCGCGAGCACGAGAAGCAATTTCAGGTGTTTCATGGTATCTCCCTTTTACAGAGTACTAGACGCGCCATAGCGGGCGGCGTCATGACGATTAGGTCCCGCAGTTGCTGGTATTTGCTGTTATGGCACCTCCTGGCGTCATCGCCCGCAAAATACAAAAGCCTGCACAAGAACTCAAGTTGTCTCGGCTCGCGCCGGATACACTTGCATAACCAGGGCGCGTTCAAAATCCATGTGCGCCCGCACTGCCGCCTTCGCCGCGGCGCAATCCCCGGCGGCGACCGCTTGCAGAATCTCGTGATGAATCTCGATTTGGGAGGCGCGCAGGCGCTGCAAATCTATCGACTTGGGGAAGTTGAACTCGCGCTCGCGCAAGGTATGCGGGACGGCTTGTAACGCCGCCTGCACCAGCATGACATTAAAGGGATTCTGCGACATATCCGCCAGGGAGAGGTGGAAATCGGCATGGGCGGCGAGGTAGCGCGGGTCGCCAAAGTCATCGATGTAGCGCGCATACTCGGCGAAGGTGGCGCGCCACTGCTCGATTTGCGCTGGCAGCGCCCGCGCCGCCGCCTGCCCGGCGATTTCAACTTCTATCATCTGCCGCGCTTCTATCAGCTTCAAGCGCATCTCCCGCTGCAAATTGTCCGACAAGCCCGGCTTGGACAAATCGGGCATGAAGCTGTGCAGGTTGCTTTTGACATAGCTGCCCTGCCCGGGGCGCACTTCCACCAGCCCCATCATGACCAGCCCTTGCAGCGCCTCGCGCACAGAGGAACGCCCCACGCCCAGCATCTGCATCAACTGCCGCTCGGAGGGCAATTTGTCGCCCGATTTTAAGGTGCCGTTTTGGATATGCGTGACCAACTGCTCCACAATCGAAGCGACCAGCGTTATCTTGCGCGGCTGCTTTAGGGTGATGCCGGGTTCGGCGATTTGCGTTGGCATTGCGGCTAGCGCCCCCGCGCCCGCTTTCCGCCTGTGCAAAACTTTGACATCTGGCGGAAAAAGAGCATACTCTCTCGTATCAGCTAGTCAGACCAGTCGCATAAGTCGACTTAGAGTATAACGTATGCGCGGGACTTGTCAAATATTTGGCTGAGCGGGTGGAAATTCGTGTATTTCTCAGCGCATTGACGCGAAGGGCGCAAAGAAAGGCATGCTGTGCATAGGCGAGACAGGCGCTTTTTGATATTCGGCGGCGGCTCGATGGGCAAGCGGCGTATGCGCTGCCTGCTGGCGCATGGCATCGCCGCGAGCGATATCCGCCTGCTGGAGCCGCGCGCCGACCGCCGGGCGGAATGCCAGCAGCTGTATGCTGTGGCGAGCGTGCCGGATTTGGCGGCGGGCTGGGCATGGCAGCCGGATGTGTTTATCGTGAGCGCGCCGACGAAATATCACCTGGGCTATTGCCTGGAAGCGGCGCGGGCGGGGCGGGATTTCTTTTGCGAAATCGCGCTGGCGGTTAGCGCGGAAGGCAGCGAAGAATTGCTGGCGCTGGTGGAAGCGCAGCGGCTTGTCGCCGCCTTGGGCATCAACAACCCTTTTCATGCCGCCATGCGGCAGGCAAAAGCCTGGCTGCAGGATGACAGTTTTGGCGCGCCGCTGACCTATCAGATGGCTTATGGCAATTACCTGCCCAATTGGCACCCTTGGGAGCGTTATCAGGATTTTTATGACGAGACGCAAATTATGGGTGTGGTCGCGCAAGAGCTGGGCACGCTTTATACTCTGCTGGGGACAAGGCTGAGCGCAGTAAGCGCGCAGACGGCGCATAGCGGCGCGCTGGAAATCGAAGGACCGGATACTGTGCAAATCATCGCGCGCACGCAGGGCGGCACCGCCGTTACTATGCAGTTGGATCTCTTGCAAGACCGGCAAAAGTATGAATATCGCATCGTCAGCGCCGCTGGCCTCATTGAAGTCCAGCTTATGCCGCAGCCGCGCGCCCGCCGCTATCTGAATGCCAGCGGGCAGTATGAAGAGGCGCGGCTCCCCGCTGGCTACCGCTTCGAGCAAGCCTATATTGATGAATTTGGCGCCTTCTTAAATGCTTTGGAATCACGGCGGGAGTGGTATCATCCCCTGCGTGATGGCCTTCATATTCTGCGCTGCCTGGACGCGCTCAAACGCAGCAGCGCCAGCGGGCGGCGGATGGTTATCGGCGAGTGAGGGGAAGCGCATGATGAGCCTGGCGGGGAAAACGGCGCTGATTACCGGCGCGGGGCGCGGCATCGGCAAGGGCTGCGCATTGGCATTGGCGCGGCGCGGGGCGGCAGTCCTGCTCAACGATAAACCCGGCAGCCCGGACCTGGCGCGGACCGCCGCCGAAATCAAAGCGCTGGGCGTGGAGGCGGCGGCGCTGGAAGCTGATGTCTTCAGCCGGGAGGGCTGCGAGTCTTTGCTGCGGCGGGCGCTGGCGCATCACGGCGGGCTTGATATTCTCATCAGCAACCCCGCCTATAGCGTACGCGGCGCATTCCTGGACTATGACCCCGGGCTTTTTGAGCGCGTCTTGCAGGGGACTTTGGTGGCGGGCTTCCACATCAGCCAGTTGGCGGCGCGGCAGATGGTGGCGCGGGGGGCGGGCGGCAAGCTGCTGTTCATCTCCAGCGTGCACGGCTCCATCCCCATGCGTAATGCCATCGCCTACAATGCCGCCAAAGCCGGTTTGAACCACATGGCAATGTCGATAGCGCGCGAGCTTATCGAGCACAAAATCAATGTCAATGTCATCGAGCCGGGCTGGATTGATACCCCGGGCGAGCATGAGACCTTCGGCGCGGCGGTATTGGCGGAGCAAGGGGCGCAATTGCCCTGGAAGCGGCTGGGCAGCGCGGCGGATATCGGCAGCGCCGCCGCTTTCCTGTGCTCGGCGGAGGCGGATTATATCACCGGCACCATCCTGCGCGTCGATGGCGGCTATATGCACAAAGACGCCTGAGCCCGCCGCCCGGCTTTTGACAGAGCAGCGGCATGAATCAAGACGATAGCATGAACAAAAAAGCCCCCAGCGGGCATAAAGGAGTTGTATCCCATGAGGAAGAGCAAAGTTCTGGCGCAATGGCGGGAAAAGCGCTTCGCGCGTTTTTGCAGCATGGGGCATGTGCTGCCTTTTTTCATCCGCTATGCCGCGTATTACAACTATGACGGCATCTGGCTGGACCTGGAGCATCGCAATTTTGACAACCGCGAGGTGCAGCATTTAAAAGCGCTCTGCCACCTGTACGATATTGATTGCATGCTGCGCCCGCCGACAGTGCAGCGCACGCGGCTCTACCGCTATCTGGAAGATGGCGCCGCCGGCTTGATGATCCCGTTTGTCGAGGATGCGGCGATGGCGCGGGCGATTGTGGCGGCGACCAAGTACCCGCCTATCGGCAATCGCGGTTTGGATGGCGCCGGCTTGGATTGCAATTTCGGCGGCGACAGTTGGGCGCCCAACAGCACTTACATCGCCGATGCCAACCGCGAGACCTTCCTCGTCGCGCAGATTGAAACGCCAGAAGCGGTCGCCAATGCCGAAGCGATCGCCGCTGTGCCCGGCATCGACGCCCTGTTTGTGGGACCGGGGGATTTGGGCTTGCGCCTGGATACATATCCCGAGCTGGGCATGAGCATCGACGAGGCGGTGGCGCAGGTGGCGGCCGCTTGCGAGCGGCAAGGCAAAGTCTGGGGGCGGACGGCGTCCTCGATAGACGAGGTTGACCGCTACCGCCGGCAGGGCTCGCGGATGATACCGTATGGCGGCGATTTCTCGCTGATGAATGTATTAAGCGCTGCCAGCGCCGAGCTGGATGCCATGCTGGCGGAGTAGCGGGCGCTCAGCCGGGCAGCCAATCGGCATATTTGCTGATGAGCAGCCGCTTGCAGGCTTGGAACTGCGCCTCGCTGAAGCCCTGATACGGCGAGAGCAGGCGCAGCGGCATCTCTTCAAAACCGCCGAGGCGCTGCCACAATTTGTCATAGGCACCGTCAATTTTGCGCTCGCCCGCCAGCGCCGCGAACAAATCCGCCAGCATATCGTGAAAGCCGCGCTGCAAGGCGAGCATGGCGGGGAAATCCCCCGCCTGGGCGGCGGCGAAATAGGCTTTGACTTTATGCGGGCTTAAAGAGCCGAATGTCGCCAGCAGGGAGCATTCGCCATACAAGCAGCCTTGCAGGAAGTTGCCCTCGCCCAGGAAGTGCTGCAATGCGCCCGCCTGGCGGACCAGCTCCGCCGCCCGCTTGTGCCCGCCGCCAGTGTTTTTGGTGGCGACCAAATTGGGCAGCGCCGCTATCAGCGGTTGATAGTCCCGCGCTTCCAGCACCCGCCCCGCCCGCGGCAGGTTGTAATGCAGGAACTGCGCCGCCGGGAAAGCGCCGCAGACATCCTGGAAGAAGGTCAACACTTCGGCATCCGTCAGCGCGCCCCAAGCGGGCAGCGATATCTGAAAAGCGCGGAAGCCGCGGTCATAGGCGTAGTGCAGTTTTTCCAGCGCCAGCGCCGTTGAGGGCGCGATGACGCCGACCATCGGGCGGATGCCGTCGCCGCGCGTTTCTTGATAGAAAATATCAACAATGCGGCGGAACTGCGCCTGATTGACCGCATAGCCCTCGCCAGCGGTGCCAAAGATGTAGAGATGCCTATAGTGCCGCAAGGTAGCGCGTACCGAGCGGCGAAAGACCGCTTCCAGCAGTTCTTGATTTTCGTCCCAGGGTATCTCGCAGGAGACGAGAATCGCTTGCGGATAGCGCGTCTGCGCGGCGGTCATGAGGCGGCTCCCGCCTCGGCGGGCAGCGGCAAATCGCCAGAGACATACTCCCGCTGCCAGAGGGCGACCGTCTCTTCGATGAACTGCTCGACCGGCATATCGATATTGTTCTGCGCCATCAGCGTGGGCAGCCATTTTGTGCCATAAGCGACATGCTGGCGCTCGTCCGCCATATCATAGCTGACATATTGCGCCGAGAGCCGGTCGCCCGCCGCCTGATACTGCGCCAGGCTGCGGCGGCGATGGGGGAAGGCATGGGCTTCGTTGCCGCGCGTCAGCAGGCAGTATTGGGTGGCGGCGTCATATTGGGCGCGCCATTGATAGATGCGCGTATTTTGGGGCACGGCGGTGTACTCCAGCCCATGCTGGCGCAGCCATTCGATGCCCAGCAGGCAATGCCGCGTTTCGTCATAGCAATGCCGCGCCGAATCGTAGACGAAGCCCCAGGGCATATTCGGCGACAGGTGCATAATCAGCGCGACCGTTTCCGCCGCCAGCATTTCCTGGCTGTAATTTTCAAATTCGTCCAGGCGGCGGGCGGCGGCGTCTGATTGACGGCGGGAGTCGGCATCGCCCCAATGCCGCTGCAGGAGCGTAAAGCGGCAGTCGCGGGCGGCGGTCAGCGGCGTTTGGAAGGGGACGCGGGCGGGAGCGGGCGCGGGCTTGGCGGCGCGCGCTTCGGCGCCAGTGATGCCGCCGGCATGCGCCAGCAGCCGGGCGAGATAAAGCTCCCATTCGCCTGCGGGCTGCCCGCCAAATTCCGCCGCCGCCCAGGCGAGATGCTCTTCTTCGTCCAGCAGGATATGCTTGAGCGCGTAGAGCGTGGGCGCGTCCGGGTTGGCGAAGGTCTGCTGACGGTGCCAGCGGTAGGCATTCAGCAGCGCCGGCTTGATGACGCGGAAGATGCCCGCCAGCAGGCTGCGGGCGTCCGGCGCGTTGATGGCTTCCGCCATCAAGGTTTCCAGCGCGGGGTCATCCGGCGGGCGGAAGGCGGGCGTCTGCACCTCGCGCAGCCGTTGATAGAGCAGCTGCACATGCTGCGCTTCTTCCCACAGAAAGCGCCCCATCGCCAGCTTAAATTCCATGCGCGCCGCCGCGGGCAGCCATGCCGCCAGGATGCGCAAGGTCTCGTATTCGATGAAACGATAGCGGTTGAGCAGGCGCTTGTTGCGCGCCATATCCACTTGTTCCGCCGGCTGCACAATCCGCATAAGCGCCTCCTTTATTGAGCGGTCCAGCCGCCATCGACCAGTACATTCTGCCCGGTGATATAACTGCCCGCCTCGCTCGCCAGCAGCAGCACGATGCCTTTTAGCTCTTCGGGCTTGCCCATGCGCCCGAGAGGGGTTTTCGCCTCCAGCCTTTGGATGAAGCCGGGATGCGCCTCATCAATAGCCGGCATTTTGGGGAAGGGACCGGGGCTGATGCAATTGACGCGGATATTATCGCGCGCCCAGTAGACCGCCAGGTGGCGCGTCAGATGCACCAGCGCGCCCTTCAGCGCGTGATAATTCGGCGGGCTGTTGACTTTCAAGCCGGCATAGGCATCGGGATAGCTGGCGACCACGCCGTACATGCTGCCGATATTGATGATGGCGCCGCCGACGCCGCGCCCGCGCAGGTGCAAGGCGACATCCCGCGCCAGCAGGAAATAGGCGGTAACGCCGGTGTGATAGGCGCGGTCGAAATCGGCGGCGCTGGCGCTGTCGATTTCGGCGGGGGGACCGCCATAAGCGTTGTTGACCAGGATATCAACCGCGCCCATGCGCGCCACCACATCCGCCAAAAAAGCGGGGATGCTGTCGGTATCGTCTTGCGAGAAGCCCAGCCCCAGATGCCCGCTGCCGGGCAAGCTGGCGGCGAAGGCGGCGGCTTGGCTGGCATCACGGCTGGTGACGACCAGGCGCGCCCCCGCTTCCGCCAGCGCCCGGCTCATCGCCGCGCCCAGCCAGCCGGCAGCGCCGGTTACAATGGCGACTTTTCCCGTCAAATCCATCAAAGACTGTACGCTGCGTTCCGCTGCCGGCATGAGGCTGCTCCTGGTTTAAGTTTGGCGGTAAGGGTACTTATACTATTGCGAAAAAAAGATGCCCTTTGCCCCTGCATTATACTCGCGCGGAAGCCATTGCATTTTCACATGAAAACTTGAAATTTACCGGCGCGTGAAAAGCGCATGGGCATTATGATAAAAAATATCTTCGACCTGCCCAGCGCGCAGGCGCAAGCGCCAGCATGCCAGCCGCAGCGCCCGCAGCGCCTCCAAGCCGATAAGCAGCGGGCGCAGCTCGGCATGTTTTTCCGCCAGCTGTGTCTCTTCGGCATAGATCCAATGGAAGGAATCGCCGATGGCGACGCAGCGCCCGCGCAGGTGGCTGACGGGAAAATCCGAGCCATAGAGCAGACGCCCGTGCCCGAAGGTATCCACAATCGCCTCAAACGCGCCGGCTTCGGTGACCGCGGAAGTATCGAAATAGACATTGTCCAGCCCGCGTAAGCTGCCGATGCCTTCAATGGTATGCCAGGGGTTGAAGCCGCGCCCGGCATGCGCCAGTATCAGGCGCATATCGGGATAGCGCTGGCAATAGCGGCGGATTGTCTTTTGATTAAGCGGGTCGGCGAGGGCGCGGGCGCGCACGATATGCAGGGTGATTGTCAGCCCCAGCTCGCCGGCGACTGCCACCTGTTCTTCCGGCAGGTAGGCTTCTATCGGCGCTTCCCAGGTGCGCTGGTGATGCTGCGCCATCGTGTGATAGGGTTTGAGCCCGACGAAGCCGCCTTCTCGCGCTTTCTGATAGATCGTTTCGGCTGGCGTTTCGGGCGCGATTATCATTTGCCCATAGTCATTTTCCCGCGGCGATTGCCGCATTTCCCGCGCGATGAAGCGGTTGTTGCCCTCGCGGTCGCCAGTGAATGCCAAGCCAAAGAATACGCCGCCCCGCGTCCGCCCTTGCGGGTGAATCCAGTCGATGGCTTGGTAATAGCTTTCTAAGTCCAGGCGGGCGGGATAGCCGCGATAGGCGGGCGGCAGCGGGTCAAAATGCTCGTGCGTGAAGAGGTGGGCGTGGGCGTCAAAGATGCGGTCGGGCAAGAAAGGCTCGATATCGCGGGCGCTGCACTCGCGGTCGGCAGCGGTCAGTGTCCAGCGCGCCATAAGTCTCCCCCGCGGCTAGAGCCGCAAGCGGGCAAAATGGATATCCAGCGCCCGCGCCGCGCCCGCATAATAGAGCGCCATCACATCGCCGTCTGGCAGCGCCGCGGCATAAGGCAAGCCATAAGACCAGATGCTCATATCATCCAGCGTTTCGCCAGTGGCGCGCCCCTGCCGCGCCGAAGCGCCATGGCGGTAGATGATAACTTCGCTCGCCGCGTCAAAATCAGCGCTGGCGCTGGCGGCAAGGCGCGCGCGGATGGCGCCGCTGCCGAAGCGATCCACCCAAGCCAGGACAACGCGCCCATCGGGCAGGGTTGCCGGGCGCCCGGCTTGGTCGGCGATGCCGATAGCCTGCGGCGGCGTCCAGCTGATGCCGGCGTCAAAGCTGCAGCGGCGGCGGATAGTAAGATAGCGCCCGGCAGCGCTGTCGTAGACCCAGGCGAAGCTGAGTAAAGCGCCCGCCGGCGTCAAGCCCAGGCGCAGGTCCCAGTGGAATATGCGCCCGCTGGGGTCAGAGCCGGCATCGCGGGGCGCGTCCCAACTGCGCCCGCCATCATACGAGCGCAGCGTGACCACCCGCTGCCGCCATTGCGCCGCGTCGTGATAGTGCTTGTTGGTCTCGATCGACAGCAGCAAGCCGCCATCAGGCAGCTTGATGACAGGGTTGGTCAAGCTGGGGGGACCGAGCTCGGCAGGCAAGTCGATGGGTCGCCAGGCGCTCCAACTGCGCCCGCCATCAACAGAATCCGCCAGCAATACCGCCAGCGGCAGGCAGCCTTCCGTAAGCGGATTAAAGAGCGGCGCGCCCGGCTGCGTCTCGCGGTCAACCCACATAGCTGCCGCCAGCAGCTTGCCCGCTGCCAGCTCGGTAATATAGGCGAGGCGGAAGGAGCTGCTTTTGCCATTGACGCGCGCCCGCGGGAAGGCGCAGGGCAACTGCGCCCAGCTGCGCCCGCCGTCATCGGAGCGATAGAGCTCCACCCATTCATCAGCGCAGTCTTTGCTGGAGCCGCGGCGGCAGCTCAGCAGCAGGCTGCCGTCATGGCATGCCAGCAGCGCCGGGAAGGTGTACACGGCGCGCGCCTCGCCGGGGGCGCTTTTTGTGATGTTGCCCGCCTCAACAATTTTCATGGCAGCTTGCCCGCCGCGCTCAGCGCACCAGCCGGCGGAAGGGTTCTTGCGTCAAATCGCTTTCCAGCAGCTGCGGCAGGTCGCCGCTGTCCAAGCCCGCTTTGATGCAGGCGAAGGCTTCGGTGGCGCAGCGCCCGGTCAGCTCGATATCGGCGGCGCTGTGCGCCAAAGTCGCTTTGAAGCTCACATTGCAATGGATGCCGCGGCGCGCCATCTCCTGGATGAACAGCGTATTGGCGATGGGGCGCAGGCTTTCGTCGGGCAAATCAAAATGCAGGGCGAGTTCCCAAAACATGCCGCGGCAAGCGCCCGCCAATCCCGCTTCCGCCAGCGCCTGGTTCAAGCGCTGGCGCAGCGCATCGCCTATTTCTTCAAAGCGCTGGGCGGAGTTGCGCCTGTCCAGCTCGCGCAGGGTCGTCAGGCTGGCGGCCAAGCCCAGGTTGTCGCTCCAATAAGAGCTGGAGATGAACATGCGGCTGGCGGGTGCCATCACCGCGCGCGCGCCGACAACCGCGCCCATAGGGTAGCCGTTGGACATCGCCTTCGCCAGCACCGTCATATCGGGGGTAACGCCCAGGAAGGCTTGAACGCCGCCGATGCGCGGGCGGAAGCCGCAGGAAACTTCGTCAAATATAAGCACCGCGCCATGCGCTTTTGCCAGCGCTTTCACGCCTTCCAGATAGCCGTGCGGCGGCAGTTGGGAGCGCATCGGCTCCAGCATAATGCCGGCGACTTCGCCTTGATGCGCCTGCAGCAGGTCACGCAGGTTCTTTAAATCGCCCCAGACGAAGGGCAAGGCGCTGCCCGCCAATGCCGGCGGCACGCCAATCGGCTCGATGCCGGCGAAGGGGAATTCGCCGCTCTCGGGGTCGACCAGATAATTCGCCGATTGATACCAATCGTGCCAGCCGTGATAGCCGCTGAAGAGCATCAAGTCGCGCCCGGTGGCGCCGCGGGCGATGCGCGCCGCCACCGCGTTTGCCTCGCCGCCGCCTTTGGTATAACGCGCCATTTCGGCGCTGGGGATGTACTCGTTGAGCGCTTCCGCCAGCTCAATCTCCAGGGCGCTGTTGAGCGTGAAGATGCTGCCGCGGTCAATCTGCGCTTTGACGGCGCTGTCGACGGCATCATCCGCATGCCCGAGGATGATCGCGCCCACCGCGTTGACCCAGTCGAGGTATTCGTTTTCATCAACATCAATGAAGCGCGAGCCCTTGGCGCGGCTGGCGTAGATTGGGCTGTTGCCATGCGCGAAGCGGCTGGAGCGGCGGCTAATCAGCTGTGTCCGCCCGGGTATCAGCGCTTCCGCCTGGCGGTACAGCGCCAGCGAGCGCGCCACCCGCTGGGACTGCGGCGCGCCTTCAGCGGGCATTTCAGGTTTTTGCATAACGCGCCTTTCAGCCGCCCAGGCGATACGCCAGGTCGTTCCAACGCAGCTCGTTCTTGAAGCTGCGGATATCGGTAGAGCGGTCAATTTGCAGGTATTCTACACCCGCCATCTCGGCGAAGTCATAGAGATGCTCGCTGCTGAGGGCTTGGCTGAACACGGTGTGATGCGCGCCGCCGGCGTGGATCCAGCAAGCTGCGCCCACCGCCAGGTTCGGCTGTGGCTGCCAAAGGGCGCGCGCCACCGGCAGCTTGGGCAGGGGCGCTTGCGGCTCGATGACATCAACGGTGTTGACGATGAGGCGGAAGCGCTCGCCCATTGCCACCAGCGAGGCGTTAAGCGCGGCGCCGGGCGTGGCGTCAAATACCAGGCGCGCCGGGTCTTCTTTGCCGCCGATGCCCAGCGGGTGCACTTCCAGGCGCGGCTGCCCCGCGGCGATGCTGGGGCAGACTTCCAGCATGTGCGCGCCCAAAACCGCCATCGCGCCCGGCTGCAAATGGTAGGTGTAATCTTCCATGAAAGAGGTGCCGCCGGGCAAACCCTGCGCCATCACTTTCAGCGAGCGCAGCAGCGCCGCCGTCTTCCAATCGCCCTCGGCACCAAAGCCATAACCCGCCGCCATCAAGCGCTGCACCGCCAAGCCCGGCAGCTGCGTCAGCCCGTTTAAATCTTCGAATGTTGTGGTGAAGGCGCTGAAGCCGCCAGCCCGCAAAAAGTTGCGCAAGCCGATTTCGATGCGCGCCGCGTCGCGCACGGAGTTATGCCGCGCGCCGCCCGCGCGCAAATCAGCCGCCATTATGTAAGTATCTTCGTATTCAGCGGCGAGGGCATCCACTTCGGCAGCGCTCGCCTCGTTGACAACCGCAACCAAATCGCCCAGCCCATAGCCATTGACGGAATAGCCGAAGACGGCTTGGGCGGCGACTTTATCGCCTTCGGTAACCGCAACATGGCGCATGTTATCGCCGAAGCGCGCCACTTTGACGCGCCGCGTCGCCTGCCAGGCGGCGGCCGCCCGCGCCCAGGCGCCAACTTGACTTTGAATCGCTTCGTCCTGCCAATGCCCGACCACCACCTTGCGCCGCAGCCGCAGCCGGCTCATCATGAAGCCAAATTCGCGGTCGCCATGCGCCGCCTGGTTGAGGTTCATGAAGTCCATGTCAATCTGTGGCCAGGGGATATCGCGGTTGTATTGCGTGTGCAGGTGCAGCAGCGGCTTGGCGAGCGCCGTCAAACCGGCGATCCAGTTCTTGGCGGGGGAAAAGGTGTGCATCCAGGCGATGAGGCCGACGCATGCTTCCGCCGCATTCGCCTCGCCGCAGGCAGTGGCGATCGCTTCCGCCGTCGTCAAGACTGGCTTCGCCACAATCTGCACGGGGATAGCCGCCGCCGCGTCAAGATGAGCGGCGATTTCCCGCGCATGCGCGTCGACTTGCTCGATTGCCTCGCGCCCGTATAAATGCTGGCTGCCGGTCAAAAACCATATTTGCCGCTGCTGAAGTTCCATCTCTTTATCCCGTCTTAATGCGCCTCACCGTTGCCCATAGACATTTTGATAGCGCTGGTACAAGCTGTCGATATCGTCTTGTTTTAGCGGCTGGACTTGCCCCAGCTGCCGCGCCGCCCAGACGATAGCGGCGTTGTCCTCGGTCATCACCGCCGCTTTGACCGCCGCCTCGGCGCTTTTGCCGATGGTGAAGACGCCGTGATTGCGCAGCAGCGCCGCCGGGCTGCGGCTTCCCGCCAGAGCGGCGACCACCAGCTTGCCGATATCTTCGCCGCCGATCAAGCCGAAACCGCCGCAAGGAATTTCGCCACCGAATTCATCCGCCATCGCGGTAGTGACGCAGGGAATCGGCTCGCCGATGACAGCGAAAGCGGTCGCATAGCGCGAATGCGTGTGGGCGATGCCGTTCACCTGCGGCAGTTGCCGATAGAGGTAGCAGTGGGAGGCGGTGTCGGACGATGGCGACAGCGCGCCTTCGACGGTCTCGCCGCGCAGGTCGGTGATGACCATGCTGCTCGGCTTCAGCTCTTCAAAGCGGAGCCCGCTGGGTTTGATGACGACGAGATTGCTGGCGGGGTCACGGGCGCTGATGTTGCCGCTCGTCCAGGCGACCAGGTTATTTTTGGGCAATTCGGCGTGCAGGCGGCAGACTTCTTCGCGCAGTTGCGGCAGTAGCATGATGCTCAGGCTATATCCTCATTGTTGGTCGCGAGCAATTTTGATATGGCTAGCCATTAGATCAACATTTGGGATTGTTTGGAAAATCTTCTTTATAGCGTCAAGGCGCATACCCCATGTAGCCACGCAGTCCTGAACGATATCTTCCCAGATGTTGGTAGCAAATAGCAGACGCCGAATCACTTCTATCGCCGGCGCATTATAGTCATTGATAAACTGGACATCAGTCTTGAAGTGCTTATCAATATAAGTCTTAGCGCCGCTGAGCATAGTCGAAAGAGATTTCCGTTCATTTTCAGCAAGATTCTCGCACTTGAAGTAGACATAGTCCAGCGCATACATAAAGCGAGCAAAATCCAAAGAGTTCATATCTGAATCGAGAAACGAGCCCAAGTAGACGAGCCATACGCCTGGAGAGTCGGGAGATTTTTGCAGTTTGTCTAACAAGAAACATACCTGGAAAAAGCCTTCCAAAGTTCGGGGAAGGATCTTCATCAGCTTGTTTTCGTCCACTACCTGCTGCAGCAAGTGATGAAGTTTTGTACTTTCCGCCTCAATAAACGCATGCTGAAATACAAGGAGCAGGTTCTTGTTGTCAACAGCCGTGATCACTCGCTCAAGCTCTGCGCCGCCATCTCGACACTGTTCTAGAAAGAGAGCCTTTGGAACTCGGTAGGCTCGCCGGGAACCCCAAGCGGGAACATTACCCTCTTTGCCGTGTCTCATAATCCATTCACAGGAGACAAAGGCATATTTGTTTTCAGGTTTTACAACATAGAAAAAATCTCTATCTTGATGCGGTATTCTGCTCTGATTTCTGGGTTTTCTGCCTACTTTGGAAAGCTTGAAATCGAAGTATTGAAGATTTTCAGTCGCCTCAGCGTATTGGAATTCATAAAATAGCTTTTCACCAGATGATTTTATGCACTCATAGTCTGGTTCACGTGTCACTTTCCCGTCTCGGGCAAACCATACCTTAGCATCGCCGCCGGACTTGCTTACACCCAATTGGGTATCCTTAAATTGCTGCCTCAAAATACTTTGTAAATAGGGAAGAAACTCCAGCTCAGCGATTGCCTTTTTCTTCATATCCATTCGATATTGAAAAAACGAACGAGCTTTAATATCGCTAGATTGGGCGTAGGTCACTTTTGCCGATTTTTTCACAGCATTATTTCCTTGAGCCGTTTGCGCGCCAAAGCGCAGAATTCTCCGTTAATTTCGATGCCAATGCCGTTGCGGCCATTTAATGCCGCCGCCAGCAGGGTTGTTCCCGAGCCGAGAAATGGATCGAGCACAGTCTCGCCTTGAAAGCTGTATGCCCGTAGTAACCTTTCAGGAAGTTCAATCGGGAATGGGGCGGCATGCTGGCGATTGCCGCCGCTCTTTTCCGGTTTAATCAGCCACACATCAGAGTTCTTTAGCGACAGCCAGAAGTCTTTATCCAGCTTCGAGTTCTCTTTCTGCTCCGGGCTGACATGCTTGTACTTTGGTCTATTTTTCTTGTTGGGCTTTTCAAACTCAAGAATAAATTCGTGCATGTTGTTCAGCAATATCCCGCCGGGAAAAGGATACGTGCCAAAGTGCGCGCGAACGCCATTAGTCTTGTGCCAAACGATATCGCGCTTAAAAACGAAACCGATTTTCTCGCAAGCATCTATAGTCTTCCCAACCAGATTGAGAGTGCGAAAGGAAGCGTTCTCTCTTATGGGGAGGTTCATGATATTCAAGAAAAACTTGCGACCCGGCTGTAAAACTCTTAATACCTCTGCCCATACCTTAGCTATTTCCATAAGCCATTCTTCGAGACTATGGACATTGCCCAAGTCGCCAGCTATAGAATCAGAATACATTTTTGCATTAAAATATGGCGGCGATGTGATGGCGAGATGAACGCTCGCATCTGGCAAATGCGCAAGGTTGCGGGAGTCGCCGTGAATAATTTCCTGCTCAGTGTTTAGGCAGGAAAACGCGCCTTGCTCAACAGAAGCGGGCGCTTCCGCCTTTTGTCGCACATGCGGTTTGAGATCGCTCAAACGAAAGCGATATTGGCCGCCAGCGGATTTATAGGCGGCGAGGCTGCCGCTGCGCGCCATTATATGTATTGACTTTACATCAAGCCCGGTGAATGCCGCCGCCTCTACAACCGACAAATAGCTGCGGTCCTTATAATCCTTAGTCACCCATGCCCCCGCCAAAAAGCCGCAGCACAATGCGATTGGCGAGGGGTATCGCCCGCTCCACCCCGCGCAGCGCCAGCGCCAAGCCCACTATCCAATTGGCGATGAGGAAAGCCGTCAGCGCAATCACCAGCGAAAACAGCGCTATCGCGGCGATAGGTCCCACATAGGGCAGCAGCGCCAGCGCATAGCCAAATACCGCCCAAGCCAGAAAGCCCAGCGCCAGCGCCAGCGCCGCGCCGATAGACTGTTGAGCGTGGGCGCGCGTGAAGCTGTTGCGCCCGTCCAGCAGCAGCGCGAGCATGCCGCCGACAAGCGGGACGAGATATGCCAGCGCGGCAAAGGCGCGATTGCGCTCAGCTGGTTTCTGCGGCGGCATAGTCCACCCCCTGCAAGTCCAGTTCCTCGGCGAAGTGGCAGCGCGCCACATGCCCGGGTCCGATTTCTGTCAATGGCGGCGTTTCTTCTTGGCAGATGTCCTGCGCATAGCGGCAGCGCGGGTGGAAGACGCAGCCGGACGGCGGGTTGGCGGGGCTGGGCACATCGCCCTCGAGGATGATGCGCTCCATTTTCAGCAGCGGGTCCGCCGGCGGCACTGCTGATACCAGCGCCTCGGTATACGGATGTTTGGGATTGCGCAGCAATTCCTCCGTGGGCGCCAGCTCCACCAGCTTGCCAACATACATGACGGCGATGCGGTCGCAGATATGTTCGACCACCGACAGGTCATGCGAGATGAAGATGAAGGTCAGGCGCAGTTCATCTTTCAGCGATTGCAGCAAGTTGAGCACCTGCGCCTGCACCGAGACATCCAATGCCGATACCGGCTCGTCAGCGACTATCAGCCGCGGGTTGAGCGCCAGTGTGCGCGCCACGCCGATGCGCTGGCGCTGCCCGCCCGAGAATTCGTGCGGATAACGCCCCATGTAGGCCGGCTTCAAGCCGACCGCTTGCATCAGCTCGGCGACGCGGGCGGATACATTGCCGCGCGCCTGCTTGTGGATGATGAGCGGCTCGGCGATGATGTCGCGCACTGTCAGCCGCGGGTTGAGCGAGCTGAAGGGGTCTTGAAATATCATGCGCATTTCTTTGCGCAGGTCTTTCATCTCGCGGTTGCTGAGCTGGACGACATCGACCCAGCTGCCATCCGCGCGCCGGTAGAGGACTTCGCCGCCAGTCGGGTCATAGAGGCGCAGCAGGGTCCTGCCGACAGTCGTTTTGCCGCAGCCGCTCTCGCCGACCAAGCCCATGACTTCTTGCTCGCGCAGTTCAAAGCTGAGGCCATCCACCGCTTTAATCGTGCCGACGCGCCGCTGCAGCATGCCCTGCCGCAGCGGGAAGTGCATCTTCAAATCTTTGACTTTGAGGATGATGTCGTCCCCGTTTTGAGGCATGGCTTCGGGCTGGGGCTTTATCGCGGCCATGGGCGGCTCCGTCTACAAGTTGGAATAGGGGTCGGCGGCGTCACGCAAGCCATCGCCCAGGAAGTTCAAGCCCAGCACCGCCACCATGATAAAAATCACCGGCGTCAGGATCCAGGTATTTTGCCCCAGCGTCTCCAGGCTTTGGGCGCTTTTCATCAAGAAGCCCCAGCTCGTCAGCGGCTCTTGGATGCCGATGCCGAGGAAGCTGAGAAAAGCCTCCGCCAGGATGATATCGGGAATCATCAAAGTGAGGATGACGATGACATGGCTGAGCACATTGGGATAAAGATGTTTGAAGATGATGCGCAGGTCGCCCGCGCCCTGTTCCTTCGCCGCCAGGATGAAATCGGTCTCGCGCAGGGAGAGCACCTTGCCGCGCACTTCCCGCGCCAGCACCGCCCAGCGCAGGAAAGGGAAGATAAATGCCATCACCAAAAATATCTGCCCCGAAGACCAGGTTTTGGGGATGACCGCCGCCAGCGCCATCCACAGCGGCAGCTCGGGGAAGGACATGACCACCTCAACAAAGCGCTGGATGACATTGTCGATTTTGCCGCCGTAATAGCCGGAGATGACGCCGACTGACGAGCCGATGACAATCGCGATGAGCGCCGCCAAAATGCTCAGCGAGAGCGACACCCGCCCCGCCAGGCAGATGCGCCCCCAGAGGTCACGCCCGAAGCGGTCGGTGCCCAGCAGGTGCACGCGCACTTCTTCGCTGTCCAAGCCGAAGAGGTGCAGGTCGGTATCAAATATGCCGAAGAGTTTGTAGTCCCAGCTGCGGTAGAAAAATTGCACAAAATAAGGATGCTCGGTATCCAGCACCGGCTTGGCTTGATAGGTAACGGGGTCGATTACCAACTCGGATTTATACACGAAGGGGCGCCCCATAAAGGTGCCGTCAACATCAAAAAAGCGGATTTCGGAAGGCGGGATATAAGAATCGCCCAGCTTGGTGGCGTAGAGATCGTAAGGCGAGAAGAACTCGGGGAAGAGCGCCAGCACCAGCAGCATCAGCACCATCAGCGCGCCGACAATGGCGGCTTTGCTGCGGCTGAAACGCTGCCAGACCAACTGCGAATAGGAATCGCTGCTTTCTTCGGCGTCTTCTTCGCTTGGGAGTTCGGCTTTTTTGATATCTTGCACGCTTTACCGCCCCCGCTTAACTGTAGCTGACGCGCGGGTCAAGGATGCCCAGCGCCAAATCCGCGAGAAAATTGCCCAGCACCAGCAAAATGCCATAGAGCAGCATGATGCTGCCGGAGATGTAGATGTCTTGTTTCAAAAGCGCCTCGAAAAACATCGGTGCCATTGTCGGGATGCCGAGCACAATCGCCGCTTCCAGCTCGCCCTGCAGCATATAGGGCAGCACCGTGCCCTGATAGGCGACGACCGGGTGCAGGGCATTGGGCACGGCATGGCGGTTGATCACGCGCCGTTCGCGCAGCCCCTTGGAGCGGGCGGTGGTAACATATTGCTGGTTGAGCACATCCAGCAGGTTGCCGCGCATCACGCGCAGGTTGCGGGCGACGCCGCCGAAGCCGGCGATGAATATCACGGGCCAGACATGCTGCAGCAGGTCAAGCGCTTTGGGGATTGACCAGGGCGCCAGCTGATATTGCGGCGAAAACATGCCGCTGACATGCTCCTGCCCAAATTGAAATACCAGCAGATAGACCACAATCAGCGCCAACGAGAAGCGCGGCACCGAAGTCGCGATGAAGGCGAAAGTCGCCGCGAGATTGTCCGAGAGGCTGTATTGGCGGTTGGCGACATAAATGCCGAGGCTGATGCCGACCAGCGACGAAATCGCGTGGGCGGCGAGGGCGATGCCGATGGTGCGCGGCAGGCGCTGGGCGATAAGCTCGCCCACATCTTTGCGGTAAGAGAAGGAAAAGCCAAATTCGCCGTGAAAGACGATGCCGCCCAGCCAGTTGACATATTGCACGGGAATGGGGTCGTTTAAGCCGTAGCGGTCGCGCAATTTATCGGCGGCGGCTTCCGCCTCTTCCACCGATTGCCCGCCGAGGGCGATCAGCTCCCGCTTGTAGATATCGGCAAAATCGCCCGGCGGCAGTTGGATAATAAGAAATGCCACCGCCGCGATAATCAAGACGATGAAAACAGAAGATATTAGGCGATTAACAATGTAACGAAGCATGCGCCGCCTTTGCTTGCCTGCGCCGAGTATACCGCATCACGGCGCGCGGGGCGAAAAATAAGACGCCGAGGGCGAGCTGCAAGCCCACCCTCGACTGAATTGCGCTAGCGCAATTTACATATCGTCCATTCCGTCATAGACGGGAAGGGTGCCGGGTTGAATCTGATCCACCTGCTCGTCGGGGTTGACCCAGACGGCTTCGGGGATCACATTGCCCCAGGTCCACTGATAGAAGAACGGGGGCGCGCCCACGGGAACATTGTTGAAGCGCTTCGCCAGCGCCAAGCCAAAGCGCCCGATAACGCCGCCGCCGTTGTAGACATTCTCGGTGAAGAGATGGTTGTAGCGCGCCATCAGCGCCTTGCGCGCTTCAAAGTCCGCTTCCAGGCAGAATGCGTTGACGATTTCGACGATTTCGGCTTCGAAATCCAACAGGTCGCGTTCGCCGGCATCAGCGCGGTGCCAAGCGGGCGTCGTGTCCGAAACGGGACCGAGGTCATCGCAGCGGGTGAAGGAGGTGGTGAATTCCTGCCCCATGCGGTTGACGCGCATTTCCCAGCGGCCGCTGGTGATGGCGTCATCGCCAGCCGGACCCTGCAGCGGGCGCAGGTTGATTTGGATGCCGACATCTTGCAGCAGCAATACCGCCGCTTCGCCAACAGTGCCAGTCTCAGCCGCGTCCACGCTGGTGTTCAGCGCGATCGCCAGGTTGTCGCCCGCCAAAGGACCGTCAGTCCAATTGACGATGCCGTCGCCATCGGTATCTTCAAAGCCGAGTTCCGCCAGCAGCGCGCGCGCGGAATCGGGCTCATACGGGTAGTAGACGACATTGTCGATATCGAAGTAGGGCGAGCCGGGGGTGATGCCGCCGGGGAAGGCGCGCATGAACGGACCGCGGATGATAGCTTGGCCGATGCCATCGCCATCGAGGGCGTGCTGCACGGCGCGGCGGAAGCGCAGGTCACGGAAGAGATCGCGCAGCGCCTGGTCGCGCTCGTCCTCAACGCCCAGGGTCGCCGACAGGTTGAACTGCAGGACGAAGGCAAGGGTTTCGGGACCCCACTCAATGCGGAAGTGGGCGTCATCTTCCTGGCTGCGGGTGATGGTCTCGACATAGGTGCTGGGGTTCTCCAGGTTGGAGTGGTCGCCCGAGCCCGCCATGGTAATCAAGGTACGGCCGATGCCGCTGGGACCTTTCTGGAAGGTAACTTCGTCCAGGTAGGGCAACTGGTGGCCGGCGCCGTCCACTTTCCAGTAATAGGGGTTGCGGCGCATCACCATAAATTCGTCGATTTGGTACTCCGTCGCCACCCAGGGACCCATGCTGGGCACGGGAAGATCGTCCTGTACCTGGAAGGTCTTGAAGGTGTCGTAATCCGAGTCCATATTGATGGCGGGGTGCATCGGCGCGTAGACATGCTCGGCGCAGATGTTGAAGTCGAGGAAGTCCATATCAAAGAGCTTCTGTACCGGGAAGGGCACGGGGAAGGTCCAGAGGATGGTGTCGTCGTCAACCGCTTCCAGGGTGATGGGCTCGCCGCCGATTTCCCAAGAGGAGGAAGTCGTCCAGGAATCGACATTGTCGTCTTGGATGACATGTTCCCAGGTGAACATGATATCGTGCACGCCGAAGGGATGGCCGTCCGACCATTTGGCGCCGCGGATGATGTTCATCGTCAGTTGGCTGCCGTCTTCGCTCCAATGCCAATCGGTCGCCAGGTTGGGCAGCGGCTCCAGGTTGTCCTTGCGCAGGAACATGGGACCGGATTTGGTGAGCGATTCGCCATAGATGTAGTTGATGCCGAACCAGCCCTGCGTCTGGCGGGCGCAGAGGTTCCAGCCTTCGGTGGGCACAGCCGAGAAATCGCGCCAGACGCCGCCATAGACGCCGAGCCCGGTGCTCATGCCGGATTCCAGGATGACCTGCGGGTTCTCGGGCAGGCGCTCTTCAACGGGCGGCAGCTCGCCCGCGGCGACCAATTCGCTGACCCAATCCGGCTCGCTGTAGGAATCCAGCGCCGCGTAGGTCAGCAATTCATCCAGGTTGAAGCGGACAATCGGGTTGTCGCCCAACTGAACGCCTTCGGGGTAGGGCACGGGGTCAGCCACTTCGCCCATCTGCGCGAAGCTGCCCCCCCCCGCAATGCAAAGCGCCGCTATCACTAGCAGCATCGAAAAAAATCGTGAACGCCTCATGGCAATTCCTCCAAATGAACGGTCAAGAAATTAACCTGCCCCAGCGCCAGCGCGCCGGCAGGATAATTCACAGTTATCGCGCGCGGCAGCATCAGGCGATTGCCTCCGCGCCTTCGTGCAGCCAGCAGGACACTTGATGCTCGCCCTCGACTTGGGTGGGCGGCGGCAGCTGCTCGCGGCATTTCGCCATCACATGCGGGCAGCGCTCGGCAAAGGCGCAGCCAGCGACCTCGGCAGTGGCGTTGGGCACGATGCCTTCAATCGGCACCAGGAGTTCTTTGCGCCGCCCTAAAACGGGTATCGACTCCAGCAAGCCCACGGTATAGGGATGCTGCGGGTTGCGGAAGATATCAATCGCCGTGCCATATTCGACGATGCGCCCAAAATACATCACGGCGACATAATCCGCCATTTGCGATACCACGCCGAGGTTGTGCGTGATGATGACGATGGACGAGCCGAAATCTTCTTGCAGCTTTTCCATCAGGTCGATGATTTGCGCCTGAATGGTAACATCCAGCGCCGTGGTCGGCTCATCGGCGATGAGAATGGACGGATTGCAGGAGAGCGCCAGGGCAATCATCACACGCTGGCGCATGCCGCCGCTGAGCTGGTGCGGATATTGCTTGACGCGCTCTTGCGGGTCGGCGATGCGCACGCGGTCCAGCATTTCCTCCGCGACTTTGAGCGCCTCTTTGCGGCTGAGCTGCTGATGCAATTCCACCACTTCGGCGATTTGACGCCCGACAGTATGCAGCGGGTTGAGCGAGGTCATCGGCTCTTGGAAGATCATCGAAATTTCGCCGCCGCGGATGCTGCGCATTTCGATGCCTTTGGGGTCCAGCTGGGCGATGTCGATGGTTTCGGCGCGGCGCTTCTGGCGGCGGAAGATGATTTCGCCATCGACGATTTTGCCGGGAGGCGACTTTATCAACTGCATGATGGAGCTGGCGGTTACGCTTTTGCCGCAGCCGCTTTCGCCGACAATGCCCAGGGTCTGCCCATTGCCCAGCTGGAAGCTGACGCCCTTCACCGCTTGCACCACGCCCTTGTCGGTGAAGAAATGCGTTTTGAGATTGCGCACTTCCAAAATTGGCTCTGCGCCGCTGCTTGTTGCCTTCATAATAGTAAGTCAGTCGCTTATAGTTAGTGTCATTTGCGGGCGACTCACCGAGTCGCCCCTACCATTCGTATCTTGAGCGTGCCTAGCCCTTGTCCGATGTGCGGGCGGTTGCCTGCGCCAACTTGTCCGCTGCCAGCTCCGCCGCGCTGCGGGTATGCAGGCGCGCCGCCCCCGCCGTCTGGCTTAACGCTACGCGGCTGCCGCGCCGTTCCTGCTCTTGCAGGCGCAGGCGCGCCGCCTGGATGGCCTCCGCCGTATAATTTGGCAGCCACTCGGCTTGGGCGACCAGCAATTCGTCGGTCATCTGCCAGACTTCTTCCGGGTTGCAGACAGCGCCGACCAGCGGGTCATGCAGCATCGCCTGCTTCAAAAGCGTGACATCGCCATGCACCGCCGCTTCCATCGCCATCTGCTGCACGCGCACGCTGGCGGAGCAGGTGGCGGCGCAAGCCAGCGGCAAATCGCCGATGACCGGCATATTCACGCCATTTTTGTCGACATAGCCGGGGATTTCAACGATGCAATCGGCGGGCAGGTTGCTGATATAGCCGCGATTGGGCACATTAAAATGCCCGCGATAGCCGCGCCCGGTCTCCAGCGCCTCGATGATGTAGGAGCCATGCTCCAGGCTGCGGCTCTCGGCGCTGATGGGCGGCGGCGCTTCCGCCAGCCAATTGGGGAAATCGGTCTCGAACCAATCCCGCCCTTCGCTGCAGACGCGCAGGTAACCGCCAGTCTCGCCCAGTATCCAGCTATTGAGGCTAATCCAGTCCTTGATTTCGCCCGGACGCTTGCGATACCAGGGCAGATATTCGCTGAGATGTCCGTTGGATTCGGTCGAATAATAGCCGAAGCGGCGCAGGACATCGATGCGCACTTTTTCTTCTTCGCGGAAGATGGGGTGCGCCTCGAACAAGTCGAGCAAGCGCGGGGTCATATCCAGCCCGCGCCATTGCGCTTTGATATACCAGGTCTGGTGGTTGATGCCGGCGCAGACGATATCCACATCGTCCAGGCTCACGCATTCGTCAGCGGCAATCCTGCCTTCCGCCCGCGCCCAGCGCTGGATGCACTCGGCAATCTGTTCGTGGCCATGCTGCACACCATGGCAAAGCCCGATGGTAGTCACGCCGCCATAGCGGTTGCAAGCCCAGGTGTTCATCGCCATCGGGTTGGAATAGTTGAGGAAAAGCGCGCCCGGCTTGGCATGCTGGCGGATATCGCGGCAGATATCCAGCAGCGCGGGGATGCTGCGCTGCCCGTACATGATGCCGCCGGCGCAGATGGTATCGCCAACGCATTGGTCAACGCCATATTTCAAGGGGATGTCGATATCAAGGGCGAAGGCGCGCAAGCCGCCCTGGCGGATAGTCGAGATGACATAGTCGGCATCGGCGATGGCTTCGCGCCGGTCAAGCGTCGCCGTGATTTTTGCCGGCAAGCCGTTGGCTTCGATATCGCGCTGGCAGAGCTGCGCCACCATGCTCAAGTTGCGCGCCGAGATGTCCATCAGCGCGAATTGGGTATCGGCGAATTCTGGCACGGTCAAGAGGTCGCGCATCAGCCGCCGCGTGAAGCCGACCGAGCCGGCGCCTATCATGGCAATTTTTAGGGGCATCTAAGCATTCTCGGCAATTTGAGGTTCATTAGATAATCGGTACCAAGTTTTGTCAAGTGGCGGGATATTGGGAGCATAGCGCTTATTGTACATACAATTCGCCCAGAGAACAGGATGCAGTTACTTCACTACATAGACAGAAGTAAATGCAAGTGAGTTATGCGAAAATCAGACAGCTTCTGCACGGGTGATACAGCGCAATCATGCCAAGCGGAGACGCTGGAATGACAGGCGTCTCGGCGAGACGCCCCTGCCGTCAGAATTTGGGGCGGCTGCGCCCCTATTGCAAGCCCGCCAGCTGCCAGAGCGCCGACATGCTGGCGGCGGTCGCTTGCGCCGCTTCGCGCGGGTCTTCGATAGCGTTGATGCGCGCGCTGAAAGGCTCGGGCGTTACCGGTCCGTCATAGCCCAGCGCTATCAGCTTTTGCATAAAACCCGCCAGCGGCAGCACGCCGGTCTCGCAGGGCAGGCGGCGGTCGTTGTCGATATATTCCGCCATCGTCAGCCCGGCGGGCGCGTCATTGACATGCACATTGACGATATCGTCATTGCTGATTGTGTCCAGGTCAGCCACCGCGCCGCCGGAGGTATAGAGATGCCAGGCGTCCAGCAGCAAGCCGACATTGCCAGTGCCAATCGCCGCCGCCATCTCCAGCATGCCGCCCATGGTATAGATGAAGCTGTAGCGGTCGGCCGGGCGCAGGGTTTGGGGACCGATAAACTCGATGCCGAAGCGGATGCCATGCTGCTTCAAGACTTCGGCAATCGCGCGGAAGCGCTCGATATGCCAGGCGAGATTTTCTTCAAAATCGCGCTCGGTGGAGGAAGGCGGGCACCAGGTGGAGCAGCGGGTGGCGCCCATCGCGGCGGCGACAGCGGCATAACGCGGCAATTCCGCCAGGTCATCGCGCCAGTCTTCGTGCTGCCAGCGCACGGGCAAGCCCCAAGCGCCATAGTGTATGCCCGCTTCTTGGAAGAGCGCTTGCGCCGCGCCCGCGCCCAGCGCCGCCGCCGCCTGGATGCTGAAGTCCAGCCCGCCAAAACCCGTCTCCTTCGCCAGCGCGAGGCTCGCTTGCAGGGACAGCCCGCCGATGCCAATCGCGCCTGGGCTCAAAGTTTTATACATCTCCGCTCCTTTGCAGGGTATGTTTGTAGTGTCGCCAGTATGAAAGGCGAACTATAGCGCATCCGCGGCTGATTTGCACTTGGCAGCGGCGAAGATAAAACAGAGATTTTACCACCGAGGACACCGAGATACACCGAGAAAAAATGAGAAAATCTCTGTGCCTCTGTGGCAGTTTTTGGGCGACCCGGCAGGTCGCCCGGTTTTATTGTCAGGTATGTGTGGGCGTTTCAACGAAACGCCCCTACACGCTTAATCCCCCGCCAGCTTCTCCAGCGCTTTGACCACCTCAATCCAGCGGTTCCAGCCGCGGTCGCGATAGATTTTCGCCTCGCTGACGCCCATCGGATTATTGTGGCTGGCTTTGCCAAAAGCCGCCAATACCCGCGTCCAGCGCTTGTAATGGTCGGACTCAGCGCCCTGCTCCGCCCGCCAAACCCTGATGTCGTCTATCAGACTCTGCGGCACGGTATAGCTCTGTGGAACTGGCGTGTTTGTCGGCGGAACCGGCGTATTCGTCGGTGGGACTGGAGTATTCGTGGGCGGCACGGGCGTATTTGTTGGCGGCGGCTGCAGCTGCGTCAGCGCATCGACCACCGGCTGCCAGCGGCTGCTGCTGTAGGTATCGCGCATGTCTTTCGCCTCTTGCAGCGTCATCGCGCTTTCGCCGCTGTTCCAGCCCAATGCCGCCAGCGCCCGCTTCCAGCGTTTTTGATGCTCCGCCCCGTAATCCTCCTGCGCATAGACTATTAAGGTGCTAATCAATGCGGCGTGAGGTCCGCTGGGCACGGGCGTGTTTGTTGCCGCTGGAATCGGCGTGTTCGT
>JAJDWK010000035.1 GCA_022825675.1 Anaerolineae bacterium | reverse complement strand
CTCATTTTTTCTCTGTGTTCTCGGTGGTATGGGGTGTGTACAAACTACCCTGATAAATGAAGTAGCATAGAGCCATTTCAAGAAAAAACTTTGTGCCCTTTGTGTCTTTGTGGTGAAAAAATATTTGATGCGATTGCCCTGCGGATAAACCTTGCGGAAGCATTCGCTATACTCTGCATGTATGGTGGCTAGACAGCAAAGGAGGCGGGCATGCGCAGGATGGCGGGCAAAGCCGCGCTGGTGACTGGCGGCGCATCGGGCATTGGACGGGCGAGCGCGCTGGCATTGGCGCGGGCGGGCGCGAGCGTCTGCGCCGCCGATATCGACGGCGCGGGCGCGGAAGAAACTGCAAGGCTGATTCAAGCCGCGGGCGGCGATGCCTTCGCGCTCGCATGTGATGTTAGGCAAGCCGCCGAAGTGCGGGCGCTGCTGCGGCAGACTGTCGCGCGCTACGGGCGCCTGGACGCCGCCGTCAACAGCGCTGGCATCGCCGGGGATTTCCACCGGCGCTTGCACGAAGCCGATGACGCCATGTTCGCGCGCGTCATCGATGTCAACTTAAGCGGCGTCTGGCATTGCATGAAGGCGGAGCTGGAGCAGATGCTTAAGCAAGGCGCGGGCGCTATCGTCAATATCGCTTCGGTCGCCGGGCTAATCGGCGCGCCTAAAGCCGCCGCGTACACCGCCAGCAAACACGCCGTCATCGGCTTGAGCAAATCCGCCGCCCTCGACTATGCCAGGCGCGGCATCCGCGTTAATGCCGTCTGCCCCGCGTATACGGATACGCCCATGGTGCGTGGCGCCATCGCCGCTGACCCGGCTATGGCGCAAATCATGGCGCGGGCAATCCCGATGGGGCGCTTGGGGCAGCCGGCGGAAATCGCCGAAGCGGTTGTCTGGCTCTGCTCGGACGCGGCTTCATTTGTCACTGGGCATGCGCTGGTCTTGGATGGCGGCTTGGTGGCGATATAGGGTGTTGGGTTTGACATAATAGAGTGCGCCTGCCATTTTCTAGCGTGGAGGCGCGGCAACATGGTTACGATACTGCACAGACAACGTTACGGATATGATGTTGTCATACATACGCGCGAGCACGGACCCGCACATGTGCATGTCTTTCGCGCAGGGAAGCAACTCAAGGCGGAGTTGCAACCTATTCGGATTGTGTCCAATAGTGGTTTCACAAGCCGTGAAACGCGGCGAATACGGGCGCTTCTGGAGGCGCATCAAGCTCTATTGCTAAGCGAGTGGACGAGGATACATGGCTGATGATAGAATGCAGGAAGTGGGAGAGGACACTATAGAATGCACAAATGGCCCCTAATTCACGAAGAACGATGCTATGCGCTCGAGGTTCAGTTTAGTGGCGAGCACGCGATTGCGGTTTTTGAAGATGGGCGCATGCTGGGCGTACCACTTGTTTGGTTCCCGTCCCTGCAAAGCGCCAGCGAAGAGCAGCGGCAGAACTACATCAGCTACGGCAGCAGCGTATATTGGGAAGACCTAGACGATGGCATTGATATAACATCCATGCTCACCGGCATGTATATCGTGCCAGTCGACCAGCGCGATACACAGCCATTGCCTCATGTGCCGAGGACCTGCGCATACCTTGCTGGCGGCATGCGACATTCCGCTGGCATGGCAGGCGTCCCATTCGTGCACGATACCCGCAATATGGCACAAAACCTGCGCTTTACAGGCGATCATCTCGCCATATATTTGGCAGACGGCCGCATCCTATTTCTGCCCTTGAGTCTCTTACCCAGGCTGGCGCAGGCGAGCGAAAATCAGCGGCGGGATTTCCAGCGAGATTGTTTATTGCTGCGCTGGCGGGAACCGGCGGAAAGCATCGACCTCATCGCGATGCTCACGGGGTTTTACGATCAGCCTGCGCCGCGCTTGCAAGAAACGCTCGCGCCCGCCAGCGCCGCCCTCAGCTGAGCAAGCCCGCCCGCCGCATATCCGACAGAATCAGCCGCTCCCAGGGCGCATCCGTCTCCAGCGAGAAATAATGCGCGCCGCGCCGCAGGCACTCGGCGCGCAATGAGTCCCGCCAAGCGTTCAGCCGCCGCTGATAGATGCCCAGCATCGCGCCATCGACAGTGATTTCCTGCTTCATCTCCGTCTCGACATCAATCAAGCTCAAATCGCCCGTGACTGGCGGCTGCACTTCCTCAGGCGCCAGCAGGTGGATAATCGCGACTTCGTGCCCGCGGCTGAGCAGGGCGTTAAGCCCCTGCAGCCAAGCGCCCTCGCGGGAGAACATATCGCTGACGAGCAGTATCAAGCCGGGGCGGCGGGCGCGCAAAGCGACATCCGCCAGCGCCTCATCCAGGTCGGCGATGCCATCGGCAGCCACCTCGCCCAAAAAACGCAGCATGGCGAGGGCGCGCGCCCGTCCGCGCGCGGGACCGAAACTCGCCGCGCCGCCGCCATGCAAGGCGCTCAGCAGCAGACGGTCGCCGCTGGTCAGCGAGATATAGGCGAGCGCGGCAGCAATGCGCTTGGCATAGAGCAGCTTGTGCTGTTCGGGCGCGCCATCTGGCGGGAAGTCCATGCTGGCGGAGGCGTCCAAAATGATATGCACCGCCAGGTCTTCTTCATCTTCCAGCAGCTTGATATAGGGCTTCTCCAGCCGGGCATAGATATTCCAGTCCAACTGGCGCAAGTCATCGCCGGCGACATAATTGCGATAGTCGGCGAATTCGATGCTGGTGCCGCGCTTGTTGGAGCGGCGGTCGCCCTTAATCGCGCCGACGCGCAGCTTGCGCGCCATCAGCATCAACGGTTCCAGCCGCTGCCGGACACCCTCGGGCAGGAGTGGCGGCGATGCCGCTTGCTGCGCCATGTTTAGTCTTCTTCCTCAAATTCGGTGCTTTGCTCCGCGTCAAGATCGTCTTCGTCTTCGTCGTCTTCTTCAAATTCAAATTCGAGGGTGGCGACATGCCGCCCGCGGAACAATTCTTCGCGCTCTTCAAAGCCGAGCTGGGCGAAGAGCTGGCGCGCCGCGTCATTTTCCGGCTCGTAACGCGCGATCATCATTTCGCTGTGTTCAAACTTATACACCATGTCGATGAGCTGGTCGGCGGCGGCGCGGCCATGCCCCTGCCGTTGATGCGCGCCGTCGATTGTCAGCCGCTCGATGATCCATTGCGCCGGGTTCTCGGCGTGAATCAACATCACATAGCCGATGAGCTGCCCGGCAAGTTCTATTGTGTAAGTGCTGACGGCGGGATGGCGCGTCTGCAGGTAGGTGATGATGAGATTTCTGGTGAAGCGGCGCTGCTCTGGCGGCAGCCGCAGCGCGCCAAGCGCCATGAATTCGCGTATGGAAGTAATCTCGCTTAATACCAGCGCCGTCATATTGTCTTCTGCTCCCGCCTCAGCCGCCAGCCAAAGCCGCGCTGACAATCGAAATCGGATGCCGCGCCGCAAATCCAGCGTCATGAATTTGCGTGCGGCAAGAGCTGCCGGGCGCGGCAATGCAGGCATCGGGGTTCTGCCGTATCGCTGGCAGCAGGCGGTCTTCGGCGATTTTCATGCTCACTTCATAATGCTCATAGCCGAAGCTGCCGGCGACGCCGCAACAGCCAGTGTTGAGCTCGGCGACCGCCGCCCCGGGTATCGCCCGCAGCAAGCGCAGCGAATCGCCACTGCCCCAGAGCGCTTTTTGATGACAATGCCCATGCAATAGTATCTGCGGCGGCGGTGCCTGCCAAGCCAGCGTATCGGCATGCCGCTCCAGCGCATCGGCGAAGAAGGCTTCGACGCTTTGACAGCGCCGCGCGATATCAGCGGCGGCGGGCTGCAAGGCGGGTTCCACCAGCGTCAGATAATCGTCAGTGAAGGCGCTTTGACAGCTCGGCTCCAGGAAGAGCAGCGGCAGCGCCGGGTCATCGCGCTGCAGCCCCAGGATGTTTGCCCGCGCCAGCGCTTTCGCTTTGTCCAGCAGCCCCTGGCTGATGGCGGGGCGGCCGCAGCAAGCCTCTCCCGGCAGACGGCGCGCGTTCAGCCGCAGCCCGAGCCGCTGCGCCAAGTCCAGCGCCGCCGCGGCGATTTCCGGGTGATTCCATTCGCTGAAGGTGTCGATGAGCAGAATGGCAGCGGGCGCGGCGTACTCGGGCTGATGCCGCGCCGAAAAGCGCTTGTCAGCGAACTTGGGCAGCGGGCGCTCGGTCGGCAAGCCCAGCGCGCCCGCGCCCCATTTGCCCAGCGAATGGCTCATAATCGCGTTGCTCAGCCGTGGCATGCGCCCCGCCAGTTGATTCACGCGGTGGATATTGCCATAGAGCCGCGTCCGCCGGTCGCTGCCATGGCGGTCATGCCAGGTTGCCAGGAACTCGGACTTCATTTTCGCCACATCCACCGAAGATGGGCATTCGCTGGCGCAGGCTTTACAGCCCAGGCAGAGGTCGAGCACCGACTTCAGCGCGGGCGCGCCCAAATCGCCAGGGAGGGTGCCGCGCATCGCCGCGCGCAGGGCATTGGCGCGCCCGCGGGTGGAATGCGCCTCGTCCAGCGTCGCCTGGTAGGAGGGGCACATCGTGCCCTCGCCTTCTTTGCGGCAGACGCCCGCGCCATTGCACATTTCAATCGCGCCGGCAAAGCCCTGGTCGGAGGACCAATCGTAGCGCGTCTTGATATTGATGGCGCGATACTCGGGCGAATAGCGCAACAGCTCAGCGCTGTCCAGCGGCGGGGAATCGATGATTTTGCCCGGATTCATTCTGTTTTCGGGGTCGAAAGCGCGTTTGACGGCGCGGAAAGCGTCCATCAGCTCGGCACCAAAAAGGTATTCGCTGTATTCGCCACGCGCCAAGCCCTGCCCATGCTCGCCCGTGATGGTGCCTTGATAGCGCTTGACCGTCTGGGCGACGGCATCGGCAATCGCGCGATATTGCTGACGCCCGCGCAGGGTCTTGAGGTTAATCAAGGGGCGGATGTGCAGGCAGCCGGCGCTGGCATGCGCGTAGATGGCGTAGGTCGTGCCATTGTCGCTGATGATGCGCTCGACATCGCTGATGTAGTCCGCCAGTTTTTCGACTGGCACCGCCGCGTCTTCGATGAAGGAAATCGGCTTGGCTTCCGTCCGTTCGCTCATCATCAAGCCGAGCCCGGCTTTGCGCACCGTCCAGACATCGTCTTGCTGGCGCGCCGTCTCGGCGACAGTCACCGCGCCGTGAACGCCCAGGCGGCGCAGATGCGCCTTCAAGCGGTCGACCTTGGCGGACAGCGCCCGCGGCTCGCCAACAAATTCCACCAGCAGCAGGGCAGCGGGGTCGCCTTCGACGAAGGTCAGCCGCTGGCGGTAGCCGGCAGCCGCCCGCGTTTTATCCAGCAGGAATTTGTCCATCAGCTCGATGGCGGCTGGTTCAAGCTCGAGGATGCGCGGCGTCGCTTCCAGCGATGCGCGCAGCGTATCGAAATGCACCAGGGCGAGCCGTTTTTGCGCTGTCGCCGGTTTATCGACCAGGCGCAGCTCCGCCCGTACCACTGTCGCCAGCGTGCCTTCCGAGCCGCAGAGCAGCCAATTCAAGTTGACAGCGGCGGGGTCAATTTTGTCCAGGGCATAGCCGGCGACGGTGCGCCAGGTTTTGGGATAGCGCGCCGCAATCTGTGGCGCGTGTTCCGCGGCAAGATCGCCAACGATGCCGCGGAGGCGCTTCAACGCGGCGTTGGAGGCGTCCAGCCAAGTCAGCTCGCCATCCGCCAGCACCACCTGCAAGCGCGCGATATGGTCGGCGGTCATGCCATAGCGGATGCTGTGGGCGCCGGTGGCGTTATTGCCGATGACGCCACCGATAGCGGCGCGTTCGGCGCTGGCGGGGTCGGGACCAAACATCAGCTTCAGCGGCGTCAACTGGGCATTGAGAGCGCCGAGTATCATGCCGGGCTCGACATCGACGGTGCGCGCCTCGGCATTAAGCCCGCGGACGCGGCGCATGTGGCGGGTGAAATCCATGATAATCGCTTCGCCGACAGCCTGCCCCGCCAGGGCGCTGCCGCCGCCGCGCGGCAGCACAGGCACACCATGCTGCCGCGCCACCGTATGCACCGCGACAACATCATCGGCATGGCGCGGGAAGGTAACCGCCAGCGGCATAACCTGATAGTTGCTGGCGTCAGTGCTGTAGAGGAGGCGGGTCATGCGGTCGGCGGCGGCATAGTCGCGCCCGAGCGCGGACTGCAAGTCCTGCAGCATATCATCCATTAGCATGGTGGCTGGGCTTCCCGTCGCTGTGATGCCATCAGCAAGAGTGTAGCGGTTTTGCGGCGGAAATCACACAGGCGAGAGATCAATCTTCAGCGCTTGCAGCTGGGCGATGCAGGCTTTTATCGTCTCAGCGGAAGCCTGTACCAGCGGCGGGCGCACGCCGCCAACGGGCAAGCCGCGGGCGTTTAATATGCCTTTGACAATTGTCAGCCAGCCGCCGCTGCCCACAACTTCTATCACCGCGCGCAGCTGGCGCTGCCGCGCTTGCGCCGCCGCCAGCTCGCCCGCGTGGAAAGACTGGTGAATGCCAATCACAACCTCGGGCACAAGATTGCTGTTGCCGGACACGCTGCAATCCAGCCCCATCGCCAAGCCCGCCAGGATGAGATTGTCGGGACCAATCGCAGTATTGAAGCGCCCGCCGCGCAGGTGATTCACGGCGCACATCGTCAGCAAATCGCCGCTGCTGTCTTTGAGCCCCACGCAATTGTCATGCGCGCGCGCCAGCCGCGCCACCAGCGCCGCCGAGAGGCTGTTGTTGGCGAGCTGCGGCAGGTTATAAAGATAAACGGGAAAGCCCGCGACCGCCTCGAAGAGGGTGTGATAGTGCTGCTCCAGCGCTGCATCGCTGTGTTGGAAATACCAGGGCGTTACAACAGCGGCGGCATCCGCGCCGATATCACGGGCGTGACGGGTGAGCGCCAATGTCTCGGCGGTGTTGATGGCACCGGTGTGAATGATGACGGGGACACGCCCGTCCACAGCAGTTACTGTCGCGGCGGCGATGGCTTTGCGCTCGTCAGCGCTGAAGAGGGGACCTTCGCCCGTGCTGCCGAGGGGGTAGATGCCGGCGACGCCGCGGTCGATGAGGAAATCGACGAGGGGGCGGATCATGGCGGGGTTGATGTCGCCGTTGGCTTTGAGGGGGGTGATGATGGGGGTGATGACGCCGTGGATGGGGTTGTGGGTCATGGTTACTTTGAAGCTCTATTCGTGAAATAAGGTTAGATTCGCTTCCGAACACCGCCTAGAATCGCCCAACGCATCGACAATGGGAGCACAATAATCTGAATAATATCGATAACGCCCGCATCTATAAGCTCTCTAAGCAGGCAGAGTATATCCATCAGTCAGTCCCCATGCCGGAATGCGACTCAAGCACTGATTATACCACTCCATTGTGTCTGGTGCTAGAATT
>JAJDWK010000086.1 GCA_022825675.1 Anaerolineae bacterium | reverse complement strand
CCCCAGCGCCGCGCCCTTTTTGCCCGCCGCAATCACCGCGTCCAGCGAAGCGCCATCAACCAGCGCCATGGCGACCGCTGCCGCCACCGCCGCCGCGCCGGCGACGGCTGGCTGGGTGAAATGCGTCGGCATGCAGACTGTAGCCGTATCCGCCACCGCCGCGCCGATAGCGCCCGGGTGCAGCAGCCCAATCGGCGCGATGCGCATGGGCGCGCCATTGGTATCGCCCCAGAGCCCGGTGCGGCGCGGGTCTTCGCCCGCTTTCAGCGCGTTGACGCCGCGCCTGGTGCTGGGTCCGACATAGGGGGAGTTGTCGCCATCGACGCGCTCGTACCAAGCGAGCAGCCCGTTGACAGCCGCCGCCAGCGTCACGCCGCCAGCGGCAATCACCGCCTGGGCGATAGAAAAAGCCTGCTCGGAATCATCGGTGATGCGCCCCGCTGGCAATCCAGCGTGCACGATGTGGTCGGGAGGCGCGGCTTGCCAACTGTCCAGCCAGCCAAAGCAGCGCTCCGTATCGTCTGGATGCACCTGCGCTGGCATGGCGAAGGCGTCGCCGAGCGCTTGTCCATAGAGGCAGCCGAGGATTTTGTCTTTCATATCCTGCTTCAACGGGCTATAGCGGCTCACGGCGCGCTTCAATGCCGCGGCGGATTGCCTCTAAATGCTCAACGCTGAGGGCGTGGTAGGCGTTGGCATTTTCCAGGCGGTCTTCCAAGCGGTGCATATCCGCTTTAGTCTCTTTGCGCAGGTCATCGATTTTGGCGTCCTGTTGTTGGAAATCGGCTTTCATCTCGCGCCGCAAGTCGTCTATTTTGGCGTCTTGCTGCTGAAACCGTTCGTCGACCTGATGAAATCCAGCGTTCATATCCCGGCGCAGGTCATCGATTTTTGTGTCCAATCGCTGAATATCCGCCTTGGTTTCCTGGCGCAGGTCATCGATTTTGGCGTCTTGCTGTTGAAACCGTTCGTCAACCCGCTGGAAGCCGGCATTCATATCCCGGCGCAGGCCATCGATTTTTTCATCTTGCTTTTCAAAACGGTCTTCGAGCTGCTTGATATCAGCTTTAGTGGCGATCCGTCTAAGAATGCCAATCATGACCACCGCAAAAGCGAGGAATTGCAGAATCAGCCCGATGACCAAGACAAGTTCAGTGGTTTGCATGGCTACTTTCTATTTTGAGTTCCGGTCATTGTACCATAGTCTCGCCGCCTTTATTGCCCCCGCATCAAGACGCGCCCGCCTATCATAAACCAGACGCCCGCGCCGAGGAGTAGACCGACGCCCAGCGCCAGCGCCAGCTCAATAAAAAGCGCCAGGAAAAGCGTCAAAGTGATGCCCAGCGAGATGATGGTCACGCCGGCGCTGGCGAGCCATCGTTCCTGAATGCGGAAAATATCGCGCACAAAGGGCAATCCCAGCAGGAAGAGCAGGCAGGAGGCACCGCCTATCAGCAAGCCCGCTGGCACCGCCGTCTCAGCGCCGCCGAAGCCGTTAGGCGCCGAGAGGATGGCGGCGCCCGTCACCACGCCGATGACCGCCACCATCATCAGCAGCATGTGCAAAATGCTGATGCGCTGGATCGCGCCCCAAAACGCGGCATCAAATGTCGAGCCCGAGGCGGTGCGCATAGCGCTGACCCGCTGGGATATCCGCCGCTGCAAGGCATAGATGACCAGCGCCATCACCGTGGCGAAGTAGGGAATCGACTGCGGCAGCTGGGACGGGATTTCGAGCGTGCCGATGCGAATGCCCAGCGCGTCAAAGAAGCCAAAAATCGAAGAAGCGATCATGGTGCCGACAGGCGTGCCACCGCCCAATGACGGCGTGACCAAGGCGATAAAGCCGCGCCCGTTGGTCATATCGCGCTGGAAAAGCTGCAAGTAGCCCATGCTCATGTGGATGCCGCCCAAGCCCGCGAAGAAGCCGCTGATCAGCAGCGCTGTATAGCGAATGCGCTTGACATTGATGCCGACTGATTCCGCCGCTTCTGGATTTTCGCCCACGGCGCGCAGGTGCATGCCGAAAGGCGTGCGATATAAAACGAAGGCGACAACGAAGACCAAGACAAATGCAATCCAGGTCATCACGCTTTGGTTGTCGAAGACGCCGAAGAAGAAGCCGCCAATCACAGGAATTTCGGCGATGAGCTCCGGCAGTTGGATGAAGGGCATCTGCAAGCTGGCGAGGGTGCTGGTATTGCCGCGGTCGCCCGTCAGCTCAAACATGATGGCGACAGTGGCTGATGAGCCGAATATGTTCAGCGCGATGCCAGAGAGAAAGAGATCGCCCTTGAGGTCGAGATGAAAAAGCGCCAATACAAAAGACAGCAGCAGCGAAACGCAGACGCCCAGCAGCAAACCCAGCCAGGGACCGATGCTCAGCCCCGCCTCAGCGCCGAACCAATCTTGAGAATAGGCGCTGACGACCACGCCTGTGAAGGCGGCGGAGAGCATCATGCCTTCCAAGCCGATGTTGAGCACACCCGCTTTTTCCGATATTAGCGCGCCCAGCGATGGCAGCAGGATGGGAGTCGTCACCCGCAGGATGGCTGCCAGGAATACCGCGCTGAAAATCCCTTGAATCACATTTTCTTGCATGGCACTACTCCCCGCGCCTTGCTGCTTCGGGGGAAGGCGCGGGCGGCGCCATATCCTCCAAAGAGTCAACCGCGTGCCCCTTGGCGTCGATATCAGCCCGTTTCTGCCGCTGTTGGAAGAAGGTAACCAGCGCCTCCGCCGTTATCAGCAGGATGATGATGGCTTGTATCATGCGCACCACTTCCAAGCTGACATTGGCATCACGCTCCATGAATTGGGCACCGGCGCGCAGATAGGCATAAAGCAAGCCGGTAAAAGGCACAACCAGCACATTCAAACGGGCAAGCAGGGCGACCACCACCCCTTCAAAAGCCAGGGCGAATGAGATGTTGAGAATCAGCTGGCGGTGCACGCCGTTTGCCAGGTGCATGCCAGCCAAACCCGCGACAATGCCGCCGATTGCCATCACCAGCATAATCGTGCGCTTGGAATTGACGCCGCCATAATCGGCGAAGCGCAGGTTGGAGCCGATGATGCGAATTTCATAGCCCAGCGGCGTCCGCCGCATCAACAGCCAGGTGATGAATACCACAACAACCAGCAAGAAGACCGCGACTGTTACTTGTGTACCCTGGACGATTACGGGCAGGATGGCATTTTCTGTGAACTTCGCTGAAGCGACATAACCCGCTTCCGGCGGCTTGAGCTGGAAGTTGAGCACCATCTCAAAAAAGCGGGTGGCGATGACATTGAGCATCAGCGTTGACACCAGCTCGTTAGCGCCCAAATAGGCTTTTAGCGCGCCCGGCACCAGCCCATAAATGAAGCCGGCCGTGCCCGACGCCAGGATGATGACCGGGATGAGCAGAACCCCCGGGATATGCGGCGAATTGAGCGCGATGATGCCGCTGACGAGAGCGCCAAAATACAGTTGCCCCTCCGCCCCCAGGCTGAATTGCTGGGCGCGGAAAACGATGGCGAAGGATAAGCCGAGCAGGATAAGCGTAATCGCGTCCATAATCCAGACGCCCCAGCGGTTCACGCGCTCGATGGGACCCAGCAGCAGCGCCTCAAATGCCAGCTGGGATTGGCTCATGGCTTCGCTGAGCGTCGTGCCCAAATCCACTTCTTCTGGCGTCGCGTAGAGCGTGTAGACGCCCGCTTCTGGCAAGGTGTAGCCCTCGATGACGGCGTCACGGGCGCTGACGAGGTCGTCAAAAGTCTCTTCGACTTGCAGCTCGGTGGCTGATGTCGCCGCAGCCAAAGTTGTGCCCGCGGCATCGCGCAATTCCACCCGTACATCGACAGTCGAGCGGCGGTTCTTGGCATAAGCCAGCAGGGAAACGACATCGCCTTCGCTGCCGGCGAAGGTCCAGGCAACTTCCGATACCGGCGCGACAACATTGGGTTTGTTGAATTCACCGCCGCGGCGTTTGTTGTATTCCAGGTCAACCGTATCGCCGGCGACTGGCGCTGCATCCGAGATGACTTGCACACGAAATTCGCCGCGGGTGAAGCGATCGGCGGCGTCCAGGTTAAAAACGAAGGTAACCAAAAATCCCAGCAGCAGCGCCACTATCACCGTGAGCAAAACGCGGATTGCCCCGCGCCGCAGCTCGACAACAAAGAGCAGGATGCAGACGCCTACCAGCGCATTAACCAGCAGGATATTCTGCCAGGTGGCGGTGGCGGTCATTTTCTCGGCGGAGCCGGCGAACATGGTGTTGGTGACAAACCAGGTTACAAGCGTCCCGGCGAGCAAGCCGATGAGCATGAGGGGGTAGCGTCTCAAGAAGGTCATGCGTAGCGCTCCATTTCTGCTTGCGGCTGCCGCTCCGCCCCCAGCATATAATAGCCAATGCGCTCTTCGGTCAGGCTGCTGTCATTGGGGAAGATGCCGACAATTTCGCCCTCATACATCACCATGATGCGGTCGGAGAGCTTCATGACTTCCTGCAAATCCGCCGAAATCAACAGGATTGCCAGCCCGCCGGTGCGCTGATCGACCAGCTCCTGATGAATAAATTCGATTGCGCCGATATCGACGCCGCGGGTGGGCTGGGCGGCGATGAGCAGCTTGGGCGCGGAGGACAGCTCCCGCGCCACCACAACCTTCTGCATATTGCCGCCAGAAAGCGCGTTGACCGGGATGGTGCCATCCGGCGCGATGATGTTAAATTCGCGGATGAGCTCGATGCCATTGTTGACGATGGACTTGATATCCAGCAAGCCGCGCCGCGTGAAAGGCTCGCGATAATAGCGGTCGATGATGAGATTATCCGCGATGGAAGAGCTGAGGGCGACGCCGTTGGTCAAGCGGTCTTCGGGGATATGCGCCACCTGGCGCTCGCGCACTGAGCGCGGACCCTGCCCCAGGATTTGCTGCTGGCTGATGAAGGCTTCGCCAGTGGTGGGCGGGCGCAAGCCTGTCAGCACTTCCGCCAGCTCAGTCTGCCCATTGCCTTCAACGCCGGCGATGCCCAAAATCTCGCGCTGATAGACAGTGAAGCTGACCTGCTTGAGCAGTTGATGCCCGCTGGCATCGGCGTAGGTCAAATCGCGCACCGAAAGCACCGCATCGCCGCGGGTGACGGCAGCGCGGTCCACCTGCATGAAGACCTCGCGCCCGACCATCATGCGCGCCAATTCGCGCTCGTTTGTCTCGGCAGTGTTGACAGTGCCGACCTGGCGGGCATCCCGCATGACGGTAACGCGGTCGGAAATCTCGATGACTTCTTTCAGCTTGTGGGTGATGAAGATGACGGTTTTGCCACCCTCGACCAGGTTGCGGATGGCGGCGAAGAGGTCTTGCGTCTCGCTGGGCGTCAGCACGGCGGTCGGCTCATCGAGGATGAGTATCTCGGCGCCGCGATAGAGCGCTTTGAGGATCTCCACCCGCTGGCGCATGCCCACCGGGATATCGGCAATGCGCGCCCGCGGGTTGACCGCCAAGCCATATTCGGCGGCGAGCGCTTCGGTATGCGCCTGCGCCTGGGCGAAGTCGATTTGCGGACCATTTTTGGTCTCGCGATTGAGGATGATATTTTGCGCCACCGTGAAGGAATCGACCAGCATGAAATTTTGATGCACCATGCCGATGCCGCGTTCGATGGCGTCCTGCGGGTTTTCGATAAGAACTTCGTCGCCGCGGATGAAGATGCGCCCCGATGACGGCTGTTCCAAGCCGTAGAGCAGCTTCATCAGCGTGGATTTGCCAGCGCCATTCTCGCCAACCAGGGCATGGATCTCGCCCTGCTCTACCGAGAAGTTGATGTCGTCATTGGCGTGCACGCCGTTGGGATAGATTTTGTGGATGGCTTGGGTTTCGATTATGGGCATAGTTTCACCAGGGGGATTTAACCACAAAGGCACAAAGAAAATTCACTTGCAGGCTACAATTTGTCATTCTCGTCATTTGCGACGAAATGCTCTACTCCAGCAGATTGTCTTCCGCGGCGAAGTCGAAGTCCTCAACGGATGGAATGCGAAAAGAAAACGAAGTCGCGCCATTTCTATTGGATACTGCGAAGTCGCCAAGGTTGATTATGTCCATGCCAATAATTGCATCAGTTCCTAGAAAGTTGCCTTGAACAGCCTGCACATACGGAAAATGTACGCCTGGCAGAACGACGAGATTAACATAGTATTGTGGGACATTTACTGACACCCCACCGACATGAAGCACTCTGGTATAACCTTCCGCCCGCAATTTGAGTTCGTCTACCACGCGTTTCGTCACCATACTGTGGGTCGCGCCGGTATCCCAAAGGGCGTCATATTGCTTTCTTGGGGGTTGAGGAGAATTGTCCTCCGGTGCCCACGATTCATATATCCAGCAGCGAGAAACGAGCCTGTTTCGGATTCCAGTAGACTTTATCGTAAAGCTATGCCGGTCGGGGTTCATTTAGTCACAACAATAACCGCAGTGGGCAAGTATATCGCGTTTGCATCAGAGTCTTTGCATATAGCTTGCATAAGGACGGTGCCACGTTCATGCTTGGCATACACTGCCCTTGCCGCCTCCAGATAATTGTCGTAAATCCCCAATACTTGTTTGTTCTTAATTGCCACGAAGCTTCCGTGATGTTCCTCAGCCAATTCCGGCTGGATTTCAAGGAAATACTCAAAGTCAGTTTCCAAGGGCTTCGCCATCAGATCGCCCTCCACTCTAATCTATACATGCAGCGGCGCAGAACCCAGCGGGTCGCCCCCTGTCTGTCTTAGGGCACAGAGGGGAGGCTCAGCGAGCCGCCCCTCCAGGCGATGTATGCGATAGCGTAAATGCGATTGCCTACATATCGTCCATCATCAGGTCGGCGATGGTCATGCCGGCAGTCGGCATATCCGCGCAGGCGGTGCCTACCGCCGCCATCATATCTTCGCTGGTGAAGACGGTCTGCACTTCAATGTCGCCATTGACAACCGCCGCCTCCGCCGCTTCGACCATGGCTTTGATGTCATCGGAGGCAGCCGCGTCATAGAATTCGTTCTTCGCCAGCCCGACGCCGCCTTCGGGGATGCCCAGGCTTTCGGCGCTGCCATACGCCAGCTCGCCATCGAGATGCAAGCTGATGGCGCGGAAGATCGAGTTGTCGACATTTTTCATCATCGAGGTCAGGATGCGTTCGGCTTGGTCAGGGTCGGTCTCGGCGACGATAGTCGCCTGGTCAGAGTCGACGCCGATGGCGAAGTGCCCCTGCTCCTGCGCCGCTTCAAAGACGCCAACGCCAGTGCCGCCCGCAATTTGGAAAACAATATCAGCGCCCTGCTCGTACATCGCCAGGGTAATCTCTTTGCCGCGGGCTGGGTCATTCCAGCTGCCGGCGTATTGCACGATGCTCTGCGAATCGGGATTAGCCAGGCAAGCGCCCTGCTCGTAACCGACGATGAAATCGTCAATTACGGGAATCTGCTGCCCGCCGACAGCGCCGATGATGGGCGCGTCATTAGCGCCTTCCATCATGCTGGTGGTGATGGCGGCGGCAAAGACACCCGCGAGGAAGCTGCCCTGGTTCTGGGCGTAGGTCATCGAATAGACATTGGCGCAGCCATCAACGCAGACATCGGCGTTGTCGTAGGGCATGGGCGCGTCATAAAAGATGAAATGCTTGTCCGGGTAGTGGTGGGCATTGGCGGCGAGGAAGTCGATCATCTGGAAGGTGCCAGTTATCAAGATGTCGTAGCTGTCGGAAACAGACATGACATCAAGCAAGCCCGATTCCCAGTTGGCGGGGTCAATGCCCAACTCGACGGTGTCGATTTCGATATCATATTCGTCGGCGATGGCTTCCATGCCGCGTTCGGCGCTATCAAAGAAGGACTTGTCGCCCAGTACGCCATTGACCACCGAGATGACTCTGAGCGGCTCATCCTGGGCAAGCGCCCCGAAAGCCACCAAGAACAGCAGCATCGCTGCCAGCGCAAAACCTAGCTTTTTCATTCGATTTCCTCCATCACTTGGGATAAATCAGAATTGCGTCTGATTAAGCAAGTATACCCATTGTTTCCGCAAATGCACAAACTTCCTGCGAGTGGCGATAGCGATGGATAGTGTTCTCTCAGCAAACACGGCACAGGTTTTTAACCACAGAGAGCGCAGAGGGCACAGAGATTCCTAGCCCCCTACGCTCCCCAGCGGCAGGCGCAGCGCCGCGACTTCCTCGCCGGATGCCAATAGCGCCGGCAGCGGCGGACCATCGGGGAATACCTCCCAACGGATTTCCAGCCACAGTTCCGGCGCGCTTGCCGCAGCGGGCGGGATGCGCATAACATAGTCATCGCGATAGTCGCTGCCCAATGTCATCCAGGGGTGCGGCATCGTGCCCCAGCCGAGCCAGGTCTCGATGCGCTGGAGCTCCCCCTGCCCCGCAGCCAGCAGCCGCAGGGTCAGCGCGTAGGCGAGCGGCGATTGCGCTTCGGCGCGCCAATAGAAGCGCAGCGGGATGGCATCGCCAGCCCTCCAGCGCTGCGGCGCGGGCAGCTCATAGCCCGTCAGCCGCAGGTCGCCCCAGCGCGCATCAGCCGCGGTCGCCGCCGCTGGCAGCCGCTCGACAGCGGGCGGATGGTCGTAATTGGGCATGATATACGCGAAAGGCGCGGCGATGCTGAAGGCGAGCAGGGGCAGCGCGATGAAAATGGCGGGGATGCGCAGCGTCCGCAAACCCAGCGCCAGAAAAATGCTGATGGAAGTGATATAAGGGAAGAGCAGCCGCCCGGTGCTCGCCCAGGTTTGCATGCTCCACCATATCAGCAGCAGCGCGCCCAGCGCCAAAAGCAGCGCCAGGAATATCAGCGGCGGCAGCAGCGCCGACTCCCGCCGTTGCCGCCAGAGGAAGCGGGCAAAGCCGCCAGCGCCCAGCAGCGCCAGGGCATCCATCACGCGGTAGAAGGCATCGTGCGCGACAATGTTAAAAGCGCCAAAAACCGCCCAATAGCTGACGCGCAGCCCCTCAAATTCTTGGCTGATGAGCTGCCAGGGGTTCAGCGAGCGCCGCCCGAAGTTATCGAGCATGGTGGCGGTGCCCGTCAGCTCGCCATAAAGCGCCAGATTGCGCGCGTACCACCAGCCAGCGATGAGCAGCGTCAGCGCCAGCGTCGCCGTGACGAAGATGGCGAAGCCGCGCCAATCGCGCGTTTTTGTCAATAGCCACAGCGCCGCCAGCCCCAGGACCGCGCCCGCGACCAAGCCGCTGAGTTTGCTCAGCGCCGCCAACGCTATCAGCAGCGCGATTAACAGGCTGCGCCGGGTTTGGAAGCCCGCGCGCAGCATCAGCAGCAGCTGCCAGGCGAGCAGCGCGGACAGCATATTCACCAGGGTGTCGTTGCTGACCGAAGCGCTGATGAAGAGGAACTGGGGGTTGAAGGCGGTCAAAGACGCGGCGAGCAGCGCGATATCGCGGCGGGCGGGCAGCAGCGCCAGCGCCGCGCGGTACACCGCGCCGACTGTGACCGCGCCCATCGCCAGCGAAAGCGCGCGGATACCATACAGCGCCAGCGACGAACCGCGCAGATCCGGCGGATAGACCTGCCGATATATCAGCATATTTTTGTTGCCCGGCAGCAGCGGGTCACCCACAACGACGAAGGGGCTGGGCAGGTAGCGGGCGTCAAAGTCTGAGGTGTCGACGGCATTCCAGACCAGCGCCATCAGCGCGTAATAGAGCGGCGGCTGGCTGGCTTCTTGCCCATAGAGCTGGTCGTGCTCGGCGGATTGCAGCGGCAGCGCGCCCTGCTCGGCAATCCATTTGAGCATGCCGATGTGCTGGGGGCTGTCAGATGCTTCGAAATTGGGCGCGGCGTAGAGATAGAGGCTGCCCGCAAGCAGGAAGAGCGCCGGCAAAAGCCATGCCCAGGGCAGCCGCTCAACAGCGCGCGCGAAGTGCATGCTTTTCCCCCAATTTCGCCGGTCAAGCGCTTGTATTCTAGCATGGCTGCCGCCGCGCGTTGGGCGGCAGCGGACTGCAACTGGATTTGAGATTCGTTTCTTCTTAGCACCGAGCGCGCTCGGCGGTAAAGAATATGTATTGATTGCCTCTATTGGCGTATTATGGAGCGCATGATGGCAACAAAAGACTTAAAAAGCGGCGGGACGCAGCTGCTGAAAGTGGATGCGCGCGCGCCGGCAGCCTCAGCTATCCGCGCCGCGGCGGATGCCATCCGCGGCGGCGGCTTGGTCGCTTTCCCGACGGAAACGGTCTATGGCTTGGGCGCGCAGATATGGTCGCCCGCGGCGGTCGGGCGCATCTTCACGGCGAAGGGACGCCCCGCCAATGACCCGCTCATCGTGCACATCGCCGAATACCATCAGCTGCGCGAAGTCGCCCGCGAAATCCCACCATTGGCGCAGGCGCTTTGCCAGCGCTTTTGGCCCGGTCCCTTGACGATTATCTTAAAAAAGCAGCCGGCTCTGCCCGCGGCGCTGACCGCGGGTTTGGACACGGTTGCCCTGCGCATGCCGAGCCATGCGGTCGCCCTGGCATTGCTGCGGGCGGCGGGGCTGCCCATCGCCGCGCCCAGCGCCAACCGCTTCTCCCGCCCCAGCCCGACCACGGCGCAGCATGTGCGGGATGACCTTGGCGGCGCGGTCGATATCATTTTGGACGGCGGTGCCACCAGCATCGGCGTCGAATCCACCATTGTCAGTTTGGCTGAGGGCGCGCCGGCGCTTTTGCGCCCCGGCGGCATCCCGCTGGAGGCGCTGCGCCAAGTCGCGCCGGGGCTGCGTTATCAGCCGCGCTATATCGCCGGCGATGGGGCGGCGCCCGCGCCGGGCACGATGCTGCGGCATTATTCGCCGCGGGCGCGCGTTTTGCTCTTCCAAGGGCAGGAGCGCGCGGCGGTACTGGCGGCGATGCGCGCCGAGATTGCCCGGCACGGGTCAGTCGGCGTCCTGGCGGCGGCGGAGGACATGCCGGCTTTCGCCGATACAGGCGCGGAAATTTTCCCGCTGGGCGCAAGCGAGGCGCAGGCGGCGCAGCGCCTGTTTGCCGGCTTGCGCCGCCTTGACCAGCAGGGCGTCGAGCTTATAATCGCGCGGGCGCCAGCGCAGCGCGGGCTGGGTTTGGCGCTTTGGGACCGCTTGCTGCGGGCGGCGGTCGGCGCTGTAATTGAGGTGTAGGGGCAAAGATACAACAGACAATGTAAGCACTGTAACCACCGAATACACCTGTACCAATGGCGAGGGCGCTACCATCGCGCGCAATGGTAGAAACAATTGGCGCAATTGCCCTGCTGCCAGCCGAGTCGCCGCTTAAAGCCAGCGCCGGTCCATGGTATACTTGCCCCGTTTTCCTGATATACGGTCCAGCAATGTCTTTGTTAACCGCCAGCGATTTGAGCAGATATTTCGGCGCTGATGAGATATTCAGCGGCATCAACCTGGCGATAGCGGCGGGCGCGCGCATCGCCCTGGTGGGCGCGAATGGCACCGGCAAGACCAGCCTCATCAACCTGCTGGCGGGCATCGATTTGCCCAGCGGCGGCACGGTCAAAACAGCGCGCCAGCTGAAAATCGCTCATTTGCCGCAGCGGCCCGAGCTGGCTGGCGACCATAGCTTGTGGCAAGAGCAGCTGCGCGCCTTCGCCGATTTGCGGGCGCTGGAGCGCCAGCTCGCCCGCTTTGAACGCGAGCTGGCGGATGCGGCGGGCGGCGAGTCTGTCTTGGAAGAGTATGGCAGGCTGCAGAGCGAGTTTGAACGGCGTGGCGGCTACCGCTATGAAACGCGCATCAAAATGACGCTGAGCGGGCTGGGCTTCGCGCCGGCCGAGTATGCGCTGCCGCTGCCGCAGCTCTCTGGCGGGCAGAAGACCCGCGCCCTTTTGAGCCGCATGCTCCTGGAAGCGGCGGGTTTGCTCATCTTGGATGAGCCCACCAATCACCTGGATATCCATGCGGTGGAATGGCTGGAGAAGGCGCTCGCGGCTTACCCGGGGGCGGTACTCGCCGTCAGCCACGATCGCTATTTCATCGACAATTTCGCCTCAACCATCTGGGAGCTGGAACATGGGCGCTTGCGGGTCTATCGCGGCAACTATCGCGCTTATGCCACGCAGCGCAAGCTGGCGCGGGAGACTTTGCGGCAGGCATACGCCGGGCAGCGGCGCTTCGTCGAAAAAGAGCGGGAATTCATCCGCCGCCACATGGGCAGCCGCGGCACGGCACAGGCGAAGGGGCGCCTCAAAAAACTCGAGACTATGAAGAAACGCGGACGCCTGCTGGAAGGCGCGCCCCGCCAGCGCAAGAAGATGTCTTTGGAGATGGCGGCGCATCAGCGCAGCGGCGACAAGGTCATCACGACGCGGGCGCTCACAATCGGCTATGACCCCGCCGCGCCGCTGCTGCATCTCCCCGATTTGCTGGTGCTGCGCGGCGAGACGGTGGCGATACTTGGCGCCAACGGCGTCGGCAAATCCACCCTGTTAAAGACGCTGGCGGGCGCGCTGCCGCCGCTGGCGGGTGACCTGCGGCGCGGCGCCAAAGTTAAGATTGGCTTCTTCGCCCAGGCGCATGAAAATCTCTGCGCGGACAATTCTCTGCTGGACGAAATTTTTTCCGTGAAGCCGATGCCGCTTTCACAGGCGCGCAGTTGGCTCGGGCGCTTCCTCTTCAGCGGCGAGGATGTCTTCCGCCGCGTCGCCTCGCTTTCTGGCGGGGAGCGCGGGCGGCTCGCTTTAGCGAAGCTGGCGCTGCAAGGAGCGAACCTGCTGCTTTTGGATGAGCCGACCAACCACCTGGATATCGACAGCCAGGAAGTGCTGCAAGAAGTTTTGCAGGGTTACGGCGGCACGATTTTGCTCGTCAGCCACGACCGCTACCTGATTGACGCGCTGGCGACGCAAATCTGGGAGTTGGCGGCGGGGGCGCTCACGGTGACGGCTGGCGGCTATCAGCATTATCTGCGCGAGCGCAATCGGCGGCTGCAAGCGCAGGCGGATGCGCCCGCCGAAACTGCCCCGCGCCCCGGCGCTGCCAAAAAAGCGGGGCTCAACCGCTATCAAGCCGCCCGCCGCACTGTCGAGCTTGAGGAGCGGATAGACATTTTGGAAGCGAAGCTGCGCAGCCTCACCGATGCTTTGCATGAAGCCAGCCTGGCGGGCGATGCGCCCCGCGTACGGGATTTGGGCAGCGACTACAGCGCCATCGAAACTGAGCTGGAAAGCGCGCTGACGGAGTGGGAAAGCCTCACCGAATGAGGACCGCGCCAAGCGGAGCGGCAACTTTGGTTCATTCCCAGGCTATAACAGCAATATCCGAAAAGCCACCGCAATAGACGCTCTCCTTTATTTCACCGCGCCCATCGTCAAGCCGCGCACGAGATAGCGCTGGAAGAAGAGCGCCATCAGGAAGGGCGGCAGCATGGTTACAACAGCGGCGGCGGACATATCCTCCCAGGCGACTTCGTATTGCCCGATGAAGAGCGTGAGCACAATCGTCAGCGGCTGTGAATCGTCCGTGCGCGTGAAAATAAGCGGGATGAGGAAGTTGTTCCAGGTAGAGAGCATCGCCACCAGGAAAACCGCCACCATGCCCGGGCGCGCCAGCGGCAGGATGATGCTGTAGACCAGCCGCCAGCGCCCGGCGCCATCCACGCGGGCGGCGTCTTGAATCTCCTGCGGGATATCGCGCACGAAAGTGGTCATCATCCACACCGCCAGCGGCAGCAGCAGCGTCACGAATATCAGCACCAAGCCCAGCAATGTATCCAAAAGCTGCAAGCGCGTCATCAGGAAAAAAAGCGCAATCAGCGATACCCATATCGGCAGCGGCAGCATAAGCATAATCAGCAGGAAAATAAAATTCCGCCCGCGGAAGCGCATCCGCGCGAAGGCGTAGCCAGCGCCGGTCGCCAGCAAGGTTACAATCGCGCCGGAAGCCACGCTGATAATCACGCTGTTGCGCAAGCCGGAGCTCATCAAGTCGGCGGTGGGCGAGAAGCCGCCATCGCGGAATTTCGCGCCTTGGGTGAATATCGTCTGGTAGGATGCCAGTGTGGGCTGCGTCGGGAACCAGATTTTGTAGGGGCGGGCATAAAGCTCCTGCCGCGTGGATATGCTGCTGACCGCCACCCAATAGATCGGCGCCAGCGCCCAGATAAGCACCACCGCGCAGCAGACATAAATGACCGCCAGCCGCAAGCGCTCCTGCCCGCGCAAGCCCAAGCTCATGCCTCCTGCACCCCTTGGTTGTAGACGCGCATCACAAAAATAACGCCAACCGCCAGCGACATCAGCAGGATAATGTAAGACAGCGCCGCGCCCAAGCCCACCCGCAAATCGCGGAAGACCAGCTCATAATTGTAGAGCATCAAAGTTTTGGTGAAGGGGTTCATAGCGCCACCGGCGGAGCTGCCCGCCGTCAGCGTCCAGACGACATCAAAAATTTGGAAGGCGGCGATAAATTCCACCACCAGCGCGATGCCAAAAGACGGCAGCAGCAGCGGGATGGTGATAAAACGCACGCGCGCCAGGGCGTTGGCGCCATCCACTTTTGCCGAATCAAAGAGGTCATCGGGGATGCTCTGCAAACCCGCCAGCAAGATGATGGTGGGGAAGGCGTAGCGCGTCCAGGTCTGCACAATCGCCACCCAGAGGATTTGGCTCTCTGGCGCCCGCAGCCAATACTGATATTCGCTTATCAAGCCAAATTGATAGAGGAAGCCATTAAGCGCGCCATACTCCCCGTTGAGCAGCCAGCCCCACAAAAAGCCGTTGACCACGCCCGGCAGCATCCAGGGCAGGATGGCGAGGGTGCGCACGACGCCGCGCCCGGGAAAGCGCTGATTCAGCAGCAGGGCGATGCCAAAGGCGACCGCCATCTCCAGCGGCAGGGTCAAGCCGACAACGAGGAAGCTGCGCCCGGTGACCTCCCAGAATTCGTCGTCTTCCAGCAGCTTGACATAATTGTCCAGCCCGATTTGTTTGGGCGGGCGGCGGATGCGCAAGTTGCGGTTGGTTGTGCTCTGCCCCAGGGTGTCGAGGGCGGGGTAATAGATGAAGAGCGCGATGAGCAGCACAATCGGCGCGAGCACGACGATGATATAGAGCGAGTCGGAGTTGAGGCGCGAAAAAGGCTTCATAGAATATTTGTATTCAGCCTGTCTGAGCGTGTCATTCTAGCGCACTGTTGCGACCCGCTGGGACGAAATTGCGCATCCCCCGCCAATAAAGGACATCTGCATACGACGAATGCTGTCCTGCCTGCCTCGGCGCGCCTGTCGATGCGACGAATCCAAACACGTCGAATGCCGTAGGGGCGAGCCTTGGCTCGCCCACCCTGTCTCCATTCGGCAAAACAAAAAACCTAGTCCACATACAAATTGTCTTCTTGCCACCGCGCTGGATTTTCCAAGATGTATTTGCGTATCGTGTTTAATGACCGTTCACAGCGTACAATGTGCTCGTAATAATTTCGCTGCCATATCCGCATGGACCCTGCCCGCCTGCTAACCGCGGCCTTGTACTGGCTGACAATCGCCCCCAGCGATCCCGCCTGAATGGAGCGGGAGGGCTTCCTCGCAGCTGGAATTCCAGTTTCACTTTCATCAATAAATAGTAGACCGTGTAAATGATTTGGCATCAACGCAAATCCGTCCAGCTGAACATTAGGTCTGGCTTGTTGTATATGAAACCACTCGTCTCTTACGATTATGCCCAGGTCATTCGGGAACATCGTTCCGTTGCTGATGCTACCAAAGAGCATAGAATTTCGATACGCGCACAGTGTAACAAAGTAAACGCCAGCTTGGCTGTAGTCGTAGCCGGGAAGACGCAATGAACGCCGAAAGCTGAAGGAAGTTCTGGGGTTGCGCATTGTTTCGCTGATATCAGGATTGTGGGCGAGCCAAGGCTCGCCCCTACGGCTTTCGACTAATCCCAAATTTGCACATTGGTGGGCGACTCACAGAGTCGCCCCTACGGCATTTGGATGGGTGCCAAATCTCAACATTGGCGGGCGATTCACAGAATCGCCCGCGCAGTTTCGGCAATCGCCTGGCTTATTCGTACTCGTCCTTCAGCTCGTTCCACTCCGCCGCCAGCGCGTCGATGACCTCATCGGACGACATGCCAGTCGCCGCGCCTTCGCGGATATGCTCGCTGACCGAGGTCGACCACGGTCCCCACCAGAGCACCGCCCGCGGCAAATCGTTGACATGCATGCCTTGCTCCACCATTTCCGCATAACCTTCGATAGCGCCAGCTTCATTCAAAGCGCTGCTGACGGAAATCCGCGAGGGGTAGAGGCCGAAAGCGTTATAGATGTCGTTCATATTTTGATCGCCGACATACCATTTGATGAATTCCCAAGCCGCTTCGACATTTTCCGAATCGACATGGATGCCGATGCCGGCGGGCAAGTTCCAGGTATTGCCGACTTCGGGCAGCACCATATACGCGACATTGGGCGCATGCGCCGAGACATCGGGGTTGTTGCCCACGCGCACCGAGCCTTGCCAGCCCTGATGGAATACGCCAGAGCCGCTCCAAAACAGCTGATGCTGGCTGATGGAGCCAGCCAGAATCTCGGGGCTAATCAGCTCATCTTCGAACCAGGTATACAACAGCGCCATCGCTTCCCGCGCTTTGCTGCCTTCGTCCGCGAAAACGGGGTTGAGCTCGTCGTCAAACATAGGGTCGCCCATGCTCAATGCGATGAGCCACCAGGACCAGTGAATCGCGCCCATGGCAATCGGGTATTCGTCCACGCCGGCGTCACGCGCCGCCCGCGCCATCATGTCAAAGTCCGCCCAGGTGCTAGGCGGGGCGTCGAAGCCGGCTTCTGCCAGGCGGGCGGCGTTATAATCCATCATCACCAGCTGCAAATAGCTGGGCACGGCATAACGCTCGCCATCAATGGCGAAGAAATCGAGGAATTCGAAGTCGTCCAGGTCAAGATCGCCATTAGCGAGCATGTCGTTCAACGGCAGCATATTGCCGGTGGCGACAACATTGGAAATGCCCTCTTCGGTGATGAAGATGACATCAGCCGCCGCTTCGCCCGCAGCCGAGGCGACTTGCACCCGGCTGAAGAGGTCAGCCATTTGCACCGACTGAATCTCGACGGTGATGCCGCTCTCTTCCATAAAGGCGTTGAGCGCCTCTTCGCTGGGCGGCACCCCCCAGGACGGCGTCAAAAACGATATGCTGTCCTGCGCCGCCGCCGGTCCCGTCAAGCCCAGGCTAAGCAGAAAGACAAGCAGAACAAGCCCAAGAATGCGTTTGTACTGGTTCATTATGGATCCCCTCTCCTGTACACTATCTCGCTGAGAGTATAGCAGCGAATTGAGGGGGGGCAAATTTTGCCGCGGCGGGGGAAGTGCAGCAAATTTTATTTACCACAAAGACACAAAGGACACAAAGTTTTTGCTTGAAATGGCTCTTGGCTTCTTCAATAAAGCAGGAACAGGTTTTGGCTTGTCGCTGAATATCGCTTTGGGACAATACATTGGCTGATGTCTGTGCAATAAGGGGTTTTTTCTCTGTGCCCTCTGTGTCTCTGTGGTTAAATTTTAGTTTGTTCAGCGCAGCGCCAGCAAATCGCTGCTGCTGCCCGGCGCCTGCGGGCTGTGATAGACGCCGCCTTCGACGCGGGCGGGCTGCGCGAAGTGCTGGCGCAGGTGCGGTATGTACTCCAGGAAGACAACTTCGTGCTGCAGCGCGATGTGATTAAAGAGCACCAGATGCTGATGAATCTGCCCCATATCGCCCACATGCGGCACCACCGGCAAGCCGAACTTGCGCGCCAGCAAGCTGACGGCGAGGAATTCGCTGACGCCGCCCAAGCGCACGCAGTCCGCCTGCAAAAAATGGGCTGCCCCCAGCTGCAGATAATTCTTGAAAACGACCTGGTTCGGCAGGTGTTCGCCCGCCGCCAGCTTGAGCGGGGCGATGGCGCGGCTCAAACGCTGGTGCGCCAGCGCATCATCAGGGTGCAGCGGCTCTTCGATCCAAAACGGGTTCATCACGCGCAGGCGGCGGCACATCTCCAGCGCTTGCGGCAGCGTCCATTGCTGATTGACATCGAGCATCACGCGGGCGCTGGCGCCAGCCGCTTCCCGCACCAGCATCGCCCGGCGGATATCGCGCTCGGCATCGGCAGCGCCCACTTTCAGCTTGAGCGCGTCAAACCCCTGGTCGATTGAGCGGCGGATATTCTCCCTGATGACGGCGTCCGAATACTGAAACCAGCCGATGGAGGTATCGTAGCCGGGGTAGCCGCGCGTGATAATCTGCGAACGCGCCGCGCGCCCCGCCTGCCCGCTGCGCAGAATCGCCAGCGCTTCCGCATGCGTCAGCGCATCCTCCAGCCCGCGCAGGTCCAGCGTATTCAGCAGCGCCTCGGGCGCTAGCTCCAGCAATAGCGCCCAAAGCGGCAGCCCCCGCGACTTCGCCCACAAGTCCCAGCAGGCATTCACTATCGACGAAAGCGCCAGGTGCACGACGCCTTTGTGCGGTCCCAGCCAGCGGTATTGCGGATGGTCCAGCAGTGCCCGATAGACGGTGGCGAAATCCGCCATCAAGTCTTCGATTTCCCGCCCGATGAGGGGCGCGCCGAGCGCTTGTATCGCCTGGCAGACCAGGTCGTTGCCGCCCCCCAGCGTGAAAGCCAGCCCGATGCCGCTCTGCGCCGCGCCCGTGCGCAGCTGCGTCACCGCGTACGAATACTGCGGGTTGGAATGCACGCTGTCAGCGCCAGCGCCACCTTCCAGCGGGAAGCGCATATCGTGGCTGGCGATCGCGGTGATGACTGTGCTTGGCATGGGGCGTCTCGGCAGCTCTTTTTGCACACAAAAACTTGTTTTATAGGCAAAATACGCTATACTATCGTAACGCTGAAATCAAGCGCGACTATCACAAAACGCGCCCGAGTTTGCCGCTGCCGCTGGCGGAAAGGAGAAGCGCCCGCAAGCAAATGCTACAACAGGCAGGTCTAGCCCCTCAGATTTTCCAATGTAGACCAATGAAGACCAATGTATAGGAGAAAGCGAATTATGTTCCGCAAACTTGGCATTCTCATAGTGATCTTGGCGCTCTTGAGCGTCGCCGCGGTCACGGCAGAAGACGAGCCGCAATACGCCGGCTTGGACATGGATTTGTCCGGCGTCACCATCAAGATGGCGAATATCGGCGGCGGACAGTACGAAGCTATGTACGACGCCATTTCTGTATTTGAAGAAGCGACGGGCGCAACTGTGGAAATCGTCGCCCTGCTGGATGGCTTTTCCATGGACCAGAAGCTGAAAGTCGATTTCGCCACGGGCGCCGCTGATTATGATGTCGCCTGGGACCACACCAGCTTCGTGGCGCAATACACGCCCTTCCTGATGCCGCTGCAAGACTACTTCAGTGGCAGCGAGCTGGAGCCATTCAGCCCCGCTATCCTGGACGCCGCCACCATCGACGGCAACCTCTATCTCATCCCGCGCCATGCCGATATCAGCCCGATACATTATCGCGCCGATCTCTATTCTGACGATGCCATCGCCGCCGCTTATATGGAAGCGACGGGCGAAGCCTTAACCGTGCCGACGAATTTGGAACAAATTGACCGGCAGGCGCGTTTCTTCGTCGAGAACGGGCACAGCACCCTCGGCTATACCCTGGCGGGCAAAGAAGAAGCGCTGACCGGGCGCTTCTACGAAATGCACTTCGCCAGTGGCGGCGCGCTCTTCGATGAGAATTATGAGCCGACCTTCAATGACGAGATTGGCGTCGCCGTGGCGGAGCTGCTGGCTGGCTGGTACGCCGATGGCATCATCCCCTCGGATACCACCTCCCTGCTTTGGGATGGCGTCGCCCAATACTTCTGCAATAACGATGTCGCCATCAAGCTGGAATGGTACGGCTGGTACGCCTACTTCCAGGACGAAAACGCCTGCTCCGTCGCTGGCAACTTCGGCTTGGCGCGCGGCTTCACCGGTTTGTCCATCGGCGGCGACGCTGTGCGCCCATCGGGCTGGGCGGGGGCGCATGCCTTCTCGGTTCCAGCGACTGCACCCAACCCGGAAGCCGGCGTACAGCTGATAAAGTTCCTGTCTTCAGAGCGCGTGGCCTATGAAGAAGCGCAGCTGGGCTTCTTGCCGACGCGCGGCGATGTCTGGGACCGCGTGATCGCGGACGCCTCCGATGCCGATAATCCGCTGGACCGCGAACGGCTGGAACTGGCGCGCATCCAGGTTGGCGAAGACTTCAAGACGCCGCCGCTCATCGCCGAGTGGATTCCCTTCTCCAACATCTTCTACCCGCACCTGCAAGCCGTCATCCTCGGCGATGTCAGCGCGCAGGAAGGCTTGGACGCCGCCGCTGCCGAAACCCGCGAAATGATGGCGGACGCCGGATATTATTAGGCGGATACCTCCACCCCCAAGCCCCTCCCTCAAGCTGAGGGAGGGGCTTTTACAACTGATTTCGGGCCGCCTTAGCTCCTCTTCCCTCATTTTGGGAAAATGCGCCATAGCGATGGCGCATGGGTTGAGGGTTGGGGAACAGGGCAATTGTATCAAAATAGTATTCACCACAGAGACACAGAGGGCACAGAGATTTTTCTGCAATCCCGCAGAAAAAGCAGGCGCTGTAGGGACGTTTCGCTGAAACGCCTGCAAGATTGTGTTGCTTTGCGTGGGCGAGCCAAGGCTCGCCCCTACAAATCGCTAGAAGCATGTTGCAATCGACATCAATGATTTTGATGCAATTGCCCTGGGTTGGGGAAACGATTGCTGGTGATTGCGATTAGCCGGGGTATACTTGTTGCGGCATGGCTACCAACGACGACAAGCACACGGCGGCGGAAGCGCCCAACCGCCTCATCCAGCTCAGCCGCATTGACGCCGGCGCTTTTCCCTTTCTGCTCATCTTGCCCGCCGCTGTGGTGATTTTGCTGGTCATCGGCTTTCCGCTGCTGTATTCGCTGTATGTCAGCTTCACGCCTTACGAATTGCTGCGCCCCAACAGCCTCAACTTCACCTTCGCCCGGGCGCTGCGCAATTATGACAAGCTGCTCAATGACGCCATCTTCTGGCGCTCCCTGGGCAACACCATCATCTTCCTGGCGGTTTCGGTCAATTTGAGTTATGTCATCTCGCTGGCGCTGTCGCAATTGCTGGCGCGGGTAACTTTCGGGCAGAGCCTGCTGCGCACTTTGCTGATGGTGCCGATGATGTTCGCGCCCATCCTGGTTGGCATGCAATTCCGCTGGTTTTTCAACGCCAATGTCGGCTTGGTCAACAATTTTTTGATTAGCGTCGGGCTGATACAGGAACAGGGACAGATTGCCTGGCTGGTCGATGTGCCGCTGGGCATGATTACCATCATCATCGCCTCGATATGGATGAACATCCCCGTCCTGACAATTATCCTGCTGGCGGGCACACTGTCGCTGCCAGCCGAAACCTTTGAAGCGGCTGAGGTCGATGGCGCTTCTGGCTGGCAGAAATTCCGCTTCATCACCTTCCCGCTGCTGGCGCCCTTCTCCTACATCGCCTTGACGATAATGTCGCTGGATATCGCCCGCGCCTTTGATATCGTGCGCATCATGACCGATGGCGGTCCCGCCCGCCGCACCGAAATGCTCTGGACTTATATCACCCGCCTAGCGATTGAAGACACCAAATTCGGCTTGGGCAGCGCCATGTCCTGGATTACGGTGTCGCTTTCGGTGCTCTTCACGCTTTATTTCTTCCGCCAATTGGTGAAAGCGCGCATCGTGCAATGATCACCCGCAGCGTAGGTCCCAACCGCCGCCGTGACGAAATCCTCTGGAATATCGTCGCCTGGGCGGTGCTGCTGATGCTGGCGCTGCCGGCATTCTGGATCATCATGACCGCTTTCCGCCCCAATATCGAAATCAATACCTTCCCGCCAGTGTGGCTCCCGCGCCAGCTCACGCTGGAAGCCTACGCCAACATGTTCGGCTTAAACCCCGATGTGCAGCAGCGGGTCGCCGTCGAAGCCTACCTGCGCAATTCCTTGATAGCTTCCTGCGTCAGCACCGTCATCGCGGTGTCGCTGGGCACATTGGCGGGTTATGCCTTCGCCCGCTTCCGCTTTCGCTTTCATACGCCGATATTCCTCGGCATCATGCTCTCGCGGGCGGTGCCCGGCGTCGCCTTGAGCTTGCCGCTTTTCCTGCTCTTCAACCGTGTGGGCTTGGTGAATAATGTGCTGGGGCTGGCATTTGTCTACATCGCCGTCAACATCCCCTTCACCGCCTGGCTGATGGACGGCTTCTTCCGCCAGATTCCCAAAGAACTGACCGAATCCGCTTACATTGATGGCTGCGGCTATTGGTCGGCATTTTGGCGCATCGAGCTGCCGCTGTCGCTGCCCGGGCTGGCGACCGCTGCCATCTTCGCCTTCCTGGCGGCATGGAACGAATTCCAAATCGTCAGTGTGCTGGCGCGCAACAACGCCGCCAAAACTTTCCCGCCCGGTCTCTTCGCCTTCACCGAACAGTTCACAGTCGATTGGCGCGGCATGGCGGCGATGAGCGTGATTATGATGGTGCCCGCCGTCATCTTTGTCATCCTGGTGCAGCGGAACCTCGTCAGCGGCTTGACCTTCGGCGCGGTCAAAGGCTGATTGCGCCAGCCACCCCAGCGCCGAGCGCGCTAAAACCAGCCTTTGCTTTTTGTTTGATTATCCTTAAAATGTATTATAATAGACTTGTTCTAATGAGTTCGGCTAGCCAAAGCGATAGACGCGCATGGAAATACAATGGGCAGAAGTATTGTCACCATTGAGCATTATCGGCACAATGCTGCTGATGTGGTGGCGGCTGGATAACAAAATTAAAGAGGTTCGTAAATCTTCTGAGACGGCGCACCAGTCCATACGCGAAGACTTGTGCGACCTCAAAATTACGAGCGCGACCATAAAGACAGATGTCGAGTGGCTGAAGAAAGAACGGCAAAAATAGCGCAAAAACAAGTGCCGTTGTATTTGGCGTTTATGCAGCTCCCATCAGAGGCTTTTTCGAGGCGCTAAGCACAATCCCCCCGCCGCGTCACATAGCCCGCGTGGATCCAGCCAGTCTCGCCGCCGTATTCCACCTGATACCAATCGCCTTCGCGCGCCAGCGCTGATACCTCTGTGCCTTGCGGCAGTGCGCCAAGTATCAAGCCGCCAGGCGTCTCGCGGAAGTTCAAGCCGTGCGTCGCGCGCAGTTGGCAATCACGCCCGCCGCTGATAGTTTGCCCCGCCGCGTCAAGCAGCGTGATATCAAGCTGATAGGCGCTTTCGTAGGCGCTTAGCGGCACAATGAGCGAGATGGCGATGTGGGCGCGGCGCGCGCCCGGCCGCAGCGGCACCGTCAGCGCGCCCGCGCCTGTCATCAACTGCCGCGTCAGCTCCAGCTCCGCGCCCGCCTCCTGCAGGACTTGCAGCCAGGCTCTGTTGGGCAAGCGATTGTCCGTGCGCAGCCAGCCTTCGGCATTCCAGGCGGCGTCAGGCGCTTCAAAGCCATCGCGAAAGCCGATGGCATCAAGGCGCAGGTCGTCGATTGCCAAGCCGCGGTAGCGCGTGTCCGCCCGCGAAAAGACTTCAAAGCGGAGTTGGATGCGCTCGCCGCGGTACTCCGCCAGGCTGACGCTTTCCTGCAGCCAGCCGCCAGAATAGCCGCTGTAGGTATCGGGGCGGGAACGGTCCCGCCGGCTGTTGAGCTTGCGCCAGCTCGCGCCGGCATCACGGCTGACGGCAAGCTGCGCCCATTCTTCGCCCGCGACAAAATCATGCCAGATTTTGAACTCCAGCCAAATGTCTTCGGCGGCGGCGCTCAAATCAAAGGCGCGCGTCAGCCGGCTGTTGGCATTGTCTGCTGTGGCGGCGTAATAGAAAAAAGCGCCTTCCGCCGGCGCGCTGTCGATGAGACGCGCCACCGGCGCTGCCGTCCAGCGCAGCGAAAGCGCCGCCGCCTCTGGCAGCTCAAGCGCCAGATACTCGCTGCTGTATTGCGGCAGACTGCCCTGATGCGCCGCCGGGAAGCGTCTCAGAGTCGCCGCCGGCCGTGCGCCTTGCAGGCTGGCATCCAGCCCGCGATAGCCATAGCCGCGCTCGGCATCAAGCAGATAATTCGCCAGCGCCCAATCGGCGAATATGGTATCGGCATCCGCGCTGTACTCCCGCAGTACCGCTTGCACCGCGCGCCAGCCATCGGCGCTTTCGGCGTGCAAACGCGCGAGTATGCCTTCACCGAAGCGCTCGGAAAGATAAAAAATGAAAAGCCCAGCCGCGCCAAAATCGGCGTAGACATCCGCGCTCGCGTACATCGTTTTTAAGCTGGTGCCGGGCGCCGCCAAGAAAGCGGCGGCATAGTCGCTGATTGCCCCCGCGCCGCTAAACTGCTCGAAGAATACCGCCAGCCCTTCATCGAGCCAGGCGGCTTCGTTGGCATCCCGCAGGCGCATCAGATTGTGCTGATATTCATGCGCGATTGTCGCGCGGATATCGGCGTCGTTTCGGTAAGCGCCATCACGCCGCGCCAGGTTTGCCACCAGCATTTCGCGCCCGTTGCTATTGGGCAGCAGGCTGGCGCTATCAAAATAGCCGCGCGCCCAAAAGCCCGGCTTGTCGATGAGCAGGATGGTCAGGCGCGGGTCGCCATCGATGCCGGGCGGCTGCCGATAGCCCAGCAGCTGCCGCACCGGCGCCAGCAAACGCGCCTCCGCCCATTGCGCTGTCGCCATTGCCCGCGCATGCGAATACTGGGCTGATGCCTGCACCCACAGCAGCACCTGCGGCGTCACGCCGCGCAATTCGGCGAGCACGGTCTCGCTGTGGTCGCCGTCGCTGTCTTGCAAATGGAAAGTTTCCCGGCTGCCCAGCTGATAGCTCGCCGCGAATATCGGCGGCAGCGCATCACCAGCGAACAGGGAATAGCGGCGGATGGTGTCGCCGTAGTCATAGGCTGGAATATCCAAGCGCGCTATCGCGTCCAGGGTGGGGAAGTCGGCTTCTTGCGCGGAGGCAGCCGCCCAGAGCAGCAGCGGGAACCCAAGCGAGAGGCAAAGCCATAAGCGATAGCGGCGCATATCCCTCCAGCGGCAGCGACAAGCAGGGGGATTGTAGCATGAAGCCCGCCGTTGGCAGGCGCTGCGGGCATTTCAGCGTGGCGGCTGCAAAATCTACACATTTCGCTGATTTGCCGTCCGCCCACAATTCATTACAATCAGCGCAAAGCCGCCCGCGCAAAAGGGAGCCATAACATGAAAATCACCGACATCGAAATCCGGCTGTGCCAACACGAAGAAGAAGTGATGTCCGCCGGGGAACTGCGCGATTCCCATAAATCCGACATGCACTTCCTCATCATCACCGTCAAGACTGATGCTGGCGTCGAGGGCGTCAGCCTGGGTTTTGCCGGCATGGGCGCGCAGATGGCGGGTTCTATCGCCGCCCAATCGCTCAAGCCCTTCTTCCTGGGGCGGGACCCGCTCGCCCGCGAGCAGCACTGGCAGGAATTCCGCCGTTACGAGCGCCACTGGCATCTGACGCCAGTCTATGCCTATGGTCCCTTTGATATCGCGCTTTGGGACATCGCCGGCGCATTGGCGGATATGCCGCTTTATCAACTGCTGGGGCAATTCCGGAAGAAAGTGCCAACGTATGTCAGCTCGCTCTATCTTGACAGCCCGCAGGACTATGCCGCGCAGGCATTGGACTTCAAACGCAAGGGTTTTCACGGCTACAAATTGCACCCGCCGGGCGATTTTCACGAGGCGCTGGCAGCCTATCGGCTCTGCCGCGAGGCGATCGGCGATGACCCGCGCTTCAAGCTGATGGCGGACCCGGTCACGGCGCATACCTATTATGATGAGGCGCTGCGCATGGGCAGGGAACTGGAAAAGCTCGAGTATTATTGGTTCGAGGAGCCGCTCTACGATGTTGATTTCAGCGGGCTGCGCAAATTGACGCGCGACCTCGACATCCCCATCTGCGGGGTAGAGGTGCTGCCGGGCTCCCATTATTCGGCGGCGGAGTGCATCGCCAGCGGCGTTGTTGATATCGTGCGCAGCGATGTCTCCTGGAAGGGCGGGGTAACGGCGCTGATGAAAACGGCGCACCTGGCGGAGGCATTTGGCATGCGCTGCGAAGTGCACACCGCCATCTACCCGGCGCTGGAAATCGTCAACCTGCATTGCTGCTGCGCGATATCCAATTGCGAATTTTTTGAGGCGCTCTATCCCGGTTCGCTGATGACGCTGGGCATCAAGAACCCGATACAGATTGACGCCGAGGGCTATGCGCATCCGCCAACGGGGGCGGGCACGGGCATCGAGTGGGATTGGGATTTCATCGACAACGCGACGGTCGCGCTGATGTAGCGCTAATAGCCGCTGCTTGGGTCGGGATAGGCATGCCCGCCGCCAAAGCTGAAGGAAGGCGTGGCGGTGGCGCGCGGCGGCAGCGGCACCTCATAATCGATGGGCAGCGAACTAATCACCGCTTCGGTTTCCAGCGTGAACAGCGCCATCCAGCCGATATCGTCAGCCGCCGCCACCTGCACCCAGGGGCTGTAGGGGCTGCGCGCCAGCAAGTCCACCTCCATGCCATAAGGCAGGGTGCGCAGGACACGGAAGGCGGTATCAGGCGCTTGCCGCAGGTTGCCGCCGCGGGGTACGCTGACGGTGGCGCGCTTGGCATAAATGCCATAGCGCTGCGGCGGCGCGGGCGTTAAATCGTAGACCTGCCCGATGGGTCCCAGACGGCGCGCCAGCAGCTCGGCGCTCATCCAGCCCGTTTCCCCATTGCCGAAGCGAATGTGCAGCCATTGGCGGTCGCTGCTGATGCCCAGCACGCCCATGGTCTGCCCGGCGGGCACTTGAAACAGCAGCCGCGAGTTGATATCCGGCGCCGCCCGCATGTTGACGCCGCCTTGCGTCTGGGCGAAGCCCGGCTGCGGGATGGGCAGCGGGCGATCAAACAGATTCACCGGCAGCTGCTTGATAAGTTCATAGTCCAGCAATACCGGCGGGCCCGGGCGGCTGTAGGGGCGGCGCCAATCGCCCGCGGCATACTGCAAGTTCAATTGCTCGCCCACCCGCAATGCGACCGCCCTGCCCAATATCGTCAGCTCGACCGCGCCTTCGATGACCATAAACTTGCTGACATCAGCCTGCGTCAGGGCGATGAGCGTGCCATTGACCGTGGCGGAGACGCCGTTGATAGCCACGGTAGCGCTCTGCCCATACAGCCCCTGCACCACCAGCGCGCCCAGCGGTGGCGCCGCCTCACAGCCGCCGCTGTTCGCCCCGCTTTCGATAGTGAAGGCGCGCCATTTGCCCACGGCGCTGTCGGCGGCGTTGCTGATGCGCACATCGCCTACCAGCAAGGCGTCCATCTTGATATTTTCTTCCAGCCGCAGCCAGACTATGCCGCCGCCCCGCGCCGGGTCCAGGGGCGGGCTGTGCAGGCTGTCGACATCCGCCGCCGGCAGCAGCGCCCCCGGCTGGTCAAAATCATCAGCCATTGGCTGCAGCGCTGGCGATAAGCCGCCATTGCAAAAGGTGCCGGTGGGTCCCGCCAGGCAAGTGTCGCTGGCGGCGGTGTAGATGCGCTCCAGCACTGCGTCACAGGCTTCCGGTACCAGTGACGCGCTGGGAGTCGGCTCGTCGGTGACAGCTGGCGTCGCGCTGGGCAGGAAGCGGACAGCGGTTGGCACCAGGGTGGCAATTTTGGTTGGCGTCACGATTATGGGCGTGGCGCTTGCGCCAGCGGCGGCGGGCACCAATTCTGTGCTTTGCCCGGGACCGCAGGCGGCTATCACGAGCGCAAGCAGCAGCGCCGGCAGGATGTTGGCTTTCATGCCGAGCTTCTCGCTGGAAAACTACGGTCAAGCGCCCATTGTAGCAAAGCTGCCGCGCGGCAAGCGGTTACTGGCGGCGCAAATTGTGAAATTGACGGCGAATTTGTCTATCCACGCCGCCGCTTCAGCCCCGCGCCAGGAATTTTACGGCTTTTTCGATGCTCTTCTTGGGGCTGATTTTCAGCTGCTCGTCCAGCACGGTGCCGTCTTCGCCGATAATCCAATGGGAGCGGATGACGCCCATATACTTGCGCCCATACATCGAGCGCTCGCCCCAAGCGCCCCAGGCTTCCAGGACCGCATGCTCCGGGTCCGAAAGCAAATCGTAGGGCAGGTTTTCCTGCGCGCGCCATTTGGCAAGCGCCGCCGGCGCGTCCGGGCTTATGCCCAGTACAACTGCCGCCGCAGTTTCCACTTGCGCGAAATTGTCACGGAAGCCGCAAGCCTGCGTTGTGCAGCCTGGGGTGCCCGCTTTGGGATAGGCGAAGAGCAGGACCTTCGAGCCGCGGAAATCGCTGAGCTTCACCGCCTGCCCATCCTGGTTGAGCAATTCGAAATCGGGCGCTGCTTGCCCTGGCGCTGGCATAGTGCCGTCCTTTCTGCCATTTCAGTACCTGCAACATAATTGCGAGAGCTTGGGAATACGAGGATTCAACAGGAAATGTACCACCGAGTTCACCGAGTTGCACCGAGCAACTCCGAGTGCTGCCAGGCAGCCAACACACAGCCCTTACCACCGAGGTCAGAGAGGAAAATTGAGGACACCGAGCAAAGATTTAAAGAGATTTTCTCATGCTTTTCTCGGTGTACCTCGGTGTCCTCGGTGGTTAAATTCCCTGTCGAATCTTTGCCGTCAATAAGTTCTCACAACTTACTTGCGTTTACTTCTGCGTCTCTATGGTGACTTAGTGTTTGCTGCAACTTCCCGCCGCGCCCGCTCTATGCCCAGCCACAGGGTGGCGCTGGCTTGCGCGGGCATGCGCAAGTGCAGCCCCCGCGGGAAATGCGCCAGCAAGGCGTCGTCGCTGCTGATGGGCGCGCGGACGAGGCTGCCCGCTTCGGTCTCGGCGGAGACTGCCAGCGGGGTATCGCTGTCCGCAGCGCTGACGCGCCGATGCCAAGCCGGGTCATGTATCAGCAGCAAAGTGCTGATTTCGGGACGCAATGTCAACAGGTTGAGCACGATGCCCGTGGCAAAAAGCTGAGCGCCGCCGCTTTCCAGCAGCGCCAGCAAATAGCGCAGCGCCGGGTGCTGATAGAAAAAATCCCAGCGCTTCGGCTGCAACTCTTCTGGCATGTCAAAAAGCTCTTCCAGGAATTCGCGCAAAATCTGATGGCGGATGCTCCATTCGCGCGGGTCGGCGAAATCGGCGGTAGTGGGCGCGAACATCATCGCCGGCAGCACATGGAACATGCCGCTGTCAAAGGCGGTCTGTTGGGAACGGCGCGCCAGAATCGCCTTGTATGCGCCCGCATCGTTGAAGACCGTCAAAGTGCCGATGCCGATGGCGGCGCTGCGCCCCTCGCCGCGGGAAAGCGCCGCTGGCGGCGGCAGGGCGCGGTGATATTGCGTGCGTGAGGGCGCGCGCATCCAGCCCTCGGCGGCAGCGGCGCGCAGCTCCCGCTCCAATGCCGCGCAAGTCGCCAACATGTCGTAGTAGCGCCCAGTCGCGCCCCGCAGCCGCAGCGGATTCTGCCGAATCTCTTTGAGCGTGAATACCGCGCCATTGCGCAGCGCCGGCTTGCTGTTTATGAGGTTGTGCAGATAGCTGTAATCATAATGGGCGAAGCGGCGCGATTCTGGCGCGGGCGGATGCGGGTCAAGCAAGCTGTCGACATCAAGCGCCTGCTGCGCGTCCGGCGCGAAAACATACACGGGATAGTCAATCCCGCCGTGACTGAAAAGCTCGCACTGATACAAATGCCGCAAGTAATCACAGATATTTTGAAAGTCGCGCGCGTTGAGGGGCATTGTTTTACTGTCCTTTTGCGCTTGTCAGCCGCGCCGTTCCGCCAGCCGCGCCGCCAGCGCCAGCATGCCATCGGCGGCGGCGGATAGCAGGGCGAGCGTCAGCGCGCTGCCCAGCGTGATGCTCGCGCCATAAGGGACGCGCCGCCAAATCTCGCCCAGGCTGCCCAAATGCAGCTGCAGCAATCCCCAATCGCCCAGGCTGATATACGCGAGATAGAGCGCGTACTGCGCCGCGCCGCCGGCGCTTTCGGCGGCTGATAGATCCTGCGCAATCAGCAGCGCCGCGACCCCTGTAAAAGCCGCCAGCGCCAGCATCAGCAGCAGCCCCAGCAGGAATACGGCGAGGCGCTCTCTCAACGCGACTGCCAGCAGGATGCCCAGCGCCGCCGCCGCCGCGAGCATCACCAGCGGCAGCAGCAGCTGCACCGCCAGCGACAGCGCGATGAGCAGCGGCGTCAGCCGCCAGTCCGGCAGGGGCGGCAGCGCATTGCCGCTGATGATATGCGCCATGCGCCCGCCAAATGCCGTCAGCTCCGTCAGCATGCTGCCGGCGAAGAGCAGCCGCAGCAGCAGAATCGCGGCTACTGGCGCGGCTAAACGGTAGAATATGCTGACCCAGCGCGCCCGCAGCGCCAGCCGCGCGCCGCTCTCGGTAGCGCGCAGCGTGTCCCAGGTGCGGCGGCGGCGCTCCGCCGCGACTGATGCCGCGCCCAGCCAAAATGCCAGCGCCAGCGTCAGCATTTGCAGCGCCAAAGCCGGGAAATACAGGCTTTGCCAAAGCGCCGCGCCCAGGTTGCCGCCAATGTTAGCGCCCGCCGCCGCACGATATAAATAGCCGCCCGCGCCGACAAGCGCAAGCACAAGCGCAAGCTGCCCGGCGAGGCGGCGCTTGCCGCCCGCGCCGCGTAGCCGCGGCACTTCATAGCCCAGCAGCGGGTCGCTGGGCGCTGCCCAGGCTGGCAGCAGCCAGTTGATGAGCCTATTCATTTCAGTAATCGCAAATTAGTCATGCGGACATCAAATGTCTGTTAAGCGGTCAGCGCACACCACTTATCACCAAGAGCACACCGAATAAATGATATAGAGTGGTTTTCTCATGCTTTACTCGGTGTATCTCGGTGTACTCGGTGGTTAAATATCCTGTCGAATCTTTGCTGCTATAAGGTCTCACTACTTACTTGCGCTCTCATCTATTCATCATGCGCCATCAGCGCGCTGACAGTCGCGTCAAGCTGGCTCAGCGCGGCGCGGCAATGCTCCGCCGCCAGCGGCACTGTGATGCCCGCGCGCAAATAATGCACAAAGACGCTTGGCGGCGCGGGCAGTTGGAATTGCGCTTTTGCCGCCGCCGCATAGACGCCCAGCTGCAGGCAGAAGCGCTGCGCGTGCTGATGGAAGTCGCCATTTGGCACCGCGCCGCTTTTGTAATCGACGATGCGCCAAGCGCCCGGCGCATATTCCAGCATCAAATCGATGGTGCCGTGAATCACCCGCTGCCCCGCCCGATAGAGGAAGGGCAGCTCGCGATAGACGGGCAAATCGGCGGCGCTTGCCGCCCGCGCCCAGCGGTAGGGATCGCTCTCGCGGTAGCGCTCCAGCAGCGCGCGCACTTCCCGCAGCAGCGCCGCAATCGCCGCCGCATCGGTCAGCCCCTGCTGCCAGGCGAGCGCCTTTATCAGCTTTTCCTGGGCGGCATCCGCGGCGAAAGCCTCATAACGCAGCAGCTCATGCGCGATGCGCCCAATCGCCGCCGGCTTCAGCGTTCGCGCAACGAGGGTATCGGCGGGGCTTTCAGTCGCCAGGCTCAGCAGCGCGCCCGCGCGGAAGCGCCTGCCATAACGCGCCCGCGCCGGCTGGCTGCCGCCCCAATGCCAAGCGCCGAGTTCCGCCAGTTGCGTCGCCGTGATATGCTGCAGCCGCTCATCAGCCGCCGGGCGCGGCAGCGATTGCAGCAGCGGCGGCTCCCAAGGCGGATACGCTTCCGCTGCCGCCTCGAAATCCCAGAGGTCGAGAGTGAGGGGCGGCGGTTGGCTGATGCCTGGCGGCGGCGCGCTCGGCAGGCGCAGCAGCAGCCCGCCACCAGCGAAATGGCGCTTTTGCTCCACCTGGCGCGTGATGCCCTCAAGCCCCAGCGCCGGCAGCAACAGCCCGAGCCAGCCGCTAGCCGTCCAGCCGGCGCTGCTCTGGCGGCATTGCCCGCTGATGATGAGATAATCCTGGGCGCGCGTCGCCGCCACATAAAGCAGGCGCGCCCGCTCCGCCTCTTGTTGGAGCTGGGCGCGTTTCCAATTGCGCCGATGGGCGAAGCCGCTTTCCAACTTGTTGCTCGCGGCATGATACACCTGGCAGCTCAAGCCATAGCGCGCGTCCGCGAGCAGGATAGGCACCCGTTCCTGACGCCGCCAAGAGCTGTCGGGCAGCAGCACCAGCGGGAATTCCAAGCCCTTGCTGGCATGCACCGTCATCAGGCGCACGGCGTCACCCGCTTCCAGCGGCGCTTCGCCCTCGCGCAGCTCGCGCGCGGTCAAATCCGTCAGATATTGCGAGAATTTGCCCAAAGTAATTTTGCCGCTGTCTTCCGCCAGGCGCAGCAGCTTTTCGATATTGCCGCGGCGGCGAGCGCCATCGGGCAGCCCCGTCAAAATCGCCAGGTATTGTGTGCGCTGCAAGGCGCGGCGCAGCAGCTCGGAAATGGTAACACGCCCGGCAATCGCGCGCAGCTCTTCCAATGTCGATGCGGCGAAGCTGAGCAACCGGCGCTCTTCCTCGTCAAAGGCTGCTGGCTCGCGGGCGGCGCTGCCCAGCGCTTGCCAAAGCGGGAGCGGGCGCTTTGCCCGCGCGCTGCCGCCAGGGCGGCGCAGACGAAAAAGCACATCATCGCTGAAAGCAAAAAAGGGCGCGCGCAGCGCTATCGCCAGCGACAAATCATCCGCCGGATTATGCAAAAAACGCAGCAGCGCCAGCATATCCCACACTTCCTGGCGGTCATAATAGCCGCGCCCGGCGATGGTGATGTAGGGGATGCCACTGGCTTTAAAAGCGTCTTCATACATCGTCACCTGGCTCAAGGCTTGGAAGAGCAGCGCCACATCGCCATAACGCAGCGGACGCCACTGCCGCGTTTCTTTATCGAAGATGCGCCGTTCTTCCGCCAGCAGCGCCTGGATGCGGCTGGCGATTTCCCAGGCTTCCCAGCGGCGCATATCGGCGGCGGCGCGGCGCTCGGCGCGCCTGCCCTTCCTTTTGATGACTTCGCCCGCTTCATCGCGCTCTTCTTTGTCCAGCAGCAGCAGCTCGATAGCGGGCGCTGGCGGCGACTCCTGACGGAAGGCTTGCATCGGCGCGTCGAATGCGACCTGATATTCGGCGACCGGTCCGCCGGCGTCCCGCGTTAATAGCTCGCGGAAGAGCGCGTTGCATTGCGCGACCAACTTCTGATGGCTGCGGAATGATGTCGAAAGCGGCAGCTCGCTCCGGGCGGGGTGCCGCGCGAATTCGGCGCGTACGCGGTTAAAAACGCTGACATCCGCGCCGCGAAATTGATAGATGCTCTGCTTGGGGTCGCCCACGAGGAAGAGCGAGCCGCCGCGCTCCAAGTCCGCCAATGCCGAGATGACCCGCCACTGGGCAGCGTTGGTATCCTGGAATTCGTCGACCAGCAGCTGCTTGAACTCGGCATTGCGGTAGCGCGCCCGCACCGCTTCATCCTCCAGCAGTTCCGCGCAGAGTCGCTCCAAATCGTCAAAATCCAGCAGGGCGCGCTCACGCTTGCGCCGCTTATATTCATCCCGGATCTCTTTCAGCAGCCCCTGCCACAGCGGCAGCAGGCGCGCCGTCAGCCGCTCCAATTCCCCTGGCGGCTCGCCGATGTCTTTCAGCAATTTTGTGATTGCCCCGCGTAAAGCACGCAGAATGCCTGCGACTTCCGCTTTTCGCTCTTTGCCGCCCCAGGCTTTTGCCGAGCCGACATTGCCGACCTTGCCCTGCCGCTGGCAGTCTTCCAGCAAGCGCGCGATGCCCTCGGCATCGTCCAGCCGCCGCAGCTGCCAGAGCGTATTGCGATACATCAAAACCAAAGCGCCGAGTTTGTCATCCGCCGGCAGCGCCTGGATTTGCTCTAGGTCCTGCGCTTCCGCCGCCGCCAGCAGGCGATCGCGCGCGGCAAAAACAGCTTCCGCCCAAGCTTCATACCATTGCTGGAAGAGCGCATCAGCGTCTTGCATGGGCGCGTCGTCTTCAAAATTGACGAGCGCAAAAGTGTTAAGCGTCTCCGCGATTTGATAGGCGTCATAATACGCGAACAGCTGGGAAAATGGCGCGTTGATGGTCGCGCGTATGTCTTCGACGACTTCCGCCAGCATGCTGCCGGCTTGCACTTCGTCTAATACTTCAAACTTCGGGTCCACTCCAGCGACAGCGGCATTGGCGCGCAGGATATCGGCGCACAAGCCGTGAATGGTGTCGATGCGCGCGCTTTCCAGTTGCGCCAGCTTGCGCTCCCAGTGCCCACCTTCAGCCGCCGCCCGCGCTTCCAGCTCGGCGCGCAGGCGCTCGCGCATTTCTTGCGCCGCCGCCCGCGTGAAAGTAATCGCGACCACCGCCGTCAGCGGCCACTCCGGGCGCGCCGCCAGCAATTCAATGCTGCGCTCGACCAAAACGCGGGTTTTGCCCGAGCCAGCGCCCGCCACCACAATCAAATTGCGGTCGTGAATATGGATGGCGTCATGCTGCTCGCTGGTCGCCTGCATGCTCAGCCCTCGGCAATCGGCGGGATGGGCTTAAGCCGCCCGCTAACTTGCAAGCGGCAGAGGCGCGCAAATTCGCAATAGCGCAGGCATTTGCCATTTTCCAGCTTGGTGGGCTGGGCGGGGAATTGCCCGGCGCGCCCCGCCCGCAGGCTGCTGGCGATATGCTCGCGCGCCCGCTGCAAGGCGGCGCTGTCGTCCGCATCACCGCTGCGGAAGGTACCGCTCGCCTTCACATTGCGGATGTGCCAAAACATGCCGCCAGCTACTGTTTCTTCGCCAGCCGCATTTTCCATCTCGTCCCGCGCCGCCAATAGATATACCATCATTTGGAAATCGCGGCCGATTTCCATCTCGCTGGTGGGGATGGCTTTGCTGCCGCTTTTGTAATCCACCAGCACCAGCTTGCCCGCGCCGCTGTTGATTTTGTCGATGCGGTCAACAATCGCGGTTACGCGCAGCGGCGGCATACCCGCCGCCAGCTTCAGCTTTATGTCGTGATATTCCGCTTCCTGGCGGAAGGCGTAGCGCGGCGCGCCAAACTTGCGCAGCGGGCTATCCGCCGAGAAATCGAGCTTGACCAAGTGCTCCAGCCGCCGCAGGTGCAGCTGCGCTTCCTGCTGCCAGGTCGCGCTCGCCCGAAAGTTGAAGCGCTCTGGTGCCGCTGGCATCGCCGCCGCCGCTGTCGCCGCCAAAAGCGCCAGCGCCGCTTCCTGGTTGCTGGCGGCAATTTCCAGCCCGCGCGCGTGGATTAAGCGGTAGGTTTCTTCCAGGATGTGATGGAACAAGCCGCCCAAGTGCAGCGCATCCGCGCCCAACTGCGGCTCGGCGGTTTCTTCCAGCCGCAGCAGACGCTTGGCAAAAAAGCGGAAGCCGCAAGCGCCATAATCATTGAGCTGGCTGGCGCTCCAGACGCGCTTTTCGCCCAGCAGGCGCGCGATCGCGGCTAGAGCGTCCTGCTGCGTCAAGACGCCGCTGTAGCTGTCGAAGGGCGCGTCCGTGAGGCGGCTCAGCTCGATAGCGCGCCCGCTTTCGACGCCTTGCCAGGCGCGCTTGTGCTGCGGCTGGCGGCGCAGCCAATTGCGCGCGCGCAGCGCCATTTCCGCCGCCGCCGCGTCCGGCTGGGTAATCCCGGCGGCGACCGCCAGCATCAGCTCCGCTGGATTTGCCGCTTGCCGCGGCGGGATGACCGCGCCCGCCGCCCGGCTCGTCAGCGGCAGCGCGGGGAATACGCGCTGCGCCGCCCGCCACAGATAGCTTTCGCGCCAGGGCTTGCCCGCTTGCGCGCTGGGGCGGGATAAAGTCAGCGACTGCCCCGCCAGGCTGATAAGCTCGAGGAACAGCCCGGCTTCGTCAGTGCGCTCGGCTCGTGTCCCCAGCTTCAAGCCGCGGGCGCGTAAGGCTTCCCGCTCTGAATCGAGATAGAGCGGGTCTTCGCCGATTTCCGCCGGGAAGACGCCTTCCGACAAGCCGGGGATAAGCACATGGGCATGGGGCAGCCCGCGCGCTTCCACCGCTGTTGTAACCAGGATTTGCCCGCTGCGGGGCTGGCTGTAGGGGCTGTCCGCCGTTGTCTCCAGCGCCTGGATGAAGTCGGCGCGGAAGTGCCGCCAGGCAATTTTTTCCCGCCCCCCGGCGACATTCGCCAGGATATCGTCGCTGGCGCGCAGCTCCCGCAGGATCATCACCGCGCCGTCCAATGCCGCCAAATCACGGCGCGCAAGTTCGGGATTCGCCCGCTCGTCTTGCCAGGCGCGCTCATAGATGTCGAGGCTCACTGCCGATTCGCCGCTTTCATCAGCCGCCGCGCGCGGGTCCCGCCCCAGCAGGCGCGCCAGCCAGCGCGCATAATCGGGCAGGGTGGCGCATGCCGGCGGGCTGACCGCTTTGAAGAACGCCGACAATCGGCGCTGCAGGGACTGCGCTTGTTCCGCTGATAGCTGTGTGCGCCTGTCAGCGCTTTGCGGGACTTCCCCGGCGGCGCGCGCCAGCGCAATCAGCTCCAGCCAATCTCCAGGCGCGCCCGCCAGAAATTGCCGCTCCTGGCTGATGCGGTCGAGCAGGTCGATGGCTTCCGCGTCCATGCCCGTATTGAAGTAGGCGGAGCGCAAAACATCCAGCAGGGCGCGCCGGCGGTAGCGCGGGCTCAAGTTCAGCAGATCAATCAAAGCGTCGATAGCGGGCGCTTCGGCATACACCGGCGGGTTATGCAGCAGCAGCGGCAAGCCATAGGCGGCGCGCCCCGCTTGGAAATGGCTGGCATAGCGGTCCCAATCGCGCAGGGCGATGACAATCGCTTCTGGCGGACTGCCTTCAAGCAGCCGCGCCTTGACCGAGCGCAGGACAGCTTTGACTTCTTCAGCCGGGTCGGGCATGGCAATCAAGCGGATAGCGTCGCTGCCGCCCGCCGCTGGCAAACCCGTGAAAAGCTCGCGGCTCAGCCGCTCCAGGTCCGGCGCGCGCCCGCCCGCAGCGGGAATATCCCGCCGTTGCAAGGGGCAGTTCACCGCGGCGAAAGCCGCTTCCAGCCGCTCAAGCGCCAGCCGGCTGCGGGAATGCGGGCTGGCGGCTTCCAGCGCTTGTGGCGCGGTCAAGGTGATATGCGTCGCGCCCGCCCCCCGGCTGAGCGCTGCCAAAGTTGCCGCCTGCACCGGCGTGAACAGGTCATAGCCATCCACCAGCAGCAAGTCGACATCGGCGACCAGCTTCGGCTGCCGCGCCAAAGTCGCCAGCGCCAGCCAGCCTTCGCCTTCGCGATCCACCAAGTCATTGCCGCGCAGCAGCGCTTGGTAGCGCCGATAGATAGCGGCGAGTTCGTGGTCTTTGGCGCTGGCGGCGGCTTGAGCAAAATCATCGACGCTGACGCCGCTCTGTTTGAGTTCGTCGATAAAGTCGCTGATGATGGCGACAGCGCCGCGCGTCTCAGCAATGCGCTGGAAATACTCTAGCTCGCCCGCCGCTTTCAGCTCGCCCAGCAGATGCCGCAATAACCGCGAACGCGCCACCGGCTTCAGCGAGCGCGCGGGGATGCGGGCGCGCTTCAAGACATGCGCATTTAGACTGTAAAAGGTAAACAGCTCGATGTTAAAGGCGGCGGGCGCGTCTGGCGCCTGCATGAGGCGATGGCGGAAATTGAGCGCCTGGCGGCGCGTCGCCAGCAGCGCCCAGACGCGCGGCGGCATCGCGCCCGGCGTGGCGGCGCGGCGCAGCAGCGCCAGCATCGCGTCCGTTTTGCCTGGTCCCAGCGGCGCCAGATGCACTGTTGCTGTCATGCAGATGCCCTCTAGCGATAGAGCAGCGTGACAACTTCCGCCACTGTCGGCGCTGTCAGCCGGCTCTTCGCGAAATAGCCATCAGCCAGCTCGCTGCGCAGGCGCTCGCCATAGACAGCGGGCACGGCTGGCGTCTTCACTGTCAATTGCAGCTCGGGCGCGCCGCGGATGAAGACGACCGCGGCATAAACGGGCACCGCCTCCAAGCCATAATCGTCGAGATAGTCTTTGAGCTTACGCGCGCTGGCGGCGATATCGCGGCTGGGGTTCCAGCGCAGCGGCGTCCAGCCTGCGCCGCGCCGCCGCATCCAGGCACCGCCTTCGTTTTTGAAATGCCCTTTGCGCCCGCTAATGCGCATGATGAGTACGCCGTGCTTGCTAACCAGCGCGGCGTCGATAACGCCCAAACCGCGTTTGCTGATGTTGCGGATGAAAACAAATTGATGGTCGAGCTGCCGCGCCAGCGCCGCCCCGAGGCTGCGCGCCAGCTTGCTGTCGGTCCGCCAGGTGGCGGCTCGCAGCGCCATCAGCATCGCCAGCAAGGTGATGGCGAAGCCGATGCCGATGAAGGCTTTGCGCGTACTATCAAACATGGCGTAGCCGCGGTTGAAGGGGCTGACCAGGCTGACAATATGCAAGCCGATGCCCGCCACCGCCAGCGCCGCGCCGCCGAGGAATATCACCGCTGCCGCCAACAAAAGATCGCGGGAGCGTCGCTGCAGCCGGGCTGTCGGCGCTACACTTTGCATCTTTGCGCCTGCCAATACTAGAGTCGCGGTGTTCCCCTAGATGATAGCCCATCTGCCGCGTCCCGCCATGCGCCGCTCAATACGGAGTAGTAATTTCCCGCATATAAGTCTCTTGGCGATCAGGACACAGGATTTTCACCACAGAGAGAATAGCTGGCGGGATTGCCGCGCCTGCAGTAGAGTAGCGTCAGGGGGGAGAAAGCGAATGCTTTGCGCCGGCAGCTGCAGGCACTGCCCCTCACCCGCGCGCGCCGCTGGCTCGCGCCTATTCTGCTTCCCCTGCTTATCGCCGCCGTCTTCTCCTGGCGCGCGCTGGAGCTGGCGGAAGCGCCCGCCGCGCCAGATCCCAGCCCAGCCGCCGCCCGGTACGCGCGGCTCGCGTTCAGCTTCGGGCGCGGTTACCGCGGCGATGGCTGGCAGCTTTATTTCAATGAGCCGGCTGAAGGCGCGGGGCGGGCTGCCTATCAAGGCGGGATAGACACGGCGCTGGCGGCGGCTATCGCCAATGCGCGCGCGAGCGTGGATATCGCCGCCTTTGAGCTGAACAGCGACGCCATCACCCAGGCGCTGCGCGCAGCCCATCGCCGCGGCATCAATGTGCGCATCGTCGCCGATGATGTACATGGGCTGGCGGACGCCGTCAACCCGCAGCTGCGCGCGCTGAAAGCGGCGGGCATCCCGCTAATAACGGACGAGCGCAGCGGCTTGATGCACAACAAATTTGTGATAGTGGATCAGCGCGAGGTTTGGACTGGCTCGCTCAATTTCACTGTCAACGGCAGCTATCGCAACAATAACAACCTGCTTGCCTTGGAGAGCCCGCGTGTGGCAGCGGCATTTGAAGCCGAGTTTGAGGAGATGTTCATCGGGCGGGAATTTGGTCGGGGCTCGCGCGATCAGGGGCGCGTCCGCGCCGACATCCCCGGCGGCAGCGCCGAGATTTTCTTCGCCGCGGAAAGCGATGAAATCGCCGCGCTGACGGCGGAAATCGCCCAAGCCGAGCAGAGCATCCGTTTTATGGCGTTTGTTTTTTCGCTGGAAGAATTGGCGGCGGCGATGCTGCAGCAGGTGGCAAGGCGCGCTATCAGCCTCGCGGGCGTCTTTGAAGAACGCAACAGCACCGCCGCCTGGAGCCAACTGCGGGCGCTGCATTGCGCCGGCGCGGCGCTGCGGCAGGATGGCAATCGCTATGTGATGCACCACAAGGTGATACTCATTGACGAGCATACGGTCATCACGGGTTCTTTCAATTTTTCCAACAACGCCGCCCATAGCAACGACGAAAATATCGTGATTCTGCGCCACGCGGGCATTGCCGCGCTCTACCTGGAAGAGTGGCGGCGCATCTGGGATAGCGCGCAGGCGCTGGTGCCGGGAGAAGTCCGCTGTGATTAGCTGGCGGGCTGGCAGCGGCGCAAATGCAGCGGGGATTTGCGCGGCTGCCTCTCAATCTCGCCGCGCGCCTCCAAATCCAATTGCACCGCCTTGCAATACCAGCGCACGGAACCGGGCTTGGGGAAAAGCGCCGGCGGCACTTCCCGCTGTTTGAGCCAGGCGCGCACCGCGCTCTCAAGCTCGCTGAAGGGCATCCAGTCAGCGGCGGGCAGCGAGGCGAGCATCGCCTCGCGGATTACGGTGTATTTTTCCGCTTTGAGCGCTTCGCGGTGCTTGGGATGGTTGATGTTAAGCGCTTGAATCGTTGCCATGCCGCGCCTCCCCTGATTTTGTGTTTGGGCATACTGCCGGGCGTTTGTGATACTGATTGCGCTTAGGCTTGCCGGGCAATTTCGTCATAAAGGCGATAGGCGTCTTCCCGCCGGCAGAGCCGCGTGCCCGGCGTCATCACCGCCGCGCTGCCGCAGGCGACGCCGAAGCGCAGCGCATCCAGCAAATCAAAGCCCTGCGCCAAGCGCATAACGATGCCAGCCACCATGCTGTCCCCCGCCCCGACTTTGCTGCGGATGGGCACGATGGGCGCGCGCGCATGCAAATAGCCATCAGCCGTGATGAGCGCCGCGCCCGCCGCCCCCATCGAAACCACAATCGCCGCCGCCGCGCCTTCCCCTATCAGGCGCTGCCCGGCGGCTGCTATCTGCGCCTCGCTGGTCAATTCGGTGCCAGCAAACTGCTCGAGCTCGCTTAAGTTGGGTTTGAGCAGATGCAGCCCCACACCTGCTGCCTGGCGCAGAGGAGCGCCCGCGGTATCAAGCACCAGGCGGATGCCGCGCTGACGCGCCCTGTGGGCGATTTCGCCATAGAATTCGGCAGGCACAGCGCCTGGCAGGCTGCCGCTGGCGACAATGTATTCCGGCTGCAAATCGAAGACCGCCTGGCTGCAGGCGCGCCATTCCGCGGCGCTCAAAGCGGGACCGGGCAGATTGAAGCGATATTGCAGGCTGCTGCTCTCTTCAAAGACGACGAAGCTCTGGCGCGTCTCGCCCTTGACAGGCACGGGCTGCTGGCTGATGCCCTCAGCCGCCAGCAATTGCGAGAGCCGCCGCCCGGTATGACCGCCCGCGGCATAGACGGCGCTGGAGCTGCCGCCCAAAAAGTGAACCGCCCGCGATACATTGATGCCGCCGCCGCCTGGATGGTAACGCGGAGGACCGCAGCGCAGCTTGATCTCCGGCGCGACTGTCGGCACCGGTGCCGCCACATCCAGCGCCGGGTTCATGGTAAGCGTGACGATTTTCTGCATTGGCGCGCCTGATCCCGTTTCTTTTGCCGGGCGTTAGTGTACACGGGGCAGCGACAATTCTCCAGCGGCGGCGGGGTGGAAGCAGGGCAATTGCACGAGTGGTATCGCCCGCATTCACCCCTACCGTTTGCATGAATGCGGGCGGTCACATTTGCCGCAGCATCCAGTATAATGCGCTGCGAGCGACCATTTGCCACGAGGAATGCCGCATGCAAGTCTATCTAATTCGCCATGCCCAATCGGAAAACAACATCCTGAGCCATGACAATTTGCACCAGCGCAAACTCGACCCCGATTTGACTGCGCTGGGCTATCAACAGCGGGATTTGCTGGCGCGGCACCTGGCAGGAGCGCAGGATGTCAACGGCGAGGGCTACGCGATTACGCGGCTGTTTACCAGCGCCATGTACCGCTCGCTGCTGACAGCGCAGCCGCTTGCCGAGGCGCTGGACCTGCAGCCGACGCTCTGGCTGGATTTGCATGAAAAAGGCGGCATGTTCCTGCGGCGCAACGGGCGCGCCACCGGCTTCGGCGGCATGACCCGCCGCGAGATTCAACAGCAATTCCCTGGCTATGCGCTGACCGATGACATTACTGAAGACGGCTGGTATGACGCCAGCCTGGGCTTCGAGCCAGAAACGCGCAGCTGCTTCCGCGCGATAAAAGTGGCGCGCGCTTTGCAGGAATGGCGGGAGCGCGAGGATACCATCGCCCTGGTTTCTCACGCCGGGTTCCTCGATATCCTGCTGAAGGCGATCTTCTCGCAGCTGCCATCACAGGCATACAGCATGCGCTATTATCACAATAACACCGCCATCACGCGCATCACCTACCAAGGCAGGCAGCCAGTGCTGCATTATCTCAACCGCTTTGAGCACCTGCCGGCGGCGATGCGTTCCCACTAAAATCGGCAGGGCAATTACCTAAAAGAGACTTTCGCCACAACAAGCGGAATCCAACGCACATGTAACCACCGAGGACACCGAGTTACACCGAGAAAAGCATGAGAAGCCTCTTAAAATCTTTTCTCGGTGCTCTCAATTTTCCTCGCTGTTATCGGTGCTAAGGGCGGTGTACAAACTACCCTGATACATAAAGAAGCATAGAGCCATTTCAAGAAAAAACTTTGGTAGTGGTTACATAGTAAGTGATGCTATCTCTGAATTGTACTCAATGATATACCAACGCGTCATGCGATAATGCTGCTCATCGGCCTTCGAAAAAGACATGGTCCTGCGAACATAGCGCCCAAGCCGTTGCCGTAAGGTA
>JAJDWK010000052.1 GCA_022825675.1 Anaerolineae bacterium | reverse complement strand
AAAGCATGAGAAGCCTCTTTAATGCTTTTCTCGGTGTCCTCATTTTTTCTCTGTGTTCTCGGTGGTATGGGGTGTGTACAAACTACCCTGATAAATGAAGTAGCATAGAGCCATTTCAAGAAAAAACTTTGTGCCCTTTGTGTCTTTGTGGTGAAGAATTATTTGATGCGATTGCCCTGCCCCCCGCCGCGACAATTTGACACTGCCCCGGCTTTACGCTAGGCTACTGCTCTAGGCTGGCTGGCATACCGCGAGCCCGCTCAAATATTGTTATGCCTTGTTGCCCGAAAATGGGGACAGAATATGGCAAGTTATTTCTTTCGACGCCTCGTTTATATGGTCATCGTGCTCTTTTTGGTGTCGATACTTTCCTTCTATATCATCAACCTCCCGCCAGGCAGTTGGATACAGAATTACGCTTCGGAGCTGGAAGCCTCCGGCGATATCGTCGACCAGGCGGAGCTTGATTTCCTGCTCAAACGTTATGGCTTGGACCTGCCGCTGCACGAGCAATATGTGCGCTGGATTGTGCCGCTGGTTACCGAAGGCGATTTCGGGCAATCCTTTGAGTGGGGGCAGCCCGTCTGGCCGCTGATAGAAGAGCGGCTCTTCCTGACGATGACGGTGTCCATCGCCTCGCTGATATTTGTGTATGTGGTCTCTATTCCCATTGCCCTCTATTCGGCGGTCAAGCAATACTCCATTGGCGATTATGTCTTTTCCTTCATCGGGCTGATTGGCTTGGCGACGCCCAATTTCCTCATCGCGCTTATTTTTATGATAATAATGCTGCGCGTCTTCGGCGTGACGCCGGGCGGGCTGTTCTCGCCGGAATATCTGCGCGCGCCCTGGAGCCTGGCAAAAATCTGGGACATGATTACCCACCTGCCCGTGCCAGTAATCGTGGTGGGCACGGCTGGCACCGCCGGCTTAATCCGCATCTTGCGCGCCCAGCTCCTTGATGAATTCCAAAAGCAATATGTCATCACCGCCCGCTCCAAGGGACTGCGCGAGCGCTTTCTCATCATGAAATATCCGCTGCGTATGGCATTTAACCCCATCGTCAGCAATATCGGCAGTTTGCTGCCGCAGATTGTCTCCGGCTCCGCCATCGTCTCCATCGTGCTGGGCTTGCCGACGACGGGACCGCTGCTGCTGCGCGCATTAATCGCGCAAGATACCTATGCCGCCGCCAGCATGCTGTTGATGCTGAGCGTGCTGACAGTCTTTGGCGTATTTTTGTCCGACATTCTGCTGATGTGGCTGGACCCGCGCATCCGCTATGAGAAAGGAAATTAGTGGACTCGGCTAAAATCGCCCCCAGCGTCACGCTTGAGCTTGATGCGGAAGCGACGCTGCATTACGAAATCCTGTCCCAGCGGCAGTTGATCTGGCGCAAGTTCCGGCGGCACCGGGTCGCCTATTTCTGTTGGATCTTCCTCTGCGTATTTTATGTGCTGGCGATATTCGCCGAATTCTTCGCGCCTTATGGTCCTTTCACGCGGGATACCGGCTTCCTCTATGCGCCGCCAACGCCCATTCACTTCATCGATGCTGATGGCGCGTTTCACCCGCGCCCCTTTGTCCACAAAATCACCAGCGAGCTGGACCTCAACACCTTCCAGCGCGCTTATGTCGAAGATACCAGCGAGAAGTATTTCATCCAGTTTTTCAGCCGCGGCGAGCGCTATAAGCTGCTTGGCTTCATCGACACCGACATCCACCTCTTCGGCGTGCATGAAGACGCGGTCATCTTTGTGGCGGGCACCGATGGCTTGGGGCGGGATTTGTTCAGCCGCATGCTGCTGGGCGCGCGCACATCGCTCTTTGTGGGCTTGCTCGGCTTGGCTGTCGGCTTCGTGCTGGGGCTGATATTTGGCGGCATCTCTGGATATTATGGCGGCGGCGCGGATATGCTCATCCAGCGCATGATTGAGTTCTTGCAATCGCTGCCCACGCTGCCGCTGTGGATGGCGCTGGCGGCGCTTGTCCCGCCCGATTGGACGCCGATTCAAGTGTATTTCGGCATTTCGCTGGTCTTGGCGACTGTGGGCTGGACGGGCTTGGCGCGGGTGGTGCGCGGCAAACTCATCAGCCTGCGCGAAGAAGATTATGTGCTCGCCGCCAAGCTGGCGGGTTTACGCGAAAGCGCCATCATCACCCGCCATTTGCTGCCCGGCTTCCTCAGCTATTTGATTGTGCACCTGACGCTGGCTATCCCCAGCATGATACTGGGCGAAACCGCGCTCAGCTTCCTCGGCTTGGGCATCCAGCCGCCAGCTGTCAGCCTCGGCACGCTCTTGCAGGATTCACAAAATGTGCAGACAGTTACGATTAACCCCTGGCTGCTCTATCCGGGCGCGGTTGTTGTGCTGATTGTCATCGCTTTTAACTTCCTGGGCGATGGCTTGCGCGATGCCGCCGACCCCTACAAACATGTCTAGGCGCGGCTATGAGCGATATCTTGCTCGAAGTTGAGAACCTCAAAACGCAGCTGCCGCTGGAAGAGGGCATGCTCAAAGCTGTGGATGGCGTCAGCTTTACCTTGCGCCGCGGCGAGACGATGGGCTTGGTGGGCGAATCCGGCTGCGGCAAAAGCATGACCGTGAACTCGATTATGCGCCTGGCGCCAAATTATGCCGAGATTAGCGGCAGCGTGCGCTATTATCCCGCCGCTGGCGCGCCCGTCGATATCACCGCGCTCGACCCCTATGGGCAGGAAATCCGCGCCATTCGCGGCGGCGAAATCTCGATGATATTCCAGGAGCCGATGACATCCTTCTCCCCGCTGCATACCATCGGCAATCAAATCCTGGAAGCCATTCGCCTGCATCGCACAGCGGACAAAAAAGAAGCGGTGAAAATCGCCATCGACATTTTAAATCGGGTCGGCATGTCCAACCCGGCGCAGCGCCTCAACGAATACCCGCATCAGCTATCGGGCGGCATGCGCCAGCGGGCGATGATTGCGATGGCGCTTTCCAGCGAGCCATCGCTGCTGATAGCGGACGAGCCGACAACGGCGCTGGATGTTACCGTGCAGGCGCAGGTGCTGCAGCTCATGCGCGATTTGCAGGCGGAATTTGGCATGTCTATCCTCTACATCACGCATGACCTGGGCGTCATCGCGCGCATGGTGCAGGTTGTCGCCGTCATGTACCTGGGCAGAATTGTCGAATTTACTGATGTCGACAGCCTCTTTTATAATCCCAAACATCCCTACACCTCGGCGCTGATTCAGTCGATTCCCAAAATCGGCAAGAAATCGAGCGCCCGCCTGGAATCGATACGCGGCGCGGTGCCCGTGCCCATCAACCGTCCGCCCGGCTGCGGCTTTTATCCGCGCTGCGCCGCCGCGATTGAGGGCTTGTGCAACCGCCTGGACCCGCCGCTGACGCAAATCGAAGACCATCACGCCGCCGCCTGTTTTGTCTATCCCGAAGTGGTCGCGGCAGCCGAAGAAAATGCCGCTGAAGGTGTCATTCATGCCAACTGACGACACCCTGCTGCAAGTGACTGCGCTGAAAAAGCATTTCCCGATTGAGAAAGGCTTGCTGCGGCGGCAAGTCGGCAGCGTCAAAGCGGTTGATGATGTCAGCTTCGCTATCAAGAAGGGCGAAGTGCTGGGGCTGGTGGGCGAATCCGGCTGCGGCAAGACCACCTTGGGGCGTTGTGTGCTGCGCGCGATTGAGCCGACCGCGGGCGAAATCCGGCTGCGTACGAGCAGCGGCGAAACCGTTGATGTCATGAGCCTGGACAAGCCGGCGCTGCGCGCGCTGCGCAAAGAGATGCAGATGGTCTTCCAAGACCCCTTTTCTTCCCTGTCCCCGCGCATGACGGTGTTGGATATCATCGGTGAGCCGCTTTGGGCGCAGGGCATCGGCAAGCGCGAGCGGGAAGATAGAGTAAAAGAATTGGCGCGTTTGGTCGGCTTGAACACAGGTCACCTCAATCGCTATCCCAACGCATTCTCGGGCGGGCAGCGGCAGCGCATCGGCATCGCCCGCGCGCTGGCGACGCAGCCCGGCTTAATCATCGCCGATGAGCCGGTATCGGCGCTGGATGTCTCCATCCAGGCGCAGATTCTCAACTTGCTGCAAGATCTCAAGGAGCAGTTGGGGCTGACCTATCTCTTCATCGCCCATGACCTCAGCGTGGTTGAACATATTGCCGACCGCGTCGCTGTGATGTATGTCGGCAAAATCATTGAGCTTGCCGCGACCGAGGCGCTTTACCTCCGCCCCAAGCACCCCTATACCGAGGCGCTGCTTTCCGCCGTGCCCAAGCCGGACCCGCGCCTCGAAGAAAAGCAGATTATCTTAAGCGGCGAAGTGGCGAACCCGGCGGCGCCGCCCGCGGGCTGCTATTTTCATCCCCGCTGCGCCTATGCCCAGGAGCGCTGCCGGCAAGAGCCGCCGCCATTACAAGAAGTCGCGCCGGGGCATTTCGCCGCATGTCATTTTGCTGAGGAATTGCACTTGACCGGCGTCGCGATATGAGACTGTGACGCCGCTTGTGGACTTGGAAAGGAGGCGCGCATAAGAAACATTCAGCCGCGTATTGTGCACAGATTTTCGTTTCTTTAAGGAGGAGACAGATGTACCGATCCAACTATCGTATGGCGCTTGGCTTGATGCTGGCGCTGCTTTTGGCGCTGGCGGCATTTGGCGCCGCCGCCCAGGACGCTGGCTATTCCGCCGCCGATAACTTCCGCACTTGGTCGATGGACGAATACGAAGCCGCTGGCAACGCCATCAGCATGATGAGCGAAGCGCCGATGCTGGCGGAAATGGTCGCCGCGGGTGACTTGCCGCCGCTGGAAGAACGCCTGCCCGAGCATGGCGATATCATGGTGGTGCAGCCGCGCGAAGCCATCGGCGCTTATGGCGGCGAAATCACCTTCAACGCCACCAACCCCACATCCTTCGGCAATACCGGCTTCACCGCCTGGGACCAGCATCTCACCGGCTTCTCCACCAATTGGGAAGTGATTTTCCCCGAAGTCGCCAAAAGCGTGGAGCTTTCTGAAGACTTGATGGTAGCGACAGTTACCCTGCGCCGCGGCATGAAGTGGAGCGATGGCAGCCCGGTAAGCGCCGATGATGTCATGTTCTGGTACGAAGACATTATGCTGCACCCGGACTTGCCGAATATGTCCAACGCGCTGAAGCCCGGCGGCACGGCGCTGGTCGTGGAAAAAGTTGATGACAACACCGTCAACTTCATCGCCGCCCAGCCCAACCCCGCCTTCCCAATCGTGGTTGCCCGCAGCGGGCAAGGCTTCCCGCTGGCGCCGCGCCATTACCTGGAAAATTGGCATGCCGATTACAACGATGATGCGCAGTCCATCGCCGAAGCCGAGGGCTTTGACACCTGGGCAGCCGCCTTCCAATTCCACATGAACGGGCAAACGGGGCAGAGCGACTTTGACCCCGACCTGCCAGTCGTCAAGCCCTGGGTGCTGGACCAAGTGGATGACTTCGGCAACAAGTTCTATGTGCGCAACCCCTACTATTGGAAGGTCGATACCGAAGGCAATCAACTGCCCTATATCGATCGTCAGGTGCGCCTGCTGTTGGCGGAGCCGGAAGTGGTCATCCTCAATGTGCAAGCCGGCGCTATCGATTATGGCTTCTACAACCTGGAAGTCAGCGACCTGCCGGTGCTGAAGGCGGGCGAGGCGGAAGGCAACTACACAACGATCCTGTGGCCCGCCGACCAAGGCGCGATGAGCAAATATCAGTTCAACATCACCGTCAACGACCCCGTCTTGAACGAGATATTTAACGACCTGCGCTTCCGTCAGGCGATGTCCCTCGCCGTCAACCGCGATGAGATCAACGAAGTGCTTTTCTTCGGTCAAGCGGTGGCGCGGCAATGGGGCGTCTCGCCCGCCTCCGCCTTCTATGAAGACTGGATGAGCGGGCATTATGCCGAGTATGACCCCGAGCAAGCCAATGCCCTGCTGGATGACATGGGCTTGATGATGGGCGATGACGGCGTGCGCCTGCGCCCGGATGGCGAAAAGCTGTCCATCGTGCTTTGGGACGCCATCAATCGCATCCCCATGTCCGAGCTGATGGCGGAGTATTGGGAAGCGGTCGGCGTTGATGTGGAAATCAACCCCAGTACGCGCGAAGCCTTCAAGCAGGCGCTGCTGGCAAACGAAGTGCACGCTTCCGTCTGGTTTGCCGATGTCGTCAGCGAAAAGGACATGTACCAGCGCCCGATTTGGCTGCGCCCGCCCTATGGCATCGACTCGACGCCTGTCGGCGGCGGCCTCGCCTGGCGTCAATGGTGGCTCTCTGATGGCGCGGAAGGCGAAGAGCCGCCCGAATATCAGCAGGAGCAGATGCGGCTGGTGGACGAATGGCAGCTGACCGAGATTGGCTCCGACAGCTATGTCGAGCTGGGCACACTCCTGGTCGCCAATACCGTGCGCAATATCTATCACATTGGTCCCGTTGGCGAGGCGCCAGAAGTCTTCATCCGCTCCAACCGCCTGCATAACTTCACGCCGGCTGAAGGTGTCGTCTACATCAGCCACCTTGAAAGCGGGCATTCTGACCAATGGTTCGTCAGCGAATAAATCCGCCGACGGTCAACACCGGGTTCGCGCTTCGGCGCGGACCCAGTTCTCTTGACTCTAAGTGCCATCAAAAAAACGAAAGAGCGCATGCATGCGATGGTCTGTGATTAAATATCATCCCGAATTGGCGAAGAGCTATCTCGGCAGCCCCAGCATTGTCCGGCTGGAAGATGGCGCGCTGCTGGCTTCGCACGATTATTTTGGCTTGGCGGGCTGCCCGAAGAATCACGAAGGCGAAGAGAGCCTGACGAGCATCTACCGCTCGGAAGATGACGGCGCGACCTGGCAAAATATCACCCACATCATGAATTGTTATTGGAGCAGCCTGTTCACGCATGCGGGCGCGCTTTACATACTGGGCACATCACAGCAATACGGCTCGATAGTCATCCGCCGCAGCGATGATGGCGGCTACACCTGGACGCACCCGGCGGACGCCAGCAGCGGGCTGCTTTTCCGCGGCGGCGCGTATCACGAGCCGCCGAATTATCACTGCGCCCCCGTGCCGGTGCTGGCGCATGAAGGGCGGCTCTATCGCGCCTTTGAAGATTGCGACCCGCCGGGCTGGGGCAACTTCCAAGCCTGCGTCATCTCCGCGCCAGTTGACGCCGATTTGCTCGAGGCGGGCAATTGGACGATGAGCAATAAATTGCCTTTCGATCAAAGCTGGATACCGCCGGGTTGGCATGGGCAGCGGGCGCGCCCGGCTGGCTGGCGCGAAGGCAATATCGTGCTCGCGCCCGATGGCGCGCTTTTGAACATCATGACCTTTGAAGGCGGCGCGATGCTCGACGAAAAAGCGCCGCGCCTGCAAATCAGCGAGGGCGGCAAAAGGCTGGACTTTGACGCCGAAACCGGCTACATCAATTTCCCCGGTGCCAAAGCCAAGTTCACAATCCGGCGCGATGCCATCAGCGGCAAGTACCTGTCGCTGGTCAACAGCCTCGCCGATAAAAAGCTGCTGGAGCAGATGGCGCTCGACTTGGCATCCCAACGCTATCGCGCCCGTCACCCCATGCGCCAGCGCAATCTGCTCTCGCTCAGCGTGTCGGATGACCTCGTGCATTGGCGCATCGTCAAGACCCTGATTGCGGACGATACCGGGCTGATTCCCGAAGCCTCGATGATGCTGACCGGCTTCCAATATGTGGATTGGCAAATCGATGGCGCTGACCTCATCTATGTCGTGCGCACTGCCTATCGCGGCGCGCGCAATTTTCACGATTCCAATCAAATTGTCTTCCGCGTATTGAAGAATTTCCGCGCCTGTATCTAAGCAAAAGGGTTGCCCTCGTCATGACCTGGCACGAAGTCAAATATCAGCCCGAATTGAGCCGGACTTTCCTCGGCAGTCCCAGCATTCTGCGTCTTGACGATGGCGCATTGCTGGCAACGCATGATTACTTCGGCTTGCCCAACTGCCCCAAGAACCACGAAAACGAAGAGAGCTTGACCAGCGTCTACCGCTCCGAAGACGATGGTGTCAGCTGGACTACTATCACGCATATAATGAATTGTTATTGGAGCAGCCTGTTTTGGCATCGCGGCGCTGTGTATATCTTCGGCGTCTCCCAGCAATACGGCTCGATAGTCATCCGCCGCAGCGATGATGGCGGCTTCACCTGGACGCACCCGGCGGATGCCAGCAGCGGCTTGCTTTTTGCCGGTGGTGCCTTCCGCGCGCCGCCGAATTATCATTGCGCGCCTGTGCCCGTGCTTGAGCACGAGGGGCGGCTCTACAAGGCATTTGAAGACGCCAATCCCGCGGTGCATGGTCCCAGTTTTCACGCCTGCGTCGTCTCCGCGCCGGTGGATGCCGACCTGCTGAACGCGGAAAACTGGACGATGAGCAACAAAATCCCCTTCAACCCCGCCTGGGCGCCGGCGGATTGGACGCCGCTGCAGCGCCCCTGCTGGCTGGAAGGCAATATCGTGGTCGCGCCTGATGGCGCATTGTTTAATCTGCTGCGGCTGAATGCGCGCCCGATGGTGAACCGCGCCGTCATCGTCAAGGTGCATGACAAGGGCGCGCGCATCGCTTTTGACGCCGCCAGCGGCTTCATCGATTTCCCCGGCGGCGGCAGCAAATTCACCATCCGCTATGACCCCCAGACGAAACTCTACCTGGCGCTGGTCAACCCCGTCACCAATCCTGTTTGGACCAGCCAGCGCAATATACTCGCGCTCAGCGTTTCGCATGATTTGCGCAACTGGCGGCTAGTGGCCACGGTGATGCGCGACCGCAGCGGGCTAAGCCCCGAAGATTCGGCGCGGCTGACGGGCTTCCAATATGTCGATTGGCAATTTGATGGCGATGATATCATCTATTTGGTGCGCGCCGCCTACCGCGGCGCTATCCGCTATCACGATTCCAACCGCATTATCTACCGCGTCTTACGCAATTTTCGCGCTCTGCTCTAAGCCGCGCTCATGCGGCTGTAGCGCATCAAAGGCGCATTGCCAGCCGCTGCGCCGCTATGCAGAGATGCTGCTCGAAGCGGTGCCCAAGGTGAGCCAACGGCTGCAGCATACCGCCAGCGGGGAGCCGCCCGGTTTGCTCAACTTGTCATCGGGCGGAAGAGCTATTGCTGCAAGGCGTATTTGATTGAAGTGGGGGTGAAAGTGGGAGGGCGCTATCCGCCAGCGGGGATGCGCTGCAGCAGCTCAAATAAAACTTCACGCATCTGCCCAATCTCGTTGAGTGTTGTGTTGTGCAGGTGAACCATCAGCCCGCCAATAGCTGCCAGCAGAGCAGAAAATAGCAGAAACAGCGATCGATGCAGCTCCGCCTTGGTGGCGGCATGCCTTGACCGTTCTTCTAATGTGGCTATGCGTTCAATATCAGATTGAGCTGATGGCGCAGGGGAAACTTTGCTGACACTGAAAGCGTCCATGAACTTTATCCTTGTTTCCTCACTGGATTCTAGATTCCTCCTGCCAATATCTGACCACAGTATAACGCTTTTTTCAATATTTGCGAATTTAGGGAGTGTCTAAATGCGTGGATACACCAGCGTTTTCCCCCACCCTAAATCCCTCCCCCATAAAGAGGGAGGGACTTCAAAACAAAGTAAATCTCCCCTTCCCTCATTTTGGGGGAAGGGGCCGGGGGATGGGGGCTGGCGCGAATATCCACAACATTAGACACTCC
>JAJDWK010000051.1 GCA_022825675.1 Anaerolineae bacterium | reverse complement strand
GCCCAGGCGGGCAGGGACCTGGCGCTGGAATTCAGCTGGGGCAGCGCCGCCGCCGGCGAAGAAGATCACGCGCAGTTCCTGCATTTTGGGCATGAAGCCAGCGGTGCCTGGTGGGTCTTTGATGCGCCGCCGCTGGGGGCGCGCCTGCCAACGCGGCTGTGGTATAGTGGCTTAAGCGAAAGCGAAACTTGGCAAGTGCCGCTGCCCGCAGAGCTCGCGCCTGGGCGCTATCAAGTCTTCACGGGGCTTTACCGAATGCGCGATAAAGAGCGTGTGCCCGCCGCCGATGCCCAGGGGCAGCCCTTCCTGGATGCGCGCATCCCCCTCGGCAGCTTGCTGATACACGAGAAAGCGCAACACAATAGTGAGAACCCGTAGCGGCGGCGATGCAACAGAGACTCAGAGATTTTCTAATTTTTTCTCGGTGTATCACGGTGTACTCGGTGCTAAAAATCCCTGTTGATTCTTCGCCCATAAAGAGTCTCATTGTTTTGTGCTAACTGCTTCTGTGTTCTCTGTGGTGAAAAACCTGTGTACTGTTCGCAAAAAGAATGCGACAAAGGATAAGGCGGGCATGGGCGGGCTATACCTGACGATAGAAGCGGTGAGCTTTTTGGTTTGCCTGGTCATCTATCTGCCGGTGGCGGCTTTTGTCAGTTGGAAGCTGATGCCGCGGCTTTCCCCCCTGGGCAAAGTTTTGAGCTTGACGCTGCTGGCGGCGCATATAATCGTCTTTTTCTTCGGGCTGGCGCTGCCGCCAGCGTCGGGCTTTGACGCCTGGCTCTGGGATTTCACGGCGGAATTTAATATCCCCGGCGTGCTGGCATCCGCGCAATTGACGCTGATTGCGGCGCTGGCGCTGGCAAATGCCTGGGCGCGGCGGCGGGATGGCTGGTGGGATGGCTGCTATTTTCTCGGCATAGGCGGGATTTTCCTGCTGCTGTCGACGGCGGAATATTCCGACCAAATCAAAAATATCGCCGCCGCCCTGTTTCACTGGCGGGTCTATGTCGTGTTCTTCGGCTCGGCAGTCGCCTGGCTGACGCTGATGGACATGCAGCGCCAGCCGCGCCAGCGCTGGGCATGGCATGGCACACTGCTTGTGGGCTTGCTGCTGACGGCTGTCGGCGGCTTGCTGCTGGACAAATGGGGATCGCGCTGCATCAGCATCCTGGTATCGCCTGCCGATGGCTGCGTCAAGTTCGGCTATTATGAAGAAGTGGTGGAATATCTCGGCGGCTGGCTGATAGCGCTGGCGCTTTTGGGGCGCTTGACGGCGGTATCGGCGGCGCTAGGGCGCGCTGCCAAGGCGCTGATGCTGGCTTTCCCCGTTTTGTGGACGGCGCTGCTGATAGCGCTGGTGCCGCTGCCGCCAGCTACCCAATGGACGGCGCATAGACCCGTGAAAGCGCAGTTTGAAAGCGGTGTCGAGCTGCATGGTTTTTCGCTTGCTATACACGATGCGGCAGTCCACTACACCTTGCTGATATCGCCGCATGCCTGGGATTTCGCTGGCGGCGGCTATTCCATCCAACTGATAGACCTGGCAACGGGACAGACCGTATACGCCAAGGACGAAGATTTAACAACGCGGCGCGCAATGAGAATGGCGCCGGGTTATGTGCCGGTCTTCCCGCAAGTGGGGTCGCTTGAAATCCCGCCTGATGCGCCGCCCAATCGCGCGGTAAAAGCAGTGCTGACGCAGTGGCAGCGCGCGGACGGCGGCTTCCCGCTCCAGCGCATTCTCAACAGCGACCTGCCGACTTTGGGCGAAAAGCAGCTCGTCTTGGAGGAGTTGGTCTTGCGCCCGCGCCCGTCCCGCGCCCAGCCGCTGGCGCTATTTGATAAAGGCTTCGCCCTGCTGTCCGCCGCGCTGCCCGCCCGCGCCCAGCCGGGCGAGACCCTGCCGCTAACATTCGCCTGGGGCAGCGATGTCGACTACAAAAAAGAGCTCGCCCAGTTCCTGCATTTTGTGCATGCGGATAGCGGTGCCTGGTGGGGCTTTGATCAGCAGCCGCTGGGAGCGCGCCTGCCAACGCGCCTGTGGTATAGTGGCTTGGCGGATAGCGAAACCTGGCAGGTGCCGCTGCCCGCTGACCTCGCGCCCGGGCGCTATCAAGTCTTCACCGGGCTTTACCGCCTGCGCGATGAACGGCGCCTTGCCGTCAGCGATGCCGCGGGCAATGCCTATGTCGATGGCCGCATCCCGCTGGGCAGTTTGACGCTTACAAGAAATTAACCGCCGAGAAAAGCATGAGAAAACAGGGCAATAGCAGCAAAAACATTGATGTCGATTGCAACACAATCCTGGCGATTTGTAGGGGCGAGCCTTGGCTCGCCCACATGAATCAACACGCTCTTGCGGGCGTCTCGGCGAGACGCCCCTACATCACCTTCTTTTTCTGCGAATATGCAGAAAAATCTCGGTGCCCTCTGTGGTTAAAATAACCTGTGTCCTGTTAGCTAAGAGAAAATATCCACGATAATCCCAATCTCTGGAATTACTGTATATGCAAAGCGCTGAGGCATTTCTATCCGCGCAGGCGCTGCTGCGCATTTTTATGCTATTGCTGTATGCGCCGCTGGGCGGCTTTTGCCTATGGCGCTTGCTGCCGCGCCTGCCCGCCGCTGCCCGGCGCCTGGCTGCCCTCAGCCTCGGGGCGCAGCTGCTGCTGGTCATCGCCTCGCTGGAAATACGCGCGCTGACGCCGAGCGAAGAATGGTTTTGGCATCTTGACCGCGAATGGAATATCCAGTCGGTTTTCGCGGCATCACAGCTGGCGCTGGCTGGCGGCAGCGCGCTTGTGGGCGCTTGGCGCGGGCGATGCCTGCCGCTGCGGCAGCGGCGCTATCTGCTGGCAATCGGCGCGCTGCTGCTCTTCCTGGGGCTGGATGAATTTTTCTCGCTCAAAGAGCTGCTGGCGGAGGCGGCTTGGCTGCGCGCCTATGCGCTGGTGGGCGCGCTTGCCGCGGGCGCGACCGTCTGGCTGCTGGCGCGCCTGCCCCGCCGCGAGCGCCCCTGGCTCGCCTTGATTTTGCTGGGCTTGGCGCTGATGGCGGCGGCGGGCATGCTCATCGACAATCTGCCCCTCGGCTGTGACGAGCTTGTGCGGCTGCACCGGGACGAATGCCTGCACTATTATACGATGCCGGAAGAAGCGCTCGAGCTGCTGGGTGCCTGGCTGCTGCTGCTGGCGGTTTTGGGGCAGGTCGCGGGGGCGCTGCCGCCGCCCAGCTTGAGGCTGCGGGCGGCGCTGTCGCTGATGGCATTGCTGTGGTTCGCGCTGCTGGCGGCCGGCTCGCCGCTGGGCAGCCCGCGGTATCAGCTGCCAGCCGCGCCGCTTTCCGCCGAATACGAAGCGGGCTTGCGGCTCTATGGCTATGAAACGCGGGCGGATGGCGCGCCCAACTCGATATTTTTGTTCGCGCCGCTGCAGCTCACGCGCGCCGGCTTGGGTTATTCGACGCATCTGATAGACCAAGCCAGCGGCGCGTCCATCGCGCATGAAGATGCCTGGGCGGACAGACAGCGCGGCTATTGGCTGGGGCATCGCCGCCACATCAAAGTTTTCCAGAATCCGATTACATTGCGCCTGCCGCCGGCGATGCCCGTCAACCGCGCCTATTGGGTGGTGCTGACACTGTGGCGCGCTGATGGCGATGGCTTCACGGATTTGGCAATTGTCAACAGCGACCGCCGCCAGCTCAGCGATACTCAGCTGGTGCTGGGCGAATTTGTCCGCCGCGCTGATGCCGCCGCCAGCCCGCCGCCAGCCGCCGCGCCCCGCGCCCGCTTCGCCAATGGTTTCGTCCTGGAAGAAGCCGAGCTGCCCGCCGCTGCCCGCGCCGGCGCGGCATTGCCACTGACTTTTGCCTGGCGCGCCGCCACAGCGGGGGCGGAAGATCTCATCCAATTCCTGCATTTTGTGCATGCGGACAGCGGCGCCCTCTGGAACCATGACCAGCAGCCGCTGGGCGCGCGCCTGCCAACGCGCCTGTGGTATAGTGGCTTGGCGGATAGCGAAACTTGGCAATTGACGCTGCCAGCGGACTTGAGGCCGGGCGCATACGATGTCTTCACCGGCTTGTATCGCTTGAGCGATCTGCAGCGCATCGCCGTCAGCGCCGCCGCTGGCGCGCCCGTCGCCGATGCCCGCCTGCCCCTCGGCAGCCTGCGGATTTTGCCGATAGACGGCTGAACAGGAGACTTCCCATGCCAAAGACGATGCGCGCGGCGCGCTTTCATCAACACGGCGGGCGCGAGGTGCTGCGGCTGGAGCAAGTGCCGCTGCCGCAGCCGGGCGCTGGCGAAGTGCGCATCCGCGTACAGGCTTGCGCCCTCAACTGGCTGGATGTCGGCATCCGCCGCGGACCAAAATTTGGCGCGGTGCCGCTGCCATTGACGACCGGCGTCGATACCTGCGGCCTCATTGACGCGCTGGGCGCGGGCGTCAGCGGCTGGCAAATCGGCGATGCCGTCACCTTGTATTCGCTGGTAACTTGCGGGATTTGTGAATTTTGCCGCGCGGGCGAAGTCACCGTCTGCCCACGGCACGAGATTATCGGCGAGCATCGCGATGGCGGCTTGGCGGACTATATGCTGGCGCCGGCGCGCAATCTCATCGCCAAACCCGCCAGCTTGAGCGCGGTCGAAACCGCGGCGCTGCCTGTCGTCAGCAAAACCGCCTGGCACATGCTTATCACGGTGGCGCGTTTACAAGCGGGCGAGACCGTCTTCATCCCCGGCGCGGGCGGCGGCGTCGCTTCCATGGGCATTCAAATCGCCAAACATGCTGGCGCCACCGTCATCGCCAGCAGCTCCAGCGCCGAGAAAATGGCGAAGGCGCGCGCCCTCGGCGCTGACCATGTCGTCAACTATCAAGAAGCCGACTGGGTGGAGCAGGTGCTGGCGGCGACTGGCGGGCGCGGCGTTGATGTCGCGCAGGACCTGGTCGGCGCGGCGACCTGGGCGGACAGCCTGCGCACACTGGCGCGCAACGGGCGCATGGTCGTCTGCGGCTCGCACTCGGGCACGCATTTTGATTTGAGCATCCCGCAGATGTATCACCGGCAGCTGAGCATCCTCGGTGCCAATGGCGGCAGCTATAACGAGCTCTGCCGCGTGCTGGATTTGGCGGGCAAGGGCGTCCTGCGCCCGGTGATTGACCGCGTTTTGCCGCTCAGCCAGATAAGCGAGGGGCATCGCATCCTGGAAGAGCATGACCACTTTGGCAAGGTCGTCATAAAAATCGCCTGATGCGCGCGCCTGCAAAAAACTCGGTGTACTCGGTGGTTAAAATTACCGTATCACCCTGTGCCTGCCGCTGCTGTCTGCTACACTCCGCGGCGCGCAGGCTAAGAAAAACGAAGAGGAAAAACGATGAAGATTAGCGCTTTTGGCGATGAAGCCGCCGTCGATTTTGAAGAGCAACTACAAGTCTTGACGGGGCTGGATATCCGGCATATTGATGTACGCGCCGCCTGGGGCGTGAATTGCGCCGAGTTCAGCGCCGAGCATATCGCGCGCGTCAAAGCGCTCTGCGCCCAATACAGCGTGACAGCCGCCTGCATGGGCAGCCCCATCGGCAAATCGCCGATTGCCGAGCCGATCGCAACCGAGCTGGAGCGGCTCAAGCGTATCGGCGAGACGGCGCGGCAGCTGGGCACGCGCAACATCCGCCTGTTCTCGTTTTATCCGCGGGCGGGCGAAAGCGGCGAGGATGCGCTGCCAGAAGCTCTCGACCGCCTGGGCGCGCTGACGGCGCTGGCGGCAGCTTTGGACCTGCAACTGCTGCTGGAAAACGAGAAGGACCTGGTCGGCGATTTGCCCGGGCGCTGTCTGCGCCTCTTGCAGGGCATCGAGTCGCCGCAGTTGCGATTTATATGGGATCCAGCGAATTTTGTGCAATGCGGCGTCGCCGAGCAGGTGGACCGCTGGTGGCAGCGGCTGAGCCCCTACATCGGCTATATTCACATCAAAGACGCGCTGCTGCCAGCAGCGGGCGAGGCGCGCTCCACCGTGACGGTGGCGGGCGCTGGCGCGGGACAAGTGGACGCGCTGCTGGCGCAGTTGGCGGCGGCGGGCTACAGCGGCATCCTGTCGCTGGAGCCGCATCTGCTGCAAGCGCGGCATTCCAGCGGCTTCAGCGGCGCGGAGGGCATGGCGCTGGCGGTGGGCGCTTTGCGGCGGCTGATGGCGGCGGCGGGGATTGAGGAGGGCTAGGGGGAACTCCCTAGCCCGTAAAGTCGCATGTCGGGGCGGCTCGGTGGTGGATGTCTTTAGGGTTGTGAACAGCATAAAGGAAACTTGTGTCCGCAATAATCGTCATCTACGGATGCGCCGGTCGCTATAATCAGCGTATTCAGCATCTAATATGTCTCGGCTGCGGCGTGAGCTATCGACCGCTTGCTCTGAAGTTGCCCCCGCCTTGAGCGCTTCCTGCGCGAACCGGCCGAGCGACCCCGGCAGATATTCCCGTTCACGGTTATCGGCATACTCGCGCTCGTAAATCTCGCGGCTGCTTACAGGGCTTTCCGCGCCTTCTATATTCGCCAAGGGCTTCTGCAGCGCAGCCCGAGCCAAATCCGCCAAGGCTGCGCTTTTCCGCTACACATCATAGCGCTTGAGCATGTCGCCGATAAGCTCTTCCAGGGTCATATCTTCCTTTTGAGCGAGCTGCTGCAAATGCAGTGCCATCTCATCCGATACCTCAATGTTCAAAAGACGCTACCCCAGCTTTCACACTGGTGTATACCGACTGCCGGGAACAGCGAGAGTTTATCGCGAATCCCCAGAAAAAGAAGACAAGACCATAATATGCAGCTCCCGCGGTCCATGCGCCCCTTTCACCAGCTGATGCCCGATATCCGCCGTCTTGCTGGGTCCCGTTACAATCACCGTATTGCTCGCCTGGCGGAAGGCGGGCAGCCCCCGCTCCCGCTGCGCCGCGCCCCATGCCTCCAAATCAGGCAGGAGCTGCTCGCGGCTCATCAGCGCGATATGCACATCGGGCAAAAGCGAGCTGCTGCGATGCCGCCCCTGCCCGCTTTCCAGCACCAGGCTGCCAGTCGCCGCCAGCGCCGCGCTGACGCCGGTGATGCCCACGCGCGTATCGCCATCGTCAGGCGCGCGCAGAGCCACGCCCAGCGATTGCAGCATCGCGGGCAGCTCAGGCAGCGGCAGCTGCTCCGCGTCCCATGCCAGGACGCCATCATCGCCCGCCAGCAGCTCCATAATCTGCTCGATGGCTTCGCTTTTGCCCACTTGATGCACGACGCAGCCCAGCTTCTCCGCCTCCGCGGTGAACTGCGCCAGGCGCTCGTCGGCGGATTTCGCTTCCAGCGGGACGACCCGCCGCCGCTCCGCCAGTGGCGGCAGCTGCTGGAAGGGCGGCTGCGCCCGCCGCAAGCGGCTCAAAATGCGGTCACGCGCGCTCATGGCTGCCCCCGGCGCTTGGCTGCCGCCCGTTCCTGCCAAAGCTGACGGAAGGGCTTGGGCGCAAATTTCGGGAAGTCTCGATAGTCTGTCCAGTTGCCCAGGGGGGCGGGCAGATAGTCGCCCAGCAGCGCCTGCCCGGCGCGCGCCGCCCGCCCGCCCAGGGCATAGCGCCGCGGCGATGTCATGCCGATTGCCCAGAACTTCATGCCCAGCGCCCAGCCATCAGCCGCCGCGCCCGCCTGCGCCTGCTCATGGCGCAAATCCAGCAGCATGCGCGGCAAATCAATATCCACCGGGCAGACTTGCTTGCAGCTGCCGCAGAGGCTGCTGGCATGGGGCAGCGGCTTGGCATTTTCCAAGCCGACCAGCAGCGGCGTCAACACCGCGCCGATGGGACCGCCATAGACCCAGCCATAGGCATGCCCGCCGGTGCTGCGATAGACGGGGCAGGCATTTTGGCAGGCACCACAACGGATGCAAGCCAGCGCCTCGGCATAGTCGGTCGCGTAGACTTGGCTGCGTCCATTGTCGACAAAAATCACATAACAATGTTCGGGTCCGTCCGCTTCTTCGTCCCGCGCCGGTCCGTTGAGGATGTTGGTGTAGACCGTCAGCGATTGCCCGGTGGCGCTGCGCGGCAGCACCTGCGTTAGCGCCGTGTAATCTTCGACCGTCTCCACCAATTTTTCGATGCCCACCAGCGCCACATGCACTCTCGGGCTGGTGGTGCAGAGGCGTCCGTTGCCTTCGTTCATCACCAAGCCGAGGGAGCCCGTCTCCGCGATGATGAAATTGCCGCCGGAGACGCCCATATCGGCGCTTAAGAAATCTTGCCGCAGCATTTTGCGGGCGAACGCGACCATGGCTTCGGCGTCATCGGTGGGGGGCATGCCCAGCTCGCGCACAAAAATATCGCGGATTTCCGCTTTGGTTTTGTGCATCACGGGCGCGACGATGTGGCTGGGCGTCTCTTTGTTGAGCTGGATGATGTATTCGCCCAGGTCCGTTTCGATGACGTGTAAGCCCGCCGCTTCCAGCGCGTGATTGACGCCCAGCTCCTCGCTGAGCATGCTTTTGCTTTTGGTGACGGTCTCGACGCCGTGCCGCCGCGCGATAGCCACCAACTGCTGGTTGGCTTGCGCCGCGTCTTCCGCCCAGGCGACGCCCCAGCCATTCGCCTGCAAATTGCGCTCCGCCAGCTCCAGCAAGTCCGGCAGCTTGCGCAGGGCGCGCCGCTTGGCTTCCGCCGCTTGCTGGCGCAAAAATTCGCCGTGCTCGGCGCTGTGGGCGTACATGGCTTGCGCCCGTTTGTGATAGCCGCCGCGGGTGCCCGCGCCCACCGCCCGCTGCAAGTCCGGGTTGCGCAGGGCGATATCCGCCAGGGCGACAAAATCGTTGGATTTCAGCTCGACAGTCATGGCGCCCTCCGCGGCAAGCCTTGCGCCAGCACATCCGCCAGGTGCTTGACGCGCTTGGCGGATTTCTGCCGTGATAGCCCGCCGTTCATCTGCGTCAGGCAGCTGACATCGCCGGTGACGATAGTATCCGCCGGGCAAGTTTCGATATTAAGCACTTTATTCTGCAGCATCGCATTGCTGATTTCCGCCATTTTGATGCTGAACAAACCGCCGAAGCCGCAGCAGACCTCGCATTCATTTAATTCCTGCAGATCGGCATTGCCCAGCTGCGTCAGCAGCGCCCGCGCCGCCCCGCCCAGACCCAAGCCGCGCAAGCCATGGCAGGCATCGTGCAGGGCGAAGCTCTCGCGCTGCGGCAGCTGCAACTCAAGGTTGACGATGCCCAAGCCTTCCACCAGGAATTCGCTGAATTCCCAGGTAATCGCGGCGATGCGCTGGGCTTCTTTATAAAGCGCGCCCTCTTCGGGGCGGAAGAGCGCGGGATATTCGTGCCGCAGCATCGTGGCGCAGCTGCCAGAAGGCGTGACGATGACGGCGGCATCTTGGAAAGCGCGGAAGAAATGCTGCGCCACCGCGCGCGCTTCCGCGCGGTAGCCGCTGTTGAAAGCCGGCTGGCCGCAGCAAGTCTGCGCCGGCGGGAAGTCCACCGTCACGCCGACATGTTCCAATATATCCACCACCGACATGCCCGTGCCCGGGTAAATCATGTCGACGATGCAGGTTACAAAGAGGGAAACGGGTTTGCCAATTGGCGATTCGCGTTCGGGCAGCGCCATGCAGCGGCTCTCCATTGTGCTTGCAGTCTGCGCCTAGTGTACCGAAAAGGCGGCGGACAGGCGATAAGCAAATGCCGAATGCGGGCGAGAGCGGCATCGCCCGCATTCATCCCAACGGTAGGGGCGAGCCGGTGGCTCGCCCAAAATCTGCCACCGAGAACAGTAAGGAAAATTGAGCACACCGAGAAAAGATATAAAGGGGCTTTCTCATGCTTTTCTCGGTGTATCTCGGCGTATTTCGGTGTCCTCGGCGATAAAAACCCTTGTCGAATCTCCGCGCTTGCAAATTCCAATTACTTTGTTGGAATTACTGAGGCAATGCGAGAAACAGCGATATAATGCCTCTAGTGCTCCTGAAGCAGAAAAGGAAGATCCATGGATTTGGGACTGAAAGACAAAGCCGCCCTGGTCGCCGCGTCGAGCAAGGGCTTGGGATATGGCGTGGCGAAGGCGCTGGCGGCGGAAGGTGCCAAGGTATCGCTCTGCAGCCGCAGCGCCGCTGATGTCGAGGCGGCGGCGCAGACCCTCGCCGCGGACTATGGCGCGGAGACGCTGGCGACCGCCTGCGATGTGCGCCAAGCCAGCGACATCCAAGCCTGGGTGGACAAAACCGCCGCCGCCTGGGGCGCGATTGATTGCCTGCTGGTCAACGCTGGCGGACCGCCCGCCAAGACCCTGCAAGAAGTGAGCGAAGCGGATTTTGCCGCCGCCTTCGAGCTGACGCTGCTCAGCAGCTTCCGCATGATTGACATGGCGCTGCCGCACATGCCCGCTGGCGGCTCGATCCTCACAGTTACTTCCGGCTCGGTGCGGGAGCCGATAGCCCGCCTGGGCTTGTCGACGATTATGCGGGCGGGGGTTGCGGGCATGGTCAAGACCTTGGCGGACGAACTGGCGGGCGCTGGCATCCGCGTCAACAACCTGGTGCCGGGGCGGATTGATACCGACCGCGTCGCCCAACTGGACGCGGTTACTTCGGCGAAGACGGGGCTGAGCATTGAAGAGGTGCGGCAGCGCAGCCTCAAGGGCATCCCGCTGGGGCGCTATGGCACGATTGATGATTTCGGCGCGGCGGGGGCATTTTTGCTGTCGCCAGCGGCGAGTTACATCACCGGCGCGACCCTGCGCGTGGATGGCGGGGCGGCGCGCTCGATATAAGCTGGGCGGGGGCGTCTCGATGAAACCCCCGCCGCTATATTCGTGAATGCGCGGGCGAGCCGCCTCTACAACTCCGAGTTAACCGCCAATCAGCGCCTGGCACTCGGCGCTGTCAAAATTATCACGCACCCAGTCGGCGCGCTCGCGCGCATGCTCCCGCGCCAACTGCGCCAAGCCTTCGTCTTTCAGCCATTGCGCCTTTTTGTTCGCATGCAGCAAGCCGCGCAGCGTCAGATATTGCGCCTTCCTGCCGTTGCAGGGGCGGCAGAGCAGAATGCGGTTGCGGATGTGGTTCTCGCCGCCATCCGCCCGCGGCCTGATGTGATCCAATTCCATGAACTCGCGCTCCAGCTCGCGCCCGCAGCCGGCGCAGATGACATTGCCGTTGCTGCGCTGCGCCTGCGCCAGTATCTTTTTCATCTGCCGGTGGCTCAGCTTCTCCCAGGGTTCCAAGGGGCGCGGCGTCTTCAGCTTGAGGCTGGGCGCGGCGAGTTCATTGCGGTCGCTGCGGCGTGGCGGCGCGGTTTCATAATGCACCCGCTTCGTCCAAAATTGCGGCGGCGGCTTGTCAGCGGTGAGCATGCCCTCCGCCGCCAGGCGCGCGAGCACAGTCTCATGCGCCTTGTCCCAGATGTCGATGCCGACCCATTGCCTGCCCAGCTGCTCGGCGGCGACAGGCGTGGTCGCGCAGCCGCAGAAGGGGTCAAGCACGATGTCGCCTTCGTTGCTGCTGGCTTTGATGATGCGGCGGTAGAGGGCGAGCGGCTTTTGTGTGGGGTAGCCGGTGCGCTCTTTTGCTGTTGAGCCCAAATACGGGATTTGCCAAACATCGTTGAGTTTGACGCCGCGGTCCCTGTCTTCAAGAAAGACTTTATAGCGCTTGCCTTTCACTGTATGCCAGCGCCAACGCCTGCCCGTTTCTTCATCCACATAGCGATAATCTTTGTCGATCCAATCGCCGTAAGGCTCGTAGAGCAGGTTAAATGTGAAGGCATCGGACTTGGTATAGCGCAGCAATACATCGTGCATGCGCTGGAAGTTTCTGCTAGCCGCTGTCCAACGGCGATAGTGCCAGATGATCTCGTTTCTGAAATTTTGCCGACCATAAATCGCATCCAGCATCAACTTTAGATAATGGCTTGCGGTCGGGTCGCAATGCAGATAGAGCGTGCCATCCTGCCGCAAGACGCGGTGCATCTCCATCAAGCGCACGCCTAGCCAGTACAAAAACGCGCCCATGTCATCGCCGTAAGCCAGGCGCGCGCCCGCTATCAGGCTTTCGACAGCGGGCCAGTCATCTTTGATGCTGTCGGTCCATTCTTCGTGCACATCATCATGCCAGCGCCAGCGGTCTTTGAAGCGGGCGCCAGCCGCCAGGCTGTCGGGCGTGGCGTGGAAATCACGATTTTTGTTGAAGGGCGGGTCTGTCGCGATGAGCTGCACGGTTTCGCTGTTCATGCCGCGCAGGAAACTCAAGTTGTCGCCGTGGTACAGGGTGCGGTTCTTGAAGTTGGGTTCTGCCAAAGTCCTGTCCCCTCTGCAATGCAGCCTAAGTGTAGCGGATGCGCATCCCTGTTGGCAATTGTACGGGCGCGGTACAATTCCTAGCAAGCACAGCAGAAAATCAGGAGCGCGGATGACATCCCCCATGCCCTATCAAGAGGCGCGCCGCCCCATCGCCGAGCGCGTTGAGGACCTGCTGGCGCGCATGAGCCTGGCAGAAAAAGCTGGCTTGTTTTTCCACACAATGGTGATGATACCGCCCGATGGCGCTTTTGATGTGGACGCGCGCTTCATGGGCTTTGGACCCAGCCTGCGCGAGCTGCTGGACAAAGGCATCACACATTTTAACCTTGTCGGCAGCGCCGGCGCCCGCGAGACCGCCGCTTGGACAAACCAGCTGCAGCGGCTGGCGGCGGCGCGGCGGCTGAGCATCCCGATTACGCTCTCATCCGACCCGCGGCACAGCTTCACGGACAACCCGGCGGCGCGCATGAGCAGCGCCGCCTTCTCCCAATGGCCCGAGCCGGCGGGCTTTGCCGCCATCGGCGATGCGCGGCTGGTGGCGGACTTCGCTGATATCGCGCGGCGGGAGTACCTGGCGGTTGGACTGCGGGTGGCGCTGCACCCGATGGCGGATTTGGCGACCGAGCCGCGTTGGGCGCGCCTCAGCGGGACTTTTGGCGCCGACGCCCAGCTGGCGGCGCGGCTGGCCGCCGCCTACATCCGCGGCTTCCAGGGGCGGGAAATCGGCGCTGAGAGCGTCGCCTGCATGGTCAAACATTTTCCCGGCGGCGGACCGCAAAAGGACGGCGAAGATTCGCATTTCCCTTATGGTCGCGAGCAGGTCTATCCCGGCGGGCAATTTGAGCGGCATCTGCTGCCCTTCGCGGCGGCATTTGATGCGGGCGCGGCGATGATCATGCCCTATTACAGCCTGCCGCTGGGCACCGAATACGAAGAAGTCGGCTTCGCCTTCAACCGCGGCATCATCAGCGACTTGCTGCGTGAGCGCTTCGGCTTTGATGGCGTCGTCTGCAGCGACTGGGGCATCTTGACCGATGATAGCATCGCCGGCACAGTGTACCCGGCGCGCGCCTGGGGCGTGGAGGAACTGACCGTGGGCGAGCGCATGGCGAAGGCGCTGGCGGCGGGCATCGACCAATTTGGCGGCGAGGCTTGCCCGGAAGTTCTGACCGCGCTGGTGGACGCGGGCGCGGTCAGCGCCGCGCGGCTGGACACTAGCGCGCGCCGCCTGCTGCGGGATAAGTTCCGCCTGGGCTTGTTTGACGCGCCTTATGTCGATGAAGAGGCGGCGGCGCGCATCGCGGGCAGCAGCGCCTTCCGCGCCGCGGGCGAGGCGGCGCAGCGCAAATCGCTGGCGCTGCTGAAAAATGACGGCTGCCTGCCGCTGCCAGCGCGCCCGAAGCTCTATGTGGAAAATATCGACCGCGAAATCGCCAGCCAATATGGCGAGCTGGTAACAGCGCCCGCCGCCGCCGACTTCGCGATACTGCGCCTGCGCACTCCCTTTGAAGCGCGCGAGCAATTTTTCCTCGAACGCTTCTTGCACGGCGGCGATCTCGACTTCAAAGAGCCGGCGCTGGGGCGCATCCTGTCGCTGCTGGCGCAGGTGCCGACCATCGTCGACATCAACCTGGAGCGGGCGGCGGTCCTGCCCGAGATTGCGGCGGCGGCCTCCGCCCTTATCGCCAATTTCGGCGCGAGCGACGCGGCGCTGCTGGACTGCATTTGCGGGCGCTTTTCGCCGAGTGGGCGGCTGCCTTTCGAGCTGCCGTCTTCGATGGCGGCGGTACGCGCCCAGCGCCCGGATGTGCCGGGAGATTCGGCTGCTCCCTTGTTTCCCTTCGGCTTCGGCTTGAGCTATTGAGGCGACACGGGCGACCGGGCGAGCCGCCTCTACCGTTGGGTTGTTGCCAGGGCAATTGCATCAAAATCATCGATGTCGATTGCAACATGCTTCTAGCGATTTGTAGGGGCGAGCCTTGGCTCGCCCACGCAAAGCAACACAATCTTGCGGGCGCTTCGGCGAAACGCCCCTACAAGGCTTGTCCGCTACTGGTTCTCGATTGGCAGATGCAAATAGGAAGAAGGTGCTAATTTAGAGTAAGTGCCAAACGGACCGGTAAGGAGCTTACTCATGGATTTAGACACCTTCTTCACCAC